>JBBTXY010000001.1:0-52361 GCA_038062075.1 Patescibacteria group bacterium
CAACGCCAAAAAATGTTACAGTTATGGTGATGCGAGGAATTGTTCTCGTTCTACTTTGTTTTGTTGCTCTCGTGCCACTCCGACATGCGCATGCGGTTTTCTATAACGATTCGAACGTGATCGAGATCGGTGACGGCACGCCGCCGGAGCCGAGTGAGAGCGGAAGCGGGGGAGATATCGGCGGCTCGACTGCGGGGGGCGCGCAAGGTTTAGAACAGGGTTCGACTGGCTCCGGTGGCACGAGCACCGGCTCGTCGGGAGGAACCGCGAGCGGGGAGACAAGCAGCTTCGGCGGCACGTCAGGCGGCGGAAGCAGCGGAAGTGCGGGGGATGCAGGAGCGGGCGGCGCTTCGGGCGGGAACACTCAAGGAGGCAGTACGGGCGCAGGTACGGGAACGGAAGAAGAGCTCATCGAACTTTTGCTTTCGGAAGGTGCGCTTGAGGGGGTATTAGGTAGTGGGTCGGGGGATTCGGAAGGAGCAGACGCTTCCGGCTCGGGTGGAGGCGCATTCGACGCGGATAGTTCGCTCGGAGGCTTTGGTGCGGGTTCGGTCCTTTCGGTGAGCGTTTCAGGCTCAAAAGTGCGTGATGCCTTGCGAGGGAAGTATGACCTCCAAGATATCCTTGATGGCTGGCGCGGAAAGGCGGGGAAGAAATATGGCGCGCGCGAATATGGCCTCATGGCGGCATCGACCGCGCTGCGCGACGGGAACGTCGAGGCAGTTTTGTTTACCGCATCTGCCTTCGAGATAACCTACCGCTCGCGCGGCTACCTTCTTGCGGTCATCCCATGGTCGTTCCCGGTGCGTGTCAGTATTGTTCCTGAAGCACAAGCGCTCGAGGAGCGCGTGAAGGTGAAGCTACCGTGGTACCGCTTTTTCGTGCGTGAATTCTTCACTGCCGACGGTTTACGCCGTGAGATCGACGATGCGATCGCGGCGGCGCGAAAGGCCAACATAGCAACGGATACCGACGGCACGGCACTGCTCTTCGGCACAGTTTCCGACTTTCTCAAGCGCAAAGTGGGGACCATACAAGAGTCGATACTTCTTGGCACGCCGGCCTCGTAGGCGTCTGATACACTAGGATCGTTCTCACCATGACCGAGCGCATCATTGTCGGTTTTAGCATTCTCTCGCTCATGATGACGTCCGCAATGGGCGCGTATTGGTGGTATGCGGCCGATTCTGGCGCACAAACTGCGGCGGCTGCGGCTGCATATAAGACGCCCGAAGAGGAGCAGAATGTCTATGTGCGCTTTGATATGGAAATCTTCGACATCATCATGGCGAACTACTGGCAGGCAGGGACGGAAGCCGATCTCGCGGAAGTCTTTCGCTTGGCGCTCGCGAAGGCGGCCGGCACCGCAGAGGAATCACTACCCACGAACGACCGTGCGGGAACTGCTGCGATGCTTGCGGGGGCTCTGGAGCGCACGCCGGAAGAGAAACGCAAGAGTCTCGTTGTCGATACAGCTATCATCGTCTTAGCGAATCTCGCGCCGCAGGGAAGAAGCGGTCTTTTGTCCGAAAAGCAGGAACAGCAGTTCCGCGATACGGCGAACAACATCGACCGCGGCACGGATCTCTATGCAACGCTTGGCGTGGACAAAGGAGCATCGGTCGAGAAGGTGCAGGAAGCGTACGAAGAGAAAGCGACCGAACTGCAGGCAGTGGGAACGCCGGAGGCAGAGGCAGCGCTGAAACAAGTCGAGCGGGCGAAAGAGGTTCTAGCTGATGTGCAGTCAAAAGCGATTTACGATGAGACAAAGATCGAGCCGTCGGTCGTGAGCAAGGTAATAGGTACGCGCACGTTCTATCTCGATCTCTCGAAAGTGACGCCGGCGACCTTGCAGGAATTCGTGAACACTTTGGAGAAGACAAAAGATAACCCCCAGCTTACCGCGATGATCATCGACGTGCGCGGGAATATCGGCGGTACTTTGGATTTCGCGAAGTATCTCTTGGCACTTTTTGTGGGGCCGAACCAGTATGCCTTCGATCTCTTTCACAAGGGGGAATTGCAGGTGGAGCGCACGCCGGCGGTTGCGGCAATCCCTTCACTAAAGAACTTCAAAGAGATAGCCATCCTGACAGATGCCATGACGCAATCAACGGCCGAGCTGACCGCGGTTATTTTCAAGCGGCTGAACAGGGCGAAAGTCGTGGGGACGAAGACCCGCGGATGGGGGTCTGTCGAAAATACTTTTCCCGTGGAGACACGATTGAGCGACGATGAAAAATACTCGGTGCTTCTCGTTCACAGTCTTACGCTTCGCGAGGATAACGAACCCATCGAGGGGCGCGGCGTGGACCCCGATATTGATACCAGCGCGGCAAACTGGAAACAGGAACTCTCGAGTGCATTCCGGACGCCCGGATTCGTTTCTGCTATCATCGAGGCGGTGGGGAAATAAGCTCCTTGCGCGTTCCATGGGGCTTGCTAGTCTGGAGATAGACGGCGGGAATACTCAAACTATGAGGTGTGCTATGTCGATGAAAAGTCGCACGGCGCTTTGTGAGGAAGCCCGAGTCGCCTGGCACGTAATCGATGATGATGTCTACATCAGGCGGATAACGGATCGCGAAGCGAAGCAATTGTTTCCCTCGGTCACCGCCGAAGGGGAAGTGGATTGGCATGCGATATTCAGTGCCAAGGACGGATCCTGGCTCGCTTTGACGACCGAAAAGGAAAGTGCAATCGGTCTTGCCGTCGAGCATCAATGCGTCGTTCAGACTGTCCACTAATAGAAAGAAGCGCCGATGAATCGGCGCTTCGACTTCTATCGTGCTTGCACTATTGCACCGTAAGCGTTCCTTTCATGCCCTTCTGCCGGTGTTCTCCGACCGAGCAGTAATACTCGAAGGTGCCCGCTTTGTCCGCGACGAATGTTATTGTCTCTTCCTGTCCGGCTTGGATGACCTTTGTCCCCACGTTGTAGCCGTCGACGCGCAGGTCGTGGGTGCCGGAGACGTTCTTGAAAGTAATTTTCACCGTATCCCCCTTCTTCACCGTCATCGTGTTCGGTGCAAAGGAGAATGGCTGGCCGGAAATGGTGAATTCTTTCACCGTGCCCATCATGGCACCTCCGCGCTCCTGCGGTGTGCCGCCTTGCGTGGAGTTGTCCATCATGGCACCGGAGGGTTCCTGCATCATGTTCTCCACTCCTTCAGGTGCGGCACGCTGCGATGTGTACCAATAATATCCGCCGCCGAGAACAGCGACGATCACGAGTGCGATAAGAAAATTATTCATAGTGTTTTGATGAGCTGATAACGCATGCGCCCATCGTACCAAGACGCTCCCTGTGAGGCAATCGCCGAGAGTGGCGTTTCGCGCCATCTGGGTGTATGGTAAAGGGCATGCGGATGGAAATGATCGCCACCCCAATCATTGTCATGTTCCTGTGTGTCGCGGTGTTCGGCATGTACGCGACGCTCTCGCATGACGCGCACGAGCGCGGCTGCCCGCTTATGATGGCGGAAGCCGCGATATGCGACGTTTCTTTTGCAGGACACTTGTCTCTCTGGCAATCGTTGTTCGCTTCGATACTCGGCTCTCTCACCGTCCTCCTCGCGTTCGCGATCTTCAAGCGGCTTGACGCCGTGCTTCTGCATGAATACGCACTCTTTCGGGTGCACGTGCGCACGCCGCGCCGCCCAACCTTTTTGCAAGAACTTTTCTCACAGGGAGTCCTTCACTCCAAGGCGTTTTAACGTCTCTCACACCGCCGCACTGTTTTTGGCGCGGCTGTTCCTGCTATTCCATTATTCACAGCTTACTCATCGTTCGTTCGTATGACATCACAAAATAATCTATTCATTCCTCTCGCGATCGTGATCGCGGGGGCGCTCATCGCCGGTGCCGTATACCTTGGTCAGCGAGGAGACGCAAGCGGCGTTACCTCGCCGACTGAAGCATGGCAAGAAGAGGCCCGACTCGCCGCCGCATTGGAGAACATGGCTCCCGTTACCGCCGCCGATCACATCCGCGGCAGCACAGAGGCGCCCGTAAAAATCGTCGAGTATTCCGACTTCGAGTGTCCGTTCTGCAAGAGCTTCCACCCGACGATGCAGCGGGTCATGGAAGAATACGGCGACAGGGTCGCATGGGTCTATCGCCATTTCCCGCTCGATCAAATTCACCCGAAGGCCGACAAGGAAGCCGAAGCCACGGAGTGCGCGAACGAGCTCGGCGGCACTGACGCCTTCTGGAAGTACACCGACCGGCTTTTCGAGGTAACGCCCTCGAACAACAATCTCGATCCGGCGGAATTGCCGCGAATAGCGCAGTATATCGGGCTTGCTACGCAGCAGTTCAATGAGTGCCTCTCAAGCGGCAGGCATGCCCAGCATGTCGAGGACGATACGCAGAATGCGCTTGCGACGGGAGGAAACGGTACGCCGTGGAGCATCATCGTCGCCGCAGACGGCACGAAGTACCCGCTTTCGGGGGCGCAACCGTACGAATCGCTGAAGCAACTCATCGAGCTCGCGCTCAAAGGGAAGTAACCATGGTCATTCGAGCTCTGTACAAAGTGTTCCGGAATCCTGCGTATGTGGCGCTCTCGCTCTTCACGGGCGCGGTAGTCTTCGCATTCGCCGTCTGGCTTCCCAACATCCGCCTCATCGCAGCCGTTCTCGGCTCGCCGGAGGCATCGTTTGCGCAGAAGCTTGCATTGCCGATCAGTCTCTTAGGCTCGATCGCTACGAACTTCACTCTGTTGAGCGCTTCGTATACCGTCGCGATAGCAGTTCTTTTCGGGATCAATCTTGCCATGGTCGCGTACTTCGTGCGGCACCGGGTCGCGGCGGCGAGGCAGAGCGGCATCGCCGTAGGATTCCTCGGGCTCGGAAGCGGCATACTCGGCACCGGCTGCGCCGCGTGCGGCTCGTTCCTTCTCATGAACGGCCTCACGTTCGCCGGGGCATCGGGTGCCTTGGTGTTTCTGCCGCTTGGCGGCGCGGAATTCGGAGTCCTTGGCACTGTCTTACTCGCTGTTTCGATCTACCTCACAGCGAAGCGCATCCAGAACCCGGCAGTCTGCGGTGTTAATCGCTAACACCCATGAACATCGTCATCTCAATCGCAGCAGCTCTGCTTCTTATGGGAGGAGCATGGTACGCCGCCTCGACGAAACACACCGGCGTTCCGCTCGGTGTCGATATCGCGCGTGCCGCGAAATTCGCAGAACTCTCGAAGAGCGGCAACTCGTCGTGTTCTGGCTCATTCGCCGACTCGATCGACTCGATGCCGGATGGCGCGCGGCTGAAAGGCTCATGCTGTTCTCCGATGGATCCTCATCGGTATGAGGAACAGGTGACGGGACTAAAGACATTCAAGGACATACCGGAAATTCCCCCCGACCCGTACGACATCGATGGAAAATTGGCAAAACAGCTCAAAGCATACTACGATGTCGAGCTCTCGCCCGCGGAGCAACAGGCCTACGACTACGCGATGCAAAACTCGAATGAAAAAGGCCCGTGCTGCTGCAAGTGCTGGCGCTGGTATGTCTACGGAGGGTTAGGAAAATTACTCATTCAAAAATACGGATTCACCAGGGAGCAAGTGACTGAAGTCTGGAATCTCTCCGACGGCTGTGGCGGCCCCGGTGATCACGTGAATCACTAACAGGTATGAAAAACATTCCAACAACATGGTGGATCGCTGGAATAGCGGTCCTTATTATCGGACTCTTCGCGTCGTCGAGATTTCTGCAAAGCAGCGATCCCGATGTCGTCGCCCGCAGCGGCATGCACTCCCACCCGCAGCTCGAAATCTACGTGAAGGGCGAGAAGGTTGACATCCCGCAGAACATCGGGCTCGGCGCGGTGCATAAGCCGATACACACGCATGACGACCTCCCCCTCATTCATCTCGAATTCAGCGGAATGGTGCGCAGCGATGACATCATACTCGGCCGATTCTTCGAGAATTGGGGCAGAGATATACGCTCATTCGGGGAGAACATGCACATGACCGTAAACGGCGTCGAGAGCACGGAGTACGAGCGTTACATTATGAAAGACGGCGATAGGATAGAATTGCGTTATGAGTAATATCACAAAACCAATTACGTTCTGGGTCGGTGTCGCGGCTCTCGTCGCACTGGGTATTCTCGCGTATGTGCTCAATGAGACCGTGTTCCAACCGCTTCCAATCGCGCAGGCGAGCGAGGTCGTCGAACTAAAGAATGGTGATTCCTACGACATGACCGCCTATTGGGTAGAGAAAGAGATCAACGGGAAAACATACCGTATGCTCTCCTATAACGGCACGATACCGGGGCCCATGATCAAAGTGGCACAGGGAGCGGAGATAACCGTCAACTTCCGGAACAAGACGAACATGAAAACTCTGCTCCACTCGCACGGCGTGCGCATGGAGAACGCCTTCGACGGCTCGCAGACAACACAAGAAGAAATGGAGCCAGGAGAGCTGTTTTCGTATCGCTTGAAGTTCTCTGATGCGGGCATGTTCTGGTACCACCCGCACGTACGCGAGGATTATGAACAGGAACTCGGACTCTACGGGAATTATCTCGTCGTTCCCGCAAGCAATGACTACTGGAGTCCCGTTAATCGAGAGGTTGCATTATTTCTCGACGACATCCTGATCGAGAACGGCAAGATCAACTTGAGCGAGCGCGGCGCGGACCGCACACTTATGGGGCGTTTCGGTAATGTGATGCTCGTGAATGGCGAGACAGACTACTGGCTCGCGACGCAGAAAGGGGAAGTGATCCGCTTCTACGTCACGAATGCGGCGAATACGCGCCCCTTCAATTTTGCGATCGAGGGGGCGCGGATGAAACTCGTGGGCGGGGATGGCGGAGCGTATGAGAGCGACAGTCTGATTGATTCTGTCATACTCGGCCCTTCAGAGCGTGCGGTCGTCGAGGTGTTGTTCGAGGAGAGCGGTACGTTCTCAATCGAGCACCGGACGCCTAACCGGACGTATAAGCTCGGGAGCGTTATCGTGGGAAATGCGCCCACTGATGTCTCATATGCGAACGATTTCGCACAGCTGAAAACGCATCAAGAAACGGTGCAGAGCATCGATCCTTTTCGGCCGTACTTCACCGTAGCGCCGGATAAGCGCATCTCGCTCACTGTCGATATGATGGGGATGTCCGGAATGGGCGGCCACATGCCTGCCCCGTATGGAACCACAGGTTCTCGTTCGGGGATGCCGGATGGGACGATGATGGGAGGGATGGGGATGATGGGCGGCGTGCCCGAAGGAGGAATTGAGTGGGAGGACGAGATGGGTATGATGAACGCGATGTCGGATACCGATTCGGTGCAGTGGCATATCGTCGATCAGGATACCGGGAAGCGCGACATGGGCATTGATTGGACGTTTGCACGAAGCAAGCTGGTAAAGATACGTATCTTCAATGATCCGAAGTCGGCGCACCCGATGCAACATCCGATCCATTTTCACGGACAGCGTTTCCTTGTCGTCGCGCGCGATGGGGCTGCGCAGACGAACCTCGTGTGGAAAGACACGGTCATGGTGAAGGCTGGCGAGACGGTGGATATCGTGCTCGATACCTCGAACCCCGGCACCTGGATGGCGCACTGCCACATCGCAGAGCACCTTGAAGCGGGAATGATGATGAAATTCACGGTGCAATGATCAGAGCATGTTTGAAAACCTCCCTCTGCCTGCGCCGCTTGCTTTTGCTTGCGGCGCACTCGTCTCGCCATCAATGTGCCGTAAGCACATTACATTTATATCGGCACGTCTCAAGCAGCGCTGGAGAAGAAAAGCTATACGTTTTGCCGCTGTATTCAATACTCACGCGTGCAGTCGTGTATCTTGTCGACCAGAGTTCTCGAGAGTCGGAAGATGAGTAATGTATTAGATTTTCCTCGTTCGTAGGTTCGAAAATTGCAGTCAGAGAAATTTCGGGGATTTTAAAGTCCAGCGTTGCAGCTTGCAAGACACGCTTGTCGTATTGCCAATATTGCTTCCGAGTGAGGGTAAATGTTTCTTTGCGCATCGGATAGCCGTGTCGGATCAAGGTATCATCGCCTGTAATGTAAATGTACGCATTTTCTGCACCGAAAACACCCCATTCCTCGCCGAAAATATGGAACCATATCCACCCTTCCCGTGAGAGGTCATGCGCCGTGCCATCGAATCTTCCTTGTTCGTGATAGGCGGTGGCTTCCTGTTTTATCTCTCTGTTTTCTACTTCCAACTCAACCCACGCTCGATCGCGAGGGACGAACGATACGTACGAGATCGGCGCTCTTTTTAGCGAGAGCATATACAGAAGCCACATGGGCAACGTGCCAAATTCCGACACAGCGAAGGGTTTGACGCTGGATTGAACGCGCAGAGTGCCTTTGATGCCATCGAGTCGGATAGCGACGTGGTACTCTCCGTTTTTTTTGTGAATCGAAAATATATCACCCAGTGCGACACGGGCATCGGAAAGTGCCAACTCGCTTTGAGGACGCGTTACGGTCCATTTCTTGATTACACCGGACGGCGAACGAAGCGTCACGAAAAGTGTGCTCGTTGAGGTGTCGGAAGATGTGAGATCGGATTGCCACCATTGCTGCGGAACGAGCGCTACGATAAGCATGGATCCATCCTTCAGTAGCAGGTCGAAGTACCACCATTGAAAACGCGTCGTGGGGCTTCCGAAATGAAAGCACTCGATCTTTTCCAGCAACCATCGGGGCTGTAAGCCGCTGTAATTCATAAATCCGGATAATTGTGGCAACGACTCCCGAACTTTAGCATGATTTCCCACTTCGACGCTTGCCGGAATGTGTCCACAGCATAGAAATTCACGTCAAAAAGCAGGGGTGCGGACGTGCCATAATGTCGGCATGAAAAGGTTCATCATCCAAAAGGCGTTTTCTTCTCTAGTTGCCAGCGACTCGAAGTATCCAACCAAGGTCGTCTTTTCTAACGGATCAACGTATCAAAATCTCCCTGGAGCACCGCACATTGAGGTTCACTTCAAGACGAATTGGGGCGAATGGCGGACGCTTCTTCTCAACTACATCGGCTTCATTGAGGCGTATCGGCTTGGCGAGGTGGACATTTACGGTCCCGATGGAGACAAAGAGGCTCTACGGAAATTGCTGCGCATGGCTTACGAGCTGCACAAGAGTCCGCTCGAAAGAGTCATCAATCCCGTGGCATGGGTGTTCAAGCGGTGGCAGGAATGGCGGCTCAACAATCGCAATTATCTGCAAGAGAAGAGAAATTTGTACGCGCACTACAACATGCCTGCCGAGTTCTTCCACTACATGAACGGCGAGTTGTACGGATACACAGAGGGCTATTATGAGACCGGCAACGAAACGCAGAACGAAGCTCAATTTAAAAAATATGACTATATTTGCAGAAAGTTGCGTTTGAAGCCGGGAGACAACGTCGTCGAGGTGGGAACCGCATGGGGCACCATGGCTCTCATGATGGCGAAGAAGTACGGTGCAAACGTCGTTAATTATGGTCTCGTTGACGAGCAGAACCGTATTTTGATGGAGCGCACTATACACATGGGACTTCAGGACAAGATAAAGAATGAGCAGCGCGATTGTCGTGAGCTTGGCCACGAGAAGGCGTGTTACGATAAGTATGTCTCCCTTGGAGTCCTGGAACATGCGGGCAAAGATTGCGTCGAAGACTGGATTAAGAATATCTCCGAAGCTTTAAGGCCGGGCGGTATTGGCGTCATCACTAACGTCGGTCACTACAATCGCTACTACACCGATTTCCTTATCGGGAAATATATATGGCGTGGTTGCTTCTTCCCTAACATGGGCGATATCATGCGGTATTTCGAGAAGTATGACCTGCATGTCGTAGATCTTGAAGATACTCACTTTCTGTACGCCGACACCATGGAAGTAATGCTTTCAAAAATGCTCGAGCATTGGAAAAAGATACAGAAAATCAACCCTAAAATTTTCGATGAAAAATTTAGAAGAATTTGGATGATGTACTATCTTGGCTCAATTGAAGGCTTTAGAAGTAAGGGTTCTGCGCTACAAACGTTCCAGTATACGTTTGTGAAAGGTCGTGACGACGTATACCCACGAACACGAGAATTCTTGTATGAAAAGCCGTTCGACACGTCTAATATGCGTGAGTACGAAGTCCCGTTGGATCAAGACGGTTTTCCGGAATTCAGAGATAGAGTTCCGCCGGCTGATGTTGAAACCCACCTGCCGTTCGAGGCTGTTAGCGCCAAAGAGGCGCAACCAATGACGTATTGAGTCATGCGTACAATAACATGCACCAAATTCGTGCAACTGCTGCAATCGCTTGGCTCATAGTTTTGATCGGAGTTGGGTCGTACGTATATCAAGGCGGCTCTCTTTTTGAAGACGTAAGGGATTTTGTCACGCACTATCCAGAATACAGCTTTGTCGCTTTTCTCATCGCGTATGCTGTGCGGCCGATTCTTTTAATACCAGACTCGATAATGTTGGTAATCGGAAGCGTAACATTTGGCCCGTGGATAGGGTGGGTAGGCGGCTACATAGGCGAGAATGTTTCCGCGCTCATCGCGTTTTCAATTTCACGTTTTTTGGGGGACAAATGGGCGAGTCATTCGCATATCAAATTCGTACGCAAGCTTGACAAAGCGGTGACTCGACGCGGGTTTCTCACACTTATGTATTTACGTCTTATCCCGATTGCTCCGTTTGATCCGATAAATTACGGCGCGGGTTTGACGAGTATGTCTTATAAAACATTCATCACGGGAACAATGCTTGGTGTCATTCCCGCACTCACGGTGTACGTGCTGATGGGGAACGCTATTACGAATCCAAAATTACTTATACCTGCTGCGGTGCTTCTGGTATTTATCAGTATAAAAATGCTCGCGATTAGACACATCGCGCCCGATATATACTCTCTGGGCTTTCATCACCACTCGAAGAAACACGCGAATAGTTAAGAGGTGCTACCATGCCCTTATGGATAAGATTGAGAAAATCGTTCCTCGCAGCGAGTTCTCCTTGAAAGGCATTCAAGAGGACGTGCGATTTCTTCGCGACAATAAGCAATATTTCCCTACAATCAGGGAAATCGTGGAAATCCCAAATATATATCCTCCTCTCGCTGCTGCGAATTCTGCCATAGTTGGAATGATGCTACAGGGCGATATCGGCCCGAGCGACCCATACACGCGCTTCTTTGCAGTCCTAGGGCAAGCCATTGCCTTCAATGCGGTCGGAGCGAGAAGTGCCTTAAATTCAATCGTCGCATATGTGAAGACGAAAAAAGTCTTGCTCTATCACAGGGAGAAGTCCGGTACCGAAGCACCAGATGTCGAACAAATTTCGAGAATGCTTCAACGCATGACTGCTAAGATCGAGGGTCCAGCTGCGCGTGCGGGCATTGAGGGGGCAATACGTTTTTGCTACCCAAAAGAAACTTTCGCAATCACGAAGAAACTGTTTCCAAGAACGATTTTCTAACCCTCGCCCCACCCGCCCCATTCAACTCTCAAATCCACCCCCGCGAAATGAATCGAGGATGGAGGCAGTGGAGGGCGAGGGGCGCGTCGCAGGCTAAAAGCAAGCGGCGCAGGCAGAGGGAGGTTTTCAAACATGCTCAAGGCGGTAAAAACTGCCGCCCAGGCTTCCCAAGGCGGCAGTTAAATGCTCCACACTTCATCGCACCGGCGCGTAGCTGCTGCGGGCAGGCTGCTTTGCGAGCAGTATTTGCCACAGCTTGACTTCTTCTGCACGGAAGCCACCAGCCATGCCAAGAAGATAGTATCGCCACATGCGGAAGAAACGCTCGCCGTATTTTTCCTGCAGTTCCGGCCACGCGCGCTCGAAGTTCGCATACCAAGCGAGAAGCGTCGGGTCGTAATCGCGGCCGAAATTATGCCAGTCCCAGATGTGAAAGAGGCCTTTGAGGGACGCCCTGATCTGATCTTCTGCCGGCAATACACCGCCAGGGAAGATGTATTTGTTGAACCATGGATCACATCCATGGCCGCCGATTGAATGCAGAAGGAACAATCCGCGTTCCTTCAGATGCTTTTCGGCGATTTCCATGTAGATCCGATAGTATTTCGGGCCTACATGCTCGAACATACCGATCGACACGATGCGATCGAAAAGTCCGATTTCCGGCGGTAGTTCGCGGTAGTCCTTGAACAGTATCGATACCGGCAGTCCCTTGCACCACTCTCGGGCAAGCACTGCTTGCTCCTCCGATATCGTGAGACCGACGACCTCGACGCCGTAGCGTTCTGCGGCGAATCTTGCGAATCCGCCCCAGCCGCAGCCGATGTCGAGCACGCGCATACCGCGCGCGAGCTGCAGTTTCTCGCAGGTAAGGCGCAGTTTATCTTCCTGCGCGTCGTTGAGGTTCGCGGCACCCCGGCCGTAGTACGCGCACGAGTACATCATGTGCGGATCGAGCATGCGCTCGAACAAGTCGTTGCCAACATCGTAGTGTCGCGTGCCGACGATCCGCGACCGTGCGACGGACTGCATGTTCGTGAGTACACGCATGACCGCAAGGCTGATATTCCACATCTCTGATTGCCAGCCGGCGTGAACTTGCGCGCGAAGCAGACGAGCGATGAACTCGTCCAACTGCTCGCAATTCCACCAGCCGTACATGTAGGCTTCGCCAAGTCCACGGGGCCCAAAGCCCATGACGTACCCATAGAGCTTTGTATTGTGCACCTGCATGTCCCAGGGATTCGGGCCGTTGATGGTGATCCCTGCCGGACGCAGTCGCGCCTCTGCCCACGTGTGTAGCCATGATTGTGCTGTCATAGGTTCCTCCTAAAGAGCAAGTCCAGCTGCAGCAACGATACGCTGTAGGAAGCGGGCGTCAATGGTTTGCACATCAAAGACTGTATTTCGGTCAAACGAGCATTAAGGGATATAATCACGATATGAAAGACAGCATGGTACGTTTGATCTTGATCGCGCTCCTCGTTCTCGCAGGAGGGTACATTGTTGCCGACCACGGAGAGCACCTGGCGCCGTACCTGCCGTTTGCGTTTCTCTTAGGCTGTCTTTTCATGCACCTGTTTATGCATCACGGGCACGGCCACAGTGATCATGAAGACATGGATCAGATGCATAAAGAAAAATGAGCACGATTCTCATCACAAAAGCTTCGGGAGAGCGCGAGCCGTTCTCGGAAATGAAACTGCGCCGGTCATTGCAGAGGGTAGGTGCAAATCCTGCACTGATCGAGACGATAGCCGCCCGTATCGAGAGCGAACTCAAAGAAGGCATGAAAACGTCGGATATTTACCGCATGGCCTTTGCACTGCTCCGTAAAAAGGAACGCCCCGTTGCCGCGCGCTACAGCCTCAAAAACGCGCTCATGGAGTTGGGGCCGACGGGGAGGCCATTCGAGCGTTTTGTCGGCGAGCTTTTGAAATCAGAAGGATTCGAGACGCAGATCGCACGCATAGTTCAGGGTGTATGTGTCAAACATGAAGTTGACGTGGTCGGGACCAAAAGTGATCGGCATATCATGGTCGAGTGCAAATTTCACAATCGGCCGGGGCTGCGCTCCGATGTGAAGATCGCGCTGTATGTGCAGGCGCGCTTTGAGGACATTGAGCGAGAGTGGAAGAAACGACCGGAGCATGGGGAGAAATTCCACGAGGTATGGCTTGTAACCAATACGAAACTCACGTCAGATGCCACTGACTATGCAAAGTGCGTCGGCATGACTGCAATCGGCTGGAGTTACCCGCACGGTGACGGGCTCGAAACCCGCATTGACAAGCACGGCCTTCATCCGATAACGTGCTTGACGTCGTTAAGTGGATCTCAGAAGCGGCAGCTTGTCGAGCGTGACATTATCCTCTGCGTAGAACTCCTCAAAGACTTGAGTGTTTTGCAGCACGTCGGCGTATCGCAGTCGAAAGTCGCTGCCATCACGGAAGAAATTATTCACCTCTGCCACCTCACATGAATCACGATCACCACAAAAAAGAAGCAGTCAAATACACCTGCCCCATGCATCCAGAAGTCGTTAAAGATGCGCCGGGCAAATGCCCGGGGTGCGGCATGGATTTGATCCAAAAGAAGACCGACTGGCATGCCGGACACAACTCCGAAGCACATGCTTCGCATGGCAACGGGGCAGGTATGCAGGAGATGAGCCACAGGGATCACGAATCCGCGATGACGAATCCGCAGATGGCTAAAGTTATGGAAGCAGACATGCGTCGTCGTTTTTGGATATCACTCGTTCTCTCAATCCCTATTTTTCTCTACTCGCCGGTCGGCATCAACTTTTTTGGATTAAATCTTCCGACCCCTATCCCGGCAAGCTGGATACTTTTCATACTCACGACGCCGATCGTTTTCTGGACCGGCTCGATCTTCATCACCGGAACGTATTATTCACTGAAAGCCCGCGTCCTCAATATGTCGGTCTTGATTGCGACCGGCGTTCTTGCAGCGTATCTCTTTAGTGTACTTCTCACGCTCATTCAGCCGGAGAGCGAAACATTCTACGAAGCGGCCGCGCTTCTTGTCACGTTCGTTCTATTCGGCCACTGGATGGAAATGAAGTCTCGTCGGGGTACCTCGGACGCGCTCCGTGCGCTCTTTGACCTCGTGCCGCCGAAGGCAACGGTAATTCGCGACGGCAAAGAACTGACCATAGCAAGCTCCGAAATCGTGCAGGGCGATATCGTACTGTTGCGACCGGGCGATAAAGTGCCGGTTGATGGAGAAATCACCGAAGGCGAGACGTCGATCGATGAGTCGCTGGTGACAGGGGAGTCGATCCCGGTCCTGAAGAAAGCTGGAGACAAAGTCGTCGGCGGGTCAGTGAACCTCACCGGTGCAGTCAGATTCAAAGCAACACAGGTTGGTTCGGAGACCGTGCTCGCACAAATTATTAAGTTGGTTGAAACAGCGCAAAACTCCAAAGCCCCCGGTCAGAGGATTGCCGATCTATGGGCGGGCCGCCTCGTAGTAGTCGCAATCGGGTCCGGCCTTGCGGCGTTCTTTGGATGGTACTTTTTCGGCAATGTCGGGCTTTTGACCGCACTCACCTTTGCCATCTCGACTGTCGTCATCGCGTGCCCCGACGCCTTGGGTCTTGCCACGCCAACCGCCGTTGCGGTCGGTACGGGCTTAGGCGCCAAGCACAACATTCTCATTAAGGACGCGGCGACGCTCGAGAATACCTCCAAGCTCAATGCGATCGTGCTCGACAAAACAGGCACCTTGACCGAGGGAAAACCGAAAGTTACCGAGGTTGTCGCAACGGGGGTGTATACGAATGAGGACGTACTTGCCTATGCATCGGCAGTGGAGAAAAGCTCGAATCATCCCATCAGCCTCGCTATTATTGAAGAGACCAAGAAACGAAACATATTGATTGAAAAGAAAGTGGAGAAATTTGAATCGATTGGCGGCCATGGCGTGCGCGGCCGCGTCGACGGCAAAGACGTCATCGCGGGAACCGAACGCTTGATGGGACAAAGCGGCGTTGATCTTGCGCCTCTCAAAAAAGAGATTGACCGGCTGCTCGGAACAGGGAACACGATCGCTCTCGTCGCGGTGAACGGCAAAATAGCCGGAGCGATAGGCGTTGCAGACACCGTGCGCGATAGCGCGAAAAAAACAATAAGGAAGTTGAAGGAAATGGGACTCGAAGTTGCGATGATTACCGGCGATCACGAGCAGGTGGCCAAAGCCATATCGCGAGATCTCGGTATCGACCGGTATTTCGCCCAGGTGTTGCCGGAGGACAAGGCAAAGTACGTGAAGCAGTTACAGGACGAAGGTAAGAATGTCGCCATGGTCGGCGACGGCATCAATGACGCGCCCGCCTTGGCGCAGTCCGACATCGGCATCGCGATCGGCGCGGGTACCGACGTTGCGATTGAGACCGGCAATATCGTGCTGATGAAGTCCGACCCATATGATATCGTCGCCGCGCTGCGCCTCTCCAAGGCGACCGTCACGAAAATGAAGCAAAATCTCTTCTGGGCGGCAATCTATAACGTGCTCGCGATTCCCGTTGCCGCGGGCCTGTTTTATAACTCATTCGGCCTTTCGCTCCGGCCGGAGATTTCCGCGCTCCTCATGTCTGCCTCTTCCATTATCGTTGCCACAAACGCGGTATTATTGAAGCGTGTGGAGCCGTATTTGAAAGAATAATTGTATGCAGCTTGCGTCATTTCAAGAGAGCATCTGGTGCCGAAAGGCAGGTCGAGGCAGGTGAGCGTATTATCAGCAGATAAGACTAAAAAAGTGTATGACTCAAAATCTCGGACGTCTCGACAGGATCTTGCGCTTTGCGCTCGCTCTCTGGTGGCTGGGGCCCTGGGCGCCGTCGTACGGCATACCCATCGTCGACTGGGCTATCTTTCTCGCGGCGTGGATAGCGCTCTTCGAAAGTTTCTCAGCGTGGTGCTTATTACACACGTGGTTTGGCATCGACAACAAGAATCAGTAAGTAATAATTAATAGATTAGAAGAAAGATATGGATCAAACTATGTCTCGTATTTCAGGAGTTGCGGCGGGAGCAGGAGTTGCCGCAGCACTTGTTGTGGCATTTGTGCTGTGTACTATTGCAGCCGTCATTCTGCCGAACGTGCAGGCGTCGCACATGTGGATCAGCTTGTTCACGTCGTATCCTGCTGGTTCGGCGGGTGCGTGGATGGGGGGAATCGTGAGTAGCGCGGCAGGTGGATTTGTTTCGGGATGGATCTTCGCGTACGTGTACAATCGCGTGTCGAAAGCATAACCCAATGGTATGCAGTATTCTCAAATAATGCACGCGACGATGATCATCACGGGGATCCTCGGCGGCATTGCGCTCATTGGCGCGTGGATCGCGAGCGAGAGCGGGACGTTTCTCGGATTTTCTTCCGGGTTGCTCTACACGAACGCGCTTAACCTGCAGGTCGTCGCCATTTCTGCAGGGATCTGCACGCTCGTTCGGCGGCAGATGGAGAAAGAGAGTCCGGGCTCATTTTTCTAGACAATGGGCGAGGACACACAGTGGTATGTCATCACCGGAGGACCTGGCTCCGGGAAGACGACGACGGTCAACTTGCTCAAAGAGCGTGGATATAAAACCACGATCGAGCACGCGCGGCACTACATAGACACCATGCGCGTCACCGGGAAAACAACTGAAGAGATTAGAGGTAATCAGCGTGCATTTCAGCGCGGCGTTCTCAATATGCAGATCGAGCAGGAAAAAAAGCTTCCGAAAGGCGAAGTTGTGTTCCTCGATCGCGCGCTGCCGGACGCGCGCGCATACTACCGGTTCCTCGATCTGCCGGTGGACGAGGAGCTTACTTCCGCGCTTGCCGAGGCATCCTATAAAAAAGTATTCATGTTGGATCCGTTGCCATTGACGCAGGATTACGCCCGCACGGAGGACGAAGCGGCGCAGAAAAGAATTCACAGCCTTCTTGTCGAAGAGTATTCCTCGCTCGGGTTTCCCATCGTGCACGTGCCAGTTGTGCCGCCGGAGGAGCGCGTGGATTTTATCTTGAGAAATCTCTGATTATTTCTTCGAAATATGCTGCCACAGCCAGATGCCGACCAAGATGAGGTCAGCGAGTACCACTATCGAGAAGAGAAGGCCAAGAAAACCTCCTGCGCCCATCATTCCATATCCTCCCATCATAAAAAATAACTCGTATTACTAATAACGTTCTTCAGTATATCGTATCGGTAGTCGAAGCATAGTGTATTATTGGGTATTATTACTAGGCTGCAATGTGCCTCTATGTCATGTAAAAAATGCGGAGGAGAAACGGAAGGGTATAAGTGCGATATGTGCGGTGCCGAGGCAAAGGAGCACGATCATGCGCACTCATGCGGCGGCGAGCGCTGCATGCCGAAGTGCAAAGCATGCAATGAGGCGGAGGTGAAATGCGCGTGCTAAAATAATCGCCATTGAGTAATAAAGTTCGGCGCTGTGCGTCATGTAATTTATGACAAAAACACTCGGCATTCTGGCAGCCTTAATCATTCTCGCGGTTGGCGGTTATTTTTTCTTCGCGCCGCTTCCCGCGAACGATTATGGCAACTCGGAACCTGCGCCTGAAGCCTCGGGAGACAGCTCGGCAATGAGGGCGGAGGAGAATATGGTCGTCGTTTCGGAACAGCGCCCAGGGATGAGCGTCACCGGCTCGATCGTCTATCTCGCCGCAGCAGGCTACCTCGTCATCCATGAAGACGGGAATGGTTCCCCAGGAGCCATCCTTGGCGCAAGCGCGCTCCTCCCGGCAGGGGAGAGCTCGAATGTTCGCGTCACGCTCTCGCGTGCGGCGAGGGACGGCGAGACCTTGCACGCAATGCTCCACTTCGAAAAGGGCGGCAACACAACCTTCTCCGCCGCCGAAGATACACCGGTCCAAAGCGTTCTCGGCGGCCCCATCAGCGGCTGGTTTGAAGTTTCGTCGGACGCGCCGCTCGATGTCCCCATTTCTATCTAAAATACACGGCTGTATCTGGTATCATGCACGTATGAAGAAACACATGATGCTCGTGAGCGCGTGCATTGTTATCAGTGCGGCAAGTGCTATCGCGAGCGCAGAGACAAGTCCGATTGCGGGAAAAATTATCGCGCTTGACGCCGGGCATGGCGATGGGAGCGGAGCGGTGAATGAGCGGGTGCTGAAAGCAGACGGGACACCGGTCTCGGAGGCGGAAGTAAATTGGGACGTGGTTCAGGCGCTGAAAGCCAGGCTCGAATCTTCGGAGATAGGCGCGTATGTCATTGTGGCTGAGCGTTTCTCGACGAGGCGCGATCGAGTGAATGATGCGGTCGCGAAATGCGCCGCCTTGGATGTGACCGGCGATGGCGTTGCCGACAGCAGAAAGTGCGATGTGTTGGTATCAGTTCATCATAATGGAAGCACCGATCCGGCGCATGACGGCACACTGACCATTTACACACAAAACTCTGATAAGCCGCTCGCGAAAGCCCTCTACGATTCTCTGCTTCCGCTGACGAATAAGCCGGAAGGGATGCTGAACGGCGGCTACGGCATGACGGTATATAAAAATCTTGTCTCTGCTATTACCGAGGCGTACTACATCACGAACGACGACGAAGCGCGCGCGTGGCTTTCCGGAACACGAACGCCGCAAGAAGTAGACGCACAGATCGCAGGCCTCACGGCATACTTCGCCTCACAAACAGGAGGGAGGGGCGGACCCAAGAAATAAACGGTATTCATACCGTAGCAAGCTGCGGGGTATTAAACCCTGTGTTGGCTCCTCGGCTCGGAAAAGCGAAAGCGAGCTTTCGCTTTTCTCTCGCTCTACGTCGCCAATAAGAACAGGTTCTAAGCCATAATTTTTGCCTCACGCGCCCCCACTTGACGCCCGCCGAGAGGAGCGTAGGATGGTTTGTATGAACACCATAACCCGGTTTGCGGTTCCCTTACTACTCATACTCGGGGGAGTTATTGGTTTTGCAGTCGTAGCACAAGCAGATCATTCGTGGGGAAACGCAGCGGGCGATCCGTATCACTGGGCGCGCACAGCGAACCCTTTTACACTTAAGCTTGGCGACAATCTTACCTCTACGTGGGATCCATATCTCGCGACCGCCGCGGCCGATTGGAGTGTCTCATCGGTACTTGATGTATCAGTCGTCGCAAGCGGGAAGTATCCTAAGACCTGCCGTCCGACCGCCGGCCGCGGCGAGGTGTGCAATGCGAAGTACGGCGCAAATGGCTGGCTCGGCCTCGCACAGATATGGATTTCCGGCATTCATATCACGCAAGGAACTGTGAAGCTGAACGACACGTATTTCAACTGGGCTACCTACAATAAGCCAGAGTGGAAAAACTTAGTGATGTGCCAAGAAGTCGGGCATCTCCTTGGTTTAGACCATCAGGACGAAAACATGGGGAATGCCAATCTCGATACATGCATGGATTACACCAATACTCCCGCCTCCAATCAACACCCCAACAGCCACGATTACGCCATGCTCGAGGATATCTACGCGCACCTCGATTCGTCAACGACCTTGCAGCAGAGTCTCGCAAGCAAGCCGCAAGCCGCGAGTGTTGAAAGCGATGATCCGCGAGAATGGGGCCGCGAGATCCGCCGCTCGGCAGACGGCCGTGCGTCGCTCTACGAGCGCGACTTCGGCAATGGGCAGAAAGTCTTCACGCACGTTTTTTGGGTGACGGGCGATGAAAACTCACGCTTCAGCCGCGGCAGGTAAGCTACGCGGGCACCAATTGCACTTTTTTCTTCCCAGGTATAGAGTGCCCGCATGGTAAAACTACTTGCGGGGGTGGCCCTCATTATCCTTATTTTAGGCGGTTCTTTCTATTTCTATCCGGGCGGAAACGAGACCGTGTACAATGCGGATACGGTGATTGACGGCCCGCTCACACTTGCCCCCTCCGATACCATCGTGCTCCTTCGCGGTGCGACATTGCACGTGAAGGGGGATCTTACGGTTGGCGGGGAGATTGTATGCAAGGGAGGCGCACTTGCGCTCACTGTTGATGGGGCTCTCATTGTCGAAGGCGCCCTGCGCTGTGCGGAGGGGGATATTGCGGCCGTGGTAAAGGGGCCGGTTGCATTTGCGAAGAGCGCAGATGTGACGTCAGAGGGGAGCGTACAAATAGTTGATGATGCGGCAAAGCTTGCACAGACCGACGCGGAGGTCGAGGCGATTTTTAATGAGACGGGAGAGGACTCCGGTGCAGGTACGCGCATCGGGCCCATGATTGAGGGAGGAAAGGTGGGGAGCGGCATTTCGATTTCTTCAGGAGCATCACTCGCGAATGTTCCCGCGCGCTTTTTCGGGCTCGTCAATGTTGCCGAAGCGCAAGAAGCGCGCGACAAAGACGGGAACGTCATTTCGGGGGTTGTCATTTCAGGCGTCTGGCCGATTGGCCCGGGCGGCGCGCCGCCTGCCGGAGTGGACGTGCAAACGCCGGACAAAAAGATAAAGAAAATAATCCTTAATTTCGATTTTGGAAAGGACGGCAACGTTGCGCTCAAGAATTTTCACCTCGTTGGGCCCAAGGGGAGAAGTGGTGAAAGCGATGAAGGGAAATCGTGCAATGCGCGCGGGAAAGATGGCGAAGACGCGTTTCGCTTTCGCGTGCAGGCGAGGAACATCACGCTCGATGAGTTTCGCCTTGAACTCGGCGACGGCGGCGACGGCGGCTCTGCCGAGACGACGAAAGATTGTGATCCCGGAGTTGCCAAAGGAGGAAAGGGAGGAGAAGCCGGAAACTTCAAAATGACGGCAGAAGGAAAAATCCAAATCAAATCGTTCCATATCGTTCCGGGGAGAGGTGGATCGGGCGGGAGCGCGATTGCGCACGGGAAAGACGGTCTGCCGGCATGTCCCGGAACAAAGGGAGGGGACGCGACGGCAACCGGAGGTGACGGCGGAAAGAACAAAAAGGAACTCGCTGCGCGCGGCGCGGTTTCAGGCATAGGCAATGTCACCATTGATGCGGTGGTCGGCGGCGTTGGGGGAGACGCGACCGCAAACCCGGGCAAAGGCGGGAATGGAGTGGCATGTAAGTGCAATGGCGGTGCAGGTGGCAAAGGTACGGCGACAGCCGGCACAGGCGGCGATGCGTCGCTCTCCGGAATTGCGGGAACGAGCGAAGGAGGCGACGGCGGCGATGCTGATTCGCGTGGAGGACTCGGAGGAAACGGCGGCTCGTGCAAAGTGAATGAACCGACGGGTGGAAACGGCGGAAAAGGCGGCGATGCAAAATCCACGTTCGGGAAAGGCGGCGCCGCGCAAACGAAGGGCACTGACGGCGACGTGAAAGATGAGACCGGGGGCAATGGCGGGAATGGTGGCGATGGGTGCGGGCCGGGGAATGGCGGAAATGGCGGGGCGGGGAAGCCGCCGGGGAAAGACGGCGCGAAGGGCAAACTCGTTTGTACTGCAGATGAACCGAAGACAGCGCCCGATACTGGTGCGGGGGTTGTGCCGGGAGGCACGCCAACTTCTGGGGGAACTGGAGGCGGAACCGGTGGACAAACGAGCGGCGCCTCCGCGCAATCGCAAATCAAAGTCATTCAGTATCAAGGCAAATATCTTCCTGTGGGTCAACTCATTGTCGAGGATGAGGTTGGTTGCGGGGCCGAGCACTGGCATGCGGCAGAAGGTATTGTTGTCGCAACTGACGGCTCACAAGTATTTGACCCGGGACCCCAGTGTGGTTTTGGAAAAGTGCGCGATCTGCCGGTACAAGAAGTGGCGGCACCGCGATAAATATTTACGACGTGTGGCGAAATATGCTGTTGCACCGATTCTCCTTTTCAGGCGTTCGCGTTTTTCCCGAAACTAACAACGTCGAGCTGAATTATCCAACAGAAAGAGATCTGCGCGAGGGCGCGTGCGGGGAGCCCGCACGCGCCTGCGAGGCTCCTTCTATCCCTGAAAGCCGCGATGGAAAATGAACCTGCAACGGTCCAGTAACAAGTGTGCGCGAGGAAAATCTCCCATTCCACATTTTTGGGTTGGTGAGGCAATCCTTTGACCTCACAAGGTTTGGGCGTATGCTTTGAATATGGACGCTCGAGACACCCACAAGCGGATGCGCGCGGCGTATGCGCTTCTCGCGGAGCCGACAACGACGCGCCAGAAAATCGGCTCCGTCATTACCCTCCTAAAAGGCATCAATCCGCGGTTCGATGAAGCACTCGTTCGCGCCGAAGAGGCACTCTCTACTCTTGGGAAGATAGAAGAGGGCGCGGTGATTGAGCTTTCCGCAGAGCGTTTGCCGGAAAATACGGAAGAGGAGAAAAAGCGCAAAAAGGCACTTCTCTTGTTTATCCGCACGTGGAAAGAGGTGCAGAGTGAAGTTGCGCGTGTCCAAGCGGAGCTGGGTAATCAAGGCGATGTGCAGGCACCGACACAGCATATTTCAGCATGGGGGCGAATTTTTAATTTTGCCAAAGGGCCGTTCGGCATTGTCACGGCGGTTGTCGTCGTGGGAGTTGTTGCGATGCAGCAAACGGCAGTGCAGGTGACGATCGAGAACCACGGGTGCGGCACGATGTATGTTTCCGGCTCGGTCCCCATTGCGCTCCCCGGCCTCAAACTTCCGAAAGAGCCGATCGCAAGCGGCGGCTCGGCAGAAGTGGAATTGCCCGGCCTCACGGCGAATGTTGATGGCACGAACCCAGAAGCTCTTTCTCTGCGCGTGCTCACATTCTCAATGACGTTCCAGCTCTCAAGCGACATTGAGGATGTCACCATGGACGGCGTTTCCCTCCTCGGAAAGAAGACGGAAGTGCATCTCTCGGAGCAGGATACGCATGTGTTGAAGCTGATTTGTTCGTAGCAGCCTCACTTTACGCAGGGACATTTGGGCGTATGCTGGCGCGTACATGAAAGCATCTTTGAACGCGACGAAGATTACGCCGCCGAGCATGGCGATTGCCGCCGCGTTTTCTTCGCACGAAGAGCCCGTCCTTTTGCCGGGGGGACAGGGCAATTCGTATGTTTCGGGTGGCATCGTCTTGAAGCGTGAAGAAGACGAGCGCATAGCGAATTGGATGGCGGAGTTCTTCCAAGGTCTCCCGGATAGCCCTCTTGTCAGACTTCTCCGGCCGGTCAAGTCAACACACGGAACGTGGATGTACGAAGGCTACATTGCCTGGGTGTATATGGAAGGCGAACATGTGAAGGGCCACTATGCCGAGAAGCTTTCGGCGAGTATGGCATTCCACGGCTTGATGAGCGACGTTGAACCCCCTTTCTTTCTCGATGTTCCGCGCAATTCTTGGGCCGCAGCTGACTTAGTCGCGCTCGGCGAGAAGCCGTTCGATTACGATGAAGAATTCATGGAACTGTATCGTCAGATCCAGCCACATCTGAAGCCCTTGGAAATGCGCTTCCAGCTTGTGCACGGCGATCTCTCGGCGAATATCCTCCTTGCTCCGCAGTTACCGCCGGCCATTATCGATTTTTCTCCCGCGTGGGCACCGAATGGTTTTGCTGAGGGCATCCTGCTTGCCGACGCGATCGCATGGGATGAACCGCCCGCGGAAGAACTCGAGATGTTCAAAGAAATACCCAATATCGAGCAGTTGGCCTGGCGAGGTGCGTTGCGAAGGATCGCGGAACAAGCAGCGCATATAAAATGGTATGGAAAAGACAAGGGCCAGGCACTCAAGCAGGCTCGCGTATTCCAGAAAGTAATTGATTTTCTACAAGACAGAACTCTTTGAGCCTCTGGTGTTTGGGCGTATGCTCACTGAATGGCAAACATCCCATTTGTAGACGAGAACGATAAGCCAATCGGCGGCGGGACGAAGCAGGAGGCAGAAGAAGACGTAATAGTATTGACGTATGAGAATTACCTACGACAAAACAGTTGATGCTTTGAATCTCTCGCTCCGTGCGGGAGCAGTGGCAAAGACTCTGGAAATAGCACCGGAGATTTTTGTTGACGTGGACAAAAAAGGGAGGACGCTCAACGTCGAGATCATCGGCGCGAGTGAGAAAGTGGGCAAGAAAAATTTCAGCACCGTCACGATTGGTAAAAAGAGTATTGCGTTGCCGGCGCTTGCATAAGCATTTACGTCACTCGGTGCCTCACATAGCGCTATGTGAGGCACCAACCTTTCCTTGCGCTCGGGGTGGGGAGGGGTATAATGCGCATGATTATAAGTATAATCATACTTGTATGAAAACCACGGCGTTCACCAGCACCATCTCACCCAAACTAATAGCATGGGTCGACTCACGCGCACGCGCCGAGAAGCGCACGCGCCGCGCCGTTTTAGAAGATGCTTTGAGACAATATTAGAAAGAAGTCATGCGAAAGAGCTTGCGTGAAGGATTCGCACGTGCCGCGCAGGATCCGGATATGCTCGAACTCGCGGAATGGGGTATGGATGATTATCAGGACATCATCGGTCGTTCCTGATTATGCGCCAGGGCGAGATTTGGTTTGCGAATCTCAATCCGACAAAGGGTTCAGAGCAATCCGGACGGCGGCCTGTGGTGGTCATTTCCGGCAATACGCTGAACGAGACGTTGCCGATTGTTATCGTGGTGCCTATTACCTCAAAAGTAAAATCGTATCCGACATGTGTCGTATTACAGCCGAATCGCGCAAATGGCCTTAAGAAAACATCAGAAGCGATTCCGTTTCAGGTTCGCACGATCACCAAAAAGCGACTTACGAAACGCATCGGTCGTGTTACGGCTGACGAATTACGCGAAATCATCAAAGGGCTGTTCGTGACGATTACGCACTGATCCCTTTCCTTGCGCTCGGGATGGGGAGGGGTATGCTTTTGGCATGACAGAGGAGACAAAGTTAGAAGTTAACCGTGCCGAACACGCGAAGGTTGTTACAAAATTTCTCACTGATCGGGGTGTCTACGATTTTGTACAGATACTCAAGAATGATCCGGAGCTTCTCAGTAAAATTACGGTTAAGCAATTCAAATTGTTTCTCGATCGCATTAATGGCATGATTCAGAATTTGCCAATAGGAGAGCGCGACAGTTATGGAATTACCGTTCATTTACAAGGAATGACCGGCACTCAACTTGTTCCAAGTATTACCGATAAGCCGCTCTTGCTTGAACTCGCGTTCAAGTCTCTGCCGCGTCTCAAACGCCAGGAGGATGCGATGTATCTTTTGCCGCTCATGGTCAATGCACTTCACTTTTATGGTGACGGCAATGGCCGTACGAGCCGAACCCTGCACTTGCTTCTGCGGTCGCATGTGTCGCGAGACGCATTTGCTGACGAGCTGAAACAAGCGCTTGGAGATGCAGGGCGTTTCGATTCGTGGAATATCGATCCTTCAATCATCAATGTGGATATCGAGAAAATTATTTTAATGCGGCACGGTATCCGTTTTAAGGAAGGTAACGGATGGAATCCGGAAATGCCGGAAGGATTCGCCGGACTCTTTACTGCTGAAGCGCCTGCAACGTTGCACGGACAACGATTTAACGAGCTCCGGAAAGCGGATACCGCGTACTGCTTTATCGCCGCGCGCACCGTATTGGAGTCGATGGACATGTTTGGAGAGTGCCTCACGACAATCGATGCTGGAAAGTTCCTTTCGATTCCGATGATGGAAATAAAATTCGGCGAGGGAGGCGGGGCATGGCGCGCAGTCCTCCACGAATACAACAAACTCAAGATGGAGCATGTGCAGGTGATGATTGATATGTTCGTGCGTCCTGATGCGTATTATACGCGCGACGGTAACGAATCATTGCGGGACCATTTTATCCGCGAGGTTGAACAACGCCGAGAAACAGAATTGCAAAAGCACATCCCGGGGCCGTAGAACCACCGATTGTTTTTTTGACGAACCTGGGTTACTATTGTGCAACGAGGCCCGCGAGGCCTTTATTTTATGGAAATCCGCAATATCGCCATTATCGCCCACGTCGACCACGGGAAAACAACTCTCACAGATGCTTTGCTGCGCCAGACTGGCGCGGCGCAAGAGGGAGTGACGATGGATTCAAACAAGCTCGAACAAGAGCGTGGCATCACCATCTACGCCAAGAACGCGGCGGTGGAATATAAGGGAACGAAAATCAATATCGTGGATACGCCTGGGCACGCGGACTTCGGCTCGGAAGTGGAGCGCGTGCTTCGTTCTATCGATAGCGTGTTACTCGTGGTGGACGCGCAGGAAGGGCCGATGCCGCAGACGCGATTTGTTCTCAAGAAATCGCTCGAGCTCGGTCTCAAGCCCATCGTCGTCATCAATAAGATTGATAAGCCCGCGGCGGACCCATCCCGCACGGAAGACCAGGTCTTGGAACTTTTCTTGGAACTCGGTGCATCGGATGAGCAGGCAAATTTTCCTATCGTCTACGCTATCGGAAAGCAGGGAATCGCGAAGCAAAAGCTCGACGACGAATCGAGTGATCTTTCGCCATTACTCGACACCATTCTCGAAAAAGTGCCGGTCGCATCCAACGCTGACGCAAACGCACCACTCCGCGCACAACCATTCAATCTCGCGTACGACAATTTCCTCGGACGTCTTGCGGTATGCCGCGTGTACGAAGGGACGCTCAAAACTGGAGCGAATGTGTTCGTTATTACACCTCACCAAAATGATGGACTTACGAAGTCCATCATCAAACCAGTGAGGACGGGGAAGATTACCAAAATGTTCACGTTCAGGGGCCTTAAGAGAGAAGAGGCGATGGAAGTGGGGCCGGGCGACATATGCATCATCGCGGGTGTGCCTGATATTGAGATCGGCGAGACCGTTTCAACTTCGGCAGACGTCGTGCCGCTTCCGGCGATCGCCGTCGATGAGCCGACTATCACGTTGAGCTTCCTTGTTAACAATTCGCCCTTTGGCGGACGCGAAGGGAAGTTCGTTACCTCGCGCCAACTGCGCGAACGTTTGGAGAAAGAACTCGAAATTAACGTTGGCTTGCGAGTTGATTTCGAATCACCGGACAACTTCCAAGTCTCCGGCCGCGGGGAATTGCATATTGCGATCCTCTTGGAGAACATGCGGCGCGAAGGCTTCGAGATGCAGGTCTCACAGCCACAGGTCATCATCCGTGAAGAGAATGGTGAGCGTGTCGAACCATTCGAAGAAGTTGTTATTGATATACCGGGCGAATACCAAGGCACCGTTATCGAGCGCTTAGGTACGCGCGGGTTTCAAATGATGAACATGCTCGTGCACGGCAATGCAGTCCGATTAATTTTCGAAGGTCCGACGCGAGGCCTTCTCGGCTACCGCAATCAGTTCGTCATCGACACGAAAGGCGAGGGCATCATCGCGGCGCGTGTCATCGGCTTCAAGCCGTTCGCAGGGGAAATCCGCCGCCGCCCGCAAGGCTCGATGATATCGATGGCAACCGGAAAGGCGCTCGGCTTCTCGCTCTGGAATCTCCAGGACCGCGGCCGACTCTATATCACGCCGGCGACGGAGGTGTATGAAGGGCAAGTCATCGGTGATACCTCCAAGGGCGAGGAGATGTACGTGAACCCGACGAAGGGGAAGAATCTCACGAACGTCCGCGCCTCATCATCGGATGAAGCAATCAATCTCGTCCCGGCCTACGAACTTACGATCGAACGCGGCCTCGAACTCATGCAAAAGGACGAATATCTCGAGGTCACGCCGCAGAGTGTGCGGTTGCGCAAAATTCATTTAACGCAAGCGGCAGCCGCGAAGGCGGCGCGGGAGGCGTAGCCAGCGAACGTGTGGTATACTGCTTCGCATGAAAGCCTCACGGAAACAGCCGGCTTCTCTCACGGTCGAATTCGATCGTGAGGAAGATGGACGCTGGATCGCCGAGATAGCCCGCCTGCCGGGTGTTCTTGCATACGGCGCAACGAAGGGTGAAGCTTTGCGTCGCGTATCTGCCATCGCGCTCCGCACTCTTGCCGACACGGTGGAAACCGGGAAGAGCATGCCGACTCCCGTGTCTCGGCTTTTCGAGCATGGAATGGCGAGCCGCTAAAGCCTCGCGTGTTCTCAAAACACTCCTGCGCATCGGCTGGAGCGTGAAGCGGCAGAAAGGGTCGCATCGGATATTAGCGAAGCCGGGGTGGGCGGACGTTACGTTCGCCTTCCACGAGAGGGAAGAAATCGGACCAAAAATGCTTTCTCGTATCGCAAAACACACTGGCCTTACGCCGGATGACATTTGACACCATGAGTTCTCACACCACCGCGTCCGCAGAGACGCACTCATTCAGCACTCTCGGCATCAAGCCGGAAATTTTGGCGACGCTCACGTCGCTCGGCATCACGACGCCGACACCCATTCAATACAAGGCGATTCCGCTTGCGAATGCGGGGGAAGACGTGATTGGGATCGCGCAGACAGGGACCGGAAAGACCTTGGCCTTCGGCATTCCGATGCTTCAGCGGCTTCACGGCAAGGAAGGGCGCGGACTTATTCTCCTCCCCACGCGCGAGCTTGCGCTGCAGGTGGACGAGACGCTCTCAAGGCTCGGCGCTTCACTCGGCATGAAGACCGCTGTCTTAATCGGTGGCGCGAACATGCGCCAGCAGGTCGCGGCCATCCGTCGCAATCCGAACGTCATCATTGCGACGCCGGGGCGTCTCATTGACCACTTGCAGCAGGACACCATCCGTCTCGGGAAAGTCAGCATTCTCGTTCTCGACGAAGCCGACCGCATGCTCGATATGGGATTCCAGCCGCAGATAAAACGAATCCTCGAAACAGTGCCGCACGATCGCCAGACCATGCTCTTCTCCGCGACCTTGTCGCGCGATATCGCCGCGATTGCGACGAAGCACATGAAGACACCGACGCACATCGAAGTCGCGCCGCAGGGGACGGCGCCGGAGAAAGTTTCGCAGGAATTCTTCATCGTGCATCGCGAACAGAAAATGCCGCTTCTCGAGAAAATTTTGTACGACTACAAAGGCTCAACGCTTGTTTTCAGCCGCACGAAGCATGGCGCGAAGAAAATTATGGAAGCCATCAAGCGTCTCGGACATTCAGTTGCGGAGATTCACAGCAATCGTTCGCTTGCGCAGAGGCGTGACGCACTCGAGGGATTCAAGAAAGGGAAGTACCGTGTGCTTGTCGCAACGGACATCGCCTCGCGCGGTATTGACGTGAAGGGGATCGAGCTTGTCGTTAACTTTGACTTGCCGTCGGACAGTTCGGATTACGTGCACCGCATCGGACGCACCGCGCGCGCGGGCGCGGAAGGGCATGCCATCTCATTCGCCATGCCGCAGGAGCGTGGAGGCATTCGCGATATCGAACGACTCATTCGCAAAACAGTTCCTGTCTCTCCGCTTCCGGAGGGACTTCCAGGGCCGCGGGTAGTCTTGCATACGAGTGCGCCGCGCCCGCAGGGCGGGCGCGGCGGGGGATTCCAGGGCCGCGGGGGAGCACGCCGAGGCAGTCATCCGCCGTTCCGCGCCGGCGGCCGTCCGCAACGTCGGGTCTTTCATGCAACGCCGAGACATAAACGCCGCCCGAGCGGCGACAGGCCGCATACGCATCGATAAATACGGTATACTATCCGCCATGGAACTGCAGCGCGGGGATACGGATCTGGAAGTACTGAATGAGGCACTGAATGACCCGCAGGCGCTTGATGACTATAAGCGGCCACTTGATAGCTACAAACCGGCGGCGCTTCCGCGCTTGTTGGGGCTCTGGCTTGTATGGTCGGGGAATCTTATCTACGGACGTGAGCCGTCGTACCTGAAGTTCCGCGCGGTCGAGGTCATCGCGCGGGTGCCGTACCAATCGTGGTCATCAGCTGCCTATACGCTCCTGACGATGTTCTATTCTAACGAGAAGAAGGCGATGGCGCTCTCGAAGGCGACAAAGTACGCGCGCATCGCGCAAGACAACGAGACCATGCATGTCGTAGTCATCTCCCAGCTGGCAAAAAGGGAAGAACGCGCCGGCGTCATCCGCCACACCTTGATCCCGATGCTCTTTGCATTCTTTTATTTCTGGGCGTCATACATTTTGTACCTCGTGAACCCACGCTACTCGTATGAATTGAACTACATGTTCGAGAACCACGCGTTCGAACAATACTCGCTCTTTTTGGAGAAGCGTGGCGAAGAATTGAAGAAGAAACCAATAATGAGCGACTTCTTAGAATGGTACGGTCGGCACCCCCGGAGCCAATACGAATTCTTCCGCTCCATCAGGAACGACGAGATCATCCACCGCAACACCTCCATCAAGGAGATCGAAGGGCATGCGTGAGCGCGGTTAGGATTTCGGGTCTATTGGAATTTCCTTGAAGACGCGGTCGGTTCCGTACTGCGCGAAGGCGTAGTCGGCCCAGCGAATCCAGGTGGGGCGAAGCCAGATCACCGCAGTCTTTTCAGGGTCGAGCTTGGTGATGGGTGCGAAGAAGTAAGGATTCACGTTCAAAACCTCGAGTATGTTCTTTTTCTTCTCCTCCATGTCGATGTCAAGCGTGATGTCTTTTGCCATGCCTTCAATCTGCAAGGTCTGCGGCACGTCCTCTCGGAGGATGGTGAAGGCGACCTGCGGGTGCGCGGAGAGCGCCTTGTACTTGCGGCTTGAGGGGAGCGTCAGAAAGTAGATATTGAAATCGTCGTCGGCGTAGTAGTGGATGGCGCTCACGTGGGGGATATTGTCGTGCCCGGCGGTCGCGACGACGCCGACCGTATTGCGTTTGAGGAATGCGAGGGCGTCGGTACGTGCCCGCCTGTCAGTTTCCATGCATCTATACTAGCACGTGCGGAGGAAAAGGCGTGTCCCGAGCGGAAAAGGACAAAGGAGAAGAGCATATCGCCGCAGAGCATGGGGAAGAGAAATAGAAGTCCCGCCGCATAGCAGGCGAGGAGTCCGGCAGGCGTGTGCGGATACCACGAGGAGAGCGCCCACACTGCGGCATTCGTGACGAGGAAGAAGATGATGGAACCGACAGTCGCTACCATTGCGATTGCGACAACTGATTGACTTCTTTTGAGGAATACGCCGAGCATGCCGACAATCGCGAACGACGCGTACACGGAGAGAAGTAATTTCCAATTATAGAAGCCAATGACCGCGTCCGAAAGAAGCATGCTTACTAAGGGGACTGCAAGGCCGAGCGGGCCGAAGCGCGTACGCGCTTTCAGAGCGATGGCGCTCATCGCTGTCATGTTCGGGAGGTGCGGTAGGAGGCGGCTCATGACGCCGAGGGCAATGAGTCCCCCAATTTCGATGATCGTCTCGCGGCGCATACCGTTAGAGCGACTCGTCAGGCGCATGGAACTTCCACTCGATCGCATCGCCCGATTGGAGGACGTACGCATCCGCGCCGACGGGGGCAAGTTTCCCGTTCACATAGTAGTGCCAGTACTTGCTGTCCGTGCCGTTTTTGTATTCACCTATCTGCTCTACGAGAATGCCGAGGCCCGCATATTCTTTCTCGGCGAGTGTGAATCCTTTTTCCGCGCTCTCGGCGCGGAGGAGTTCCAAGACGGTCGTGCCTGCGGCGACGTCAGCCGCGTGCGCAGGGAGGACGCTTTCGATCGCAAAGGTTACGCTTATGGTTCGGCTGTTTTCGGTTTGTGCGGGGCTCGGTGTCTGGATGAATTGCGTATACGCAAAACCGCCGGCGATGATGGCGATTACGAGGAGAGAGCCAATAAGGATTCTACTTTTCATACGGTGAGGCGAATATATTGATAACCGTCTATGGGTTGTTAGTATACATGGATGCTCTACACGAGAAAGGGGGATGGGGGGACAACAAAACTCTTCGGCTGCAGCGAGCGTATTGCAAAGAACGAACCACGTGTGCAAGCTCTTGGGAATCTCGACGAACTGAATTCGTGGATTGGTTTTTGCGCGGCGCTCTCGCGAGAGAGCGCCGCGCCGGAAACCGGTGATACACTTCGCGCGATCCAAAACGACCTTTTCGTGATCCAAGCAATGCTCGCCGGCGCGCCGAAGGTGCTTGAGCGCAAACGCGTCGCGTACCTCGAAGCGGTCATCGCGGACATTGAGTCCGAAGTCGAGCCCATTCGTTCATTCACGATCCCCGGCGCGACCACTCTCTCCGGCGCCTTGGACGTGGGGCGCACGATCGCGCGCCGCGCGGAGCGCTCCATCGTCTCTCTTCACGACGAGTCGCTGCGCGAAGCCGTCATCCCCTATCTTAACCGCCTCTCGAGTGCGCTTTTCGCGCTCGCGCGCCGCGCGGCGCATAGAGCCAACGTTAAAGAACAAGCGCCGTCATATTAGCGACCGTTCTCTGCTCGTTCTTCTCTACAGTGCCTGCACCTGCCACTCGACCCCCTGTATACATGGCGTGCGTTCACCTTCGGGACTATCGGCGCAGAAGGCGCGTGCTTCGCGAGTGCCTACCGACTGTATGAAGTCTACCCCGACGCCGAGGAGGCAGTGCGACTTCTCTTCCGCAGTTATGCCTAAAGCACAGAGCGTGCGTGCCTCGGCGGCGTCGCCGTACGTCCACCCTGATACGTCTCTTCCGATGCTCTGGTAGCAAGAAATACGGTATTCTTCCTCCACACCGCGGCAGGCCGCAAAAGTGGCGGCAAAGTCGCCTCCATTCAGCTTCAGCATGTACGAAGTCTGCATTTGGAAGCATTGCTGACGATAACTGTCCTTCACGGCATTACAGGGGTAGACTAGGTCATCTGTTTTAAGATATTTTGATGGAAATTCCGGCGAATCCGCGCCGATGTTTTCCATGAATACACCGCCGGCGCAGGTGGCTTGTTCCCACGATCCCGTGAGGAGCTCGCAGCCGGAGAGTGATTTGAAAAGCTCGTGGTCGAAATAGGCCATGAGACCGTGGCCGACGCCGTGCACGCACGCGAAATAATCGTACGAATAGCGTTCCTTGCCGCGCGCGTCCGCACAGATCGAATCAAGCTGCGAGAGGAGCTCTCCCCCGCCATCTTCGCCAAAGAGATATTCCATGACGCCGTGATAGTAGCCAGACCGGCAGAAGGGGTCTCCGTGCCGGAAACTTTCAGCGATCGTTCCGAATTCCTTTCCTGCCGCGGCACCAATGTCGTGGAGGATCGGGTGGCAGAATAGCCGCGCGCCTCCTCCGTGTTCGTAACGACCCTTCAGGTCGTGAAGCGCCGCGAGCGGGCCACGCTCGTCGATCATGCGTATATAGTGCGCAGTCCAGCACGAACTCTGCAAGCCTATTTCTCCCGGGCACGGATCTGCGATATATTCGCGTCCCAACCAGTATTCGAAAACAATGACGGTCGCGACGAGTGAAATAATAAGGATGAGCGCCGGAGTTTTCCAGTACGCCATAGGTATGCGAAGCTATGGCGCCACTGCGGGCACCGGCTCGATTTCGCAGGTGCCGCCGGCGCATGCGAGTTCCCGGGCCTGTTCCGTCTCGTCAGTGCGTTCGTAGGTGACGAGCTTGGAGTAATCGATGTCCGGGAACGCGGATGCGAGGCGCTCGTATGTCGCTTCGTCGAGCGCTTCGTATGGGGCAAGGCGGTACACATGGTTCTCGCGTGGCAGAAACGAGAGGCCGCCGATAATGTCCCAGTTTTTTTCGATCCATTCGACGACGCCGATCCACTCATCCTCACCGACGGAAATCGTCGCCGACGGGTTGTGCTCCGTGTAATTCAGCTTGACCGTTTTCCAGTATTCGAGCTGCTCTAAGGCGGTGAGGTCGTTCTTGAAGATAGAACCACTCGGCGCCTTTACGGGGAATTCGAACACGTAGGTATTCGCCTCTCCCGCCGACTGCCCGACTTCCGGGTGGTGCGCGACACCCTGGTCGCGCAGGAGTTTGAAGAGGGAGTCAGTTGCCGAGATGCGCACGCGGCGGATGTAATATGCGCTGTGGCGCGGGTGGAGGCCTGACGAACAATTAAGAGTCTGCGAGACGGTACCGGAGGGCTTCACGGCGGTGACCGACATGGACGCAGGGATGCCGAAACGTTTCGCATAGGTGGCATTCGCCTTCAGAGCGGCGTCGCGCATGTTTTGCAGCGTTTCCGGATTGCGCACGGCGGGGGAGTCCCATTGGCCGGTGATCGAGACGCCGAGGAGGCGCTCCTCCTCGCAGTTTTCCGTCCACTCTTTTGAGATGTAGTTGAATTTCGTGAGTGTGGATTGGTACGTGCCAAGAAGCGCGGCCAGTTTCGCCTTGCGGATGAGCGATTTCTGCGTGTCGTTCGAGCGAGCGATGACTTCCGAGAGATTGCAGAACTGCTTCGGTTGCAGCAAAATTTCGCCGCACGGATTACAACCTATTTGCTCAAATATGTCAATCTTTCTATCTTTGTTTTTTTGCTTGAGAAATTCTTGTCGACGCTTCGGCATAGTTTTTTCGAGTGACCCGCGGTTGAAAATCCCACGCTCGCCGGAACCGCTTTTCATAAGGGCGACCCACTCGTCCATGAGCTCGGTGTTCGTCGGCTTCGATTCGTAGACGGCGGAATTGTTGGCGACCATGCGGTGCGGATCGGTGAGATAGAATTGGCCTTTCTTCGCGTCGCGAATTTCGACATCGTCGAGATCGGAGAGGGAGATCATCGCGGTGCGTCTCACGCCTCCTGCGACGACGCACTCCCCGATCTTGCAGATGATGTCGTGCGCGTCGATGTTGCGCAGGCGCCTGCCTTGCCGCTTCAGGATCCGCTCGCGGGAGAAGGCGAGGAGGGAGCGCAACGGTTCCGGTCCAGACGCTTTCCCACCCATTGTCTTGAGGCGGCTACCGGCCAGACGAATCTGCGAGAAATCAAACTCTATGTCCTTGCCCGCGTACCACGTGCGAAGGCCGAGCGTGAGCGCGTCACACCATCCTTCTTTGGAGTCGCCGATGGTGTGCGTTGGCAATTTCTCCCCAGTTTGTTTTTCGATCTGCGGAAGCTGTTGGATGTTCTGGCTCTCCACGGCAAAGCCGACGCCGCATCCCTGCATCGAGAGGTACATGATCTCCGCGAAATCCTCCAGTTTTTTCGGCGCCGTGTAGGTGCAATTGTAGAGACACGTGTTACAGCGGCGCGCCGGCTCTCCGGAGAACTGCATCGCGCGCATCGAGGGCATGACTTCCTGCTTCAGGATCGCTTCGCGGATCTCGGCGTATTCCTTTTCAGTGAGTTTCGTGCCGAGATTCTCGCGCATGAAATCCACATAGCGGTCGACGGTCTCGACCCATGTCTCGCGGCGCTGTTCCTTCTCGATCCAGCGCGCATAGGTGCGCAGGTACACGAATTCGCCCAAGGGGTTCCCCGCAAAATATTTCGCGCTCTCTTCGGCGAGTCTCTTCACACTCTCCGGCACGGCGCCTTGCTCCTTGCGGGCTTCCGAGCGTTTCGCACGATAGAGGATGTAGGCCTTCGCCGTTGCGACGTAATCGGAAAGCATTAGCTGTCGCTCCACCTCATCCTGACATCCCTCCACGGTAGGGAGGAAGTTCTTATAGGTTTTTGCGATGCGCATCATCTCGCCAGCGACTTTATGCGCGACGACGTGCGCCTCGTCGATCGAGCCTTCGCCCGTCGCGAGCATCGCTTTATAAGTCGCCTGCGCGACCTTTTCAAATTCAAAAGGTACGATCCGGCCATCGCGTTTCTGTATCTTGGGGAGGTACTTCGCGTAGACGCGGGCGGTGTTGTGCGCGGGGCGGGCAGAAAGACCTGGTGTGGATAAGGTTGATGCGTGCGCCATAGGATGATACATTGATGCTAATCTATACATTGTAAGCATAGACATATATCTATGAATCAAAAGAAGGTGGGGACAAGTCGGGGGAGGGCGAAGCATGCCAAGCGTGGGGAGAAACGCTCCTTTCGGCGCCCGAAGTGGGTGAAAGGCGGCGAAGAATGGCTCTGTCCGGAGTGCTACAAGGCAGTGGGGGAGCGCAACCGCTACAAACTTATCTGCATCCTTGGTCGCTCTCCCGCGGGGTTTACGGTCTCCTCGCTCACGAAAGCGCTGCGGCTAAAGCAGCCGACGGTAACGCACCACCTGCAGACCTTGCGCGAGGTGGATGCCGTGGAAACCTTTCCGCAGGGGAGAGAGCGCATCTATAAGCTTAATCGGGACGCACACTGTTTCGAGGAGTGTAAAATACCCTATTAATATGAGTGTTACGCAGATACGGATCTCTAGTCTTTTCGCGATCTTTAGTGTGATGCTTACGGTGCCGTTTCTCGTGAGCGCTCACACACGCTGGTTTGCGGAGGGTGAACTCGCGCCGTACGTAACGAGCGAGCCATCTGGGCTCTATCTCACGATTTGGGCGATCGTCGCGGCACTCATCCTCGTGTGCGGGATATATTTTGAGCGCCGCGGCACTCTCCAGTTGTCATTTCTGCTTCCGCGCGCGCCTCATGCTTTTTCGCGTGCCGCCGCGACGTTCTCGATGGTCGCGGGCACTTTTTTTATGATTGCGGGGACTCATGAGTATCTTTTCTCTCCTAATCTCTCGCATCATGTGGGAATACCAATGTTTCTTATTCTGCTGCAGTTCGGCATCGGCCTCATGTTTCTCGTCGGCGTCTATGCTCGGGTAGCCGCCTTTCTCTTAGGAGCGCTATGGGTTATGGGATTTTTTGTCGCAGGCGTGGAAGCAATGCTCGAAGACATATGGGTACTCTCCACCGCGCTTTTTATACTGATAATGGGTAACGATTATTTCAGTGTCGTATCAGTGCGTGCCCTTGAGCCGTACGTACGTCACTTGAAACCGTACGCGCTTCCCATACTGCGCCTCGGGACTGGCACGACATTGCTTGTTCTTGGGTTTTCTGAAAAGATATTGAGACCCGAGCTCGGAATCAATTTCTTACAGCAACATGATTGGAATTTTATGCAGATGCTCGGCTTTTCAGGATATACTGATTATCTCTTCGTGCTTTCTGCCGGGTCGGTTGAGGCGCTTTTCGGCCTCATTTTTATTCTTGGCATCGTGACGAGACTCAATGCCTTTGTTCTTGACTGCTTCTTTACAGCTCCACTTTTTATTCTTGGTCCCATCGAGCTGGCGGGGCACGTGCCGCACTTCGCGGCGGTAGTGCTCATTCTTCTCTTTGGCTCCGGCGAGCACTTTAAGATCGCGCGCGGGCCATATGGCTCTACGCATTGAGTATGAATCAATTATCTGAACTTTGGTCGCTCATCAGCTACCTCATCGTACAGGGCTTCGGTCTCGTGCTTGCGGGGATTGCGGCGGTTGTCTTCCTCTTCATCGTCTTGCGCAAACTGCACTCCCTGCGCACGACGCTTATCCTTCTCGTTTTCTTTATCGGCGCGATGCTCTTCTTCTGGTTTCCCGTCGGCGTGCCGCAGAATCTTGCGTATCCCTTCGGTATCATAACGTACGGCCCGGCCGCCGGGCCGACGCTTCCCTTGAAGAACGTTCTGTCGTTCTTCCGGCGGCTTGATTCGTTTGAGCGCGTCGCCGACATTTCGCGCGATCCGCGCGACGTGCCGCCTCCTCTTGTTGGGACGAGCACGGCGGACGTGACGATACACCTCACCTCGAAAGAGGTGCTCTCGGAGATCGCGCCCGGCGTCGTCCTCAACTACTGGACATTCGACGGGACGGTGCCAGGGCCGATGCTTCGCGTGCGCGAGGGGGATACGGTGGAGCTTACGCTCACGAACGATCCTTCGAGCCTGCACATGCACTCGATAGATTTGCACGCGGTAACGGGCCCCGGCGGGGGAGCGACGGTGACCGACATCATGCCGGGCGAAGCGAAGACCATGCGTTTCAAAGCACTTAACCCCGGACTCTACATCTACCACTGCGCGCATCCGAACGTCGCGAACCACATGGCGCACGGGATGTACGGCCTGATTTTGGTGGAGCCGAAGGAGGGATTGCCGCCCGTCGACCGCGAGTTCTACGTGGTGCAGGGAGAGTTCTATACGGCCGGTGCGCGGGGGACGAAGGGCCTCCAGGTCATCGACGCAGGGAAGATGCTCGACGGGAATCCCGAGTACGTCGTCTTCAACGGCCGCACGGGCGCCATCTCGAAGGACGAGCTACAGGTGAATGCGGGCGAGCGCGTCCGCATGTACGTCGGGAACGGCGGGGTGAACCTCGTTTCAAGCTTCCACGTGATAGGCGAGATATTCGACCTCGTGTATCCGGAAGGTGCGATCGGTAGCGAGCCGCACAAAAATATCCAGAGCACGATCGTGCCTGCGGGCGGGGCGACCATCGTCGAGTTCGGGACAGAGGTGCCGGGCACGTACATCCTCGTCGACCACGCGCTCGCGCGGCTTGATAAGGGGGCGTGGGGAACGTTCTCCGTTCTCGGCGAGCCGCGTCCGGACATCTTCTTCGGCGAACCTACAGGAAAGGAACATAGCGGGCATTAGCATCTAAAATAGAAAACATTGCACGGCGATTGCAGAAGCGTACAATGCCGGGCATGAATCCCGTTAGAAGTAGGACGCGGACAACAAAGTGCCACCATCTACTTTAGTATGGTTGATACACATGATAATAATACCAAATCTCAATCTCGCGCATCCGCGACTTCTAACGAGATGGATGTTCCTCGTTTTCTTATCGGCATTGACGAAGCGGGGCGGGCGCCCTTGGCGGGGCCGGTCGCGGTCGGGGCGGTCTTGGTACCAACTGATTTTGATTTTTCTCTTGTCGCAGGAGTGAAGGATTCGAAGCAGCTTACGCCCCAGGGCCGTGAAAAGTGGTACCAGAAGATACTCGGACTTGAAGCAGTAGGGCTGCGTCACATCGTTTCGTACTCATCTGCAGAGACCATTGATGCGCAGGGGATCACGACGGCGGTATATCGGGCGATTATAAGTTCTTTGAAGCGGCTTGGCGCTGACCCCATGCTTTCCGAGGTGCGGCTCGACGGGGCACTCCACGCGCCGCGGAAGTTCGTGAACCAGCGGACCATCATTAACGGCGATGAGACAGAGCCGGTGATCTCGCTTGCGGCGATCGCGGCGAAGGTGCGCCGCGATCGCCTCATGACGAGGCTCGCGCGGCGGCATACAGGATACGGCTTCGAAAAACACAAAGGGTACGGGACGAAAGAGCACTACGCCGCGATCGCCGCGCTCGGCATGATCCCCTGTATCCATCGCGCGTCATTCTGTCCGCCCAGTATGGCGGTATCATAGAGAGGTGAGACTCGACATTCTCGGCACACGAGGGGAAATCCCGGTGAGTGCTCCTCGGCACCGGTACCATAGCGGCGTCCTTATCGATGGGAAGGTGCTTTTTGATCTCGGCGAGCGAACATTCCTGCGCTTTAAGCCTTTAGCGATCTTTATCACACACCTGCATCCTGATCACGCCACATTCATGCGCGATCCGTTCGAGCCGCGCGTGCCTGCCTATGCGCCGGAGCGGGGGCAGTATGCGTTTTTGCGCGTGGCGGAGCCCGTCACCGTTAACGGCCACCATGTGCGCCCCATTCCGACACATCACAGTGCCAAAGTCAGGTCATGCGCGTATCTCATCGAACATCGCGGGAAGAGAGTGCTCTACACCGGGGACATCGTCTGGATGGATACCACGTATCGGAAGAAATTGGGACGATTGGATTGCGTCATCACCGAAGCGAGTTATATGCGCGAGGGGGGCTTGGTACGGAAGGACAAAAAGGGCAGGCTCTATGGACACGCAGGAATACCGAATCTCGTGCGGCTTTTCAAGCCGCACACGAAACGCATCATCCTCACCCATTTCGGTTCATGGTTCTTCAAGGATATCGAGAAAGCGCGTACGCAGATCGCGTCGTTGGGGAGAAAATATGACATCGAGCTTATCGTTGCCTCTGATGGCATGTCGTGTGTCGTGTAACCCCTTGCGCGCGCTCGTGCGAGGTCTACCATACAGGGAGGTCGACTGTCCGCGTATCATTAACCGCAACAGCATTACTCATTTCGGGGACGTCTGTAGTTATCAGACAATGGGGATCACGTAACAAACATATGAAAAACAAACGCCCGACCAAAGGTGATAAGCGAGAGGCCCGGATGGAAATGCACCTCACGCGCCCACCGCGCCTCGAAGGTGTCGTCAAAGAAGCGATGATGCAGCCGAAGCGCAAACCGAAGGCGAGGAAACCAGTGCGACGGGAGACACGCAAACCACAGAGCATGAGCGTGCGGCAGAGGAGACAGTATCATTTAAAAAGCGCACATCACTAACACATATGCACAAAATATTTTTAGTGGTGCTTATACTTGCATTCACCATACCACATCTTATTGCGGCGCAAGTTATCACGACCCCGTATTGGTGCGGCTGGGGATGGTCATCATCTCCATGCAGCACCTCCACAGGCAACTATTGGTATGGTGGTTCGTATAATTACTCCTATCCGTACAGTTACTCATATCCCTATAGCTACTCGTATCCGTACAGCTACTCATATCCGTACGGTTCGTACTACTACGGGTATACCTATCCGACGTACCCAGCTCCCACCTGCACCATCACGACAAGTTATTCGAGTGGCTACTACGGCGGCTATTATGGGTACTCATCGCCGATAACGCTCTCATGGTCCTCGAGTAACGCCTCCAGCGCTTCCATCACCAACGTCGGCTCTGTTGCACCGTATGGTTCCATCACTGTGTATCCGTATGGCAATACGACCTACACGATGACGGTCTATGGGCCCGGCGGCTCCAACACCTGACAGACCACCTATTACCGGCCGTTCTACTATTATCCGCAGCAGTACCATTACCAGTATCCGTACTACTTCTAACCAGTGACTTCACCCAGTGTCGTACCGGCAAAACCTCTCAAAGGCGCACATTAACATTCAAAAAAGACTAGGCGTATGGAAAAAATCAAAATCGAGCATCACACGGTTTCCGGCGGGCTCTGGTGCGCCGCTTGGCTCTTCACGATCGGCTACCTCCACCTTACCTTCTGGCAGGGTGTTCTCGCCATCATCATCTGGTCGTATTACTTGGGCGCGCACTTCAGCCCGCTTATTGGCTAACATTGCAGTATGCGTTGCATACGCTCCTTTTCAGTTGGTCTAAAAAAGAAATTATGAAAACAATCATTAAAGCGACACGTATCGAAATGACCCCTGTCATACGTTCGCGCATCGATACCGTCCTCGCACGACTCGAGAAATTCGCGGGGAAAACTGACCCTGATGCAGTGACCTGCGCGATCGAGGTCGGCACTATCACGAAGCACCACCGTAAAGGAAAAGTATACCGCGCCGAAATAAACGTCTTCGTCGGCAGGAAAAGCATACGCGCGACTGCTGCCGGCGAGTCGGTCATTGCTGCGCTCCACGAGGCACAAGAGGAGATCGAGCGACGCCTCCTCAAAGCAAAGAAGAAGGCGGTGAGCGTGAAGCACCGAGAAGGAGTGGCGATGAAGAGAATGCGCCGCGGCGCTCGCGAATGAGTATGTTCAGGGATCGCACCGAAGCAGGAAAGCTCTTGGCGCGCGCACTCGAGGCATATCGCACGAGCGCCGTCGTCCTCGCGCTCCCGCGCGGCGGGGTGGTCTTGGGATATGAAGTCGCGCATGCGCTTGGTGTCCCTTTGGATATCGTCGTGTCGCGCAAAATTGGCCATCCCTTGCACCCGGAATATGCGATCGGTGTTGTTGATGAGAGAGGAGAGCGAATACTGAATGAGCTTGAGGCGGCGGGCGTCGATCAAGACTGGCTTGCGGAAGAGTCGAAGCGCCAGCAGGAAGAGGCGGCGCGGCGTGTGAAGCTGTATCGCGGCGGTCGGCCGCCTGCCGTCCTCGCAGGGAAGGTTGTCATCCTTGTCGATGATGGCATCGCGACGGGGCTTACCATGCAACTTGCCGTGCGGAGCATTAGGCAGCAGCGTCCGGAGAAAATAGTCGTTGCCGTTCCTGTCGCGCCATCGGAATCATTGCAGATGCTTGCACAGGAAGGCGCCGAGGTCGTTGTACTCGAGCCGCCGGAAGATTTTGCAGGCGCCGTTGGTGCGCATTACGAGCGATTCGAACAAGTTGAGGACGATGAGGTTATCAAATTACTCCAACATTCATGAAGTATCACGATGGTACGATTCAGAGACGGCACCGACCGCGCGTACCTCACCGAAGGACCTGGGGGCGTCCGAAGGGACCCGCGCGACGTGTTTTCATCGGCATTCGTTTAGATGCCGATACAGCAGAGCGATTGGCAGAATTGCAAGAAGGGTTGCCGCCTATCCCGATGCGTCGCGTTCCGAAAGCGGACCTCCACCTTACGCTTACGCCGCCGTGGATGGAAAAGGATATCGCCGCGGCAGCGCAGCGCCTGCGCGATGCCCTGGAGCGGCCCTTCGAATTCGAGCTCAAATTCAGGCGGCTCCGCTTCGGCCCCGACCCCGCGGATCCATTCCTCATCTGGGTGACGTGCGAGGCGTCGAAGGAGCTGATCGAACTGAAGAACCGACTTCTTAAAGCGTTCGGGAACGGGAAAAAGGGGAAAGAAAAGGTGCCGTTTACGCCGCACGTCACACTCGCGCGTTTGCGTGGATCGTTCGCGAATTCCTTCCGCGAGCATCACCTCCGCAAGGTGGTACCGCTCACGATGACCGTGAGCGCAGTCGAGCTTATGGCAAGCCCGCACCAAGGCGGCGCGGGGTACGAGACACTGAAAAAGGTGCGCCTGCCGCGTGTGGAAGAAACGCCACGGTAGGGTTCGCATCCACCGCTCACATCGCGAGCCACCCACCGTCGACGTAGAGCGTCGCGCCGGTCACGTAGCTTGATTCTTCTGATGCGAGAAAGATAACCGCGGCGGAGACTTCTTCCGGTCTGCCGATTCTTCCGAGGGGGACGCGGGCCTTGATCTCAGCCTCGATCTCTTGTGAGAGTTGCTCACCTGGCGCACGTACCATCGGCGTGTCGATGGCGCCCGGCGCTACGCAATTCACCGTAATCCCCAGTGGCGCCCATTCGGCGGCAAGAGTTTCCGTCATCCCGATGATGCCGCCTTTCGAGGCGGCGTAGTGCGTGGCACCCGCGAAGCCTATGCCGACGCCACCCGAGGCGATGGAGGAGATGTTGATGATGCGCCCTCCGCCAGCCGGCGGATTTTTCGTCATCTCTTTCGCGGCGCGCTGGGCGCAGAGGAATTGTCCTTTGAGATTCGTGTCGATCGTTCTATCCCATTCCTCTTCGCTCATCTCAAGCGCGGGCTTCGACTCGAAAATGCCGGCGTTGTTCACAAGGATATCGAGACGGCCGAACTCCTTGATGACCTCGTCGAATACGCGATCTATGTCAGCTCTCTTCGAGACGTCCATCTGGTAACAGCGAGCATAGCCTCCTGTGGAAGTGATCTCACCCGCGACCGGCGCGCACTCTTTTTGGTCAATGTCGGTAATAACGACTTTCGCGCCCTGCTTTGCAAGCGCAAGGGCATGAGCTTTTCCCATGCCCCGCCGGCCGCCAGTTACTAGTGCGACTTTTCCGGTGAGATCGAACATGCTGTAATTGTAGCATCAGCATTTCGAACAGGTGGGGATGAGAATGTGATTTGGTTGTTGCAGGACCGATGAGTCGCACATCTGCTATGATTCCAGAGACCCAGGCGGAATGCACTGAGGGCGGTGTTTGGGCTCTCAATTCTGGGGACTCTTTTTTCGGGGACGTTGTCGTATTTGGAGCTTTTCGGCACGACAGCGACATCATGCCCAGCTCTCGGCGCGCTGGGGACTTTGCTCGGCTATCCGGCCTGCCCCGTTAGAGGCCAGCCGCAAACGGCTGCTGAACACGAGGTTCAGGCCTCTAACGGGGGCCTGCGTGTACGGCTTTGGAATGTTCGTGATTCTCGCAGTGGTCTCTGGTCTCGGCCTCATCGGAGCGCGTGAGCGAGAATAATCGCACTCGCTCTTGCACCAAATACCCCCTATAACTAACAGCTGTTAGTTATAGGGGGTATTTCAGGATATTATGATTTGGGCAGTTTTTCCCAATCATCCATCGTTTGCATGTGTGCGAAAGGGAGCGCTTCTAGGTATCGCACAAAGCGATTCATTGGGGGGTTGTTGCGCAAAAATATCTCAAGTTCACGGCAGGGGGCTGGATTAATCCAGACGCTATGCTGCAGTGTGCGGAATCCAGACTGCGCAAGGATCCGCCGCAACTCGAATCGGTACGCATTCATCGAGACGGGAATATCGTACATGACAATCCACCATCGGCCGCGCCATGTAGTCTGCCTCTTGGAGCGCGACGCAAGAATCTCAATCAACTCTCTTCCTTTGTCGGTGAGGCCGAGCATGTCTTCGTCTCTAGTAACGAGACCTCGCATTTCCAAGCCCTCGACGCTCCGTTTATACCGATAGCGCTCACGTGCGCGTTTGTACGCTTCACGGTGGAAAGCGCGAATTGATCGGCCCGAGACGAGAAAGCTGATAAGAAGGTCTCCCGCGGTAAGGTGCTGGAGAATGTCGCGTTCGATGTTGCCCAACGAGGTTCGTTTTCTTCTATTGTTTTTCATTGACGCAAGTATAACAAAATATCCCCTGTATATCACAGCTGTTATGTACAGGGGATTATGCCCCGACGCGGCACTACAACGTGATCGTCATAGATGAAAGAATTTTTACTGGCGACGTAGAGCGAGCGAGATGCGAAAGCGCGGCTTTCGCATCTCCGAGCCGAGGAGCCAGAAACCGGCGCAACACCCTGCGCTATGCGCAGGGTGTCTTTCGAGACCGCAGAGTGAACGCCCTGCGGTCTCGAAAGAGCCGGTTTACGCGATAGAATGGGCCACATGGCGCCCATCTTCGTCGTACACAAACACGCGGCACGGCATCTGCACTATGACTTTCGGCTCGAAATGGAGGGCGCTCTCAAGAGCTGGGCGGTGCCGAAAGGGCCCTCGATGAACCCTGCCGACAAACGGCTCGCTGTCCATGTCGAAGACCACCCGCTCGAATATGCAACATTCCACGGCACGATTCCGGAGGGTGAATACGGCGCAGGAAAAGTCGAGATTTGGGACAAAGGGACGTACCGGCTTGTGAGCGGGTCTGTTCGCGGCGGCGAACTTGTCGTTGACCTACGGGGGAAGAAGCTAAAAGGGCAGTTTGCGCTCGTACGCATGCGTACGCCCAAAAATTGGCTTCTTATCAAAAAACGGGAATAATGCTTCCATGGCTCGGGAACAGAAATTGCCGAAATATTTGCAGCCAATGCTCGCGACATTAGTGGACGCGCCGTTTGATGATAAAGACTGGGTATTCGAGACGAAGTGGGATGGGTTTCGGATGGTGGCGGAAATAAAAAACGGAAAAGTGATGCTCTATTCACGCAACGGGCAGGTCGTCAGCGAGCGGTATAAACTGGTCGCGAAAGCGCTTGAGAACATCAAGCACGATTGCATCTTGGACGGCGAATTGGTGGCGCTCGATAGGCAGGGCGTCTCGCGCTTCCAACTCCTCCAGAATGCGCTGCGGACGAAGGTGCGCCTGCAGTACTGCATTTTCGACATCATGTTCCTCGACGGGAAAGACCTGCGCGGCGAGACGCTCCTCGAGCGCAAGGAGCGTCTGAAAAAAATTCTCCCCTCGGACAAACTGATTCGGTACAGCGAGCACCGTTTTGAGCACGGAAAAAAGTATTTCGCCGAAGCCAAAAAGAAAAAAGAAGAAGGCATCATGGCAAAACGCGCGGCCTCACTCTACCTTTCGGGGAAGCGCACGATGGAATGGCAGAAGATAAAAACAGGCGCGCGCCAAGAGGTCGTCATTGTGGGCTTCACGGCACCGCGCCGCTCGCGTAAGTATTTCGGCTCGCTTGTCCTCGCAGTTCGCGAAGGAACGAAATGGCGCTATGTCGGCCATGCGGGTACTGGTTTTGATTTTGCCGCGCTCAAAGACATCCATGGTATGCTCTTTCCCTTGCGCACATCTATAAAACCCTTCGATGAGAAAGTGAAATACGAAGAAGCAACGACCTGGGTGAAGCCCAAACTGGTTAGTGAAGTGAAGTTCACCGAGTGGACGGCGGGCGGCGAGATGCGCCATCCTGCTTTTATGGGGCTGCGGGAAGATAAGCGGGCTGAGGAAGTGGTGCGAGAATAATACCTATGGTGCTCAAAACGAAGGACCACTATACGCACCTTGAGAAGGTTTACTGGCCGAAGACGGGCTATACGAAAGGAGATATGCTCGAATACTACGAGAGCGTAGCGCCGTTTCTTTTGCCGTACCTCAAGGACCGCCCCGTCGTGATGAAGCGATTTCCTGGCGGTATTCGAGCCGAGAGTTTCTTCCAGAAGAATGTTGAGGGGGAGCTACCGGCATTCGTGAAGCGCGTGACCATCCCTGCGGAAACCATTGAAAAAAATGTCCATTATATCGTCTGTGACAACATCGAGACCCTGCTCTACCTGGCGAATCTCGGCACGATCGAATTGCATCCATGGAGCTCGCGGGTCGAAAAACTCCACCATCCCGATTTCTGCATTTTCGATCTCGATCCGGGAAGCGGCACCACGTATGATACGGTCGTGGAAGCCGCGCAGAAGACGCACGAATTCCTCAATGAACTTGGTCTTCCGAGTGTCCCAAAGACCTCGGGCAAGAGAGGCATCCATGTCTACGTGCCGCTTGGGGGGAAATACACGTATGATTCGGTGCGTGATTTCGCGCACCGCGTATCGCAGGAGATGGCGCGACGCTACCCAAAACTGGCGACTGCCGAGCGCGGCGAGGAACATCGTCACAAAAGAATATTCGTTGATTACCTGCGCAATTCCGTCGGGCAGACGGCGGTTGCGCCGTATTCTCTGCGTGCGACGCCGGAGGCGAGCGTCTCGACGCCCTTGGAATGGCGCGAGGTGAAAAAAGGCCTCGATCCGAGGAAATTCACGATACGGACGATATTCAAACGCCTCGCCGTGAAGGGCGACTTCTGGAAGCCGGTCCTTGGAAAGGGGGTTGATCTGAAAGCAGCCGCGAAGCGGCTGCATGCACTCTAGAGGATTATTTCAGTTGTCTTTGGGAGACGTTCGCGGATTATCTGCAGGTCGTACTGCGAGATGTCGTTGTCGGAGAGGTCGAGGACTTCGAGGTTCTGCAGATTGCCGAGCTCGTGCGGGATGCCGGTGAGCTTGTTGTTAGAGGCGTTCAGGATGCGCAGCTTCGAGAGTTGGCCCAATTCGGCGGGGAGGCCGGTCATCTGATTGTTGCTGATGTCCAATACCTCGAGATTCTGGAGGTGGCGGATCTCGGCGGGCAGCGCACCTGTCAAATGATTATTTGAGATGTTCAGTTGTTGGAGGTTTGTCATGGAGAGAATTTCCGGGGGAAGCTTGGCAAGGCCTTGGTTGGAGCGGTTGACGCTCGTGAGCGCGGGTGCCGCAGGTGCGCTCGTCTGTTCTTGCGCGGGAGCGGGTGCGGCACGCTGCGCATCATAGACGTAGTATCCGGCGGCGGCGAGAAGGATGACGAGAGCGAGCGCAAGGAGCGTTTGCATAGTGTGAGTATAGTATACTTTGTATATGACGAACAAGCATGAAGCAGCTTTCTCCATTCTAGCGGCACTTATCGTCCTCTTTTCCGCGATGGTGGATCCGACGGTTTCTATAACGATCGCGACAGCGGCACTTGCCTTGATGGGCGGGTATCAGCTCACGAAAAAATAATGAATCCCGTTAGAAGTCACGGAAGTTCTGAAAGTTGTCTTTATCAGTACGTTTTGTATGCGGTCGAATAATTACCAGTTCTATTTTTGAGTCGGAAGCGCAAGCTTCCTACTTCTAACGGGATGAAAGGCTTTGTCACTGACATCGAGAAAGTGACTCTGGAAAACGAGAATTTCCGACGCGTTTTGTACACGGCGAAGAACTGCCAGCTCGTCGTGATGAGCTTGCAGCCCGGCGAGGACATCGGCGAAGAGGTACACGAACTCGATCAGTTCATCCGTTGCGAGGCGGGCGAAGGGAAGGCGACACTCGATGGTGTCGAGCATGAGGTTACGAACGGCACGGTCGTCATCGTACCCTCGGGAGCGCGGCACAATATCATAAACGGCATGGGGAGCGAGATGAAATTGTACACGCTCTACGCGCCGCCGAACCACCGCGACGGCGTCGTGCATGTGACGAAGCAAGACGCGGAGAAAGACGAGGAACATTTCGACGGCGTGATGTCGGAGTAGAGGGGTTGTACATTCTCGAGTAAAGAAAAAGCGGTGCTACACTAGTACATATGGATATCGATTTGGCGCAGAAGCTGCAGGAGCAGGATGCAAAGCTCGAAGAGATACGGGGATCGGTGCGGGCGATGAAGCGCTATTTCCAGATAACGTTCTGGGTGACCATCATCTTCTTCGTTCTGCCGCTCCTTGGCCTCCTGTATGCTGTGCCGAAGGCAATGAATTCGTACCTCGGCTCGGTGAATATCGAGGATTTGCAAGGGCTTGAAATGATATACTAAATTGTATTAGGAGCTCTATTTTGAAGGTATGGCAAAAAATGGTCCTAAGGGGAGGGGAAGAAAGGGTCTGGTGAACAGCCGCTCGCAAGTGCTTAGTTCGCGCAACAAGCGCTGGACGAAAGTGAACGCGAAAAGCGGCCGATTCATGGACCAAATGGCGCGCAAGGGAAAGTCTTTCAAGGGGGTGAAGATGAAATAGTGGGGGTAGCAACTTCTCGGCGGAAGGTATGTTTCTCCGGGTACGCGATTTTCCTACTGGAAAATCGCTCGGGTCCTCGGCCGCCGCCTGCGGGGCCCCTCCAAAACATATCTCCCGCCTCAAAAGTCGCGATGAGGGGGAGTGAGTGGAGAGTACTTTACAATTCTCCGTTCTTGATGCGTTTGCGGATCACCGCGGCGAGGTGGTTGAAAAAGTAAAGGTTGTGGTAAGTGGCGAGCTTCATGCCGGTGAGCTCATGGTTGCGTAGAAGATTCGAAATGTAGGAGCGCGAATAATTTTTGCAGATGTCACAGCGGCAGGCAGGGTCGAGGGGTTTGAAATCGTTGAGAAAGCGCGGTTTGCGCAAGTCAAGTCTGCCTTTTGAAGTGAAGATGACGCCGCGACGGGCGTAGTGCGTGGGCGCGATGCAATCGAACGTATCGCCGCCCGAGGCGGCAATCAAAGCGAAATCCTCCGGGTGTCCGATACCTAAGACATGCCGCGGCTTCTCCGGCGGAAGCACATCAGAAACTTCGCTCAAGCCTTTCTTTGTTTGCACTTTGTTGTAGCCGAATTCACCCCCGAATCCGAAGCCCTCGAACTCTTCCATCGTGCCGATAATTTTCGCGCTCTCGATACGCAGCTTTCGGAACGCGCCGCCTTGCACGATGCCAAACATAGCTTGGAGCTTGGAGCGTCGAGCTTCGAGGGATTCGCGTGCCCAGCGATGTGTCTTCTCGAGCGAGATGCGCATGTACTCTTCATTGGAGAGAGGCGATGGGCACTCGTCGAATGCGAAAATAATATCCGCGCCCAGTTTCTCCTGGATGCCGACGGATATTTTCGGCGAGAGGAAATGCTGCTTGCCATCAATAGGTGAGCGGAAATGCACGCCCTCTTCCGTTATCTTCACCGAAACCGGCTGCGCGTCCGCCGTGACCGACTTCTCCTGTTTCTCTTTCAATATTTTCCCAATACCATGGTCTTTCCCGAATCCGAGGCTGAAGACCTGGAACCCGCCGGAGTCGGTCATCAAGGGCTTGTCCCAGTGCATGTAGCCATGAATGCCACCGGCTTTCTGCACGATTTTCTCTCCCGGCGCGAGATGGAGATGATACGTATTAGCGATAAGCGCCTGCGAGCCGACTTCCGCCACCTCGCGGCTATCGAGCGTACGGATGGTCGCGCGCGTTGCGACGGGGATGAAGGCTGGTGTCTCGATCTCGCCATGCGGCGTCTTAATCACACCAAGCCGTGCACGGCTCTTTCTCGACTGTTTGAGTATGGTGAATGCGAACATGCTTGCATAGCCTATCCTAAAAACGCACTAAAGTCTTGATATACTAAAAGGCAATGCTCACGCAGGAACTGAAAAACTTTCTCGATTCGCACAAAACAAAAGCGAATACCATTAGCGATGAACAGTTACGCGGGATGGTTAAGGTCGCTGGCTGGGGCGAGGAGACCTTCGCCGAGGCCATCGACTACTTCCGGAGTCCGAGCACATCTCCGAAAGCGCCAGCTCTTGCAACTCCGTCTCCTCTCAAGAAGGTCGTCATACCGCAGTCGGTCCTTCGGGAAATGACCCGAGAGGCGAAGACCTTGAAGGGCGAAGCGAGGATCGACCGGCGGCCGGGACTTTTCCAGTGGCTTGTGCTTTGTATCTTCGCGTTTCTCATTCCTTTCGCCGCTTTCATTGCGCTCGCGCGCACGATGCCGGAGCTCTTTACTGGAGCGCGAGGATTTGCGATAGCCCTTGCCCAAGCAGACGCGCTCATTGCGCTTACGCCGGGGCTTCTTGTGGGGCTTTTAGGCATCATCATCTCGCTTTTTCTCGCCCGGCGGGCGTATCGGAGTAAGGGACGGCCTGTCATCTCATTCCTCTTCGGCCTTTCCGTGCACGCACTCTTCCTCATCGCCGCGTACGCAGCAATACAGTGGGGCATTGCGCTCTTCGGCGAGGGGCTTCCACGCGAAGGCTTCGCAATATCACTCGCGCTCTCTTTTGCGAGCTCGCTCTACGGGCTTGTCTTTTTCGTTGCGTTCGTCCTGGGAACATTCCTTGTGCTTCTCTCGTACACACTCCCGGTCCCACTGCAAGAGACGTTCGAGCATTCTGCCGGCGGGCAGATACGCGTCATCATTTTTACACTGCTTCTCGCGGGGTATCTCTTCAACATTGCCTATTTCCCCGCGCTCCTTATGGAGCGAAAAGAACTCTGCCATCTTGTCTTTGACAGTCGCATTAAGGATGATTGTTTCGTCCAGCTTAACGTTCTGGAGAACGCTCGGCGAGTGGGGCCTGTTCCGCTGCCTCCGCAGGAAGAAGACCAATATCTGCGCGATGTCCAGGCGTTATGAGCGCATGAAGCCAACTCCTGGTACTATGCCGCGATGTCACCGAGGATAGTCATTGCCATCTCTCTCGCAGTCATTCTCATTGCGGGCGCAAGCGCCGTTCTCACGATGCAGAAAAAAGAGTTGGTAGTTAGGAGCAAGGACGGGGCTACTGAACAGGTGGCTTCTACCACACCGACGCCTCGGGCGCACCAAGCTGCTTCACCGGAAGTTTCTTCGAGCACCAGCACAGGGCCGCACGCGACCAGTACGCAGGGAAGTGCAGCCGGCACGAAGCCGGTTTCGGAGATTTTACAGGAAGGACTTTTACCACAGGCAGGCGCGAATGGCTGGAAAGGCGGGATCGCAACGGTTTTTTGGGTGGGTGAAGGGGCGACCAATGATAACGGCTACATTTCGAATACCGAAAGCGCATGGGACGAGCGATGGATGCAGCATTTCGGGGGGATTGATGGTCCTGACGAGCGGTGCGGATTTCTTCCCTGCGGGTTCACGCCGAAAGAGAATCCTTTTTATGTGGCACTTCCATACAATGACATCGACGATAACGGCCGCAAGAAGTTAGATGCAAGCCACATTCCCTGGAACGACCCGAAAACAGGAACGAGCGTGTTGAAGAACCGGTGGGTCGAAGTATATGCTGAAGGGAAGTCGTGCTTCGGGCAATGGGAAGATGTCGGGCCGTTTTATGAGGACGATATCATGTATGTTTTCGGGAGCGTGCAGGGGCCGAAGAATACAGAGGGGGAGGGTGCCGGCATTGATCTTTCTCCCGCGATGCGCGATTGCCTGGGTATTGATGGTTCCGATAAGGTGCTGTGGAGGCACGTCGCCACGGGCGACGTGCCGCCCGGCCGTCTGAACAAAGGCGCCCTTGAAGGGGTAAAGGACACCTTCCGGCACTTCTGGCTCACGATCCGCTGCAGCCTGATCGGGACCTTCATCGGGATCATGCCGGGGCTGGGCGGGG
>JBBTXY010000001.1:52371-55682 GCA_038062075.1 Patescibacteria group bacterium
CCCGCCCGGCCCATGGAGGGAGATAGTGACAATTCGTGAATCGCAATAAGTTTTTTAGAACGGTATTAGTTCAACTGGCCGGGAGCCCAGGTCCCCGTTCAGGAGGATAGGAGCGTAAGCGACGTAAGGAACCGAAGGTTCCTTAAGCGGGGTCGGGGGCCTGAGTCGCATGGTCCTTGGAAGGAAATCATCACAACCCGCTTGTCACAGTAGCTGTTGTTGCGGCGATGATGGGGGAAGGCTGGATGGGGGAAGGTGTCCCAATAACATCTTTGAGTGCCGTATGACATTCTCCGCGCCGATTTTGGAGGCCCCAGCGCATGAGAGTTCCTGCGAGCGCCATCCACAAGGCTTTCGCGATCGCGATGGCCATCAGGTAGCGATAAAAGAATCGCTGCCAGAAGACAAGTGGAATGAGCCGCATGAGCGAGGTGCGCTCGTACGCAACACCCTCGATCGCGCACCAGATATCAAAGAGCGTGAAGATAATGAAGGGGCCAAGGACCATCCAGATGTTGATCCAGCCGAAAAGTCCCGCGACGACCGCGCCGTCGATAAGTGGGACCAAAACAGGAATGAAGAGATTGAAGAAGATGACATTCGGCAAAATGATCCATCCCAAAGAGGGACGTCTCACGGAGAGGATCCATGAGCGATACTTCCAGACACATTGCAAGGTGCCATAGACCCAGCGTGAACGTTGTTTGAAGAACGCGCGCAAGGTATCCGGCGTTTCCGTGAAGCTCCTCGCCTGCGGCTCAAAGCGCACCGTGTAGCCCTTCGCAAGAAGCGCGAGCGTGAGGTCCTGGTCTTCGACGACCGTGTCCGGCGAGTAACCGCCTGTTTTCATGATGGCGCTTTTTCGCCAGGCGCCGAGGGCGCCGGGGACGACCCCAACCGCATTTCCGAGCGCGAATACTTCCTTATCAAGATTCTGCCCCTGCATGTACTCAAGATACTGGAAGGTGGAGAGGAGGGAGTGGACGCGCGCAGGGTAGATCTTCCCGGCAACGGCGGCAACTTTTTTATTCTTGAAGTGGCTGACGAGGTAATCGAAAGCTCCCGGCTCCACGATGGTGTCTGCATCAATGCAAATAAGATGCTCGTATTTCACATACGGTAAAGCAAACGAGAGTGCCGCGCCTTTGGTACCGCCATTTTCTTTCCGTTTGAGGATGAGTTGTGCCCCGAATTCTACCTGCAGCGTGCGGACGATGTCGCTCGTCGCGTCCGTCGAGCCGTCATCGATAACCAATACTTCGTCGCGCGCCCGAATACCTTGGAACACGGAGCGCAGCGTCGCCTCGATGTTTGCCGCTTCATTGTAGGCGGGAATGATGATGGAGATTGGCTCGCGCTCCAGGCTCCGTATCCCGCGCCGCGCAAGGAGAGGAACGTAGGTCTTGCGCAGGGCGACGATCGCCCACATACGTGCGATGGCGATGACCGAAATGAACATGACGAGGAGATTAAAACCAGACATGCTATGCACGTACGTCTTCGCCGCACCGACAAGGATGTCGTCCATCGCGGTTGCCTGTGGGGCGATCGGCATCGCTTCCTCCTGCGAGAGGCCGAAGTATTCGGAAACGAGGACAAAGCGATAACCCCGGGTTTTCATCATCGGGATGAAGGTGCGCAGGGCTTCGATTGAAGCGCCATCGCCAGCTTGATCGTGCATGATGATAACGTTCGGCTCGGTCTCATGCAGCTGGCCCATGAGGCGCTCCAAAATGATGCCATCTTCGCCTGGGTTCACGTTCCAGTCTTGCGTATCGAGATTGGCGCCGACGACGATGAAACCTGCTTGTTCCGCCCAGCGCACTTCGATGCTATCGATCTTCCCGCCGTCGAACTCGCCGACGTTCACATCTTCAAGATACGGTGGACGGAAGAGCTTTGTCTCGTGCCCGGTCACGTCGCGGATGACGCGCTCGGTCGAAAGAAGCTCCTTACGCAGCCGCGCTTCGCTATCGGCCATATGTTCGGAGTGTGTGAAGGTGTGGTTGCCGATCTCAAATCCTTGCGCGACGACGAGGCGGGCCGTGTCGGGGTATTGGAGAACGTGCTCGCCGATGAGGAAAAAGGTGGCAGGCACCTCCTCCTCTTTAAGAAGCTTCAACAGCTCCGGCGTGTGGGTAGGATGGGGGCCGTCATCGAACGTGAGCGCGATCGTCTTCTCAAATCGGGGGTCAGCAGCGTTCTCGCCGTCGTAAGCGACGGGATTAAGTGCAGGAGTCGTCTCGAGGGCGGCATAGGCAAGCGCAACAAAACTACCGCTCACAAGGAGCGTTATGCCGATCGCTACCCACACATATTGTTTTCGGACCCCCGTTCCGTCGTAAAAAACCATGCCGCCAGACAGTCAATCTGATATCCCCCCGATCCCCGAAGTGTGCTGGTTTCCCTGTTGCTATACTACCTTTTTTGCGTTCGTAAGGCAAAAAATCTGTCATGTGCATAACCGCCATCCGTCATAGAACATGCTGCACAAATTTTCGGATGCTGCTACAATGGCCATCACTATGGCAATGAAAAATACGATTACGGTTACAATTACGGTGTTGGGCATCATGTTCTGCGCAGTGTTGCTGCCGGCGCTTACACTTGCGCAGGAGCTCCGTCTCGTCGATGCGGCATCAACCGTACTTGGTGATCCGACGACGTACCGCGCCTATTACGGGAAGTTGAGCGGCGAGCCGCATGTCTTCATGTTTTCGACGATCGAGCAACTGACGCACGTGAAAGCGATCCTCCTCGTGCCGGATACTGCTGAGGCGAAGACCGATATTTCTGGGGCGTTCATTGATACGCTGCATCCCGATAGCCCGTTCGTCGTCGGCGATGGCGCGCTTGTCGAGTGGCAGCGCTTTTTCGATACCGGTGGGCGTGAGAGCTATCTTGCGGGTCCGGTGTTGGAAGCGACGGTGCCGCCAGGGAATTATGAGCTCCGCGTGTGGAGCTCGAACAACGACAGCTCGTATGTGCTTGTGGTGGAGGGAGAAGAGCGCTTCTCGCTTGCGGAGGTATGGAGCCGCTTCACGACAGGGCCACACATCAAGAGCGAGTTCTTCGGCAAGTCCGCTTTCTCGGCGTTCGTAACCCCCCTCCTCCTGTGGCCCATCTTCGGCGGCCTTCTTATCATCGGCCTTATACTCTTTCTCATTATTATGGTGTTCCGGCAATCTTCTCGTGTTGAGCTCACGTGAAGGCTCGATATACCCCACACCTATTCCAAAAATAGGTGTGTGTGGGGGGTATACTAGAAACATTGCTCCGAAGCTCTGCTTCGGAGGCAACGAAGTAAGGTG
>JBBTXY010000002.1:0-3717 GCA_038062075.1 Patescibacteria group bacterium
CTTCGCGCGCAGATAACCGACCTTTTAAACCGTATCCAAACTCTACAGCAGCAGATCGCGACGCAAGGCAGCCCAGGCACGGCGACACCGACGCCCACCGGAGGAGCGCCCGCACCCGCGGGGTCGTGCCCGCGCATCGGCCGGGTCCTCAAACTCGGAAGCTCCGGTGATGACGTCTCACGCCTCCAGCAATTCCTCGCCCTTGATCCCAGTGTGTATCCGGAGGGGCTCGTTACCGGTTACTACGGCGCGTTGACCGAGGCTGCCATCAAACGCTTTCAGTGCAAGAACAAGATCGTCTGCGATGGGACGCCAGAGACGACCGGCTATGGCGTGACCGGTCCTCGAACAGCCGCGATCCTCGCGCTCCAGTGCCCGGATGGCGGGAGCGTCGGTGGCACCGGCACCGGCGGCACGGCGCCGGTCTCTGGGTTCATCAAAGTGACACCAACTTCAGGCGTCTCACCTTTGAATGTGAGCGTTGAGGCAACGGTCAATACCGCGCGCGCGTGCCAAGGGAACACGTACGAAGTTCATTTTGGCGATAGCAGTGCTCCAGCAACCGTCACTGTTCCCCAGAACGCCTGCGCGGAAATAAGACAAGTCTTTACACACACCTATAATTCGGGCGGGACGTACCAAGTGCTACTTCGATCGGGCACCCACCAGGTCTCCGCGACGGTCTCGGTCACGCAAGGCTCGGGCACCATCCCCTCAACGTCCGATTCCTTTAGCGGTTCTCCCACTTCAGGCTCTGCGCCCTTGACGGTGAATTTCACCGGCTTGGTGAATGTGAATGGCCAGTGCAATGCGGGACCCTTCTCGATCAACTTCGGCGACGGGCAGAGTGCGAATATCACCACGAACGGCTGCGCGGCGACAAATTACGTCATTCCCCATGCCTACTCGTCGAGCGGCACGTTCACCGCGCGTCTCTATCGCGGCAACCCTGCGGTTAATGTCAGTTCGGTCTCGGTGAATGTGACTGACAATACTTCGGGCTCAGGCGGCTCATTCTCAGTTTCCGGCGCAGTGGGCGGGAACCCCTTGGCGGTACGGGCGCTCTTCGATCTTGCTTCTTCGTGTTCTCGGTATGATCTCAACTGGGGAGATGGTACGACGCACGCAACGCAGTCGGAAGGAACATGCTCCTCCGGCACGGTGACGAAAGACATTTCGCACACCTACACCGGTGCAGGGACGTACACGATCACCCTGAAGCGTGGCGCGTCGCTGCAATATACTGATACGGCTTCGATCACGATCGTACAGTAATTATTCATGATGCGCCGCGCGCGCTCGTGCGATGCGCGCTGCAACCGCGGGGTTTTTGGTAAGCTCCGGGTCTGCGGCGATAAGGGCCGCGGCTTCTTCACGCGCGGCACGGATGAGGCGCGCGTTCTGCAAGGCTTCCATTCCTAAGTCCGACATGCCCCACTGGCGCGAGCCCAAAAGATCGCCCGCGCCGCGCGCCGCCAAATCCGCCTCGGCGAGCGCAAATCCGTCACTGCTTTTCTCGAGTGTTCGCAGACGCTTCATTGCCATCTCTCCTTTCGTCTCGGGAAGCAGGAAACAGTGCGGCGGGTGACTTGAGCGCTGGATGCGGCCGCGCAACTGGTGCAGTTGTGCCAAACCGAATCGTTCCGCGCCTTCGATCATCATCACTGTTGCATTGGGCACATTAATGCCGACCTCCACGACCGACGTTGCGACAAGTATGTGAATTCCTCCCGCCGCGAAGCGGCGCATTACCTCGTCTTTCTCCGTCGGCTTCATAGCGCCATGCAAGAGCCCCACTTCGAATTCGGGGAAGATGTCTTTCTGCAAGCGTTTCTGTTCTGCTTTGGCACTTTTTGCTTGGAGCGCATTGAATTTCGCGGGGTCAGGTTCCTCGATGCGCGGGCAGATGACGTACGCCTGACGTCCCTTCGTGAGCTCTTCACGCACTTTTGCATACGCGCGTTCGCGCGCCGAGGGTGCGATGATCTCTGTTGTCACTTTCGCACGCCCTGGCGGCAGCTCGTCGAGGATCGAGAGATCAAGATCGCCGTAGATCGTGAGTGCCAAAGTGCGCGGGATGGGTGTTGCCGTCATTGAGAGGAAGTGCGGCATGGCATCTCCTTTGTGCGCGAGTTCCCGGCGCTGGCGCGTGCCGAAGCGGTGCTGTTCGTCAACAATGGCGTACGCGAGATGCTGGAACTGCACTTTCTTTTGGATGAGCGCATGAGTCCCCACAAGCATCGCGATCTCGCCATTCTTAACCCACTTCAGAAGCTGTGCGCGCGAGATGTCGGTCGCCTTGCCTTTGCCTATTTTCGAAGGGAACTTTTTCGCGCCGGAGCCGGTAATGAGCGCAATGTTAATGGGGAGGTCCTTGAAAAATTCGATGAACGATTGGAAATGCTGCCCGGCGAGAATTTCCGTCGGCGCCATGTAGGCGACCTGCAGGGTCCCCGCCGTGCGCCCCGGCGGTCGGGAGTTTACGACCGCGTAGGCGGTCGCGGCTGCGACCAAGGTCTTTCCGGCGCCGACATCTCCTTCGAGAAGCCGCGCCATGGGGTGGGGTTTTGTGAAATCAGCAAGAATATCGGCGATCGCGCGCTCTTGCGCGCGTGTTGGCGCGAAGTCGAGCGAAGCGAGGAATTGTTTCGCGTGCGCTTCGGCGTCGGTGATCGTGAAAGAGGGAAGTGCCGCATTTTCGGCGCGTTCTTTCGCGCGCACGATCTGCATCGCGAATATCTCCTCGAAGGAGAATCGTTTACGCGCCGCGACCGAGTGCCGCTCGTCTTCAGGCGCGTGGATCCATACGAGTGCTGTCGCGAGATCGGGAAGATGGTATCGAGCACGGATATCTGCGGGTAGAGGATCGTCAATGTGCTCGTGCACCTTTGATGCAAAGACGCGTTTCAGAGCGTGATAGAACCACTTCGAGGTGATGCCGCGGCTTTCGGGGTAGACGGGGAACAATTTTGAGCTTTCAGCTTTCAGCTTCGAGCTTTCAGGGGACTCGAAAAGGCCTTCTGCAAGTACGGTGCCTGGGGGGAGAGCGATGATTTCGGGATTTGAAATGTAGGGGCGCTCGGCCGAGCCGCCGACGGAGCCGGTGAGCTTCACGGGTACTCCTTGCGGCGCCATCTTCGCGATGTAGGGTTGGTTAAACCACATCACTTTGACTTTGCTGCGCGAATCGCTGAACACACCTTGCGTCGCGGGCCGCCTGCTTTTCCAGAGTTTCTTTGCTTCGAGTTTACCGAGAGTTCCTATGAGCGTCACTTTCGTTCCCGGTACCAAGGTTGTCGTCGTTCCGGAAGCGCCCGCGCGCTCGTAGCGCGCGGGGAAATGGTAGAGGAGATCGCGGATGGTGCGGATTTCCAAGCGCCGCAGGGCGCTTGCTTGCGTCGCGATAAGGCGAAAGTGTTTGGGAAGTTCGTCGTCCGGTCCCATCTACGCATTATATGTCTACTGCATTTTTCTTTCTAACTTCTCACCTCTTGCTTCCGCTGTTTGAGTTATTCACAGGCGCCATTTTTCTCTCTTGCATAATGCGTAGGCCTAAGTACGATGGCGGTGTTTAAGGGTTAATAGTTTCGTGATATGCACGATGATGACGAGAAAGACGAATTTGATCCAAATGTGATCGACGAAATGGGGGACGAGAGGGAAGAGGAGGAAGGCGAGAAAACAGAAGGGGACGAATAATACGAAATCGAGAGCCCC
>JBBTXY010000002.1:3727-17477 GCA_038062075.1 Patescibacteria group bacterium
TTGCGGCGGGGCGTTTCGTTGCTATTCGTTCGAAACGCAGTAGCATGTGTCCATGCATTTCCTATTTCGTTTTGCGGCAACGGTTACCGCGGTCTATCTCACGGTGAATCTCGTGCCAGGTATCACGGTTGCCGGTTGGGAGACGATGCTCATCGTCGCCGTAGTCTGGTCCGTCATCGTCGCAGTCATTCGCCCTGTTCTCCAGCTTCTCACGCTCCCCGTCACCATCATCACACTCGGCCTGTTCTCGTTCATCCTGAACGCACTCCTCTTTTGGGCGATGGAGCTCATCGTCCCCGGATTCGGCGTCGCCGGTTTCTGGCCGGCGCTCCTCGGCTCGATCGTGCTCTCGATTATTTCGTGGCTGTTATACAAAGTCCTCCCTTCTTAAGGGTGCAGGAAGAACGCGACCGCGATGATGAAGTAAGCGACGAGGAGCTGCAGGCCCTCGAGCCAGTTGCTTTCGCCATCTTGAATGGCGAGGTTTGCGACAAGGACGGAGAGTACGATTGCAATGACCTCGAACAAATTAAACACGAGCGGCATGTGATTCTCAAAAAGGAAACTGACGAGGACGAGAATCGGTGCGACGAACATCGCAATCTGCGAGGCGGAGCCCATGCTTATCTGGAGCGCCAAGTCCATGCGGTCTTTGAGGGCGACCGTGACGGCGGAGAAGTGCTCGGCGGCGTTCCCGATGATGGCGACCACGACGACGCCGATGAAAAGCTCGGTCCAGCCCCATGCTTCGATGAGAGGCTCGATGGCGCCCACCAGTATCTCGCTCATCCACGCAACGACGAGCGTGGAGGCGAGGAGAACGATGAGACTGGTGCGCACGCTCCAGTGCGCTTTGTATTGGCCCGCGATCTCCTCGACGTAGAGGTGTTTGTGCGTATGTAAAGTGAAATAGATGCTTGCGACATAGGAGATGATCATGCCGAGCGCGACGAGGATACTCAACTCGTCGATGACATCGGTGCCGACGCCCGGTGCCGTCTGCAAAAAGATTGCTGGGATGACGAGTGCCACGACCGCGAGCGCTAAGGTGATGCCGGTCGCAAGGACGCCGGTCTGGTTGAACGATTGTTTTTCGCGCCCCCAGCCGCCGACAAGGAGCGCGAAGCCGCCAACGAGGAGGAGATTCGCAACGATAGAGCCGGTCAAAGACGCCTGCACGACGCCGATGAGGCCGGCATTCAGAGCAAAGAGCGCGATGATGAGTTCAGTTGCATTTCCGAACGTGGCGTTCAAAAAGCCGCCGAGTGCGGGTGTTGTGTGCGAGGCAAGATGTTCCGTCGCTTCGCCGAGGTATTTCGCCAAGGGAATGATGGCGAGCGCCGCGAAGCCGAAAACGATAAGCGGCGCCGCGTGGGTGTATTCGACAAAGAGGGTGAGGGGAGCGAAGAGGAGGAGTCCGGGGAAGAAGTACTTTGTGAGGGACATGGGAAAGAGTATATCAATCTGCGGAAGGGGTGGGAGTCGAACCCACAAACCACTTTTAGATGGTTACAGTTTAGCAAACTGTTGGCTTACCATTCGCCGCACCCTTCCTTGAAATCGCATGGTACGTTAGTTGGCGTATCTTTTCAAATGCTTAGGATTACTCGAGCCGACAAGCGAAAAATATTTTTTCATGTCGGAAATGCTATCCAAGCGAACATCGTAACCAGAAAAGCGAGGAGACATACCTACATCTGTGAGAATGCGGGCAACTGAGTATCGTAGTGGTTCAGAACGACTGCAAAAAGACAATTTCTTATAATGATACCATTTACCTTTAACGCGATAGGAGTGAGTAAAGACCGAACCGTCGGTATCAACAAGACCTCGTACACACGCAATTGCAAATGCGCGATTTCTCTTTATCCATTTCGGAATGTCAAATTGTTGTTTTACTTTGTTTCCAATGGGTAGACCGAGCGAATGAAGGTATCGTACCAGTTCCGACCGAGACACAACAATGTCGAATACGGAGTTTTTCGGATCATGATATAAACGAGGAACGACGTGAAATAACTTTTTGATACGTTTTGCGACGAAATTGATATATTTACGATCGTCGATGTGATGAAGCGTAACTTTTGCCTGATATGTGTGCATTCCGCCATCTCCCATCATCGTTCCTATAAACTCCGCAAGTTCAATCGATTTTGGTGGTCGATGTATCCGTTGTGGAAGAAATTTTTCGTGAACAGGTTTAAATCGTCCAATGATCTTCCACCATTTATGCCATTGTTTCTTTCGATGTTGCTCGTCAATGGGGATTCGGCCATATTTTGCAAGTATGGCGAGACCGCCTTTTCTTCCTGCATGACTCGTATGTGCGTATCTGTCGCGGAGTGTAGTATCAGAAGGGAGAGAAATACGAGCTTGTTGCGACAACACGCGAGCGCAGGCGAGTTGCATGTCGAATTTCTCCCTTCGCCAATCACGAATCGTCCGAGTGGAACAGGAACACATGCGCGCAATATGTTCGACTGAGTATTTTTTCTCAACCAACTCTATGAAGTTCCGCTGCCCACCGGACTTGAAAACCACCAATTTATCTTTAGACGACTCTGACACTCCTCCATTTTATCATCCTAATTGCAGATAGGTTGAAAAAACGTGGATAACTATGCATGCGCGAGGGCAAGCAAGCTGACCGATGCGCCGAGATTTAGCAGGGGGCGTGCGGCTTCGGCGAGGGTCGCGCCGGTCGTGGTGACGTCGTCGATGAGGATGATGTGCGAATCGAGCGCGGCATTCATGTCGGTAAGCGCGAATGCATCTTTCATGTTAATGAGGCGTTCTTGTCGGGGAAGACGCGTTTGCGGTGGCGTTTCGCGCACACGCTCGATGATGCTGAAAGCTATCGTCGAGAGCTCGCCGTTCTTGAACTCTGTAGGCAAGCGCTCAAGCACAAGCCCGACCTGGTTGAATCCGCGTTCGTGGAAACGGTTCCGGTGTAAGGGGACAGGAACGAGGAGAACGTGCTTGGTTGAGAATGCGCGCAAGGACGCGATCTCTTCGCGCAGATATTCGGCGAGAACGTCGGCGAGAAGCTGGGCAGCATGCGCTGATCGGTCGTATTTCAGCGCACGGATGCAATCCTCGACCGCTTGGTCGTGGTACGACATCAAGGTCGTTATCTGCACTCCGTGCACCTCATGTTCTTGCGGAGCGGCCGGGAGATTCTCGGGCGTGTAATCTTCAACGCGAACAATGCGCTCCTTGCGTGGAAGGATCGTGTCGAGAATGGTCTGAATTGCTAAAGCGACGGTGCGCAACATGATACGATTCTCTCATGACATTGGCGCAGAAAAAGTGTGTTCCGTGCGAAAAGGGAGGGCCGCCCTTGCCAGTCCAGGATGCGGAAAAGCTCTTACAGGAAGTGAATGGTTGGATGCTCTGGCCGGGCGCGCGGGCCATTTCCAAGTCATTCAAGTTCAATGATTTTAAAGAGGCGTTCGACTTTGCTGGGAAGATTGCGGACATTGCGGAGGCGGAAGGACACCATCCCGATCTCTCTATTTCATGGGGGCGCGTGGAGGTTGAGCTCTCGACGCACTCGATCGGCGGGTTATCCGAAAATGACTTCATCGTTGCGGCGAAGATAGACACAATCACGTGATGTATTGAAAACCGAGAAGAGGCGGTTCCAAGCCATTGAACCATTACGGTGCTCTTGCGAGATGGTACTCGACGTGGTATATTGTTGTTGCTTCGGCAATCAGGCCGAATGCTCTTTGAGGAGATGACGCCATGGCAAAGACCATGACCGCATCAGGAATGACCGAAGGCCAGATCGAGAACGTCCTCGACAAACTCCGCGCTTCCTTGCGCAAGCACCGCTCCGAGTTCAGCTCGGACGTTGCCCAGCAGGTGTGCGGGGTCGAGAATCTCGGCATGGAGCTGTTCGCCGTCGTGCGCGAGCACGCCGAACGTTTCAGCGACATGATCATTCGTTGCGTGCAAGTCAATCGTGCCCGCGCTCCGCAGGATGCTCTCAAGGCCACCGGTCGGAACCTCTACGTCAACGACGCCGTCGTCAAGACGATGCCGAAAGGCGAAGGGGATGAGGCGGAAATGCACTTCTTCAAGCTCGACCGCTGGACAAGCGACGAGGATTTGAAGCAGGAATTCGATAAACGCGGCTTCAAAGCTGCCGACCCGTATTCCTTAGCCGCCGTCAACGAGGCCGACCCGGTCTTCGCCGACACACATCCCAACGGTACCCACTGGAAGGATGCAAGCGGAAAGTGGTGTTATGCCGCCTTCTACCGCTGGCACGACCCGCACCACGTGCACGTGCACCGCCACGGCCACGACTGGAGTGGCCGCTGGTGGTTCGCGGGTGTCCGCAAGTAGCGCTTAGCATTTGGCCCTGGCACTTGCGCCTTGGACCTTTGCCTTCGGCTCCGATGGAAACATCGGAGCCGTTTTGTATACTGCGGACGGTATTAGGCGACTATGCGGGCGGTTACGATCTCCCGCTGCCGAATCCAGTTGTGCACATTGCCCGGAATATCTCCGATTACGATTTGAGATAGTGCGGCATGCGCTGACTTCAAAAACCTAGATACTTGGTGTGAAGTGTTGGGCGATTTAAAATCGCGCATTCGATACAATCCCGCGAGTATTCAAATGGATGGTGGCACGGAAGACATTTTGCACGGAACGACCCGCCTTCAACCGCTGGAACGACAAGCACAACGTGAACGTGAACCGCAACGACAACGACTGGAATGACAACTGGTGGTTCGCGGGTGTCCGAAACTTTCTTGGTTTCCCGCCTCCTCTTATCGAGGAGGCACGGTTTTTATAAGCTGTCCCTGCCAGCCGCCAAGCATCTTGCCCACCTCGTCCATCCTCGCCGAAAGCGCAGCGTATTTTTTGGTGTCGAGCGATTTTGTTTCCCACAACACCATCAGCAAGACTTTCGTGACATCAAGTTTCCGAATGGCGAGGCGCACATACGGCTGTTTTTCATGTCGTGCGAGAAAACCTGCGCACGCAATTGCTTCCATCATCTCAACAAAGAGCGTATCGAGTCGTTGGCCGAGCGTGTGCCGGTGCAGTTTAGGGAGTGTTTGGTAGTAGCTATACCAGAGAAGATACGCCGCTTTCAATTTTTCGAGGAGCGGCAAGAGGCGTGGTTGCAAAAAGTTCAGGGGGGGGGCAGTCTTAGAAGCGTGGCGTTCTTCACTCATCCCTACGAGGATATCATCTCCGTCGAGAATCTGCTTGAGGCGTGGAAGGAATTCGTGTGCGGGAAGCGGAAGAAAAAGGATGTGCAAGAGTTTCAATACCGGCTGATGGATAACGTCCTCGCACTCCATCGCGATCTTGCCGCAAAGACGTATACGCACGGCCCCTACCACGCCTTCAACGTTTCCGATCCGAAGCCGAGGAACATCCACAAAGCGACCGTGCGCGACCGCTTGTTGCATCACGCACTCTACCGGAAGCTCTACCCCTTTTTCGACCGCACCTTCATCGCGGATTCGTATTCATGCCGCAAGGGGAAAGGAACGCATCGAGCGATGAATCGCTTCCGGAAGTTTGCCTACCAAGTCTCGCGCAATCACACCCGAACGTGCTGGGTCCTGAAATGCGACATCCGGAGATTTTTTGCAAGCATCGATCAGGCGACACTGATGCGCATTCTTGCGCGACGTATTACCAATCAACGCATCCTCTGGCTTTTCGAGCGCGTCATCTCAAGTTTCCACTCTATCGCGCCAGGCAAAGGCCTACCACTCGGCAATCTTACCTCTCAACTTCTCGTCAACATCTACATGAACGAACTTGACCAGTTCGTAAAGCATCGCTTGAAGGCGGAATACTATATCCGGTATGCCGATGATTTTGTCTTCCTTTCGCATGACAGGGCGACGCTTGCCGTTCTCTTGCCGCGCATCCACGATTTTTTACTGGGACGGCTTCAACTTAAGTTGCATCCGGACAAAATTTCTGTTCGCACACTTGCCGCGGGCATCGATTTCTTAGGCTGGGTGCACTTTCCGGACCATCGCGTGCTACGCACGACGACAAAACGAAGGATGTTTGCACGTCTGCGCGGAGAAAGAAACGATGCTTGCGCACAGTCATATCTTGGACTGCTTTCGCACGGAAATACTCGGAAGCTTCGAGAAATTGTCCGAACGTCCAGCAAGTAAATGGCTCGTTCTGTCTTTTGTGATGATATAATTCAACGATGGCGTTATCGCTAGGGACTTTGACACAAAAATTGGCAAGTGCGCTTACGGGGAAAGGCGAAGGAAGCGTCGTTGGTGTCGATATCGGCGCCTCGTCGGCGAAGGTCGTGCAATTGCGTAGCTCGCACGGTGCGGCGGTCTTGGAAACGTACGGTGAGATCGCGCTCGGGCCCTACGCCAAGGAGCCTGTCGGGAAAGCCGTGAAGCTCTCGCCGGAGCAGACGACCGAAGCACTTCTTGACCTTATGCGCGAAGCGAACGTGACCGCGAAGGCGGCCGGCATGTCCATCCCGTTCTCATCAAGCCTCGTTTCCATCCTTGACCTTCCAAAATCCGACCCGGAGCAGCTGAAGCGCATGATACCCATCGAGGCGCGCAAATACATTCCGATGCAGGTCTCGGAAGTGATGCTTGATTGGTTCGTCATCCCGCCGGATGAAGGTGATACCGCCTTCGACCGCGTGCAGGGGAAAACACCGCTCCAAGCGAAGGGGCAGGAAGTGTTGCTTGTCGCCATCCACAACGATACGGTGCGCAATTACCAGACCATCGCGACCGGCGCCGGGCTCTCCACGCATTTCTATGAAATAGAGATATTTAGCGCCATCCGTTCGTCCTTAGGGCACGGCGTCGCGCCCGTTCTCGTCATCGATCTTGGCGCTTCGACGACTAAGATGTATATCGTCGAGCGCGGTGTCGTGCGCATGACGCACCTCGTCACCATGGGCGGGCAGCAGATGACGGAACAACTCGGGCGCTCGTTAGGCTGGGATTTCGAAAAGGCGGAACGCACGAAGCGCGAGCGCGGGCTTGTCGAGAGCGCGGCGTATTCGACCGACGAGAACGACCGTATTAGGCAATCGCTCATATCCACACTGGAGAGGGTGTTCGGGGAGGCAGATAGGGTACTATTGAGCTACGGGAAGCGATACAACAAGGATGTATCGCACGTGCTCCTCTCCGGCGGCGGGGCATCGCTTCCCGGACTCTTGGGGTTCGCAAGTCAGGCGCTGCACGGGCAAGTAGAGGTCGCGAACCCGTTCAGCCGCACGGAATCACCGGCATTTCTTGACCAAGTGCTCTCTGCGATCGGTCCGTCGTTTGCCGTGAGTGTGGGGCTCGCCTTACGGGAGCTGCGAAAAGGTTAGAGGAAAATAAGGAGCGCAGCGACTATACTTTCCCTAATCCCGCCCCAATTGTGCCGAACACCCCCTATTTTAAATGGTATGATGTCCACGAAGCGGGAAACTGGCAGTAAAAGCTTGTCTGGAAGACAAGCTTTCGAGACGGCTCTTCCCGCACAATTGGGGCGGGATGTAAGATTTTCTAATCTCGCTTCGTTCGCCAAGAAAATCTAACATGGTCCCGTTAGAAATCGCGGACACTGGTATACAATACTCTATGGATATGAAGGTCGAGTTTACTAACAGGAGCCGAATAGGGAGTGGCGCTTTTGCGGCCGCGTCCTATTTCTAACGGGATGGAATCCAACATACGTTCATCATTCATCCCCCAGGCGCCCATCATCGCGCCGACGGGAACGGGGCAGCGGAAAAGCAGCGGCTTCGACATGTTCATGTTGCTCTCCTTGGTCCTCTTCATCGCCTCCGCGGTCCTCGCGGTCGGCGTTTTTCTCTATGTGCAGTACATGCAGACGTCGTCCGCGAGCAAGCTCGAACAACTGAATCGCGCGAAGGCGGCATTCGAGCCGGCCCTCATTGCGGAGTTGACACGTCTCGATGACCGGATGCGCGCAGCGGATGAAGTGTTAGGGAAACACGTCGCACCATCATTTTTGTTCCACTTACTTGAGCAGTTGACCTTGCAAACGGTCGCATTCTCGACTTTGGATCTTGCTGCGCAGAACTCGAGTGAGATCTCGCTTACGATGCAGGGCGCGGCACAGAGCATGAACTCGATCGCGCTTCAGGCTGACCTTCTCTCGAAAAGCGGTGTCATCACGAACCCCATTTTCTCGAACATCAACCGCGTGTTGGGTGGCGTGCGTTTTGATTTCACCTCGAAGCTGAATGCAGAATCTTTGCGCTATCGGCAGGTTTTGCAGGGAGGGGCGGCGGGAGTGCAGGCTATTCTTGAGGATCAGACGCTTGAAGCCCCCTTCAATATCGCGCCCGGAGGGGCCGTGCCGCCTGAGAGCCAATAACAGTTATGACACGCACACTTTTCTCACTTTTGTTCCTTGCTGGGGCGCTCGCGCTCTTCTTCCTCTATACGAAACCAGCGTATGACAGCGTGCGCGCGATCCAAGAGAAGATCACACAATACGACCAGGCGCTTGATAAAGCGGCGGAATTACAGCGTCTGAAGCAGTCACTCCTCTCGCGCTACAATGCGTTCAATCCGATCGATATCGACCGCTTGCACAAGCTTTTGCCCGACCATGTCGACAACGTGAGGCTCGTTTTGGACCTCGATACCTTAGCGGGCCAGCACGGGTTTGCCTTGCAGAACGTCGTCATCGATACCGCGGGGTCGGTCAAGACCGCCGAGCAAGCGGCACCGACGATCGGCCCGAACCGCCAGACCTTTGATTCCCTGACCTTGCGTTTTGCGACGGCGGGCACGTATCCGGAGTTCGTCGAGTTCATTATGGCAATTGAGCAGAGCCTCCGCATCGTCGATGTCGTGGCACTCACGATGGATGTGGATTCTGCCGCTCCCGCGGGAGGGGAGCCGGTGTATCGTTTTGATATAACGCTCCGCACCTATTGGCTCAAATAACCTATGGCACTCCTCCAAAACAAAACTCTCATACTCATTCTCGGCAGCGTCCTTGTTGCAGGAGCAGCATGGTATCTCTTCTTACGCGACACGAAGACCGCACCTCTTTTGCAGACGCAGGATCTCACCGTTGCCTCGGAAGCCGATAAAGACGTGGTAGAAACGCTTCTCCAGCTGCGCGCCATCACGCTCTCTGGCACTATCTTGACGGACCCGGCATTTACCTCGCTTAAAGACACTGGGATACAGATAGTTCCTGAACCGGTGGGACGCCAGAACCCCTTCGCGCCGCTTTCGGTCACCGCGACTTCAACGTCGGCACCTGCCTCGTCGCGCTAGCCTATGCCCCCACTGGAGGCACAGTCCTTGGGAGCCGTCGCAGGGGGAGGAACGCCGGGTATTCCGGTCACGAATTCGCCTATTCCGCAGCGGAAGCTCCCCGATGGGAAAATCCCCTATGAGGTCTTGCGCTACATTCCGGAAGAATCAGCCGAACACTACGGCGTCGCGCCTCTGAGCGTTACTGAAGGGGTGTTGGAAGTCGGGATGACCGATCCCGACAATATCGCCGCGATCGATGCATTGAATTTCATCGCGCGGAAGACCGGGATGCCCTTCAAGATCTTCCGTATCACGAAGGAAGATCTCGCACGGGTCATCGAGATGTATCGCGGCCTCGGAGGTGAGGTCGATCGTGCACTCTCCGACCTCGAGACTGAAGAGAAGAGTGGGCGGATGAAAGATATCACGAGCGACGAGGAGAGCCTTCTTGAGCTGGGGAATCTCGCAGGCGTTACCGATGCAAAGCAAGGGGCCATCCAAGAAGATGCTCCCGCGATCAAGATCGTCTCTACCATTTTGCGCTACGCGATCGACGGAAAGGCATCCGACATCCATGTGGAACCGACACCGCAAGGGTTGCGCGTTCGTTACCGCGTGGACGGCGACCTCCATACGTCCGTCGTTCTTCCCATCGAAACGCACCGGGCGGTCGTCGCGCGCATTAAGGTGCTTTCTTCCATCCGTCTCGACGAGAAAAGGAAACCCCAAGACGGCCGCTTTTCCGCGACCTTTGATAATCGCCAGATCGACTTCCGTGTTTCTACGTTCCCGTCCTACCAGGGTGAGAAGGTGGTGATGCGTATCCTCGATCGCGACCAGGGATTCATCCCTTTGGACCAGATCGGCCTTACCGAGCGGAACCTTGCCATCATGCGCCGCGCCATCCAGCGTCCGCACGGCATCGTTCTTATCTCGGGCCCGACGGGGAGCGGTAAATCGACAACCTTGTACTCGATGCTTGCGGAATTGGATCGCGAGCACAAGAACGTACTCTCTCTTGAGGACCCGATCGAATATCACATCGACGGCATCATCCAGTCGCAGGTGCGCCCCGAGATCGGCTACACGTTCGCGACCGGCCTTCGTACGACACTCCGTCAAGACCCAGACATCATCATGGTCGGCGAGATCCGCGACGCGGAGACGGCGAAACTCGCGATCCAAGCAGCCCTTACCGGCCACCTCGTGCTCTCGACCATCCACACCAATAACGCGGTCGGGACCATCCCGCGCCTTATCGACATGGGCGTCGAGCCGTATCTCATACCTCCGGTCCTCATCTGTTCCATCGCGCAGCGCCTTGTCCGCACGCTCTGCCCCGATACGGGAACTGAAACGAAGCTCTCGCCAAGCGACCGGAAGGGGATCGAAGCCGACCTGGAATCGCTTTCTAAAGAATACCGTTTCAAGATGCAGGAGACGGTCTACGAGCCGGAGCGCACGGCTGCATGCCCAACGGGATTGCGGGGGCGCATGGCAGTTTTTGAAGTTATGGAAATGTCGCCGGCAATTGAGAAGATCATCCTCACAAACCCCGTCGAGTCAAAGATATGGACGGCTGCGCGTGCCGAAGGGATGCTCACGATGCGCGAAGATGCTACTATGAAGGCGTTCGCGAAGAAGACACCGTTTTCCGAAGTGAACACACTCTCACCGCTCCTCCTTTCCCTCGAAGATGAGGTTGAGGCGAAACCGGAGGAAACGGCATCGGAAAGCGGGGCAGAAGGAGAAAAAGAAGTAGTGGCGGAAGAAGAAGAGCCACAGACCGAGGCCAAAGACACTACTAAAACTAAAAAGGACGTATGACCCCACACACGAAACGACAGAGCGCGGGAATAGCCTCCCTGGAGGTATACTTGTTATTGTCTTTAACATGCACGATCGGAGGAAATGCCGTTTCGTGTGAAGGGGTATGACCGTAGAGACAGGAAAAGGAGCGACCGTAATGCTCGTCGATGACGACAAGTTCCTCTTGGATATGTATAGCCTTAAGTTCTCGCAAGAGGGCTTTAGCATCGTATCGTGCTTTTCGACCAACGAAGCGCTCGAGGCGCTGCGCGGCGGCGCGAAGCCGACGGTCATTCTCTTTGATATCACGATGCCGGGCGAAGACGGCTTCGCGCTTCTCACGAAGATGCGTGAAGAAAAGCTGGCAGAAGGCGCGAAATTGATCGCGCTCACAAATCAGAGCAATGAGGCGGACAAGAAGCATGCGGAAGAGTTGGGGGCAGAGCGCTACGTCGTGAAGGCGAGCATGATCCCCTCTGAGGTCGTTGCGCTCGTGAAGGAAGAGATGGGGAAGAAGTAAGTCATGTGGTGGGCAGTAGGTTGAAATGTGTTTTGGATTTCGTGCTTTGTGCAGCATGTTTATACAGTGTGGATAGAGAATGCCGTGCCAAAAAGTACGTTACAATACATCCATGGCAGTTGATTACAGTTCACTTCTCAAAAAGTACATCAACGTCCTTGTGCACGAAGGCGGCTCTGACTTGCATTTCTCGACCGGCGCACATCCGACGATCCGCGTTGCAGGCTCACTCACGCCGATGCTCAAAGAACCACTCCTCACGCCGGAGGACACGTCTGCATTTGCGAAGGAACTCTTGACCAAGGACCAGCAAGGGCGCTTTTTTGCGAATCTTGAAGTGGACTTTGCCTACCAAACGCAGGACGGCAACCGCTTCCGCGGGAATGCCTTCTTCCAGCGCGGTTCGGTCGGCATCGCGCTCCGGCTCATCACCAAGGAGATACGAACGATCCAGGAGTTGAATCTGCCTGATGTACTAACGACATTCGCACGAAAAAGCCAAGGGTTCTTTTTGGTTGTGGGTCCCGTGGGGCAGGGTAAGACGACGACCTTGGCATCTCTTATCGAGATGATAAATACCGAGCGCATGGAGCACATCATCACGATCGAGGACCCCATCGAATATATTTTTGAGCCGAAACGCTCCCTCATCGAGCAACGCGAGGTGCTTCTCGATACGCGGGATTTCCATACGGCACTCGTGTCCGCGTTCCGCCAAGACGTCGATGTCATCTTGGTCGGCGAGATGCGCGGGCTGGAGACGATGGCAGCGGCAGTAACTGCTGCGGAGACGGGGCACCTCGTGTTCTCGACCTTGCACACGAATAACGCGGCGCAGACGATCGATCGCATCATCGATACTTTCCCTGCGAACCAGCAGGACCAGATACGCATTCAGCTTGGCGCGTCCTTGGCGGGCATTTTCAGCCAGCGCCTCATCCCACGCATCTCCGGCGGTCTCATTCCCGCCTACGAACTATTGATAAACAATAAGGCCATTGCGAACCTCATTCACGAGAAGCGCACGCACGAGATCAACACCGTTATCGAGACGTCCTCGTCGGAGGGGATGATCGACATGAACCGCTCGCTCGCGGAATTGGTGCAGAAAGGGGAGATTACCGTCGAGAGCGCCTACCAGTATTCGCTTAATCCGAATGTGTTACAAAAACTTCTTTAATAGTTTGTAGTGTGTAGACTGTAGTCAGTAGAAAAACAACATGGGTACGATTTTCAACATCACGACTACAAACTACAAACTACAAACTACAAACTGACCTATGCTTTTCAACTACAAGGCCGTTGACGAAAAAGGCGCTGATCGAAGCGGCACGATCGACGCGGTCAATATCGACGTAGCGATCGCTGCTTTGCAGCGCCGCGGCCTCATCATCGCCTCTATCGATCCTGTCGAGCAGAAGCTCTCGCTCTCAAGCAATATCAACATCTTCAAGGGCATCAAGAACGCGGATGTGGTGATGCTCTCGCGCCAGATGACGACTTTGTTTGAAGCGCAGGTCTCGGCCCTGCGCGCGTTCCAGCTTCTTGCGGCCGAGGCGCGCACGCCGCAGCTCGCGGAAAAACTCTCCGCGATCGCGAGCGACATCCAGAGCGGCAGCGCCATTTCTGCCGCGCTCTCAAGGCACCCCGATGTCTTCTCGCCATTCTATGTCAACATGGTGCGCGCCGGCGAAGAAGCGGGGAAACTGGACGAGACCTTCTCTTTCCTCGCGGATTATCTGGACCGTAATTACGAGATCACGCAGAAGGCAAAGAACGCTCTTATTTATCCGACCTTCATCGTGGGGACCTTCATTATCGTCATCGTCCTCATGATGACTTTGGTCATCCCGAAACTCGCGGCGATGCTCGAGGAAGTGGGGCAGGCGGTCCCCATCTATACGCGCATTGTGATCGGCATCAGCAATACCTTCGCCAATTACGCGCTTCTGTGGGGACTCTTGTTCGTCATCAGCACGTTCTTCCTCGTGCGCTTTATCCGGACGGAGCGCGGCAAGGTCGTCTTTTCGCGCGCGCGCCTGCAAGTTCCGGTTATCGGCGGCATTTATAAGAAACTCTACCTCTCGCGCATCGCCGACACCCTCTCGACCATGTTAAAAAGCGGGATACAAATGCTGCGCGGCTTGGAGATTAC
>JBBTXY010000003.1:0-841 GCA_038062075.1 Patescibacteria group bacterium
TGGAGCGCACAAGCCTTATGATACGGAGCCGCACTCACCGGCCGACATCTTGCGCGCGCGGCAGGCCGCGCACCACGTGAAGCACGAAACAGCTCCCGTGCAGGCAAAAACAGAAGAAGCATCTGCACAGGAGATCTCAACTGACGAGTTGCGCAAAATTTTGCATGACGGGGAGGCAAGCGTGTAGCGCGGTAGCCGGGCTCTTGATGCTCATGCCGCTTTCAGCCTCGGCGCAGGTTCTTATTTCCGAGCTCATGTACGATCTCGCTGAAGGCTCTGATGCCGGACGCGAATGGATCGAGGTCTATAACGCCGGCGCATCGCCACTGACATTGACCGATTGGAAATTATATGAGAACGGGACGAATCACAAAGTAACAGCTGTTCAGGGCGGGGAGATACTTGCACCAGGCATGTATGCCATCATCGCAGGCGATGTCGGTAAATTCAAAGCTGATCATCCAATGTTATCGGGGCAACTGTTCGATAGCGCGTTTAGCTTGAGTAACACAGGAGAATCGTTTGCATTGCGCGATAGCGCGGGCGTTGACATCGATTCGGTCACCTATACGAGTGTTTTAGGGGCGAATGGGACGGGGGACTCATTACAACGCATGCAGCTCGTATCGGGTGGGGGGTTTTCCGCCGGAATTCCAACACCTGGCATTGGAATTCCAGCGAGCGGTCTTGTAAAAAAGCCTCCAAAGGAAGACAAGAAATCAACTGCGGTTCCTAAGAAGAAATCCAGCGCGAAGGGTACGATTCCCGTCGCGGTTGAGCCGGCCATAGTAGGTGAGCCGGCCGAGCAAGTTTCTGCTGATACGGAAGGCCACGTGGCGGG
>JBBTXY010000003.1:851-86192 GCA_038062075.1 Patescibacteria group bacterium
CCCGCCCGCTCATCCGCGCCCTACCTCTGGTGGCTCGGTGTTCTTGCGATCGCTGTCATAGGAGCCGTCGGGGCCGCATTCTCCCGGAGGGCAAAAAGCGACGAGTGGGAGATCATTGAACAAACAGACGAAAAAGGCTAGGCTTTATGCGATGTTAGGGAAAACAATACTGGTAACTGGAGGTGCGGGTTTCGTGGGATCGAATCTCATCAAATCGCTTGTGGCGGAAGGGCACCGCGTCATTTCGCTCGATAATTATTTCAGTGGCTCGCGTGAGGCGCATGTCGCGGGTGCCGAATATCGCGAGGGGCACACGAAAGACATCGAGCGGCTTGTACCCGAAACACCAGACCTCATCTATCATCTCGGCGAATATGCACGCGTCGAGCAGAGTGTCTTGGAGCCGGAGATTGTGCACGACCTGAACACCGTTGGGACAGCCGCAGTTGTTGAATTCTGGCGCAAGCGCCGCTCAAAGCTCGTGTATGCGGGCTCATCGACCAAATTCGGCGACGGCGGCGCAGCACGCACCACCTCTCCCTATGCCGCGACGAAAGCGGCGAATACTGAGCTCGTCAAAGCAGTGGGAGAACGCGAAAACCTCCCGTATGCAATTACCTATTTCTATAACGTTTTCGGCCCCGGCGAGCGTGCAGGCGTCTACGGCACCGTGATCGAGAGTTTCAAGCAGATGTATCTGCGCGGGACGCCTGTTGCAGTTGTCACACCCGGCACCCAGAAAAGGAATTTCACGCATGTGGATGATATTGTTGACGGTCTCATGCTTGTCGGCGAGAGGGGAGAAGGTGACGAGTATGGTCTCGGCAACGAGAAGTCGCATGCAATCATCGACATCGCACGTCTTTTCGGGACCGATATCCTCATGATGCCGGAGCGCGCTGGGAATCGTATGCAATCGGCGCTTGATACCACAAAATCCCGTGCGCTTGGCTGGAGCGCGAAGCGGTCCGTTGAGGAGTACATCAGTGAATTTGTGCGCACCCATGAGCGCGGGAAGGAGCTTGAGAAGCGCGTGTTGGTTTTCTCCACGACGTTCCACCCCGTAGCAGGGCCCGCGGAAGATGCTCTTTGCGACGTGATGACAGCAATGCCCGATGTGCAATTCGATATTGTCACGACCGTTTTCTCGCGCGACGGAAAGAACGCGAAAAGTCCGCTTGTGAATGCCCATGTGTATCGTGTAGGAAGCGGCAGGACGAGCGATAAATATTTACTCCCCATTCTCGGCTTTGCAAAAGCGCGTGATTTGCATCGCAAGCACCGGTATCTTTTCGCCTGGGCACTCATGGCGAGTTACGCTGCCCTTGCCGGCATTTTTCTCAAGCGCGTAGCCAATGTGCCGCTTCTCATCACGCTTGCCGATCAAGATCTCTCGCATGTCGCGCCGTGGAAGAGGGCGCTCTTGCGGCTCGTTCTCACTGATGCTGATCAAGTGTATGGCGGCGATGCGGCGCAGGAGCGAGAGGCGAGCGCGCTCTCTGCGCGCTCAAGCTTGCGCCGCTCCATAGGTGATGGCGACGCGTTCGCGAATGCCATCCGTTTCGCGTATTCTGGATACATACATGCGCGTGCCCGTAAGTAAGGTATGAAAAAAAGAGTCCTTATCTTCTCACTTGCCTACTTCCCGAAGCATGTCGGCGGTGCTGAAGTTTCTATCAAAGAAATTACCGACCGTATCCCGGATATCGAGTTCCACATGGTGACGAATCGGTTCGATTCGACACTGCCGAAGGTGGAAAGAATCGGGAACGTGCTCGTGCATCGCATCGGCATTACGACACAAAATCCGAGCATGATAGACCTCAAGAAGTGGCCGCTGCACCTGAATAAATATCTATTCCAAGTCCTTGCCGTCTGGTATGCGCTCTCGCTCCATCGGCGCTATCGGTACGATGCAACATGGGCGATGACGGCACATTCGTGCGGTATCCCCGCCGCGCTTTTTAAGACACTGCATCCGGACGTGAAATACATTTTGAATCTTCAAGAAGGCGATCCGCCGGAATACGTTGAACGTATGATGTGGCCAGTGTGGCCGCTGTTTACGCGCGCATTTATCAAAGCTGACATCATCCAGACGCTTTCCACGTTTCTCGCGAAATGGGCGCGCCGCCGCGGCTTCAAAGGACCAATCGAGGTCGTCCCGAACGCTGTCACCTCCAAACACTTCTCGCAGGAATACCCACCCGCGGTCATTAATGAAATAAAAGACGAACTCGGCAAGAAAATGGGCGACGTCTTTCTCATCACGACGTCGCGCCTGGTGCATAAAAATGCCGTGGACGACGTTATCCGTGCACTCCCCAGCTTGCCGGAGAACGTGCATTTCATTGTGTTCGGGATAGGACCAGACGAGCCGATGCTTAAAAAGCTTGCTGCAGATCTCAAGGTCTCAGAGCGCGTGCAATTTCGCGGGCACATCGGGCATCACGACATGCCGAAGTACCTGAAGGCCTGCGATATTTTTATCCGTCCCAGCCGTTCGGAGGGCTTTGGTGCGTCGTTTGCCGAGGCGATGGCGGCGGGACTCCCCGTTGTCGCGACTCAGGAAGGGGGCCTCTCGGACTTTCTTTTCGATGAAAAGCGCAACCCCGATCAGCCGATAACCGGCTGGGCGGTGGGCAAGGATTCGCCCCGAGAGATCGCGGCTGCGATCAAGGATATTATGACGCGGCCGGAGAAGGTGCGGGCGGTCGTCGCAACGGCCAAGGAAATGGTCATCGAGAAGTACGATTGGGACATCGTGACGAAGGATATGCGGGAGAAGGTGTTTAATCGGGTCTTGAGCTAGTTGCACTTTTTCTGAAGTAGATACGCTAAGGGTAGCCCATGTGGGGGGCTTCTGGCGCCTCATCTCTTGCTGGTATAGTGTGCATTGATGCGCATCGTCATCGCGACTCCGTTCTATCCGCCGCAGGCGGGTGTGTTAGGTACTTATGCCGCTGGGCTTGAAAGTGCTTTTAGAAAACAAGGGCATGACGTAACCGTCGTTGTCTTCACGAGCATGCTGCCTCCAGGCATGAGGCATGTTATGTACTTCGTGCGCATGATTCTCGCGCTTCGAAGCGCTTCGTTCGTGCTTGCGCTTGACACGTGGAGTGTGGGATTGCCTGCGTCTCTTGCCGCACGGCTGCGGAGCGTTCCATTCGCAGTGCGCATTGGCGGCGATTTCCTGTGGGAATCGTATGTCGAGCGAGTGCGCGAGCCCATCTTGCTTTCGGAATTCTATACGGCACCTCGAACATTTTCACTTAAAGAGCGGATCATCCATCGAGGCATGCGTATGCTCGTGCGGCGAGCGGACGCACTCTTGTTCACGACGAAGTTTCAGTGCGAACTGTGGAAACGGGCGTATACGTTCCGAGAAGAATGTGCACATATCGTCGAGAATTACTTCCCGCCGCGCGAGGAACGAAGGGAATTGCCTTCAAACCACGTGTTCGTGCATGCTGGTCGCGACATTTTCCTCAAGAATACGTCCTTGGTGCATCGCGTCTTCGAACGAGTACAGGCGAAGTATCCAGACGTGACAGTGGATGAACGGCCGCTACCGCACACAGAGCATCGCGAACGCGTTCGGCGCTCGTACGCTGTCCTTGTTGCGTCGGTCTCGGAAGTCTGCTCAAATACTGCGATAGATGCTGTTGCGCTCGGCGTTCCGTTCATTTGTACGAAGGATACCGGCACATCGGAGCGCCTCGGCGAGTGCGGCCTTTTTGTCGATACGCGCTCCGAAGCAGAAGTGGAGCAGGCAGTTGAAGCCTTGCTTGAGCCTGATGCCTATGAGCGTCTTGCATTCAGGGCACGTTCGTTCTCATTCGTGCATTCGTGGGACGATATCGCGACGGAAGTCGTTGCTATCATGAGTACGTAATATGCGCGTACTTGCCATCGGTTCGGACAGGACGGTATTTCAGCCCAACAGCCAGAGCCCGCAGCGACAGATCGCCTACAGCGCGCAGTTCGATGCACTCGATATCATCGTATTTTCACTACTGGCTCACAAATGTGCCCCAACGACGCTTGCAACAGGCGTGCACGTGCATCCTACAGCCTCGCGGAGCCGTGTATGGTATGTCTTTGACGCAATACGGGTCGCACGCCGGCTGCCGCGTCCGGACGTTGTCACGGCGCAAGACCCGTTCGAGGCAGGTCTCGCGGCCCTCCTTATCGCGCGCCTGCGTGGCGCTCCGCTCCACGTGCAGATTCACACGGATTTTTTAGCGTCTGCCTTTGTGCGTTCCTCGTTTCTCAATCGTGTGCGCGTCTTTCTTGCTGGAATCGTTCTGCGACGCGCGAGGCGCATTCGCGTCGTAAGTAATCGAATCAAGGATTCGCTGCAAGCTACAAGCTACAAGCTACAAGCTCCCATTACTGTCCTTCCCATTTTTGTCGATAGGGAGAAATTCCGCACGGCGCGGGCAGGATCGCTTATGAACGAGTTCGTACAGTTCAGGAAAAAGGTGGTGGTGATCGCGCGCCTTGAAGCTGAAAAGAACGTGCGGCTTGCACTCGACAGTTTTGCAAAGGTCGCGCCGGACGATGCATGTCTCGTCATCGTAGGCGAGGGACGCGAGCGCCGCGCGCTTGAAAAGCGCGCGGCGCACCACAACATCTCCGACCAGGTCTTTTTCGAGGGCGAAAAGGACCCGCTGCCTTACTATGCGCTCGCTGATCTCGTCCTTGTTCCGTCGAAATATGAAGGGTATGGGCTCGTCATCGTCGAGGCGCTCGCCGCAGAGAAACCGGTACTCTCGACCGACGTTGGTGTTGCGCGCGAAGCAGGGGCCATTGTTACCACGCCCGAAAAGTTTCCAGCGATGCTCGCGAGCTGGTTCGAAGAAGGCATGCGTACAGGGAAGTTATTGCACTACCCGTACCGAGATTTTGATGAGTATGTGGCGGCATATACGTCTGATATCTCGGCATGTGTAGGAGAAGCCGCGCGGCGCGCGTCTTCAACAGAGAGACTTACATGAACCACGTTACAGCTGCCGCAAGGCCAAGCACAACGCCGATTATGTTCGATATTGCAACTGGCCAGTCGCGTGGCGACTTGAGAAGTCCGTACAGTACCCACGCGACACAGTTGGCGACGACCATGATCGGGACGATGAGTGACCCTTTCTGACCGCTCACGTTCAGTCGGATCTGGTCTCCGAACGAGAGCCACAAAAAGACCGAAATGCCGAACGCGGTCCATCCGATCCAGAAGACGCGCGTGCCTTGATTTGGCATTGGCTGTTCCTCCATGATTTCGACATCTCCATGCTGGAGCATGCCGTCATGACTATGCCCTACAGGGTTCGAGAAGGCAAGGATATGCGTAACCTTGTCGAAATGTCTTTTGGCTGGCATACTACCGCCTCATGGCATCAAAAAAACCACTCATAGGATTCATCGGCCAAGGCTGGATAGGGAAGAATTACGCGAACGATTTCGAGAAGCGCGGGTATACGACCGTACGGTACGCGCTTGAGACGGAATACCGCGGCAACAAAGACCGTATCAAAGAATGCGACATCGTCATTATCGCGGTCCCCACGCCCTCGACACCGAAAGGTTTCGACGCGTCCATCGTGGAAGACGCGCTTAAACTCGTTGGAAAAGGAAAGATCGCGGTCATCAAATCCACCATCGTCCCGGGAACGACGAAGCGCTTCCAAAAGAAGTTTAAGAACATCGTCATTGTGTACTCGCCGGAATTCTTGAGTGAATCCACCGCCGCCTACGACGCTGCGCACCCATTCTCGAATATCATCGGGCTTCCTGTGAACGACGCCGCGCATCGCGCGGCCGCAAAAAGAGTGCGCAACGTTTTACCAAAGGCACCGTTTGCGCTCGTGTGCGACTCGACGGAAGCAGAGATTGTGAAGTATTCGCACAATATGAGCGGCTACACGCAGATCATTACCTTCAATATGCTCTACGATCTCGCGAAGAAGCTCGGCGGCAATTGGGATACGATCCACAAGGCGCTTCGTGCCGATCCGTATATTCCGAACCGATATTCCCAACCGCTCCATAAGAGCGGACGCGGCGCGGGCGGCGGGTGCTTCATCAAGGATTATGCGGCACTGCGCATGCTCTACGAGAAGGAATTGCCGAAAGACAAGCCGGGGCGGAATGCATTTCGAGCATTTGAAGAGAAGAATATTGATCTTCTGACAAACTCGAAAAAAGACCTCGGCCTTCTCCGAGGCGTCTATGGGCAAAGGGCGCTGAAGCGGAAAAAGCGCTAAAGTGTCCTTCATGAGGCTCCTCATCTGCACGCAGGCGGTGGATCTCGACGATCCGGTACTCGCCTTCTTCCACGCGTGGATAGCAGGGTTCGCGAAGCATTGCGAAGCAGTGCATGTCATTTGCCTCAAAGAAGGTCGGCATGCGCTTCCGGAGAACGTGACGGTGCATTCCTTGGGGAAGGAAGGAGGTCGTTCGCTTTTCAAATACGTCTTCCGTTTCTATCGGTACATCTGGCAGTTGCGCCGCGGATACGATGCCGTATTCGTCCACATGAATCCCGAGTACGCGGTCCTCGGCGGACCGCTCTGGCGCATCACGGGGAAGAAAGTCGCGCTTTGGTACATCCATCCGCGATCAACGTTTATGTTGCGCGTCGCCGCGGCTTTTGCTAATCATATTTTCAGTGCTTCGAAAGATAGTTTCCCCTTTGCGACGCCGAAATTGACACCACTCGGTCATGGTATCGATATAGGGTTTTTTAGTCCCGGCAATTTCGTACCTTCGTCGGTGTTGCGTGTCATGCATGTAGGACGTCTCGCGCCCGTAAAGAATATTGAAGTTATTCTCGATGCAGTCGAAGAGCTCTCCGCGCACGGTATTTCCGTTTCTTTTGATCAGTATGGCGAAGAACTCCCACCAGATGCGACATATGCGGCACATATTCGTGAGCGAGCCACATCCATGCAAAACTGCACTTTTCACGGTAAGGCTACTCCGACACAGATTAGTGACGCGTATCGCACCCACGACGTGCACGTAAACGCGACAACTTCTGGCAGTTTTGATAAGGCAGTACTAGAAAGCATGGCAACAGGTACCATTACAGTTGCGTCAAGCAAGGCCTTAACAAGCATACTTCCTGACGATTTCCTATTTGAAGAGCGAAATGCGAACTCTCTTGCAAAAGTTTTAGAAAACATCGCCCATATGAGTGAAGTGAAGCGCAGGGAATTACGAAGTAATGTACGCAAAAGTTCAACCAAAAGTAATCTTCAACAGCTTTTAGCAACCATCGTGCAAAAGCTAGAACCCAAAATATGAAAGTCTGTTTCTTCGGCATCTATGACCCGAAGTACGCGCGGAATCGCGTACTCTACGAGGGGTTCACGCGCAACGGCTGGGAAGTCTCGGAAGTCCGCGTCGACCCGCGGAAGTATCGCGGTTTCCGCAAATACGTGGAGCTCGCGAAGCTCGGCATGCGCGCTCGCCGCGAGAAGTTCGACCTGGTCCTCGTCTGTTTCCCGGGGCAGACAACTCTTCCGCTCGCGCGACTTATTTTCGGCAAGAATGTCGTCTTCGATGCGTTCCTCTCGCTGTACGACTCGAACGTATTCGACCGTCAGGTGTATGGTCCGTGGAGCATCCGCGGCCGGCGCGACTGGCTCCTGGATGCATGCAGCTCAAGGCTCGCGGGTAAGGTCTTGTTCGACACGTACGCGCTCCGGGACTATTTCATCTCCGAATTTGGCATTCCTCGCGAGAAATGCATCCGCGTGCTGATCGGCGCTGATGATAAGACATTCTTCCCGATGCAGGCACCGGAAGCGGAGGTGTTCACAGTGCATTTCCACGGCACGTTCATCCCGCTCCAAGGAATCGCGCATATCGTCGAGGCTGCCAACATCCTCCGGAACGAACCGATCCGATTTCGCATCATCGGCCACGGCCAGGAGTCGGAAGCCATCGATGCGCGTATCCGCTCTCTTGATCTCGACCGGATGATCGAACGCGTTCCCAAGGTCCCCATCGAGAAAATCCCCGGATATATGGCCGGGGCGCACGTCGTCTTGGGCATCTTCGGAGATACCGAGAAGGCAAAACGCGCCATCCCGAACAAGGTCTATGAGGCGATGGCCATGGGCAAAGCCATCATCACTGCCGATGCTCGCGGCATCCACGAACTTTCCGGTGCACGCGATGTGTTCGCGCTTGTCCCCGCAGCCGACCCGCAGGCGCTTGCGAGTGCGATACTTGAGCTCAAGAATAACGAGGGCCGCCGCCGCGCACTCGGAGAGGCCGCACGTCTCCTGTTCGAGTGCGAGCTCCTGCCGGAGCGACTTGTAGCACGGCTTCTTGAAGAACTTCACACGTCATGAACTATGTAAGGTCATTTGTGAAATTATCACTCTACGCGCTTCGCGGGCTTCTGCCGCGCACGCGCGGCGCACTCATCCTCGCGTATCATTCCATCGACGCGCACGACGACCAGTACACGGTCTCGCCTGAAATGTTCGAGTGGCAGATGGAAGAAATTGCGCGGCAGGGGATTCGCGTCATTTCACTTCGCGAACTTGAGGAAATGTTAAACGCCGGGCGCGTCGATGATAAGACCGCGCTTCTTACTTTTGACGACGGCAGGCGCGACAATTACACGAACCTGTTCCCCATCGTCCGGAAGCGGAAGATTCCCGTCACGATATTCTCGATCACTGGAGAGATCGGGAAGGTGCACGCGAGCTCGGTGAGGCTAATGTCTATGCTCACCGAGGCCGAGATGCGCGAGATGCAAGCATCGGGGCTCGTAGATTTTGAGCCGCACACGGAGACACACCCGAAGCTGACCACCGTCTCTCTTGAAGACGTGCGACGCGAAGTTGATTCCTCGAAATACACGCTCGAGAAAATGTTCTCAAAAGTGTGTTCGTATTTTGCGTATCCGTATGGCCGACATACTCCCGAGATCAGGCGCGTAGTCAAGGAGTCAGGCATACGGCTTGCACTCGCAACCCATGCCGGATTTGTAACAACTGAATCCGACCGCATGGCGCTCCCGCGCAACGATATCCGGCATGACGTCACCCGTGCGCAGTTCAAGAGCATCCTCAATTGCAGTTCTTTGAGATAAAAGGCATGTGTCAATCTTTTTTGTCCGGTAGGGAACTGCGTCCGGTTTCTCGTGAGTGCATACACATAAATACCATGGTACCAATGTGTACGTATCCTACTGATTAAGTCGCGCTGGGCGAGATTTGGCTGTTGTGTATGCTCGACTTCCAATAATAGGCAGATACCACTACAATCCAACTCATGTCAGTTAACGAGGGGAAGATCCCAGCGACTCTTGCCATTCTGACCCGGAATTCGGGTACGACCCTAGAGAGGGCACTCAAGAGCGCGCAGGATTTTGACGACATCGTGGTCTGCGACGGCGGCTCCACCGACGATACGCTCGAGATCGCACGCGCCTTCGGCGCCCGTATTATCGCACAGGATAAACAGTTTCTTGATGCAGAAGGCCGCATCTTCGATTACGCAGGCGTGCGCAACCAAACCTTGCATGCCGCGAAGCACAACTGGTTCTTCTTCCTCGATTCCGACGAGTGGTGCGGCCCCGGTCTTCTCGATGCCGTGCGGGGCGTCATACGCGAGCGCAGCGAGCGTGGTCACGGCGCATTTTGGGTTGATCGCACATACGTCATGAGGGGAGAAGTGATCAATTGCGCTGCGACCTACCCGAACCGCCAGATGCGTTTTTTCTCGCGGCTCGCTGTCGAAGAGTTCATCAAGAAAATACACGAGCGCATCAAAATCAAGCCCGAGGTCGCACCGGAATTCCTTGACGGCGTCATGTACATCCCATTCGAGCCGGATATCGAGGCAATACGGAAGAAGTGGGATTACCAGATCGCCGTTGCCGCGGCGCAGGTCACGCCGCTCTCACTGTGGGATTTTCTCGATGCAGTCGTCCATTCCGCTAAAGTATCACTCCTCTGGTTCGCGCGCCTTTTCTACCAGCGGCTCTTCTGCCGGGGGAAGCGCATGCCCCTCAAGTTCGAAATGGAGCGGCACTACTTTCACATCCGTCTCCTGCGCGCGTTCTGGAGTGAGGTGAGATTGCGTAAACACTCATGAGACTGTTCTACGTCGCCAATATTCGCATCCCGACCGAAAAGGCGCACGGGATCGCCATCGTGAAAGCGTGCGAGTCGTTCGCGCAGGCCGGAGTAGCGACGACCTTGGTCGTACCGCGCCGGCGGACTCCGTTTGAGAAGGATATTTTTGAGACCTACAATATGGAGCGTGTTTTTAGTGTCGTCTTTCTTCCCGTTATCGATCTCATTCGAGAGCGTGCTGGGCGTCTCGTCTTTATGCTCGAAGCATGGACGTTTTATGTGAGTGCCTGCACGCACTTCCTTTTCAAAAGCCGCGATGCTGTTATCTATACCCGCGAGCCGGGATTCATCGCGCTCTCGAGCCTTGGATTTCGCATCGTCTTCGAGTGTCATTTCATCCCCAAACGCCACGCCGCCTTCTTCAGGCGCGTGCGGCGGGCGCATCGCATTGTTGTCATCTCGCAGGCCCTCAAAAATACCTTTGTCGAAGCAGGCTTTCAGGCGGCGTCCATTCTCGTCGCGCCGAGCGGCGTTGACCTTTCAGTATTTGACATTCCGGTCTCCAAGGAAGATGCGCGCAAGAAGCTCGGCGTGCCGCTTGATGCGAAAATCGCGGTCTATGCGGGCAATTTCACGACGATGGGGGAAGACAAGGGTCTGAACGACGCGATCGATGCCGTTGCGCAGATATTCGATATACTTCTTATTGCGGTGGGTGGTTCTCCGAAAGATGTGGGGCGTTATACGGAAAAGGCTCGCGAAGCGTGCGTCGAAAATCGCGTACGCCTGTTTGGCTACATGCCGCAGGAGGAGCTCGCGCTCCATCAAAAAGCCGCTGATGTTCTCCTCATGCCATTTCCGGATACGCCGCACTACCGCAATCACATGTCGCCCGTGAAGATGTTTGAATACATGGCGTCCAAAGTTCCCATTATCGCGACAGACCTGCCGACTATCCGGGAAGTCCTGGACGAAGAAAGTGCGATCATGGTGTCGCCGGGGGATCCTGCAGCGCTCTCTCAGGCTATGAAGAGAACGTTCGCCGAACCGGGCATAGCAAGGCTGCTTGCAGAACGGGCATACGAAAAGGTATCGGAGTACTCGTGGCAGAGGCGCACCGAGCGCATCCTGGAACACATCGCATGAGCTACTCATCCCACAATCGCGACATATTTTCTGTTCGTGCGGACGTATTCGATAAGGAGTACTGGCGCGCGGACGAAGAATCGGCATCCAGGTTCCTGCGTCCCGGACGCCTCCTGGTCGGCGGGGTCGGGTCGGGTCGGACGCTCCCGGCACTGATACAGAAAGGATTTGCTATCACCGCGGTCGACATCTCGCCGGTCATGGTCGAGAAAACCAAGAACAAGTTTCCCGAGCTTGATGTGCGCGTGATGGACATACAGCACACGGATTTTCCCGATGCGTCGTTCGATTCGATCTTCTTGCCGTTCCACACGATCTGCTATGTCGAGGATATCAACGCAACGCTTCGCGAATTGCACCGGATCCTGAAGCCGGGCGGCACGCTCGTCTTCACGATGGTGAACCGCTTGTACGCGCGTTCAATAATCTCCGGCAGGGTCTTCGAGCCGAAGCGGGCACGACGCCGCATCATGCCAGGGAACGCCGAGATGCTCTGGACCATCCAGGCCACGCCGTGGGATGTCATCCGATTCCGTCGCATCTTCAAGCATGTACACATCTCGGGGCGCGTCCGGCTCCAGCATCTTACGAACCCGAACTGGAAGGATCGCGTGCTCGCAGCCCTCCCGTTCCTCGACAAATCCGTGTATTTCTTTTGCACCAAATGATCTATGATCTTCGAGAAAAACATATTCGGCTTGAGAAGCGTCCGCGTCGTGCTTGATGATGATGAGGCGATGCGCGCGGCGAAAAGCAAGCGCTACGCCCGGCTCGAGATCATAAGCCATACCAAACTCGATTTTCCGGGGTTTATCGTACAGGAGAAACAAACCGGGCTCATCGATCTCAGAGGCTCACCTGAAGAAGTGCTTGCGACTTTCAATAAGACCACGAGGAACGAAATAGCCCGGACGTTTGCCGACCCACAGTTTAATTTTCGCACGTTCACGGAACTCCCTGACGACATTCATGCGCTCTATGAGGAATTTGAGCGAAAGCTGGGGCACGATACGCCTTTCTCAAAAGAAGCGCTGAAAGGCTGTATTGCTTTCGGGGCGTACTACGAGAGGGAACTGTTAGCGGGCATCTACGTGTTCCCGAGCGCTCCGATTGCGCGTATTCGAGCGATATTCTCGCGGCGCTCGGAGCACTCGCACCTCGTAAGCTTTGCGTCCCGCCGTCTCGTGTATGAGATATGCCGCTGGGGGATAGCAGAGGGGCGCAGTGCGATAGACCTCGCACGGGTAATTACCGAAGAGGGTTCGAACTTCAAGATGTCTTTCAATCCGCGTATCATTCCCGAATACGTGTATCGCCGCGCCTCGTCTGTCTATGCATTTCTTGAACGCGTGCGTATACTCGCACGAAAGCTACTACACGTATAATCTGTGTCAATGATGTCCGCGCTCGAAATCGAATCGGCTCTTGCGCTACTTTCTTAGAGCTTTATAATAAAGGTAACTTATCCACTTATTATTTTTGTATATGAATATATCTCTCATATCGTTTATGCGCTCGCACCAACGACTGGTTTCAATGATTATCGGAGCGAGTGTCTTGTGTTTTAGCGCCATCACCATCGCCGCCATCACGTCAGGAACATCGACAACGGGTATCTCTGGGAACGAAACATACGTCCTTCTCACGATCAATAAACCATCGGATACAGCCGTGGGAGATATTCTCCTCGCCTCCATCGCCGTCGACGGCGGTATGCCCGCAACCACCACTCCTCCTTCTGGTTGGAATCTCATTCAAAGGATCGACAACGACACCAACGTAAGTCTCATCTCGTATTGGAAAGAGGTTGGACCTTCTGAACCAAGCTCCTATACCTGGACTATTACAGAAACTAGAGCTGTAGGTGGCATTACCCGCTATGCAGGCATTGACACCAGCAATCCTATTGATGCCGCAACGAGTACGACCGGCCGCGGAACCACCGCCACGGCGCCTTCAGTTACCACGACGGTTTCCAATTCCCAAGTTGTCGCTCTCTTTGCCATCAATGCGGCGACGACATCAAGCGCCACCTTCAGTGCGCCCTCCGGCATGACACTGAAATACGCCCGCAAGAACGCGCCCCTCGGCCCCACAATTGCCGCGTCTGACAAAACACAGACAAGCATAGGAGCATCAGGCACGGCAGGAACCACTGTCAGCTCCGGACCTCCACGAGATTGGGCCGCACAGCAGATTGCGCTGCGCCCAGAACCATCAGGAATTACTATTGTTGCAAGCGGTGTCGACAATAGCGGTGTTAATTTCGGGCAAAGCGGTTCGTTTTCTCTTAACTGCAACGCAGGTACATTACTTGTTGTAAGCCTTGCTGGATATAATGATTCAACTGTCGCGTCTCTGACATATGGCGGCATTTCTCTCACTCAAGCTACGCGATATGTGGCACCGGGCAATACAGCTCATGCCGACATTTGGTATCTTAAAAATCCTGCGTCTGGCACCAATACACTCTCGTGGGCATGGAGTACTGCGACTTATGATCTTTCATCTATCGGATGGATTTGCACGACTGGTGAAGCAGCAAGTCCTATAGGGCCGAATACAAATGGAGCGACCGGTGGAGGCAATAGTTCGCCGCTTACTGTATTGATTACGACAACAGCTAATAACTCACTGATTTATTCTAGTGGCTGGGAAGGGGGCGGCGACCAGTCTGGTATGGTTGCATCCGGCGCTAACACAACACTCGCCTATGCCTTTCAGAACACTTCTGTTGAGACGGTAATGGGAGTGTATCAAACAACGACCGCGGCAGGTTCATATACCTCTGGTGCAGTATGGCCGAGCGACAATGTGGGTCACATGGCATGGATCGAAATCCTTCCCCAATAGGAAGAGGTAGAATGAGGTTATTGGGGATGGACAAAAGTATCTATGCGGAGCAGGATCAAATTGTTCCGCCGGGTGTGGAAAATCGTCAGAGGCACTTCAAAGGTCAAGTTCTTCTTTGTAGTGCTTGCGAAAGTTGTATTGCGGATTCAAGTTCCTGCAACGTATACCGTCTCAGTTGACGGGCAAACGGCACAATTATTTCTCCGAGGGACCGTCAATGATTTCGATTTTCTTGCTTCCATTTGGGAAGGCGAATATGATGTTGCTCTCGACGAACCGAAACTGATACTTGATCTTGGCGCTCACGTCGGCATTGCCTCGATATGGTTCTTGCTCAAATATCCCGGAGTGACAGTCGAGGCATATGAGCCCTCGCCTGAACTTTTCCCGATACTTGCAAAAAATCTTTCGCAGTTTGGCCGCCGGGCAGTTGCACATCAAGTCGCGGCCAGTCATGATGGCAGAATGGATCTCTTCCTGGCGGATGAATTCAACACCACAATGACCTCTACGGCGTTCAAGCCGACAAATAAACGCATAACAGTCCCAAGCCGGTCCCTCGACACCATTGTCGGCGATAGAATTGTTGATCTTCTCAAGATAGACATTGAAGGGTCGGAATACGAATTGTTTCTGCATGCACATTGTCTTCCTCACATTCGCGCCATCACCGGTGAATTGCATAGCGGGGCCTATCCCAACAAAGTCAATGATGATATTTTTAAACTCCTCACGCCGTTCCACATTATCGAAAAGAGCGATGCTATATTCGTTTCAAGAGCACATGTATGAATTCGAACCGTATTCTCATAAGCTTCATAGCGGCATACCTGCTTTTTATCGCCGCATCCTACGTTATTACGTTCCTTACCGTGCCTGTTTTTGTTATGGAGGATTGCCGGAACCCGCATTCACCCGCCACCCCCTGCAGAATAAAATAGCTCGCAGCAAGCCGACGATATATTTTATTTTTGAGAACCGTCGGTTCTCAACACTCGCTTCGCTCACTGCTCTCCTCCACGGGGAACCGAACGCGGTTCCCCGACCCCCTCCGCTCCTTGCGCATTCGCCCCCGAAGCAGAGCTTCGGGGAACTCTGCGCAAGATGAGAGTAGGTGTGTATACTGCACCACATGATAGCTACAGCAGTGCCCGCAGTGTCGGTCGTCATCCCGACTTATAATCGCAAAGCGCTCCTGCCGCGCGTGATCGGGAGTATTCTCGCGCAGACAGAGCACGATCTCGAGATCATCATTGTCGATGATGGTTCGACTGATGACACCGAAGCGTGGTTCAGGGCTACCTATGCTGACCCTCGCATCCGGTACGAGCGGCTCGCACAAAATCAGGGTGTTCATGTCGTGCGCAATCGCGGGCTCGAACTCGCGCGCGGCGCATCCCTCGTGTTTCTCGACAGCGACGACGAGCTCCTTCCCGATGCGCTCGAGCGGGGCCAGAAGGCGCTCGATGGCGGCTTCGGCATGTGTATTGCGCCTTTCCGTCGCGATGACGGCTCCCTCACGAGTTTCGACAGGCAAGAAGGTGAACTGCCGTTCATCGATCTTCTGTGCGAGCACGGCATGCGCGATACGAAGAATTCATTCGCAATCATGCGGAGGGAGGCGATTGGCGATGTTCGCTTTGCGGGCAAGAATCTTGACTTTATTTTTTATCGCCGAGTCGGCGCGAGGACGCGCATCTATTTTCTTCCTGAACCGCTCGGTCTCTACCACGAGGGGGAGGTCTCGATGACGAAGGCGCGGAAGGTGCCAGATATCGGGCTTTCGATTGTGCGCGCCCGCGTCCTTGCCGATTTCCTCGATGAGTTCGGCCAGCTCCTCATTGAACACCGGCCCCTTATGTACGGCTTCTATGCCTATGGCGCGAGCGTGGGGCTTCTCCTTGCTGGCGAGACGAAGCGAGCGCGGGAATTCGCGCGCGGCGCGGCGCGACAGCAGCCGCGGCTGAAGTATATTTTTTGGAGTCTTTTTGTATCACTTCCGTTTTCTCCTGCCTTGGCATGGTTGGGGTTTTCCGTCAAAAAGGTACTATACAAATTCCAGATACGGATATGAGAGTCTGCTTTTACACCGGCACAGCTGATATCAGAGGAGGGTCGACGCGATATGTTACCGATATCTCTGAAGAGCTGCGAAAACAAGGCCACATGGTTGATATTCTTGTCCGGAAAGGAAAATTTCTCATGGATGTTATGCGCTTGCGCAGGTATGCGCGAACACATGACATCATCCATGCCATCGACTTAAATCCCCGCGGATTCGACGCCTATTTCGCGACGAGGTTCACGCCGGCGAAACTCGTGATCACCGTGCAAGGCTCGTACGGGGTGGCACCGCTGGATAATCGAAAAACCGCACTCCTCGCACGGATCGTCTATCGCGCCGCCGCAGCAGTTGTCGCCATCAGTTCGTACATCAAGCGCGAGATTGATTGGCGCATGCGCGGGGCGAACGTCGTCGTCATTACGCATGGGGTTGATCTCACGAGGTTCCACAGTACCGCCACGCACAAGAGCGACGCGCCGTACGTATTGGGCGTCGGTTCGATAAAACGCCGCAAAGGGTACGACACCGCACTTCGCGCATTCATTCGCGCGAAGAAGGAGATTCCGGATCTGCGCTACGTCATTGTCGGGGCGCAGATTGACGAGCCGAACTACGTCCAGAAGTTAATGCAAACGGTGCGCGAGAGCGGCGTCGAGGACAGTGTCGATTTCGTGAAAGATATCTCAGATGAACGTCTGCGCGAGCTCTATCAAGGAGCGTCGCTTTTCATGCTCACGTCGGTGAACGAAGGAGGCCACTTCGAAGGATTCGGGCTCGTCTTTCTAGAGGCGGCGGCGTACGGGCTCGCGAGCATCGGGACGAAGGGGAACGGCATCGAAGATGCGATTATCGACGGGAAGACCGGCATCTTGGTGCCGCAATACGACGTCGAAGCGACCGCCGCCGCCATTGTGCGTCTCATGCGCGATACTGAATTGCGCACGCGCCTTGGCGCGGCCGCGAGAGCGCACGCGGAGGCTCGCGCGTGGCCACATGTGGTGCGCGAGTACGAACAGCTCTACAAGAGGGTTCTTTCCTGATTATATGGTTTCCACGTGGAAATTTTAAATGATCGCGTTTTCATTCTCCTGCCTTCGGACGGATTGAATGCATAATATCCCTAATCTGTTGTAAGCTTTTGAGAAAGTTCTCCGCTGAGTCGGTACTCTTGACCCCTTCAGAAAAATCTTCGGGTTTGTATTTTGAGCGAAATATTTCGGAGAGCTTCCCATAAATACTTTCGTCTTCATGCCGACTGTACCCAAATCGCGATAACGCCTTGATCGAACCCCTATTCAAAACCATTTCCATTTCCTTTAAATAGCTTCGGTCACCGATCAAAAATTTTCTCGCATATTCTTTCCAGATGTCCATACATGTAATGTCGGGATTGGTTTTCTCGCGGTTCTTTTTTACAAGGCCGATAATCATATAAAGCACGTGTCTGTAGTGTATATAAATACCATCTAGTAACTCATCGTCTATGGAACCATCTAAAATACCGCCTTGGATATTGAGTTCTTCAACAAACGCTTCCTCAAGTCCAGAAAAATAGCCTTTGATTTCTGGACGATTCCCACCAACCCTTTCTCGAACTATCTCTACACCGCCTCCACCTTGCACAAAGTCTTTATTGCTGGCGCTGTAAGCAACAAAATCGGTCTTGGTACGACTGTGCAAGAGTTCGTGGCTCATGTCATGAACAAGCTCACGGCGAGCGAATTCGCTTTTTTCATCACGTAAAACGATTTTGTTTTCCCGTCTGCGGTACATTCCGAATAAGGGCTGAATTTTGCCACTGTCTCTATCAAGGAGACCTTTCGCAAATACAATGCGAGGAACGGGTTCTTTGACTGATTCATCACGAGATACGCTGAGGTAGGAATAAATCTTGGCTACTCTCTGTTTCGCAATTTTAAATTGTTTCAGTTCTTCGGGCGTTGGTTCCCTTGACTCCACAAGTTCATCGGTGGGTGGAATATCCTTAAAGGCATTCAAAATTCTTTTTTTCTTGTCGGGGGACTCTGGCATCACAACAGTATAGAGCCGACAATCTATCCCTTCAATCAACCAAACGGACCTCACACTTGAATACCTTTGCCCATCGGACAGCATGCTGTTTTTTCGGCTTAAAAGTGTTACAATCCAGCGGTTTCCAGCCGTAAAATATGAAGCTTCCAACCATCACCATAACTCTTATCGCGCGCAATGAAGCGCATAATCTCGACGCTTTTATCGAGACGATTGCGCCGATTGCCGATGAGCTTGTCGTCTGCTACACGCCATCGAGCGACGACACGCTCACGAGGCTCGAAGAATGGAAAGTGAAGACGTCGTATCCTGTCATCATATTCCAGTACGCGGATGTACCGTTCCATTTCGGTAAATCACGCAATGAGACGATCAAGCGAGCGACCAAGGACTACATTTTTATGCTCGATGCCGATGAAAGGCTGACGCCCGCATTTTGTGCGCGCATCAAGCAATTTCTCGCGGAGAAACAGCCGAAGGCGGTCTCGATGCAGCGGCAGGACGACGTAACGCCGCATCTCATCGACCCGCAGACGCGCATCGTGAAAAACCACGAGCGTATTGTGTATGCGACGGATGTCGCAGGGCAGCTGCATGAGCACCTCGAATTGCCGGAGCCGGCGGTCTGGTTCGACGAGCCGTTCATCCACAGCCAGGGGAAAGGTCATTGGGTCTATGACCACGATCGTCTGTTCATTCTTCTCGCGCGCGAGGTCGCACGAGGCGAAAACACCAAAGGGCTTTTCCGCGAGATCCTGCGCGCATTCGCGAGTTTCTTCTACAAGTTCCGCAAGGAATATATCCGCAAGCAAACGTACAAAGACGGAAAGATCGGCTTCAAGTACGCATTCCTGCGTGGTTTCCATGCCTTCCTCATCCATATTTTCATCGGTCTCAAGCCGCGCGTTAAAGCTCATGTTGAAAATAACCACTAGCTGGGATGACGGGGATGTTCTCGACGAACGCGTGATGCAGCTCCTCGAGAAGTATGGTCTCAAAGGGACGTTCTATATTCCGCGGGACTATTGGGGGGAACGGCTCTCAGACGAGCGTATTCGTGAACTCTCCGAAAAGTTTGAGATAGGCGCCCACACGCTCACGCATGCCGATCTCACGAAACTTTCACTCGAGGAGGCGGAACGGGAGATCAGAGGAAGCAGAAAGTGGCTCGAAGAAGTGACCGGAAAACCCGTCGAGATATTCTGCTACCCGCGCGGACGGTATACGCCAGCGGTGCGGGAGCTGGTTACTAAAGCCAGATTTCGGGGCGCCCGTACGACGAAGCAATTCTCGCTTACAGTGGGGGATCCGTTCGAGATGGAAACGACCGTACACGTGTATCCTCTGCCAGTGCGTTTCAGTGCGGGAATACGACGAATATTTGGCCCCATCCGCGAGCGCTATCCCGGCTATCGCTCGCTTGGAGTCTCCATCTTTGATATGCGCAGTTTCGAATCCGCGGCGAAGGCGTCTTTCGATACTGCCCTAGCGCGCGGCGGCATCTTCCATCTCTGGGGGCACTCGTGGGAGATCGAAAAGTACGGACTGTGGGAAGCGTTTGAGCGTGTGTGCGCATACATCGGCAACCGTGCGGATTGCAGATATGTGACGAATGCAGAACTCGTATGAAAATTCTCATTCTTCAAGACGATTTCCCGCCGCGCCACATCGGGGGCAGCGGATCTATCGCGTATGCCTTGGCGCAAGAACTCCGGAAGCGGGGCCATGAAGTCGAAGTGGTAACGGCGGTGCAGGATCGGGCGCTCGTTGGGGAGACGACATACGAGGGCATTCCCGTACACAACATCTTTGCGCCCTACTCGAAGCGCTTTAATGCATATACGTGCCTATGGAATCCGCCCGCGATCCGCGAGCTCACAAAAATTCTTGCTAATTTCAAGCCGGAGATTGTGCATGCGCACAGCGTGAACGGGTATCTCTCATACGGCTCGCTCGTGATCGCGAAGAAAAGCGGCGCACGCGTCGTTCTCACGTGTCACGATGTCATGGCGTTCAACTACTCGAAGCTTACCGAATTCATAGATCCCGACGACACGGCTGTCCACGAACGGTACGACTACCGCGTAAGTGCCTTCCGGCAACTGCGCGAATCCCGATTCCGCTACAATCCCTTCAGGAATATCGTCATTAGGCATATCCTGCACAACTACGTTGATGTTCTGACGGCGGTCTCCGATGCTCTGCGGCAGGCGCTCGAAGATAATGGCGTCCCAGGTGCCGTCGTCATCCATAACGGGATAGATGTTGCCGAATGGAAAGAAAATCCGGCACGCGATCGCGCGTTCAAGGAAAGGCACGGGCTCGGCGATTCCGTGATTCTTTTCGGCGGTCGCATTTCCGGCATTAAGGGAACGGATAAGATCCTCGACGCGCTCGCGCGAGTGCGCACGCAGGTGCCTGACGTCCAGCTTCTCGTTATAGCAAAAGAGGGCGAATCGCTCGACCGGATGCGGGCGCTGGCGAAAGAGCGCGCTGTCGCAGAGGCGCTCGTTGCGCCCGGCTGGCTTTCAGGGGATGATCTGAAAGCTACGTATCATGCGAGCGCTGTTGTCGCAGTTCCCACGCTCTCGTTCGATTCCTTCCCGACGATGAATCTTGAAGCCTTCGCATGCACAAAGCCGGTCGTCGCCACCTGCTTCGGCGGCTCGCGAGAGTTGGTCGAAGATGACATTTCGGGTTACATCGTGAATCCGTATAATGTGCCGATGCTCGCTGAAAAAATAACCGATCTTTTGTCCGACAAAAGCAAGGCGGAGCGATTTGGAGAAAAGGGCCTTGAGCGCGTCGCGAGAGAATTCACGCTTGAAAAGCAAGCCGAGGGGTTTGAGAAGCTATACCGATAGACCATGTTCACCATTTTTGCCAACATGTTCATAAACTCGGAGGAGCGCTTCGAGCACCTGAAGGATTCGTTCGAATCGTTCAGTACCGTGAGCGATGATTGGCTCATCAATATCCGAGGAAGATTTCGTGAACCTGTCATCGCCTGGCTTAAGGAGCGTCTCGGTGATAGAGCGACCTTTTTCGAACTCCTCGACGATTCGCGCGGCTGGACCGTGAATTCACTGGACATGGTTCGGCACGCCAGACACCCGTATGTCTTGTTCTGGCTGGAAGATCATATGAATATCGCTCCGCAGTCGTATCTGCGCGATGTAGTCGAGGAGATGGCGGAGCACAAAGCCGACTACCTCCAGCATTCGTGGTGGCAGAACGGAAAATACAGGCACTATTTTGACATCTTTGACCGACAACAGGGCACATCGATCGACACAGTCACCATTGGATATAACGAGTGGAAGAAGTGGCAAGACGCTGGCGACAACGTGCAAATCATCTCTCTTCTCGGTATTTTCGAGAAGCATTTTCTCATCAAGATGCTGCAGTACGATCGCTTTATGCTTCCCATGTCGGTTAGGTCGTGGATTTTTCGCATCATGACTTTGTTGCAGCGGATGGGCCTGCGTTTCGATCAAAAGAAATGGTATCACCGGATCAATCGCTTGCTGCATTTCAAGATCCGCAGGCAACCGAAGGAAACCCCGCACGATTTCGAGAAAGAGCCGAATCGTTTTGACGTTCTTCCGATCCGGACTTCGGTTCCGCACCGCGAATTGTTCGCGTGCATGGATGATGATGACGATCCGGCGTGGAGGTCGTCTTTGATGACGCGCGGTCTCTACCCCTTGCGGGATCGCCTCGTGCGGTGGGACGAAAAAAAGCAGCCTGCGAAGCATTCACGCACCATCGCGGCGCTTAAGAAGGGCGCGTCGCTCCGGGAAGCGTACTGCTACTACAGCGCGAAAGGGGTGCGCCACGTGCTTTCTCGCGAATATATCCGCGTCGCGCGTGGGCGCGTCCGGGTTGCGGTGAAAGACGAACATGTCGAGCTGGGGGCGGGAGAAGGAGCCGCATTTTTCACCAACATTCTACACGACATCGTCGCACTCGAAGACGCGGAGATCGAGCGATTCACGCCTGCAATCGGGCTTGCCCCGCACTATCTCCTGACGTAGCATGGGCTGATGACCGTATCGAAGGGCAAAAAGCCCAAGCATTTCATCCTTGACGTGGACGGTGTCATGACCGACGGCCAGTTTTATTACTCTGCCGAGGGGAAGGCGATGAAGGCGTTCGGGCCGGATGACCATGATGGGCTTCTCTTATTGAAGCCCTATATCAACATCCATATCGTGACCGGCGACAAGAAGGGATTTCCGATAACCAGGAAGCGTATTGCTGACGATATGAAGATGAAGCTCGACGTAGTGAGCACGGTTGAGCGGCTGCAGTGGATGAAGGAAAGCGGGTATGAGCTCGATGAGACGATCTACATGGGAGATGGCATTTTTGACGCCGTCGTCTTCGATAAAGTGGCGTATGCAATCGCGCCCGCGAATGCGTTCTACCTCACCAAAGAGCGCGCTGATTTTGTGACGCGATCCGTTGGCGGCGACAGCGCCGTTGCGGAAGCATGCGTGCACATTCTTGAGAAATTCTTCACGCCGTTCGACCCCCTCCACTTCAAGCTCGAGAAGTCGAGCGGCGAGTGGGGCGCACACGCATAACTATGAAGCACAAAGTCTGCATTCTCGCGGCAGGAGTGGGGAATCGGATGGGCGAGCTCTCCGAGCACGTCAATATCGCCGTCTTGCCCGTCAACAACAAAGCGGTGATTTCCTACATCATCGAGAAGTTCCCGATGCAGACCGAGTTTGTGATCGCGGTCGGCCACAAGAAAGAGACCGTCATCGACTATTTGAAACTTGCGCATCCCGAGCGAAGATTCACCTTCGTGCACGTCGACAAATACACCGGTCCGGGCACGGGCCCCGGGTACAGTATCCTGAAGTGCGAGAAGCACCTCCGGGAGCCCTTTATATTCTTTACGGCCGATACCATGGTCTTGGAGGATATTCCTCCGCCGGATCAGAACTGGATGGGAATCGCGCCGGTCAAGGAAACCGAGCTTTACTGCACGGTCCGCATGAGGAACAACCTCATCGTCCAGCTCGACAACAAGATAAAGACCGACAACAAATTCGCTTTTATCGGGCTCGGCGGGGTGAAGGACTATGAAGATTTCTTCAGCGTGCTCACGCATGACCAGGAAATCCAGAAAGGCGAAGTGCAGGTCGTGACCGGATTTGCGCGCCTCATTGAAAAGAAACTCGTGCCCATAGGCTTCACGTGGTTTGACACCGGCTCCTTTAAGAACTACGCGGACACCAACCGCAACTTCTCCGGCGGCGGCACAAAATTCGATTTCAGCAAGGGCGATGAATTTCTGTATTTTGTGAACGGTCGTGTCATCAAGTTTTTTGCTGACGCGAAGACAGCGAAGAACCGCTATGAGCGCGCCACAAAACACCTGAAAGGTCTCGCGCCAAAAATGGAAGCGCACCGCGGCAATTTCTATTCGTACAAACTCGTCGAAGGGCAGACGCTCTACAGCATGCTGAACGCGCGGCTCGTCAGGGAATTTCTCGCGTGGGCGTCCAAGCATCTGTGGAAACCGCTCAAGCTCGACGCGAAGAAGAAAAAAGAATTCGCCGCCGCGAGCAGGCGCTTTTATCGCGACAAAACGCTCGAGCGCGTCGAGGCATATCAGAAAAAAGTCGGGGAAGGAGAACGAGCAATCATCAATGGCCTCGAAGTGCCGCCGATTGCCGAGCTCCTCGGTAAGGTTGACTGGGACACGATGTCGGAGAGTATCCCCGTTCCCTTCCACGGCGATCTGCAGTTCGACAACGTTCTCTACGTGGGCGCAAAGAAAGGGCGGCATCCGTTCGTTCTTTTGGACTGGCGTCAGGATTTCGGCGGCCTCATCCACGCCGGCGACCTCTACTACGACCTCGCCAAGCTCTACGGCGGAGTGACGATGTCCTACCCCTTGATCAAAGAAGGCATGTTCACCTACACGGGCACGGACACCTCGGCCGACTACAAATTCTTCATCAAGAGCGATCTTCTGGAAGCCAAGGACGAGCTGGAAGATTTCATTCTCGCCAACAAGTACGACCTCAAAAAAATCCGGACGCTGACCGCGCTCATATTTCTCAACATGGCGCCCCTCCACCACGACCCGTTTGACCGGCTGTTGTACCACCACGGACGCTCGATGCTCCACAAAGCACTGAAGTGAGTATGAGCCACGCGTTCAATGCACGCTTGGGCATTGGCCCGATGAGCACCGAAGCCATCGAGGCGACCTTTCACTATTCGCATTTCTACCGCAAAGAGCTGATGCTCATCGCGTCGAAAAATCAGATCGACTGGGGCGGCGGCTACGTCAACAACTGGACGACGAGGGACTATATAGATTTCGTGCGTGCGATGCGTGCGAAATATCCTTTGGCCAACGTCCACGTGTGCCGCGATCACTGCGGGCCGGGATTCAACGGCATCCACGATTTGAAGGATGTCTACAAGACGATCGAAGACGACATCGCAAGCGGCTTCGATCTCATCCATATTGATTTCTGCCATTTTCTCGGCACCAAAGACGAGCAGTTCGACGAATCGAGACGGGCGATCAAGCACTGCCTCATGCTCAATCCGAAGATACGCATCGAGGTCGGTACCGACGAGAATATCGGTGTCACGTACGGTCTGCCGAACATTAACGAGCTTGAAAGGGAGATTGATTTCTTCAGAAGCGTCTGCGATCCGGAGTTCTACGTTGTCCAGACCGGCTCCTTGGTCTTGGAGACGCATCAGGCAGGCTCGTTCAACACGCCGTTCGTCGAGAAAATGTCCCTGCTCCTGCGTGAGAAGGGTATCAAAATGAAAGAGCACAATGCGGACTATCTCACGGAAGATGACATTCTCCTCCGAAAGGGCCTTGTCGGCGCGATGAACATCGCGCCGCAACTTGGCGTGATTCAGACGCACTACATTCTTTCTAAATGCGCGGTGTATGGACTCGACTCATCGGAATTTCTCAATAAAGTCTACGAGTCAGGCAAATGGAAGAAGTGGCTGAAGGATAACACTGCCGAGAACAAGATGCTCTGCTGTACGATAGCGGGCCACTACCTCTTTGCTTCGGATGAGTACCGGCGTCTTGTTGATAAACTGGAGCGGTACGAAGATGTGCGGGAAGCTATCACGAACGAGCTTGCAAAGCTCATTGATCACTATGTTGCGCGGTAAAACCATACTTATCACAGGCTCCTCCCGCGGTATCGGCGCCGCAACCGCGCGCCTCGCCAAAAAATACGGTGCGACTGTGATCCTACACGGGAAAGAGGATTCGAAAGAATTGAAGAAACTCTCCAAAGAGCTTGCCGCACAGTATGTTGTCTTTGATGTCGCAGACGAGCGCGCCGCTCGAAAGGCAATCGCGAAACGCGGCGTCGACATTCTGGTGAACAATGCGGGGATCAGCATCTCGAAGCCATTTCAGGAGCTCACGAGCAGGGACTGGCATGAGACGCTTTCGACGAATGTCATGGGGGTCGTGAACGTCTCGAAAGCGGTTATTCCGGCGATGGTGAAAAGAAAGCACGGCACGATCGTCAACGTCTCGTCAATAAAGGGGTACCCCCATACGGCCGGCCGTGCGGCCTTTGCCGCTTCGAAGGCCGCGATTATCACGCTTACGGCGAGCATGGCAAAAGAATTCGCTCCGCAGATTCGCGTCAATGCCGTCGCTCCTGGATTCACGGAAACAGAGACGACGAAGAAAGCGTGGGGCGAGCGGATCTATACGCAGATCAGCACAACGCCCTTAGGGAGAGCGGCACAGCCGGAGGAGATCGCACAAGCGATTCTCTTTCTCGCAAGCGACGCGTCAGCGTTCATGACGGGGCAGACGATGATTGTTGATGGCGGATACAGTATCGCGGGGTAATATACCGGTATGGATCGGAAAAAATGGAGTCAGGAGGAAAAAGATGTTAAGCTTGTCGCGAAGCCGTGGGGTAACGGCACGATTGGCGGCGTGGAAGGGGTTGGAGAACTGTGGCTCAATTACAAACGCGGGGAGAACGTGGGCGATGAAGAGAAGCGCTATGTGTTCAAGAAACTCTACATCAAGAAGGGAACCAAGACGAGCTTCCAATATCATATAAATAAATTGGAGACGAATCACCTCATCAGCGGTCTGGCAGAAGGACACATGGAAAATGACAACGGAGAGATGGAGAAGAGTATTTTCGGGCCTGGTGATTCGTGGACTATTCCCTGCGGCAAAAAACATCGTCTCATCGCGCTTGAGGATATGGTCATGTTGGAAGCTTCGACGCCGGAAGTGGATGATGTGGTGCGCATCGCAGATGACACAGGTCGTGGAGACGGCCGCATCGAAAGCGAGCACCAAAAGGGAAACTGATATGGCTGAAACACTCCAACAAAAAGAGCCGTCACTCGTAGAACGATTCAAAGAGATTGGTTTCGATGATCATGTGATGCTTGCGGCACAAGGTGCCGCGCGACTGGGTGCGCGGCAGATATTGAAATTCCACGGTGCGAGTCAGGAGAAACTTCGAACGGAATTGAAGGCAGGCGATATGACTCCTGTTACGGCTGCGGATATTGCATCGGAAGAGGCGATTCTCAAAATCATAACGACTCGATTGTATTCTCCAGACGAAGTACATGCGGAGGAAAAAGGCCGCGCTGATACCGCTGAGCACAGTATTATGTGGTACGTTGATCCTCTGGATGGCACTCGGAGTTTTACGCGTGAACAAACAGCTTCCACTGTAGGTATCTGCATGTATGAACACAACGAGCCACACACCGCAGTAATCTGTCGACCGTTCCAGTGTGAGCTATTACTCGCGGGTAAAGGAAGAGGCGCATTTGTATTTCCACTTGACGACAAGCAGAAAATAATCGGTCCGGCAAAGCGCGTTCACGTAGCAGAGAGAAAAGATCTCACAGGTGGGATTTTCTATTGGGACGGCGTCATGACAGGAAAGAATGTCGATCGTGCCCTCAGGATGTTTGAAGGGGTGATAGCGGATACCGGAAAAACCGATTTCCGCGCGTTGGGGACGAATATAGGCGAGCAGGCCGAAGTTGCGCTCGGACACGGCGACTTAAAGTTAACGACCGGCGTCGGGGGATTCTACGATATCGCAGTGGGGGGGTTAATAATCCAGGAAGCCGGAGGGGAGGTTATTGATGAAAACGGCAAGCCGATAAGCCCGGGATCTAAAGCTGCGCTCTTTGGTAATCCGGAACTCATTAAAAAGTACGGCCCCTTGTTCCAACAGTGCTATGCGGGCTATGACGGTTTCGCTTAGAGCGCCCTATGATCAACTATAAGGTTCTACTTCCGACATCTGGTACGGGTTCGCGACTGAAGGAAATAACAAAAAATACCAATAAAGCATTAGTCTCTATTGCAGGAAAGCCTGCCATTGAATATATTCTTTCCTCTTATCCCAAAGAGGTACCAATAGTCGTCACGCTCGGGTACCTCGGAGAGAGCGTGAAAGCGTACCTCGAAAGCAATCACTCTGATCGGACATTCGAATTTGTGTGGGTTGATAAGTACGAAGGGCCCGGATCGAGCCTTGGCTATTCGATGCTGAAAGCAAAAGACAACCTCCAGTGCCCCTTCATCTTCCACGCCTGCGACGGCATCTTTGTGGAGCCTATCCCTACGCCGGAATACAACTGGATAGGCGGATTTGTGGATGACTGGGAGACGACTAACTTGCCGCTTGAACAGTACCGGACACACACAATGAAGGACGGCGTGATACTCAATCTCAATGACCGCGGAATTCCCGGATTTGATTCCATTCACATCGGCCTCGACGGCATCTTCGATTACAAAATCTATTGGGAGACCCTGCAGGCGATTTACGATAAAGACCCGAACGACGCGCAAATATCCGATGTGCCCATTCTTGATGCGATGATACAAGCAGGCGTGCAATTCAAATGGATCCCCTACAAAGTCTGGCTCGACACGGGGAATATTCCCGCACTGCAGAGAACCACAGATTTTCTTTCTACTCAATAAAGTAAGAAGCCCCGGTCCTTACCGGGGCTTCCACGTCACTGTCACTGAATGAGTTGTTCTCGCGCCCACGCGAGCAGTTCTATCGGCAGGTCAGGTTGAGGGTCGCTCCAACCCTTTCCCGGCCAGTCTGCTACACGCACAAACTCGTTTAAAAGTTCTGCGCGATGCAGGGGGTTTTCTGCACACAAAGGATCATGCATACACACCACCTGATAGTCGGCAGAGAAACCTTTCTCATCCCGTGCGATTTTTGTGTGCACGGCATACACCCGCCGAGCACTCCTTGGGTGTACCACCAGAATGATCCGAGTATGTGGCAATCCAAGCCGCACGATCGTGTCTATGCCGAAGCGGGAGTTTTCTGCCCCGTTCTTTGCTTTTGTCTCAAGGCGGATCACGTCGCAGGGTACACCGTGGTCAGCGACCAGCAGATTTCTTTGATGTATCGCCTCGGAACCGGAAGCTCTGGATAGCTCGCCGGAGTCTTTGCCGATGCCGCCTGTAAGCAAGATCCAGTCGATCTTTCCCAGGCGGTACAGTTTGGCTGCCGCCCGCGCCACCTCCGCATCTTCCCTGCAGAAGACAAAAGCGCCATTGGCATATTGTACACGGGAGTCATCCGGGGGCAGGAGTCCCATACCCATGTACAACGCAACCTGCTGAAGTTTCTCTGAGTCCTTCAAAGGACCCTCCTCTCTGTTCGCTCTTCGCTTCAGCAAGCGAAGCACGAGGAGAAAGCTTTGTCAATTGGAATGTAGCTGGGCGCAGGCGACATTACATGCGGCCGCGACAACGATCATGTCTGGTGGCTATCTTCGGGCAGAGGAAATATAGTAGGTAAAAAACAAACGGTCTCCCCAGCGGGCTGGGGAGACCGAAAGATCGTGTGCTCGCTAAACGCGCAACACCTTGTCGCATAGATAGTCGACGATTTGCGGTGAGTTGCCGGTAACGAGGACGTCATACGCGAGGACGTCAAGAGGGTCGCATTCGGTGAATGAAAAGAGCTCCTTCTTGAACGCCCGGCAGAATCCGCCTGCCTGCTCCACGAGCAGTGACCCGCAGACATCCCACGGGCCGCCGATTGCGAGCGTGAGCGATCCGGCGATGGAGCGAGCACCATTCGCGACGAGCGCCTGATGCAAGCCGTTCGAGCCCGGGAGCAGGATTTTCACCTCGCCGTTAAGCGAAGCAAAGAGCTTCGCAGTCTGCGCATCGGTGAGTATCTGCCGACCAGCGCGCTTAAAGCCATGCGAGACGTCGACGAGAATTGTCAGTTGCTCGTTGACCTCGCTCGTCCTCTTGCCGTCCCATTCGTTGCCGACTTGTATCGGGGCCGAGTTTTCTCCTGTGGCGAAATTGTGCCACAGAAGCTGGGTTAGCGTTATGTCGCTCGCTGACCATATCCGGCCGGTAGCCGGTTCGCCAATGACGCACCGTGTTACCTTATGTACATTGTGGTCGTACGTTGCCGCGATGACTGTTGATGTTGCCAATCCGATGGCGAAGGCTCGCGTGCCGTCCATCGGATCCACCAATATTTTGACTGGCGCATCCACCGTGTGTCGGTCGGACTCCTCGGCATGGATGTAGGTGCCGGGGATGCCTTGCAGAACCTCAAGCATTGCCGCTTGGCTCTGCTTGTCGGTCGGCGTCACTTGCGTGCCGTCCGTCTGCTTCACTGCGGTCGTGGTCGGCCGGCCTTGGTTGGCACGGACGACTTTCATGCCCGCGATCACTGCCGTCGTGAGACGGTCGAGCATCTCCATTTCTGTACTCCCTTAAAGAGCGAGTGGCATAATGCCACGAGGCAAAAACTATATCACGCCGATAGCAATGTGACAAGAGTCGCATTGCCGCTTGTGCTCGAGTCAAAAAGGCTCCATTAATGATATTGTATGCACAATGAAGAAGAAGATTTTGGTGACTGGAGTCGCTGGATTCATCGGAAGCAATCTCGCGAAAAGGCTCGTCGAGGCGGGGTATGACGTGGTCGGCTTGGACAACTTTTCCCAGGGCATCCCCGAGCATGTGCCTTCCGGCATGCGTTTCAAGCAAGCCGATATCCGCTCCCGCGACATAGCACCACTCTTTCGTGGGATAGACGTCGTCTTTCACCTTGCCGCGAAGAATTCGCTTCGGGATTGCCAGGAAGATCCTGTGGGCACGATGGAGATGAATGTCGTCGGGACCGCGAACGTTTTCGACGTGTCCTTAAAAGCCGGCGTGAAGAAAGTGATCTACGCGCAATCGTCGGTTGTTGAAGAAGGCGAGGAGCGCAGAAAAGGTTTCTATGCGATAAGCAAGATCACAGATGAGCTACTCGCGGGCGGGTTTCAGACTATGGGTCTCACGACGGTCGGCCTCCGCTATTTCAATGTCTACGGCCCGGGGCAGGATTATCGCCGCTCCTCGCCGCCCATTATGAGCCGCTTCATCTCCACGCTCCTCAAAGGGGAGCAGCCAGTTCTTTTTGAGGGTGATGAGAACAACAAGCGCGATTTCATACACGTCGACGACATCAACGATTTCCATCTCCTCTGTGTCGAAGACGAGCGGGTCGACAATCGAGTGTTTCGGCTAGGGACCGGGAAGAATTTCTCGATGGTTGAAGTGCTCGATACGGTTCAGAAAGTGCTCGGCACTCACACCGAGTCCTCCCACAAGCCGCGCCCTCCGCATGATCCTCCAGTCCAAACCCTCGCCGATATCAGCGAAACGACCGCACTCGGATGGCAGCCGACAATCGGGCTTGAAGAAGGAGTCCGTAGTATGGTGCCCTATATCAAGGCTGAAATAGAGCGCGGGGCTCTCAAGTAGACAAGCCCAGATCAAGGGAGTACTCTGGCACAATGATAATCACACGGACGCCATTTCGGGTGACTCTTGGCGGCGGCGGGACGGATTTGCCTGCCTACTACGAAAAACACGGCGGGTTCATCTTTTCCGCCGGACTCGACAAATACATGTATGTGACGGTAAACCGCCCTATGGAAGATGATCTCGTCCGCATCAAATACAGCGCGACTGAAGTCGTCAAGAAAGTAAAAGACATCAAGCATCCGATCGCACGAGAAGCTCTTACCATGCTGGGCGTTGAGAAGCAGGTCGAGATCAGTTCGGTTGCGGATGTTTCTGCGGGTACTGGTCTTGGCTCATCGAGCTGTTATGCGGTCGGGATTCTCCACGCGCTCCACGTGATGAAGCGCGATTATGTGCCGCTCCAGACGATCGCGGAAGAAGATTTTCTTCTGGAGAATAAGAAACTTGGCCGTCCGATAGGGAAGCAAGACCCCTACATGGCCGCGTTCGGCGGGCTCACGGTCTTAGATATCGCCAAAAACGGTTCTGTGAAAGTCCGCAAAGCAAATGTATCGCAAGAAGCGGCCGACACGCTGAATCGCAACATGCTCATGTTCTTTACGGGGGTCACACGCAGTGCCGACGACATTCTCAAGCAACAGTCAAAGGCCTTCAAAGGAAACAAAAAAGACGCGACCGAGAGCATGCACTACATCAAGGAGATTGGGCACGAGATACTTGCGGCCATGGAGGATGACGAAGTTGATGAAGTGGGAAGGCTCTTCGATGCACACTGGCGACACAAGAAGAAGACAGCAAGCGGCATGTCGAACTCGAAGTTTGATGCGATCTACGAGACGGCGAAAGATGCCGGGGCGCTTGGGGGGAAGATTTCCGGCGCTGGCGGCGGCGGATTCTTTACATTCTATGTCCCGGAGAGGCACAAAGAATTCAGGAAGGCAATGCAGAAGTACGGCCTTCGCGAACTTCGCTACCACTTTGACTTCGAGGGATCAAAAGTCTTGGCCGACATCAGCCAGTAGCTATGAAGGATCCGAAGCCGGTGCACAAACTGCGTCTGAAGATATTCGCTGATGGCGCAGAGAAAGACGGCATGCTCGCGCTTGCGAAAGAGCCTTTTATTAAGGGGTTTACCACCAACCCGACTCTCATGAAAAAGGCGGGTATTACTGATTATGCGGCGTTTGCAAAAGATATTCTCGCCTCCATAACAAAAAAACCCATCTCATTCGAGGTTTTTTCCGACGATTTTGATGAGATGGAGCGGCAGGCGCGCATCATCAATGCGTGGGGGGAGAATATCTACGTGAAAATTCCGGTTACCAACACGAAAAAGAAGTCGGCCGCGGCGCTCGTCAGAAAGCTCTCTCATGAAGGGATTCGACTCAATGTCACGGCGCTTCTTACGCTTGTGCAAGTGAAGGAAATGACCGCAGCGCTCTCGCCGAAAACTCCCGCGATCATTTCTGTCTTTGCCGGCCGCATTGCGGATACGGGTTACGACCCGCTTCCTATCATGAAAGCCGCAAAAGCGATCACCTTGAGAAAGAAAAATATTGAGCTTCTCTGGGCGTCGCCGCGCCAGCTCTTTGACATCTACAATGCCGAGGCTGCGGGAGCCGATATTATTACGGTGACGCACGACGTTCTCAAAAAACTCGACAAGATCGGGTACGACCATACGGCACTTTCCCTGGACACGGTGAAAATGTTCTATGACGACGGCCAGAAAGTTGGCTACACACTCTATGAAGCGTGAGGCAAAAATGAGAACGAAGAAGAAGCGCACTCGCACAAAAAAGCGGATCGCAAGAAAAACGAGCTACCACGATCACATTCACGGCTACTTGGACGAAGTGAAGCTTATCGCGGAGCGGATTGATCGCGAAGCGATCAATGACATGATCAACCTGCTTGCGGATGTGCGCGATAAAAAGGGGCGGCTCTTCATTCTTGGTGTTGGCGGCTCTGCGGCCAACGCTTCTCATGCCGTCAATGATTTTCGAAAAATCGGGCACATCGAGGCATACACGCCGGTGGATAATGTCGCAGAGTTAAGCGCCCGTACGAACGACGACGGATGGGAATCGGTCTTCGCCCGATGGCTGGAGCGCAGTGGCGTTCGGAAAGATGACGCCGTCATGGTGTTTTCTGTTGGCGGCGGGAATGCCGAGAAGAATATAAGCGCCAATATCGTGCATGCACTTAACACTGCCAAAGCTGCAGGCGCGAAGATCATGGGTATCGTGAGCCGTGATGGAGGTTATACCGCACAAGTTGCCGATGCCTGTGTCATCGTGCCAGTCGTAAATCCCGACAACGTGACCGCGCACGCGGAGGCGTGGCAGGCGGTCGTCTGGCACGCGATGGTCCTCCATCCGAAATTCAAGCGTATTGAGGCAACATGGGAGTCAATCCAAAAAAGATAGAACTTATTCGCCAAGTGTGGGCAAAAGGGAACCGTGTCGCACGGCCCGCAGTTTTTTTTGACAGGGACGGGGTTGTGATCCGACAGCGTAATGTGGTGAGCGAGGAGAAACATATGCGCCCGCTTGCGGGAGCAGCTGCAGGACTACGCTCACTTCAGGAGTGCGGATTTCTGCTCATCATCATCACGAATCAGCCGTCCATTGAAAAGGGTATGGTGACGGAGGCGCGCGCGCGAAGACTTAATGAGTATTTATACCAGGAGCTCAAGAAAAAAAGAGTAACATTTGACGCATCGTACACGTGTCCGCATCGTTTCGGGACGGAGTGCACCTGCCGCAAGCCGGGTCTCGAGCTCATCCGCGCGGCACAAAAAGATTTCAAAATTGATATGAAGCAGAGCTGGCTTATCGGCGATACGACGCGTGATATGGAAACTGGACGCCGCGCCAAGCTAAAGACGATTCTCGTCAAAACCGGCGATGGCGGGAAAGATAAAAGATTTTTCAAAACGCGAGGGGACATTGAAACGCGAAATTTGCGCCTCGCGGCGCAGGCCATTGCAAAGAAGAAGGGCCGACTGTAATGAAAGTCGGCCCCCTCGTCCTTTTAGGAAAGGTTTTCGATAAGCGCAAGCATGTTGATCTCGCGCCAGTCGAAAAAGATGCGACAAACGCCAGCCTCGACAAGCGCGGCAACCGTCGTTGGTCGAATGACGACCGGCATTCCGATTGCTTTTGACCCGGCCCCTCTCAGAGCCTTGACGCCGCGGGGTGAATCTTCGAAACCAATCTGATCTCTAGGGTCAATTCCCATGACATCGGCGGTCCGCAGGAACACATCTGGAGCGGGCTTCTCGTTTCTGACGTGCTCGCGGAGAACGATTGTCTTTTTGTCGAACAGCTCACTGAGTCCTGATCGCTCAAGAAGTGTCATGGCTTGCCCTTCTGGTGTAAGAGAACCAATGGCAAGCTTTAAGCCCAGCGCTTGTGCTATCCTGAATGCCTCAAGAAATCCTGGGCGGGTCTCAATGGGCACTGTCGCGAGCAGACGCTCGTAGTAGTATTTGTCGCGGCTTAGCACTTCACCAACTGCTATGCTGGTGCGTGCTGCTGGATCGAGCAGGGCAAAAATGTCTTCACACACTCGCTCATCCGGCCCACCGATGAAGTGCGGTAATTTCACATACGCCTCTTCGAGTGTGAGGTTAACTCCGAATTCTGCCGCCGTCGCGAGATGGCCGTAGTGGTGTGCAGTTTCAACGTTAACAACAGTACCTTCGAGGTCGAAGGCGATTCCTCTTATGGGCATGACACCCTCCTTTCATTTCAAAGATGTGAATGCGAGTCCGACGACGCCGATTACGATAAAAGCCGTGAAGGCGATTTTGGGGCCGGTCACCGGATCACCGAAGAAGATCGGCCCGCCGATAGCATTCGTGACAATGACAAGTGCCGGCATCAGCGTCATGTAGAGCGAGATCTGCGTCCCCGCAGCTGTTTGCAGCTTGGGGAACAACATATGCCCAGCGAGATTGAGACATCCCGCAATGAGCATATATTTCGCTCCGGTTGAAACAAGTGTTGCCGAAGATATCCTTCCCGGTAAGAAGGGAAGAAATCCGATCGTCGTGACCGCATTCAAGAGAAAGCCTCTGACGAACGGGTCGGAGATGTCGCTTGCCTGCGCCACAAGGGGCCAGCCGCCCCAAAATACGACTCCGATCAGCGCCACAAGCGCCAATGAGGTGATGTCCATCGGTTTATCCTTTCAAGGTGCAGTTTGAACGCAGCCAAGATAGTACCACAAGTATTGAGTATTACAAGTGGGCGGGGGTGCAGTTCGTAATCAGCCTGCCTACGCAGTTGCATCAGGTCTGCGGACCGACCACCCATGCTTTGGCAGTTGGTCGAAGAGCCACTCTGCGATTGCTGGTTCGCCGGCGACGAAGCCGAGGCGGTTTTCGCGGCTCGCCACGGAAAAGGAACGCTCGTCGTATTCTGCTGCTGGAACGAGTTTCGAAGTCCCGTCGTTTGCATCCATGTCCGGGACGAGACGAAAGAATTTGAAGACCCTTCCGCTCTCGAGGACGGCGCGGTACATCGGTGCCCAATCCCATGGTTTTTGCGGCGTTTGGATCAGAGCCTGAAGTCTTCCGGTGGCTATTTGTGCAAGCGCTAAGAGGCCGGAGTTTGCCAGTGTCCACGCACGGATCTGCGACGCGATAGACGGGACGGCGGACATGAACGGCTGGTGGAGCGTCGCGTCAACTCCCATCGCTACAATTGCATCTTTGCGCGCTGTGCCTTCGTGCAACGGCTCGATGCGCTCGGGCTTCTTGGCACCCCATTCAGTAATGTACACACCTTTCCCTTTTTCTGCCGTAACCGTCATACCGCCGTTGAGCGCCGGCGCGTGCAGGACGCTTCCTATAAGCTCGCCATGCTGCATAAGCCCTGCGCCAACCGACCAGGTGCCCAGTTTGTTCGCGTATCCGGCCGTGCCATCTATGGGATCCATGACGACAACGTTGGCCATTTCGAGTATTCCCTTAGGATTATTGATATCAAGCACCTTCCCGCCGCCTACACCTCCTTCTTCGGAGAGAATGTAGGCCTCGGGAAATGCGTGGCCGATGTTCTCAAAAAGTATGTCTTGTGCGCGCACGTCCCCGCTGGTGATACCAGAACGATGGCTTTCGTCTCCCTTGATCTCGAATGCCCGCTCTTCAAGCTCTTTTATCGATGAACCCGCTGAAACAACCGCACCTAATAATCGAGCGATTGATCTTGGATTTTCGAGTGTTACGTCAGTCCTTTCGATCATGTCATTCTTTGTGCGCATCTCCGAGTATCGCGTCCTCGACGAGCATGCGGAGATCCGAGGGAGCCAGGAATTTCTGCGACAGCTGCGGATTATTCTCTTTTACGAGCTCGAACAGCTCTTTTTCTACTATTTCCGTTATTTCTTCCTGTTTGTCGAAAAGCGGGGTACCGCCATACAGCTCATTCCCAACATCAATATTCATTTTCGGGCTCCGTTTCCGCAGAGCTTCGAAACGTTGGTGCCAATCTTGCAGATATGCACGCCCGTCAGGCGTCGTACCGAGACACGAGTCCACATACCTCATTATCTTTTCTTTCATGTTCCATGTATCGAAATCCCGCAAGTCATGTCCCGTCACTCTCTCAATGCCGCGTTTCTCCCGCTCCATTTGATCAAGTATCTTTGAGTCCGATCCGGTCATGACGAGTCCCTCTGATGTCCGCGTTCCCGGCAATTGCGCCTGTTCTTTCTGCAGACGCTTGTCCCAATCATGGGTCAGGGCGGCGGACGTGAGCTCGTGCAGGTCGGCCTCCTCAAGCCCCGCGAGCCTGCCGAGCATGTATGCGGTGACGCCCGCAAGCAAGCAGTGTTCGGCGATATTGCGCCAACCTTCGGATCCGTGGCCCAATATCTTCCCTTTCTTTAGGACGCGCATCGCATCAATGTGGGACAACGCGAAACGCGAGAAATATTTCGTCTTTGCATCTTCTTGTACGGGCTTCTCTAATGGCATATTTTTGCTGGGAACATAGAACATTATACGTTACAGTGAGGGCGTCATGAGTTCGGGATATATCATAGGCGTCATAGGATTATGGCACTTGGGGGAGGTGTATTCGGCATGTTTGGCGGAGATCGGCCACACGGTCGTTGGGTTGAGTGAAGACATAACCCTCATTGAGAATTTCCAGAAGAACATTCCGCCGCTTGCGGAACCGAAACTCACCGAGTTGCTTGAAGCGAACCAGAAAGCCGGGCGGCTCTCATTCTCGACCGATCTATCGAAGGTGAAAGATTCCACGATCGTGTGGTTTACAGAAGATGTCCCGACTGACGAGAACGACACGGCGGATGTCTCAGGACTTATCGGCACTGCGAAAAAGATCGCGCCATATCTCTTTCAAGGAGTTACCATCGCCGTTTCAAGCCAGCTTCCTGTTGGTACTTCTGCGAACATTATTGAGACGATCAAAGCCACACGACCTGATTTACAGTTTGAGTATTTCTATTCGCCGGAAAACCTGCGCTTAGGAGACGCGGTCAGGTGCTTCATGGAGCAGAAACGAGTCGTCGTGGGTGCACAAACACCGCGCGGACTGGAGGTGGCAAGGGAGATTTTCGCGCCCTTGAAGACGGAAATCGTAAGCATGTCGCCAGCATCTGCGGAAATGGCCAAGCATGCTCTGAATGCGTGGCTTGCGACGTCCATCGGATTCGCAAACGACCTCGCCGACGTGTGCGAGAAAGTCGGCGCTGATGTCGAGGATGTTATCAAAGCATTAAAGAGCGAGCCGCGGGTGGGGGAGAAAGCCTATCTTTTCGCGGGGCTCGGATTCGCAGGCTGGTCCATTGCTCGCGACTTGAAAGTACTCATGGCAGTAGCTGGAGAGAAGCACATTGAGCTTCCCATCATCGCTGGTGCCTACGCGAAAAACCGCGCGCGCACGAGCATCGTCCTTGCCCGACTGCGCGAACGCTTCGGCGAGATCAAAGGTAAAACATTCGCCATTTTTGGCGTCACCTATAAGGCAGGAACGCCGACTTTGCGCCATTCGCAATCTCTTCAGGTAGAAGCGGAGTTATGGGCTGCGGGCGCGACGATCCGGCTCTACGATCCGCTCGCAAGAGCTGATGATGTTGCGGTCGTAACGCCCGCAGCGTTCTTTAACGATCCGTATGAGGCAGTGCAGGGTGCTGATGGCGTCCTTATCCTCGTTCCCGATAGAGCCTTACAGGAGTTGGATTTCAAAAAAATCGCATCTATAATGCGAACGCCGTTTCTTTTTGATGCACAAAACATTTTGGTTTCGAAAGAGACAACCATTCGCGCCGAAGGCATTGAGTATAGTAGTATTGGACGATGAATCCCGGGATGAAAATCGCGCTTGTTGGCGCAGGAGGCATAGGGAGCACGTGGGCGAAAGCGCTTCAGAAGAGCGGCGCGCACGTATCTGTTGTCGTTGATACAGACGAGTCGAGAGCCAAAGAAGCTGCCGTCATGCTTGGAGCGGAGTCTACGACCGACTGGAAGGAAGCCGTGGGAAGAGCGGACGCGGCGATTGTTGCCGTGCCGCACGTGTATTTGGCGCCGATAGTGAAAGGATTTCTCTCAGGAGGAGTACATGTGCTGTGCGAAAAACCAGGGGGGATTTCGTCGCACGAGGTGGCGGACGTAGTCGCACTCGCATCACAGAAAGGCCTCGTCTACATGCCCGGCTTCAATCATCGCTATCATCCTGCGTTTGCGGAGGCGAAGAGGCGCTTCGACGCGAGCGAGATAGGAGACCTCATGTTCATCCGTGCCCGATATGGTTTCGGCGGGCGGAAGGACTTTGAGAAAGAATGGCGGTTCGATGCGGGAGTTTCCGGCGGGGGTGAGCTTCTCGATCAGGGCATCCACATGATAGACATAGCGCGCTGGTTCATGAGGGACATTGTCGACGTCAAAGGCTTCGCGGAGAATATGTTCTGGGGCGGAGGAGTCGAAGATAACAGCTTTCTCCTTCTGCGGAATGCCGCGCATCGAGTCGCGCAGATCCATGTGTCGTGGACGAATTGGGACTGGATACACTCGTTCGAGATATTTGGCACAAAAGGCTATCTCATTATCGACGGTCTTGATTCGCGCTATCGCGGCCCGGAGCGGCTGACAGTGGGGCATGCCGATCCGCGTGCCGGGACTTTTCCTACGGAAGAAACCATCACGTATGCGGAAGAGAAGAAAGAAGATTCCCTGCGGCGGGAGGCTGAGGCGTTCGCAGAAGCCGTCGCGGGGAAAGCAGTTGCCATTCCGAGCGGAGCCGATGCGGTCGCAGCACTTCGTATTGTCGAAGAGGTATATGGGAAATAAAACGGCATTGATCACGGGTGGCAGTCGCGGAATAGGGCTCGCGATCGCGCGAGGCTTGGCAAACGACGGATACGAGGTGATCCTGGTTGCGCGTAAACAGGAAGAACTTAACGATGTGCAAAAGAGCATGCCGTCTCGCGCACAGACGTTCGCGGTTGATGTCACTGATGCGGAGGCGGTCGCTGGAATGTGTCGGACGATTCCTGCACTCGATATTCTCGTCAACGCCGCAGGCGTGATAGAGCCGATCGGATCGATCGAGAATGTCGATCCGGAGCAATGGCTCCAGCTCTTGAAAATCAATGTGTTCGGGACATTCCTCATGACACACGCCTGCGTCCCGCTCCTTGCAAAACGCGGTGGCACCATCATTAATTTCGTGGGAGGTGGAGAAGGCGCGTTTCCGAATTTCAGCGCGTATGCCGCAAGCAAGGGCGCAATCGCGCGCTTCACCGAAACCGCTGCGGTGGAGCTGAAGACAAAGAACATCACGGTGAACGCCATAGCGCCGGGGCCGGTCAACACGAAGATGACGGACAACATGATAGCTGCAGGGGAGGACGCGGGAGCACAATACGAACGGGCGCTTAAGCAAAAAGAGAGTGCCGCGGCGACGCCGGAGAAGGTCGTGCGTCTCGCACTCTGGCTGTGTTCCGATGCGTCTCGCGGCATCACGGGGAAAATTATCTCCGCGCAATGGGATGACTACGAGAAGTTTCCGGAACATAGAAAAGAGATTTCCTCGACCGACGTGTACACAATGCGGCGTGTGCGGCCGAAGGACCGCGGACTCTCATGGGAATGATCACGCAAGCAGTCATATCAGCAGGAGGATTCGGGACTCGTTTGAAGCCATTTACTGATACTGCACCAAAGCCCATGGTGCCAATTTTAGGTAAACCGCTTCTGGAGTGGCACATCGAGCAATTTAAGAAGCATGGTGTGACCGAGTTTTTTCTTACGCTGCATTATTTGCCCGAGGTTATAAGGGAGTATTTTCAAGACGGTTCATCCCGAGGCGTGCATATTGAGTATGTGGTTGAAGCAGAGCCACTCGGCTCTGCGGGAGGATTGAAACTCGTAGAGAAGAAATTAGACACGCGATTCTTTTACATCTACGGCGATACCTTCAGTCTCATGGACTATTCCGCGATGGCACAAAACTACGCGACAAGAAAGGATCCTCTTGGCATGCAGAGGATGAAGCAGACCGGCGACTACGCTGATGCTGACGTTGCAGAACTCGATGAAAATTGCAGGTTTGTCGGCATTCATGCGAAGCCACATTCGCATATATACAAAAACGCCTATCGTATGCGCGGCGTCTTTATTCTTGAAAAGGAGATATGCAACTTCATTCCAGATGGCCCGTCAGACTTGGCTAAGCAGGTGCTTCCAGCGGTGCTTGCCGCGGGCAAGAATTTCTACGGCTACGAGTGCGACGATTACTCGAAAGGCATTGATACTGTCGAAAAACTGCGGGAGGTTGAAAGCTACCTCACAACGCGCGGGTTAGGATAGTTCTGAAAGACGCACAACACGTTTCTCTTGGAAGGAGCGACGTCCCGCATCTACAACATGCGCCTGTACGAGCAGGTCTTCTTCGTAGCGTTTTGTGCTTGCTTCGCCCAAGGCCACCTCGCTGCAAAAGTCATCAACCATGAGTTTGAAATGATCGGCCGGCTCGATGCATATTTCTTCGCGGGCATTTCCGACTTCTAGAAATATTCTCACGGCCAAGTCTTTGGGAACCGCATAGGCCCGCTCCATACTGATGCTTCCTTTCGTTCCGAGCACGCGGTATGTGGAGCGATAGTCGGAGTCGAACGCGCTTGAGATAGAGGCAGTGCGGCCGGAATACGTAAGAGTGGCGTCAGCTTTCACATCCACTCCGAGCGCGGGATCTATCGTCAGGTTGCAGGTGATACTTTGCGGCTCTTCGCCGAAAGCAAAGCGGCTGGCGCGGATGGGATAAACAAGCGCGTCATAGTAAATGCCTCCGCCTAAGCGTGCATTGAGCCGGATATTGCCAACGTCAGGCATGGGGAATGCAAAGCGGCCTTCGAATCCGGTTATTTCTCCGAGTGTGCCGCTCTGGATGATCTCGCGTACCCGTTTCTGTTGCGGGTGGTAGAGGAACATGAAGCCCTCCATCAGGCGCACATTATTTGCGCGCGCGGCAGTCACCATTTTTTGTGCTGACGCATACGAAAGCGCGGCGGGCTTCTCGCACCACACGTGTTTGCCTGCTTCGAGTGCGCGAACACTCCATTCTTCGTGGAGGGAATTGGGAAGGGAAATATAGACCGCGTCTATGTTCGGATTCGCGAGCACGTTTTCGTACGAACTGGCCGGGCAATCGAATCCCTGCACATTCGCAGGAGTGCGGCTCCCTACCATTGCCAACTCCGCGTGCGTGCTTGCAATAATCGCGGGGATCGCGGCTTTTTTCGCGATGCGTGATGCGCCCAAAACCCCGAATCGTATCTTGTTGTGCATCCAAAGGTTTACGCGGCAGGCGGTTTGTAGTTCGGATCGCCATGATCGCCGACACCCATGCCGAGGTTTTCGTGGATGATCGGGACCTTGCAGTCATCCCATTTTTTGGTGAGAAATGTCACGATGTTCATGTCGGTGATCGCGTAAAGGACGTGGACGACGCCGCGCGGCGTATAGGTGCAATCGCCTTTCCCCACATAGAGGAAATCTTCCTTCCCGTTCTCATCCTTCGAGACGAGGACGCCGTGGCCGTCGGTGATGACGTAGTACTCGTCGAATTCGGGGTGGGAGTGGTTGCCGCGGATCTTGCCCTTATTGATGAACTGAAAATTGAATTCGACAATGGGTTTTTCGGGGTAGAAGGTGAAGATGCCGCCGCGCCCGTCGCGGACGGTATCAAGGTTGCACGCAGGCTGGATCTTTCTCGTATTCATAGGGCTACTGTATCAGAAAGACATGACCTCGCAACGGAACGCAAGCGTCTTCCCATTCGCTCCGGATTCTGTAGACTGGTGCGATGGGTTTCATCTTTCAGCCGAACCGTCACGTGCTGTTGCAGCAGGTGACGAAGTATGCCTATTACATCCATGGCAGGACGCTTGATGTCGGCTGTGGGCCAACCCCCCGGTACCGTCACTTGTTCAAGGAGTGCACGGAATACGTGAAGATGGACATCGAGGCGGGAGAAAATGTTGATGTCGTTGGTTTCGCCGAAGCGATACCGTTTCCTGACGATTCGTTCGACTCCATCGTCTGCACCGAGACCATTCAGGATGTTTTTGAGCCGGTCAAAGGCATAACCGAATTCGCGAGGGTATTGAAGAAAGGCGGTGTTGTGCTTATGACGGCGCCAAGCATTTCAAGGCAATCGGAGAGCCGGACCGATAATTGGCGATTCACTCGGCATAGCTTCAGGAAGCTCGCAGAAGACGCCGGCTTCAGAGTCGAGGTATTCGAACAACGCGGAGCATTCTGGAGCACGCGAGCACAGCTCACTATAAGCTACTGGATTGCCAAATTCGGGGTCTATGGCGCATGGTACGAACGACCGTTCGGAATTCTGGCATCGGCGTTCGGAAGGTTCTCAATATGGCTCGATGGGTTCGAGAAGGAGCCGTTGCGCAACGCATTCACGAACGGGTATCTCCTTGTCGGGAGGAAATCATGAGGAGGTGTGTTCTTTGTTTCGGATCGCGTACCACAGATACCACGTAATGACGCACGACGCCGCATAGGTAAGCACTTGCCCGGCGACCGCGCCCCAGAGACCGAATGTCTTGATAAGAAGAAGAGCGCTTATCGCGGCAATGATGCTGGGGATGTTCCACAGATACAAGAGGCGTCTCGGGATGAGCGTGACGCGGGAATCAATAGCGGCACCCACGAGTGCAGTCCCGACCTGGAGGAGGATCGTGATGGAAAAGAAGAGTGAGAGCGGGACGGCTTCGATGTATTGGGGGAAGAAGATAAAGTAAAACGGATATGCGAGCAGACAGTAGGCGAGCGTTATGCCAGCCCCCAGGATGAAGAGCACGCCGGTGCGCTTCATGAGGATGCTCTTGATGGCCGCAGTGCTCTGTCCTGCAAGTTTCGGCAGCGCAAGGATGGTCGGCGTATTCACGATGGTTCGCAGGTGGGAGACCGGTGCCATCGCGAATGCAAACAGTGCGAGTTCGGCAGCGCCGAGGTAATGGAAAACGAGGATGGCGTCGAGTGACGATATCACGATGTTGGATGCGTTGATGGCGCTGGAGTGGAGCGCGTAGGAGAGCGCGCCGGGTTCGTTTGTGTCGTTTGAGGGGAATTTACGGAGCGTTATCTGCAGGGAAATATATCGTGTGAGCGTCCAGGCGCTGGCATACACTGCAAAGATAATAATGGGATTGTCGGTGAAGAAGAGTGTGGCGATAAGCGCCGCGGCAGCGGCGATCTGCCCGAGGACGCCAAGAATGCTTGAGAGCTTGAAATCTTTCTTCCCCACAAGAACCGCATTGAATATCCCAAACGGCTCCATGAAAGGAATGAAGAACGCCGCGAAGATGAGCCCAGTGCCAAGCGTATCGTTCCCGTTGTAGAAGTAGTACGCCGCGCCGCAGAGGGCGCCCAAGGAGCCGAGAAGGCTCCAGCGCATCTTCGCCCAGAGCCCCATCATGACCGTGCCGTCGTTCCCGCGTGCGGCACCCTGCGTGACGGCGGTGTCCATCCCGCGCAGACAGGCGACGCAGAAGATGCCGAAGAGGGTGAGAATGTATTTGTAGACGCCGTAATCGTGCTGGGTGAGAAGATTTGCAAAGGCAAGCGCAAGGAGAAATGAGACTGCGGCAGTTATAATGGAAGAACTTGAGAGCCAAAAACTGCCCCGCGCAAGGTAGACCATGTCGGTCCCGGTATATTTCTCGCTCCAGCGCAAGGCGCGCACGAGCTGTTCCTTCGAGTACCGATACATCGCACCATCCTAGCGCGAAGAGCGTGTTTTTGATAGACAGAGCGCGAGACAGTTCCCTTGTGGTTCGTCGGCGGATGATACAATCGCCGCATGCGCAAGCCAGATAGCAACTACGCGTTCATCGATGCGCAGAACGTGTACATGGGGACGAGGGCGACTGGATGGACGATAGACGCATTCAAACTCCGCGTGTATCTGCGCGAGACATTCGATGTTGAGCGCGCATATTGGTTCGTCGGTTTCCTATCAGACATGCAAGACTTCTACACACTGCTTCAGCGCGCAGGATATGTGCTCATATTCAAGGAAGTATCGCGTGATCACGAAGGGACACCGAAAGGGAATGTCGACGTCGACCTCACGCTTCATGCTGTGGATTTGCAGTCGGAGTACGACAAGGCTGTCCTCCTCACGAGCGATGGGGATTTCGCCAGTCTGGTGCGCTACTTACGCGAGCGCGGCAAGCTTCGTGCGATCTTGAGCCCGAATCGCGCACGTACATCAAGACTCCTTCGCAAGGCGGTCGGCAGCAGTGCGAGCTTGCAGTATCTCGAAGATGCAAAACAAAAGATCGCACGCGCAGCGTTATGAGAACCAATAGCCCCTCAAAAAAGAAAAAGCCCTCCGAGGGACGAACCCTTTGGCGAGCTTCTTCATAGTGATTAGCTACATACTAGCAACCATCCGTAAAAAGTCAATGAGAAAAATGGGGATTGGGCAGGGCTGTGCGGCTGAAGTCGCGTCTGATACTGCAGCTAGCGCATGTAAGCCATTTTTGATAGATTGCGCGGATGCAAGGGAAGAAAGTCTCCCGACGAGCTGACCATCGGTATGCTGTAATCATGGCCGGTGGGACTGGCACGCGGCTTTGGCCCTTGAGCCGTAGAGAGAAGCCGAAGCAATTTCAGCAGTTAGTGGGGGATACGACATTGCTCCAGGAAATGTACAGACTTCTCTCAAACTCTTTTCCACCAGAACATATTTTTATTCAGACCACGCCCTCGTACCTGCATTTCGTCAAAGAACAGCTTCCGCAGGTTTCGTCGGAGCGCATTCTAGTGGAGCCTGAGATTCGAGACACGGCCCCCGCATTTGCGTATATGGCGGCACGCATCGCAGCGCTTGATGAAAAAGCGAATGTCGGCATTTTCTTTTCCGACCATCTCATCGAGACGCCCTCCCGATTTACCGCCGCAATCGAGCACGCATTCAAGGTTGTGACCGCATTTCCCGAATACATGGTACTGGTGGGTGTGTCGCCGCTTTTCCCGCATACAGGGCTTGGCTATATCCAGCTGGATCCGAAGAGGAAGGTAGGTGCCAATACCTATAGGGTGAAGTCGTTCGTCGAAAAACCCAATGCTACAGAGGCCCGCCGACTTGCGCGGTCGGATACGTATTTGTGGAACACCGGCTACAAAATCATGTCAGTGCAGAGAATGTTGCACCTGCTTTCAAGTACGAAAGAATATGCATCCGCTATACAAATGCTTAAGAAGGCCATACGAGAGGACGATGACACGGCGTTGCGCGCCGTATATACAAAGTTTAAAAAGAAATCCTTTGAGTACGTTTTCACCGAACGTGCGAAGAATCTCGCGGTTGTCCGCTCGAATATGCGGTGGTCGGATGTGGGCGATTGGGAAACAGTCCATCGAATCTTAACAAAGAAAAAGAAATCAGGCCTGCATACTGGCGGAAAAGTCATCCAGCATGATTCTAAAAATACGCTCCTTTTGAGCAATCATCGCTCCATTGTCGCCGTAGGTGTCGAGGGCTTGATTGTGGTCGAAACGGAGAATGCGGTTTTGGTGATGTCGAAATACCAAAGCCAGGACATCAAACGGACGATAGAAAAATTGATCAAGCAGGAACCGGATCTACTCTGATTTTTTATGAAAGAACATATATTAGTTACGGGTGGCGCGGGGTTTATCGGCTCGAATTGCGCGAATATTCTTGCTGAGAAGGGGTATGATGTTGTTGCGCTCGACAATCTGTCGCTCGGCACCGTGGCGAATCTTGAGAAGCGTGTTCGTTTCGTTGAGGGAGATGTACAAGACCCGCGCACGCTTGAGGCGATCGGTCCAGTTGCATATGTGATACATCTTGCCTCATCTTCATCTGCTCCAATGTTTGCGGACGATCTCGTAGGGAGTGTTGGGAACAACATCCTCGGGCATGTCCAAATCTTAGAATACGCACGTCGCACTGGCGCACGCAAGGTGCTCTACGCCTCTACCTCATCCATCTACGGCAACAATCCCACGCCGCTCTCGGAAAATCAGTCTGTGACGCCTCCGAATTTTTATGCTGCCACAAAGCATAGTCAGGAAGAGCTCTCACAGGTCTATCAGCAGGTGTACGGTCTCGAGATCATCGGATTTCGCTTCATGAGCGTCTACGGTCTGCACGAGGAACATAAGGGGCGATTCGCAAATCTCGTTTCCCAGTTCATCTGGGGCATGGAACAAGGGAAGCGGCCTGTGCTCTATGGCGATGGGAGTCAGACGCGCGACTTTGTGAATGTGCGCGATGTGGTGAATGCGTTCGAGCTCGCCATAGGTACGGCCAACAGATTCGGCTCGACGGTGTTTAACGTTGGCACGACACGCGCGACATCACTTTTAGAACTAGTGCACATCATCAATCGCGTTATGGGGACACATATCGAACCGGAACTGGTTCCCAATCCCGTCAAAGCGGGCTACATCATGGCGCAGCAAGCCGATCTCTCGAAGATCCAGAGCGAACTTGGCTATGCACCGGCGGTCGCCCTCGAGGCGGGAATTCGTGAAATCGTCTCGTATCGAAAGGGTAATCCGGTACCACCTCCTTCTTTAAGTTTTTAGGGGCTAAAAAGCGAAAACTTACGCGTTATAGTGCGGATTCTGGACGTCAATCAGGTGAGCCGCGCGGATGAGCTCATCAATTCCTTGTTCCATAGAAACGGTCGTTTTGTATCCGAGGCTTCCGAGTTTTTTATATGACACGAGGTAGTCCCGCTGGTCGATATCCTTACCGACATCGGCGAAGTGAAGAAAGTAGTCGGTCTTTTTCTTGATCATCAGGCACACCTCTTCTTTGGTGAAGTTCAAACTATCGTCTCCCACGTTGTATATTTCTCCTTGCATCTTCTTGTACTGCTCGAGTGCAAAAAGAAACGCCCGCGCCATGTCGCGCACATGGATAAAGGTTCGCATAAAATGTTTTTCGTAGACGATGAGGCTTCGATCACGCACTGCGCGGTACGTAAAATCGTTGGGCATAAGGTCAAGGCGCATCCGCGGCGAGATGCCAAAAGCGGTCGCGAATCGGAAGATGACATACTCTTTGTTTTTCTTTACGATCTCCTCGGCTTTGGTTTTCTGTCTGCCGTAGTGCGAAAGGGGGTTGAGCGGCGTCGTTTCGGTGCAGATCGCTTCTTTCATCTTTCCGTAGTTGCTTCCGGTGGAAGCGAACACGACGGGGATCTTTCTTCCAGCAGCTTCTACGAGGATCTTCGTTCCGTTCACGTTCGTGTCGTACGAAAGCTTCGGGTCTTTCTGACACGCGGGGGCGCCCACGATCGCCGCAAGGTGAATGACCGCATCTACCCCCCGCATGGCTTTCGCAACGTCTGCTCGATTCCGGACATCCCCTCGTATGAATTCGAGGTTTGGATGCGCGAGGACAGGAAGAAGCCCTACGCCGCCGAGGCGCAGTGAATCAAGGACGCGCACCGTGTAGCCGTTGCTCAAAAGGAGCGGGACCAAGGACGTCCCGACATAGCCGGCGCCCCCGGTGACGAGCACGGTGTTGAATACACGCTTCTTCCGCGAAGGTCGAGCCATGGGAGCACGTTATACGGAATGAGGAGTTTTTTCAAGTCGGTGCGCATGCGTGCGCCGGAAGAGAATAAGACCGAGAAATCCGATAAGAATAAAGAACGGGAGGTAGGGCGTATTGAAACGCGGGACAACGTTGAAGAAGCTCAAGGTGATGATATTATAAAAAATGAAAAGGAGCGCGAGGATGCCGAGCGCTCGGACATCCCCCTTGCCTTTGGTGCGTATTAGCTGGTAGAGACCGAAGAGAAAGAATGAATAGATGAAGAGGTACTGCACCGGCCTGAAATAGCGGTTGAGGGTGTCGGAATAATCGTGCTCGATGTAACCGAGTTTTACCATCTCCACCACATTGCCGTAGAGGTAGTGCCCGGGGCGGGAGAGTATCGTATGAATGTTCTTCGCCCTGATGCGCGCGACGGCTTCGCTCGTGGTCGCAAGCGTCTCGTATTCGTAGCCGAGCTTTTTGAATTCGTTGTCGGTCAGGAACTGCGTGTTCTCGCCGCCGGAGATACTGCGCCAGAGCCAGTCGCGGAGATACCTCGTGATCTCGCCGTAGGAGAGCTCGGCGCGGACGGCGCGATAGTACAGCATGTCATTCTGCCGGCCGCTCGTGACTGCAAAGACGCCGGTGTTTGCGTAGATGTAGGATGCAAATGAAAGGGGGATCACGGCGAATACTGCGAGTGCGATGATAGTGTTGCGCATGACCTGCCACGATAGTGGCCGGGCATATATGAGATAGAAGAAGGCAATGAAGAATGGGAAGAGAACGAATTGGAACCGCACCAGCGCTTCATAGCCGAAGGCGAGTCCGAGGAGCGCGTACCAATACCATGGCGCTGCCGCGGGAGAGCGCATGATACGCACACAGAGGAGAAGGATCACGCCGAGCATGAAGATGAACAGAGGCTCTGCACCGGTTTCGTTGGTGTGGTGGCCGAGTATCGGCTGTGATGCGATGCAGATGCCGGCCACAAGTGCGATCCATGTTTCTCCGTAATGTTTTAAAATGCGATAAATGATGAATCCGAGAAGTCCGAGAAGGAGCGCCTGCGTGAACGATGCGGCGAGAAGGGCGAGGGGCGTTTCGATGCCGAAGATCTTGTAGAAGGGCAGAAGATAGAACGACACGCCCGGCTCACGGTAGATGCTGAACGTGACACCGTCGAGGCTGTAGCCATTTCCGAGCGAAAGATTCTTTGCGTAGGCGCTGTAATCAGCCGCATCTTTCCAGCCAGGGTCATGGATGAGTCCGAAAACGAAGAAATTTGCGATTGCGAGCGCCATCAACAAGACAAGTATCCAAATGTCTTTTGAACGGGATGTCATGGTGAGCATTAAGTATACGGCACAAGGTCTGTGGATATCCCTCAAAGACGTCTTGTTCTGTTGTATCATCCTGACATGGGAAAAATCGCATCGAAACGAGACCTTATTGTTCTTGGTGTTTTGGGAACATTTGTTCTAGGAGTTTTTTACCTGACGCCGGTCGCATCCGGAGGGCCCAATAAGCAACTGGCCCCGAAGATTTCAAATATCGCTGTGACCTATATTACCCCGTACACGGCGATCATCACGTGGGATACGGACATGCCTACGACAGGAATGGCCCACTACGGGCTCAAGGCCGGTAGTATGGGCGCGGGCGCGGGCGGCTCGCCGGGTCCCGTCACGGCTCATGCTGCGACACTGGGCAATCTCTCTCCATCAATGAAATATTATTTTTACGTTGATGCGAGCAATCCAGTGACCAATGGATTTTCAAAATCAAAGCCGTTCTCATTTACTACGCTTACGTCCGCTCCGCGAGACGTCACCCCTCCTCCGCCACCGACGGTTACTGGTAGTGCGGCTTCAGCTTCTCAAATCAACCTGACCTGGAGCGCGTCTGCTGATATCAGCGGTATTGCGGAATATCGTGTATTCCGTAACGGACGCGTGGTCGGGATTGTTAATGGAATTACGAGAAGCTACGTTGATACAGGTCTTGGCGATGGCGGTCTTCAGCCGTCAACCACGTACAGCTATACAGTTAATGCCGCTGATGCGGCAGGCAACTGGTCAGTGCAATCATCTCCAGTCTCGATCACAACACTTGCAGGTCCCCCCGATATAATTACGCCCACGACTCCTGCAGGGCTTGCCGTCATCTCCACCACAGCATCTTCTGCTTCGCTTTCATGGTCTCCCGCAACCGACAATGTCGCAGTCAGAGGATACAAGGTGTATCGTGATGGAGCACAAGTCGCCACTCCGGGAGGGACAAGCCATACCGACTCTGGGCTCACCGCATCAACCGCGTATAATTATATGGTCGCGGCGTATGATGCGGCAGGCAATACGTCGGCCCAATCAGCACCAATAACTGCTACGACCCTTGTAGCTCCTCCAGCCACTACGACGTCGCCGACCGCCACCAGCACTCCCTAGAGCATGTCTGGAAACCCGTGGTACCCAGGTAGAACTGTTTTGTTTTCGTTGCGAGACGCCTCTTCGGAGCCTGAAGTGTAGCCGAGCTACATTGAGGGCGAGAAGAGGTGTCGAGTAGAAAACAGAACAGTTCTAGCAGGGGAGGTTTCCAGATATGCTCTAGCACGGGCTATCACTTCGCGAACACAAGGAACTTGTAGCCGAGGAAGTTGCCAAGGATCGCGGTGAGAATCGTAAAGAGGAGCGCGATGTTGGCCCACAGGGTGGTTGATATCCCTGCAGGAGCTCCGACGATGTTCACTAATACATGGATGATGCCGAGGTTCACCAGCGCGGTTGTTGAGGTGACGGCGAAGAAACGCATGTACTGCCGTGTGCGGTTCTGGGGCGGCGTGTGGTGGAACGTCCAAAACATATTCCAGAAGAACGACTGCGAAATGACGATGGCGAAGGTAATGAGCGCGAAGAACGTCACGATAAGACCCTCGGAAACGCCGCTTATGAAGATCAACGAATTGAAGATCGCCATGTTGAGCGTGGTATTGAAAATGCCCACGATGCCATAGCGGCTGAATTCCGCGGCACTGTGCTTGTGCAGGGGGAGAAGCGCGAGCCCCATCGCGCCGCAGACGAGCCCGGCAGGCACGACAAGAAGCAAGAATGCGATCGTAAGGGATGTGGGAATGCCGCGCTCGGTAAGGATCGCGAATATACCGAGATTGTGCAGGATCGGGATGAGGAGGACCGCGACGGCGATGCCAAGCGTTGCGATAAAATACGCGTCGCGCCGCGAGAGGCTGGTGCGGGTGCGCATGTAGAGCGCAAAAAGAGCGAGCCCCATGCTCGGACCGTCGCGAAGGAGCCGGATTGAGGTCTGTGATTCGTTCACGAGGGTGACCGGTATGAATGCGATCGAATCGCCCCTGTGTTGTGCGAGGTAGAGCACGTCCACATCAAAGGTGTACCCATCCGTCTTAAGCTCGCGGAAAATGATTCGTCCGATGTCGGCGCGCACCCCTTTAAACCCGCACTGCGTGTCAGCGACCGGTTCGAGAAGTATCGTGTTCGCAAGCAGGGAAAAAATGACACTTGAGAGCTGGCGTTCGGGGCGTCGCTTGGTCTCGAATCTCGAATCCGGAAGGTGCCGCGAGCCGCAGACGAGATCCGCGCCCTTTGAGAATTCTTTGAGCGCGGTATCGATCGCGCTGAAGTCATAGGGCAAGTCTATGTCCGTGAAGAACACATACTCGCCTTCTGCGGCAAGCACGCCGGCGCGCACGGCCGCTCCTTTGCCGCGGTTGGCTGGCAAGGTAATAACCCGTATCGGGGCAGGTACATCCCGTAAGATCGCCGGGGTGCCGTCGGTCGAGCCATCGTCGACGAGGATGATCTCGAGGACGTCAGAACGCGATCGGACCCAACGATCCAGGTGCGTGATGGTGGCGCGGAGCTTGCCTTCGAAGTTATAGACTGGGATGACGAGCGAGATCATACGGAAGGCGATAGTAGCACGAATGCTCGGGCGGTTATTTGCGCTCCAACATGAGATACGCCGCTGCCATCCCGCTTTCGTGGTAGCCGCTGAAGAGCGCCTGCTTTTGTTCGTAGGCCTCGTGAGAGAGGAGGATTATGTCGGGGACGCCTTTTTCGATGAGGTGGAGCTGCTCCTCCCCATAGAGAATCGTCTCCGTCGGCTGCAGGTACTGGTAATACTTTGTGGTAGGGAGGAATATTACCGCTGCAGGGCTGTTGTAGATGAAAATACTCTTATTCTCCGGGAACGAAGAGAAGTATTCTATCATTTGGGCGGTACGCGTCGTGTTGTAATGTTCGGCGACCCACGATGCGTAGTTAAGCTGATAGAACTGCATGAGCGTAAGAGCGGCGACGATAAAGATGACGCCGAACGTAGCATACGGCCGAAGATATGCGCGGCGCTGTCCTGCTGCTTCGGCAAGGACTTGCAGGGATTGCGGCATAAAGAGAAGCGCAAACACCATCGCTTGGAAAAGGTAGCGATACCATCCGGCGGTTCGTAAGTATGCGAAGAGAACCATAACGGCAAAGACGAACGCAGACTTCTCGACGAGCGATATCTGCCCTTTCTGGTAGAGCCGGATGAGAAGTCCAGCGGTCCACACGAGCATGAGCGCTGCGCAATAAAGCGGCGTCGTCTCCGTGAAGAATCCAATGAGATTGTGCATCACGGTTTCCGGTATTGAGGCGACGCCGTAGGGATTCGCATAATAGGAAAGTATGAGGGAAGGGTCCACGTGTCCGAATTGGAGATACATCCAGAGGGCAAGCGGTGCGATGAATGCGACGAGGGCCGCACCGATGTTCCTCACGTGCAGCGGGATGGACCGAACATGGAAGAGAAGGACGAGACCTATCGCCGCCGGCATGAGGAGAAAGATGGGTTTTGTCGCGGCGACGAGACCTGTTGTAAGCCCAAGAAAGACGTAGTGCCAAATGCCCTCGAAGTTCCGCTCGCCGAGGCGATGGAGCGCGAGAAGCGCGAGCATCGAATAGAAAAGACCGGGGATCTCCCCGAGCACGTTCTTGCCGTTGCCATAGATGATGGGGAACGTCGCGAGGAGCGCGAGTCCGAGAAGAGCGTTACGCGATCCCGCGACGCGGACGAGAAGCACCCAGGCGGAAAGGGCAAACAGTATGATGAAAAGTACCATTGGGATGCGTGCTGCGAGAAGTGAGTTACCAAAGAGTTTGAGCGATGCCGCAACTGGTGCAATAAGCGGATAGCCGACCGTGAGGAAGTCAATCTGACGGAACTCACCCGGTGCGACCTGGACGGTCTGCTCTCCGCGCTCACCGAACGACTGGGCGACCTGGATGTAGATACCCTCGTCATACCATGTCGGCGGGCTTTCGGTCAGGCGGTACGTCGCATAGAAGACGACGACTCCGAGGAGGCACGCGAGGATACCGACATACGCTTTCGAGGGGAGTGCCGAAGTGGGCATACAAAGAGATTTCTATGATACCCTGCAAGCACTATGGAAGCCACCGTGCGTTCGCTCGCGCGCAGAGCCGTCACGGGACTTCTCCACCTCCTTCCGAGCGGCGCGCCGCCGCGTATCTATGCCACGCTCTTCCGTGGCCCGTTGGGAAAAATAGGGAACCCGCTCATCAAGGCGCTTCTGCCGGTGCAGGTACGTCTCCCTGAAGGCCTCATCATCCTCAACCGCGAGGATCCGACCGTCTCTGCCGCGATTGCCTTCGGGGTTTTCGAACCGTATGAGACGCAGCTTTTCAGGGAAGCGGTGCGGCCCGGGATGACGGTCGTCGATATTGGTGCGAACATTGGCTACTTCACGGTGATCGCCGCCCACCTCGCGGGGAAAACGGGCCGCGTTATCGCCTTCGAACCGGCGCCGGAGAATTTTCGCGTGCTCACCGAGACGTTGAGCGTGAACGGATTCGTAACGGCACGTGCATACCAGGTGGCTATTGCAGACAAGGAAGGGACGCTGATCTTGAACCTCTTCGATTCCAACAAAGGCAAGCATTCGCTCGTCAAAGACAAGAGCGACGAGAAAGGTTTCGACGGATCGATACGCGTGAGCGCCACGACACTCGATGCGTTCTGTGCATCGCACGATGTCGGTACGATCGATGTCATTAAGATGGACATCGAGGGCGCGGAATCACTCGCGCTCTCTGGCATGCACCAGGCGCTCGCCGATACGAAGGTCCTTTTTATGGAATTCACGCCCTCCGCGATACGGAAAGTAAGGGATGAGCCCGAAGCAGTCCTGCGCTTCCTGCGTGAGAAAGGATTCAAAGTATCCTCGATCGAAGAGCACACGAGATCGACGCGTCCGATCGCGGACGTCCGAGCATTCATACGTTCAATACCGGATGGCGAGTGTGCAAATCTACTGTGCAAGAAATGACGGGTGTTTCTAGGCGCCGCGCTCGCGCAAAAGGCGATACCACGCGAGCATCCGCTTCAGACCTTCTTCGAGTGTCACGTCCGGTTCGTAGCCGAGTTCGGTGCGCGCCTTCGTGATGTCCGGCAGACGGCGGCTCGGATCGCCGACCGGATACCCTTCCGGATATTCCGCATGTTGGATATCAAGGGGCGATCCGTAGACGCTTTCCACCTTCTTTGCGAGGTTGTAGATGGAGATCTCTCCCTCGTCGGTCCCGATGTTATACGCTTCGCCGCTTCTTCCAAGGAGAAGGGCGCGCAGAAAACCGTTGAGACAATCGGTCGTATAGGCGAACGTACGGGTTTGCGCGCCACGATTATGGATCTCGATCGTGCTGCCGTCGAGCGCGGCATTGAGGAAATTCGGCAGAACGCGCTTGTCGTCTATTTTCATACCGGGACCGTAGGCATTGAACGGCCGCACGCTCACGACGGGGACCCCGTGCACGCGGTGATAGATCGTCGCGATGGTCTCGCCGACACGCTTCGATTCGTCGTAGCAGGCGCGCAGGCTCGTGCAGGAGACATGGCCGTGGTACTCCTCTGTGGTCGGGATGTTCTCGGGGGTCGGATCGCCGTAGATCTCGCTCGAGCTGAAGTAGAGGACGCCTTTCGCTTTCTTTGCGCGCGCCAACTCGAGCGTATGCCGCAGGCCGTCGATAGTCGCCGTCAGCGTTTCCATCGGGTATTTCGCGTAGTAGACGGGGGATGCGATCGATGCCGCGTGCATGATGTAATCGATATTCCGCTCGGTCTCGAATGGCACGCATACGTCATGCTGTATGAATTCAAGATTCGAGTCGTCCATGGTGAAGAGCGGACTGCCCTTCACGCCGGTGATGAAATTGTCCAGCGCGATCGTGTGCACGGGCTTTGTGAAGCGCGTGCGATTGAGGTATTGCATCAGGCCGACGATATGGTTCCCCAAAAAGCCGCCAGCGCCATTGATGAGGATCGTGGTGCCTTCCAAACGGTCGGCTACGTCTCCGAGTTTGCGAGCGACTTCGGAGAATTGCGCTTCGATAAATGCGGGCATACGAGACGGCAGTGTAGCAGATAACGGCTGTTTCGGGAATGGTCAAAGCGCTCTGCAGAGGCGCGTGTGCATTGTTGACACAGTCCACATCCTGGACAATGATGCTACGGATGAAGGCACGCTATCCGAAACATCATGCGATACGGACCGGCCACATCGCGCGCTGTCAGATATGCAATTCCTTGAAACTGCATCTCATTCTGGATCTCGGGTTCCAGCCGCCGGCTGACTCGCTCTTAACGACGCAGATGCTCAATGAGCCGGAGAAGACGTATCCCCTGCGGATGGTGTGGTGCGAGAAATGCACGGGGGTCCAGCTCGATTACTGCGTCGACGGAAAAGAGGTGTATCACCCGAACTATCCATACCGAAGCGGCATCACGAAGCCCTTGGCAGAATATCAGCGGAACATCAGCCACTCTCTCATTGAGAAGTACAATCTCGGCCCGAAAGACCTCGTGATAGACGTTGGCTCCAACGACGGGACGCTCCTTAGCGGCTTCAAGGAAAAAGGCGTGCGGGTCTTAGGCGTTGAGCCGACGAACACTGCCGATATCGCGAACAAAAGCGGCATCAAAACCGTCAAGTCGTTTTTCGACATCAAAACAGCGCGTGCGATACGGAAGAAATACGGCAAGGCCGCAGTCATGACCGCGACCAATGTCTTTGCGCACATGCAGACTTTGGGCGAGGTGATCATGGGTATCTATGAACTTCTCGAGGACGACGGCGTGTTCGTTTCCGAATCGCACTATCTTTTGGATGTCATCAAAGACAATCAATTCGATACGATATACCACGAGCACCTGCGGACGTATTCACTGCACTCCCTTATCGCGCTTTTCAAGCAGTATGATTTCACCATAACGGATGTCGAGCGGGGGAGCCGGTACGGCGGCAATATCCGCGTGCATGTCACCAAAGGGAAGGGGAGAAAGGCGAGTCCCGCAGTCGGGAAGCTGCTCGCGGAGGAGAAGAAATTCGGGCTCGGCAAGCTGAAGACTTACACGACGTTCGCAAAGCGTGTCCGGAAGGCGCGGCTAGAACTCATAGACTTCCTTATTCAGGCGAAGAAGAAAGGCAAGCGCATCGCCGGGAAATCAAGTCCCGCCCGTGCCGCGACCCTTCTTAATTACTATGGCATCGACACCGAGCTCATTCCGTATCTGGCTGAACAGCCGACCTCGCTGAAACTTAATCAGTATCTGCCCGGCGGGCACATTCCGATTGTTGATGAAAAGATTCTTCGTAAAGACAAGCCTGATTACATCGTTTTAATGGCGTGGCATTATGCGAAGGAGATCTCCAAACGTCTCAAGGTTGAAGGCATACGATCGGACTTTGTCGTGCCGCTTCCCGAAGTGCGCGTGATAAAAAATGCGGCGGTAAAAGCGTAGCGCATGCTCAACGTTGCTATTGTCGGCTCGGGTTTTGGTCGGTACGGTCTCCTGCCTGCGTTTGCTGCGGTGCCGCAGTGCACGGTTGTCGCGGTATGCGGGAAGAAAACAGATTCCCTTCGTAAAGATTGCCGGCGTTTTGGTGTTGAACATATCTACGAAGACTGGCGTGCGCTTTTGAAGAACGAGCGTATTGACGCGATTGCGCTCGCGGTAACGCCGCGCGCGCAATACACGATTTCGAAAGCGGCGCTTCGCCAAGGCATCCATGTTTTCGCGGAAAAGCCGCTGGCGGTGGATCTCGCGCAGGCGAACGAACTCTTGCGCCTCGCACGGAAAAAACGCATTGTCACTGCGGTTGATTTCACCTTTCCGGAAATCGCCGCATGGCAGAAGGTCAAGCGATTGCTCGATGCGAAGACCTACGGCGAATTGCGGCATATCACAGCGAATTGGGATTTTTTGAGCTACGATATTGCGCACAAACGGAAGTCGTGGAAGACCATCGCCGCCGAAGGCGGCGGAGCGCTGTCATTCTTTTTCTCGCACGGGTTGTACTATCTCGAGCATTTCGCGGGGACAATCTCGGATGTGCAGAGTAACTTCTCGTACGCGAAGGAAAGTCTCGGCGGCGCGGAGGCGGGCGTCGATATGCTGCTCACGTTCCAGAGCGGAGTCATGGGAAGTGCGCACATCTCCTGCGCCGCGCGGGGTCTCCACCGCCACCAGCTTCTCTTCCACTGCGCACGTGCGACGATCGTGCTTGAGAACGAAGGGAGCCATATGAGCGGCTTCACGCTCACCGTCTACGAGAAAGGGGCGCGGCGCATCGCGGTTTCTGCCGAGCGAGTCGTCAAGCATCAAGATCCACGCGTTCCTTTCGTGAAAAAGATCGCCGCACGGTTTGTCAGGAGCTGCCGGAGCGGCGCAACGATGCACCCGGGTTTTAAGGAGGGAGTGCGTGTGCAGGAGCTGATAGCACAGATACGATCCCGGCACACAGGTACGAAACCACGAGCTGCACGTTGATAAAGGCCTGTACAATGGTATGTCTCGTATGAAAGAGCAGACATTCGATTATATTGTTCTTGGCGGCGGTGTCTCGGGTTTGGGATTCGCGAAGCGGGTGAGCGAGAACAGCAGGTCGGTGTTGGTCCTCGAAAAAGAAGCAGTTGTCGGCGGCCTCTCGCGGAGCCTCCAGCATAAGGGGTTTTATCTGGACTTTTGCGCGCATCGCTTCCACACAAAGAACAAAGCTCTCCTTGATGAGATCCGTTCGCTTCCCGGTCTCACGATGGAGCGCCATATCAAGAAGAGCCGCATCTACATGTTCGGGAAGTATTTGAAGTATCCGTTCGAGATACAGAATCTCCTTCGCGCCATGCCTATCACCCAGAGCTTCCTTTCAGGGCTCTCGTTCCTCAAGAACCTCGCGTTGAAATCGCTGCGAACGACGCGAGACCTGCGCTCATATAAAGATTGGTTCGTTCATCTCTATGGTACACGCCTGTATGAAGTCATGTGCCGGCCGTATACCTCGAAGATATGGCATCGTGATCCCAGCGAGATATCCGCAGATTGGGCCGATCAGCGTTTCCAAGGAGAGAACCTCTCCAAGCTTCTCGGGCGGATCATGAAGAAGATACTCACGCTGGATTTCAGTTCATACAATCTGGAGGACGACAGCCTCGCCCCGGATGGCGGCGCATTCTACTATCCACTGCGCGGCATCCAGGAGATGCCGGACGCGCTCGCGCGCTCAGCGGAGCGGAATGGCGCTCGCATTCTCACGAAGACAACGGTCACTAAGGTGAATACCGCTGCACGTACGGTTACGTTCGAGCACGAGGGGGTTCCTCGTACGGTCTCCTATGCTCAACTGATATCGACGATCCCCCTGCATGCATACTATGCGCTCCAGGAGCGGCGCGATCCAAGGATCGAAAAGCACCTCACCAGCCTCACGTACATGGACATCATCTTTGTCTATCTATTTCTGGACATTCCCCAGGTCTCCAACGACCACTGGTTGTATTTCCCGGACCCGGACATTATCTTCAATCGCGCCGTTGAGTTCTCGAACTGGTCGCCGCAGATGTGCCCACCGGGGAAGACCGCGATTTGTTTCGACATCACGGTATTCCTCGAATCACCGGAATGGCAGATGAGCGATGAGGTGCTCATCGAGCGGACGATCGCCGACGCGGCGCGCGTGGAGTATGTTAGAAAAGAGCATGTCGAAGAGGGGTTGGTTTTCCGCGTCACGCACGCGTATCCGTTCTACGACCTCGACTATCGAACGAAACTGGATGCGATCGTCCGCTTTCTTGAGACGGAACACGTGCATCTTCTCGGTCGCACTGGCATTTTCCGCTACAACAACTCCGACAACTCCATCGAGATGGGCTTCGAGCTTGCGGAGAAGATGCTTGCCGGGAGATCTGCCGCGAGCGCTCACGAATATCGGGTAAAAGAAGTGAGCTACTGACGGATATGCATCTCCTGCGGAGCATGTTCGGCGAGAAAAGGATACGCTTTACGCTTTTCGCGATCTCTCTCCTCGCGCACCTCGTCGTATTCGCGCTGCTCCTCGTGCACTACGGTCCGTCGGCATCTTTTTTTTCGGTCGACGGGTCGTTGAATGGCAACGACGCGCAGCACTACGTGACGATCGCGAAGAATCTTGCGGAGGGGAACGGGTACTCCCGTTTCCCGGACGCGCCATTCGAGCCGGATGCGTTCCGTACGCCACTTCTCCCGCTCTATTTCGTCCCCTTCGTCTTTTTCGGCGGCCTGCCCCTCATATGGCTCCCCATTCTTCTTTTAAATCTAATCCTCGCATTCGCGGCGGTCCTCATGTACAAGCTGGCACGGCTCTTCCTCCCGCATGGATATGCGGCGGCCGCCGGGCTCGCCATGGCGCTTGACCCCTTGTTTTTGTACCGCAGCCAGCTCGCGGAACCGGACGCGCTCTTCGTGTTTCTCACGCTCGGTGCTGCATACTTCTGCGCGCTGTTCTGGGGGACCGCGCGTCCTCGCTACATCCTCTTTTCGTCGGTCATCTTAGGCATCTCCATCCTTCTCAAACCGACCGGACTGTATGTCGCGATCATCCTCTTTGCATGCCTCGCCGCGTTCGTCTTTTTCTTCAGACGAGGAGAGTGGCGCATGCATGCGAGGCATCTCATTTTCGGGGCATTGATACTACTGGCGCTTCTTGCGCCATGGCTGATACGCAACCACGCGTCCTTCGGCGTCTGGGGTATCTCGAGCGTCGGCGGATTTAATCTCTACGAATTCTATACGGTGAACCAGCGGTTGCCCGGTGAGCAAGTGCCCGAGAACATAGCGACGAGCAGTCGGGAACCGAGCCGACACCTTCCGAACCAGTCATACTTTACGGACGTTGCAATGGAGAGGATACGAGAGGCGCCGCTCTCCTATGCGAAAGAACAGGCGGTGGGGACGTTGCGCAACCTGTTCGTTTCGGAGTTGCCGGTCATCTACTACTATGGCCATAGCGCTCTCTTGCCTTTTCCCTACAATCCGGAGTCAACAACAAACCTGCGCGAACTTCTGCTCCAAGGGGACGGAGCGAGCGTCTTCTTTGCGCTTGCCCACAATATCCCGAAGGTTCTCTGGTTCGCCGCGCTTCTTTTTGTCTATATCCTTACCTTTCTCGGCTGGCTGTACGCATGGAAGAAGGATCGTGTCGTCTTCCTCATGTTCACCTCCTTCATCCTGATCTTCGGGTATTTTGTCGTCGCCTCGGGACCGTATGTCGACGCTAAATACCGGATGCCCGCAATGCCGCTCATCGTGATAGTGTGTGCATATGGCGTTTATGAGTTGCGGAGTCAATGGTGGCGAATACGACCATGAGTATTGAAAAAGCATTTGACCATAATTCCTTCAGAGGCGAAATACTGCGCCCTGATTTTTTGCGGAGCGTCGTTGAGGCGGGGAATCTCGCACTTAACGTTCGACAAGAGGGTCTTACATCCGAGGTTAAATCAACAAAGGAAGACATTGTCACCCGCGGCGACCTTGCTGTTTCTTCGATGCTGCGCGAGCGGCTCTCACAGCTTTTCCCGGGGATTGTCTTTATTGACGAAGAAGTCCCGGAGAGCGACTCGCTTGATATAACAGCGCATGCGATGGTCGCCATCATTGACCCCATTGATGGCACGACGAATTACTATAACAAGGGAGAAAAAGATTCTTCGGAAGCTCCCGCAAACCCGAACTGGGCCGTTTCGGTTGGGATCACACGAGAGGGAAAACTACACGCCGGGGTCATATATCAGCCAATGCTGCAGAAGTTATTTTATGCGGAAAGGGGTCGTGGTGCCTATATGAATGGCAAACGTCTTCATGTCTCGACGACCCAGTCGCTTTCGGATGCGCGGCTCATCTACGATTACCCCTATCCTAAAGACAAGAAGGAATACGAGCTTACCGGCCGTGTACTTGCTGCGCTGGAGCCGCAGATAACGTCTGCAGAGCGGCTCGGGAGCGCTGTCGTAGAGACCATGGAAGTGGCAGAGGGGAAAAGCGACTTCTTTATGCTTTTGAGGACCCAGCCATGGGATGTGGCCGCCGCGGCTGTTATCGTCGAAGAGGCGGGCGGGACAGCTTTTAATGCAACAGGTGAGCCGTTCAAAATCGGCAACCGCTCGATCGTACTCACAAATGGAAAGATTGAAATCGCGCCTCTGATACATCTCATTTACCAGAAATTGGGGAGTGATTCATAAGTCCGGTGCACTGCCTTGCACCCAAGCGCAAAGTAGTGTTTATTGTGCGGATGCAAAGAAAGATCGAGAAGTCCTCCAAGCCCAAAGGGGAAAAGCCACCAAAAAAAGTCCTCATTACCGGCGCGGCGGGGTTCATCGGTCATCACCTGCTGGACTATCTCTTGCAAAAGACCGATTGGGATTTTGTCCTCCTCGATCGGCTCGATGTGTCGGGGAACCTCGATCGTGTTCGGGACATTCCTTCGTATGAAGCGAACCGGCATCGCATCCAATTCGAATGGCATGATCTGAAAGCGCCCGTGAATGATTCCCTCGCAAAGCGTCTGGGCAACCCGCACTACATTTTACATCTTGCCGCATCAAGCCACGTCGATCGTTCCATCGAGGATCCGATGCTCTTTGCAATGGATAATGTCGTCGGCACGGTCAATATTCTCAATTTTGCACGCACATGCAGCAACCTCGAGAAATTCATAAATTTCTCGACCGACGAAGTATTTGGTCCTGCACCCGAAGGGCACGCGCACAAAGAAGACGAGCCGCACCGGCCCTCAAACCCCTATTCGGCATCGAAAAGCGGGCAGGAAGCATTCGGCTACGCGTTTTTCGTCACGTACGGCCTTCCTGTCGTCACAACGCACACCATGAATAATTTTGGGATCCGGCAGCATCCTGAAAAGCTCCTGCCAAAGACCATTTGTTCCGTTCTAAACGGAACGCCGATGCCTATTTTTGCGAAATTGAACGCCAAAAGAAAACTTGAGGCTGTTGGCAGCCGCTACTGGATCAACTGCTGGAACACATCGTCTGCTGTGCACTTCCTTCTTGAGCACGGCTCGCCCGGCGAGAGCTACAACATCATCGGATTCGACGAATTCACGAATCTCGAGATCGCGGAAAAGATCGCAAAGATCATCGGCAAAAAACTCATCCCGAAATTCGTCGACTTCCACGCCGTCCGTCCCGGCCATGACCGGCGCTACGCTCTCGACGGCAGCAAGATAAAGAAAATGGGGTGGAAACCTGAAATCCCTTTCGACACATCGCTCCGTGATACGGTCGAATGGTACCTTGAGCCGAAGAATCGGCATTGGCTGAACGATTGATTGATATGAAAGGTCTCATACTCGCCGGTGGGAAGGGGACGCGGTTGCAGCCCGTGACGTACGTGGTGAACAAGCACATGGTGCCCATCATCAACCGTCCGATGATACTCTACCCCCTTGAGACCCTGAAGTATTTGGGCGCAACCGACATCATGGTCGTTTCAGGAGGCGGGCACATCGGCGGCATCGCGGAATTTTTGGGCGATGGGTCGGAGTATGGTGTCTCGCTCACGTACCGGGTCCAAAAAGCCGCGGGCGGTATCGCGCAGGCACTTGGGCTCGCCAAAGATTTTGTTGACGGGCATTCTGTTGCGGTCGTTTTAGGTGACAACATTTTTGAGAATACGAAGCTTCCGAAAGTACCGAAGAGTGCAGGTGTTGATGAAGCATTCCTCTATTTCGCGCGCACTAAAGATCCAAGCCGCTTCGGCGTGCCGGTTTTCAAGAAGAACGGCGCGGTCGCGAAGATAGAAGAGAAGCCTACAAAACCTAAGAGCAAGTATGCGGTGACGGGCCTCTATGTGTATCCGCCGAACGTCTTCGATATCGTCGCCAAACTTAAACCGTCGGCGCGCGGCGAGCTTGAGATCACCGATGTCAACAATTGGTACATCGAAAAGGGGAAATGCAGCCACGCGCTTTTCAAAGGATTCTGGTCCGATGCGGGGACGCGGGAGTCACTCAAGCAAGTGATAGACTGGGCATACAAGGCCTGAATGATATGGACACGGCGATCGAAGGGAAGCTCTCGAGCGTTTCTTTCTTTTGCCCTGCCTATCATGATGAGAAGAACTTGCCGGTTTTGATACCGCGCGTGCACGCATTTCTCTCCGAGATCGCGCACCGATTCGAGATCGTCATCGTCGAAGATGGGAGCCCTGACACAACGGGGGAGGCGGCTGACGCACTTGCCGCACGATACAAAGAAGTCCGCGTCATACATCATCCGAAGAACCTCGGCTATGGAGGTGCTATCCGCGACGGGTTCCTCAACAGCCGTCTGGACTATGTCATGTATACCGACGGCGACAACCAATACGACCCCCGCGAATTCGAGGCGGCACTCCCGCTTTTAAGAGAGGCAGATGTCGTGAGCGGGTATGTCCGCGAAAAGGCCGTGAGCGACCTCCGGAAACTGCAATCCACTATCTTCAACCTTATGGTCGCCGTGTTGTTTTTTGTCTGGATCCGGGACATCAACTGCTCGATGAAGATATACAAGCGGAAAGTGCTTGATGCGATCGAGATAAAAAGCATGAGCGCTTTTATCGATGCGGAAATGCTGGTGTGCGCGCGCCGTGCGGGGTTTCGCATCGCACAATTCCCGGTCACGCACTTTCGCCGGACCGAGGGCCTTCCGAGCGGATCGAAACTTGCCGTCATCGTCCCCACCATTATGGATATGCTGAAATTTAGATTCGGGCTATTATAAAGCCCCATGATTACCACGAACGATACAGTGCTCATCACCGGCTGCGGTGGCATGCTCGGCGAAGGCGTCTACAAGCGCTTTAAGGATCATGTGAAGGTGTTTGCGACCGATATTGATCTGAACGAGCCGTGGCTTACGCATCTCGATGTGCGGGATGCGACAGAGGTTGAGAAACGCCTCGACGAGATACGGCCTGACTACATCGTCCACCTCGCTGCGCTCACGGACATGGAATACTGTGAGACGCATCCGGAGGACGCGCAGGCGACGAATGCTGACGCAGTCGCTCATTTCGCGCCGTATGTGGAAAAGAACGCGACGCCGTTCGCGTATATCTGCACTGCCGGCATCTTCGACGGAGAAAAAGAAGTGTATCAGGAAGACGACATTCCCAATCCTTTGAGCGTGTATGGGAAGACGAAATACAGCGGGGAGCTGAACGCAAAGAAATATCAAAAACATGTCGTCGCGCGCGCCGGCTGGATGATGGGCGGGGGTCCTACAAAAGACAAGAAATTCATCAATAAGCTCATCAAACAGGTGAAGGGTGGAGCGAAAGAGCTCTTTGTCGTGGACGACAAATTGGGGACACCCTGCTACACCTACGATCTCGCCAATATCCTCTATACGCTCCTGGATAAAGGGCACCACGGCGTCTTCCACGGGGTCTGTGAAGGGGGAGGTTCGCGAGCGGAAATCGCACGCTTTCTTTTACAATGTCTCGGTCGCGAAGATGTGAAGATAACAGAAGTTGCTTCTGATTATTTCAAGACAACCTATTTCGCGCCGCGTCCGCGATCGGAGAAGATGATCAATAAGCACCTGCATGACCTCGGCCTCAACCTGACGCGCGATTGGCATGACGCCGTCGAGGACTACGCCCGCACGTTCGACTGGGGCGTATGACGGCATCGGGCTTTGCATCATTTGTGCAACGCCACAAAACCGAGCTCATCATTTTCAGCGGCGCGCTCCTCATCCGCGTGCTGTACGTGGTCCTGATCCAGGCGGTTTCGGGTGCGCACGGCTTTATCTCGCATGCCGATGCCTACTTTTTCTACTACCGCGCCGCACTCAATCTTCTCGAACACCACGTGTTGAGCATCGCGGAAATGGCCCCCTATTACCCAGATGCGTACCATACGCCGCTCTACGCACTCTTCCTCGCCGGGCTTATCGCGCTCAAGGTGCCGTTAGGGGGGGTTGTTCTGGTGCAGAGCGTGTTTTCTTCGCTGACGGCGGTCCTGGCCTATAGGATCGGCATCATCCTCTCCCGCCGTGCATGGATCGGGGTTTTTGCCGCAGTGCTTGTCGCGCTCGAACCGATGTCCTTGTACTGGAACGGGCTTCTCATGTCTGACGTCCTTTTCGGATTCTTGCTGACGGTATCCTACTACCTTCTCATAACCGGACGGTATCGTATAAGCGCGGTCGCACTCGGGCTTTCTGCCCTCACCCGCCCGATCATGCTCTACCTTGCTCCGGTCTTTTTTCTTGCCATGGTGTTTGGAGAGTTCCGGCGCGAGAGGACATTCTGGGAGAACAGTGCGCGTACGCTCGCTTCGTTCGCGATCTTCGTTGCGATTATCTTCCCGTGGTTCGTGCATAATAAGATAACGTCAGACACGTGGGCATTCACGAGCGCAGGATGGTATGAGATTTATGTCGCACCACTTCAGGAGTTCACGAAGCGGTATGGATATGAAGTGCCGGACGTAGAGACGTTGGGAGCCTCTGATTTCTCGCGCTTTAACTTTTCCTACTCTTCGCGCTATCGTGATGTGGCGCTTCCACTCATCATCCAGCATCCGATTCAATACGGCCTTACGCATCTGTCCCGTTCGGCGAGGTCGGTGGTCACGAACCGCTACGAATACCTCGTGAACGTCGTCATTAAGTCACAAGTGCCGTCTCTATACGAGCGTTTTTCTAGCATTTTTTCACTGCTGCTTGTCGTAGGATGGTTGTTTTGGATCATCGTGTATCTTCTGTGCGCGGTCGCATTCTTCGAGAAGGAGATACGAATCTGGTGGTTCTTTTTAGCTGGACTCTTTCTCATCAACATCCTACTCTCGGGCGGGATCAATCCCGGAGGCGCCGAGATGAGCCGCTACATGCTTGGGCTCCATGCGTTCTTTTTCGCATTCGCGGGCGTCGGTGTACAGGTAATATCGCGATGGCGGAATTCGTTCAATGAGTGATAAAATGCTGCCCTATATGCCCGTACACACGAAATGGCATAGCGCTTAGAATTGTAATCGGTTATTCTACAAACTCTATGGTGTCAATTTACAAGTCATCTGTAGGGGCATTCGTTGCGCAGCAACAATGCCATTTCGTGTGACGGGTATGCACTGTCGCCTGTGCCGTCATGAGAACACGCTTGAGTTCCTGGATCTGGGGAAACAGCCTCTCGCCAACAAATATCCGAAAAAAGAGGAGTTTGAGACCGAGGATTTCTTTCCCGTAAAGGTCTTTTTCTGTCCAGAGTGCAAGAGCGTGCAGCTCGGAACACAGGTCTCGCGCGAGAGGATGTTTGAAGACTACTTTTATCTTTCGTCGGTGAATACGGGACTCGTGAAGCAGTATGAAGTATTTGCGAAGACTCTTGCGGATTCGAGATTTGTTGTCGACATAGGCTCGAATGACGGCATATTATTGAAACCTCTGAAAGAGATGGGGGTCAAAGCCGTCGGCGTCGAACCCTCCATCAATGTGTCAAAGATAGCGAACGATGCGGGCCTCACCACGATCACCTCATTCTTCGATGCGAGAGCGGCCGCACAGGTAGAGAAAGAGTACGGAAAGCCCGATGTGATCACAGGCTTCAGCATGTTCTCGCACCTGGGGGACCCGCATGATTTTATCGAAGATGTGAAAAATCTCCTGATGGACGACGGCAGATTCATCCTGGAGATCGAATATGTCGATACCATGCTGAAGAACATGTCCTTCGAACGATTTTACTTGGATAGGATCTCCTACTATTCCGTAACCTCGCTTGAGAACTTGTTCCAGCAGCACGGCATGTACCTCTCCGACGTGGAGGAGACGGATTCTCATGGGGGGTCATTGCGCGCAACGGTGCAAAAGAAAGGAAAGGGTCAGGTGCCAACGGAGCGCGTCGCGCGTCATATCACGTATGAGGCGAAGAAGCTGACAGCAGAGAGCCTGACCGAATTCGGGAATGAGGCCATGGCGCAGATAGCAGCGCTTCGCGGAAAATTAGAGGAATTCAAAGCTGCCGGACTGAAGGTTGCTGGCTTCGGTGCGCCGGCACGCGTCTCCACATTATGCAATTTCGGCCGTATCGGCCCCGAACTCATTGCATGTATCGTGGACGAGACCCCGCTAAAGCAAAATCGACACAGCCCCGGGACACACATTCCCATCGTGCCGATGTCGCATCTGGAAAAGTACCGACCAGACATCTTTGTCGTTTTTGTACATGAATACTTCGACGTCGTGAAGAAAAAGTTATCTGGGGCATCATATCGCTACCTGTTCCCGATACCGCCAAAAGAAGTACACTAATCAACATGACACGCCTTGCACTCTTCGGGCACGGACGGTGGGGGAAAGCTATTCTCCGGACGCTCGAGGGGTTCCCCGAAGTGTCGGTTACTGTCGTGGGCCGCGGCGAAACGCCAGGAGCGAACGTTGATGGCGCCATTATCGCAACGCCTGTCTCGACGCACGCCGAACTCGCGCTCCCGCTTATCGAGCGCGGAGTTCCCCTACTCATAGAAAAACCTCTGACGGCTTCCGTTGAGGAAGCGAACCGTCTCGAGGCTGCTGCCGAAAAGGCAGACACGCTTGTGCAGGTCGGGCATATTCATCTGCATAATCCGGCATTTATGAAAGTACAAGAACTGCTGCCAACACTAGGCCGCATCCGATATCTCTCATTTGAGGGGATGAATAACGGGCCGGCGCGCAATGACGCATCGGTTTTATGGGACTGGCTTCCGCATCCCTTGTCGATGACGTTACGTCTTGTGGAGGCCGCGCCTCTATCGGTGCAGGCGTGGGGAATAAACTGTTTACGCCCCGACACGCAGGCGCTGTACGACATTGGCATCGTGAGATATGTATTTGAAGGAGGTGCGTCCTTGCTATGTTCGGTGAATTGGCTCTCGCCCGAGAAGCGCACCAAAATGACAATCGTCGGCGAAACGAGCTCGTTGGTTCACACCGATACGGATGCGCAGAAACTCGTGCTCTACGAAGGGATGGGCCCGGCTGTTGACGGGATGCAGGTGACGCACCAGGCTCCGTCCGTCTCGTATCCTGCCTATGGGGGTGGCTGGCCGCTGGAGCACGAACTGCACGCGTTTATTGACGCTCTGCAGAAAGGGTCTCGTGACCGATCAGAGTTGGCATTCGGTGCTCGGATCGTGCGATTGATCGCCGCCGCGCACACATCGATCGAAACGGAAGGCCGAGCGGTGACCCTCAATATATAATCCACCCCATGTCTTCCGGTATCACACGTAAGAAGTTTGTTATACTCGGCGCGGGGCCTGCTGGCATGGGGGCTGCGTGGGAACTCCATACAAAGGGCGCGAAAGACATCACGGTCGTCGATCGCAACGACCGTGTCGGCGGTCTCGCACGCACGTTTACGTTCAAAGGCTATCGTTTCGATGTTGGGCCACACCGATTTCTGACGAAATATCCGGAAGTCGAAGTTCTGTGGAAGCAGCTCTTAGGCGACGACCTCTTGACCCGTCCGCGACTCACGCGCATTTATTATCGCGGACGTTTTTTTCTATATCCTCTCAAGATGGTGAACGCACTCTGGAATCTCGGATTTTGGCAGAGCATCCTCGCGGGCTTGAGTTTCCTGAAGGCGCAGATACTGTGGCGTGGGAAGGAGCCGAAGAATTTCGCCGAGTGGACCACGAAGACCTTCGGCAACCGGATGTCCCAGGCGTTTTTCCGGGACTATTTCAGGAAGGTGTGGGGGATAGGCGCGCACGAGGTCGGGATAGAGTGGGCCGGCCAGCGCATCAAAGGGATACGTATTCGTGATTTTTTTGGCAATAAGCTGAAAGAATTCGTCTGGCAGCAGAGGTCCGAGAATATCGGCAATCAGTTCTTGTATCCACGCCACGGTGCAGGGCAATTCTACGAAGCGATGAAACAGGAACTCGAGAGGGCCGGCGTGCATTTCAACCTCGGGCACGAGGTAGTCGCGGTGTGCCACGAGGGCGAACATATCACTACGGTTGAAACCGAAGGACCGAATGGCGCGCACGAAATCTTCTCGGGCGACGTGTTCATATCGAGCATACCGGCGAATTTCCTCGTACAGTCACTCACGCCGGCAGTTTCTGCGAACGTGCTGGCTCTGACGGATACGATGCGTTTCCGTGCGCATATCGCGGTCAATATGATAATCAAACGGAAGGATCTCTTTGCTGATTCGTGGTTCTATATCCAATCGTCCGAATTCCGCATCGCTCGCATCGGGAATTACGGCGCATTTAGCCCGGACATGTTGGGACGGCCCGACACCTCCGCAATAGGGGTCGAATTCTTTTGCCACGCGGGCGATACGTTCTGGAAACAGAGCGACGAGGATATTATCGCACGTGCGGTAGATGAATTGGTCCAGCTCGGGTTTATTGCGCGGGAAGAATTCGACGGCGCGTTCGTCGTCAGACATGCAGATGCATACCCGATGTATTACTTAGGGTATCGTGAGGAGTTCGCGCGCTTGCGGACGTATCTGGAAGGCTTTGAGAACTTACGGCTCACCGGCCGTGCGGGGATGTATAAGTACAAAGACCAAGATCACGCGCTCTATACGGGGATCCTGACGGTTCGGAACCTCTTCGGAGAGCATAACGACGTATGGGAGCTCGGAGAAGAAAAGGAATTTTTTGAAGAGAAAACAGTTTCTAAATGATGCCAAGTCCTTCCCGTGCTACAATCCTCTCCATGTTCGAAAAGGCATTGCGCACCATAGTCCTTGCGGGAGTGTTCGCGCTCCCGTTTCTCGTCCTCTACGTCTCGACGTCGCTCTTCTTTCCCTTCATTACGGGCAAGAATTTTGCCTTTCGCATCATCATCGAGATCATTGCCGGTGCATGGTTTTCTCTTGCACTAGTCAAGACCGAGTACCGGCCGCGGCGCTCGTGGCTTTTGTGGGCCTTCGCGGCCTTCGTACTTCTGATCGGTATTTCTGATATCTTCGGCGTCTATCCGGAGAAGAGTTTTTGGAGCAACTATGAGCGCATGGAAGGGTGGGTGACGCTTGCGCATCTCTTTGTATATTTCGTCGTCGCGGTTTCGGTCCTCAACACCGAGCGTCTCTGGAAGTACTGGTGGCACACGACACTTGGCGTCTCCGTCATCGTCGCTTGCATTGGTCTTTTCCAACTTGCGGGATGGGTCCCCATTAATCAAGGGGGAGCCCGCGTCGATGCGCGCATTGGGAACGCCACCTACCTCGGCGTCTACATGCTGTTCCATGTGTTCATGGCGGCGCTCTTTCTCGCACGAGCGTGGGTTGAGCGGGCAAATGAGCGTACTCTGTACGTATCGCTCTATGGGGGAATCATTCTCCTCAATTCATTCGTTCTCTTTTTCACCGCGACGCGCGGCGCGATCTTAGGGCTCCTTGGCGGATTCCTCTTGAGTGGTCTCATTCTCATCCTACTTGCACCGCGCTCCCGCGTCGCATGGCGAGTTGGGAGCGTTATTGCGGCGTTCATCATTCTTACAGGGGCGTTCTGGGCTGTGCGCGATCAGGCGTGGGTCCATCGGATAGAGCCCTTGCACCGCCTCGCGACCATTCTCTCCGACGGCACGACATTCTCGCGCTTCCTAAACTGGGGGATGGCCCTGCAAGGCTTCAAAGAGCGACCGATACTCGGCTGGGGTCAAGAGAATTATGCGGCGGTCTTCGACAAATACTACAACCCTGCCATGTACGCGCAGGAGCAGTGGTTCGACCGCACCCATAACATCATCTTTGATTGGCTCATCGCGGGCGGTATCCTCGGGCTTCTCGCATATTTCTCACTCTATCTTTTCGCACTCATCACTCTGTGGCGAAGCGGTCCGCCTGCGCGCGACGGATCGGGCGCGCGGTCAGGCGCATTCGCGCTGTATGAGCGCGCGATCCTCACCGGGCTCTTCGCAGGCTACTTCTTCTACCTCCTGTTCACCTTCGACAACATCACGAGCTACCTGCTCTTTATTTCGCTCTTGGCGTACATCGCGGCGCGCGCGACGGCGGGCGCGTCACCTCCGGTGCGCCCACCGATAACGCCGCTCTCACTCACGAGCTTGCCGATTGTAGTGGCAGTTATGCTTGTGGGAACGGGCGGGCTCGTGTGGTACGTGAATGCTGATGCGCTCGCCGCGAATCGGGCGCTCATCCAGGGACTTATGCCGTATGCCGAAGGAGCATCGAAGAACCTTGCGTTTTTCGAGCAAGCGCTTGAGCGTGGGCATGGGAAGCAGGAAATACGCGAACAGTTCGCGCAGGCGGCGATGAGCGTGATTGGTGCTCCCGGAGTGCCCAACGACTTGAAACAGCGTTTTGTACAGCGTGCGGCCGAGGAACTGGTGAAGCAGGCGAATGATGCGCCGCAACACGCACGTGGCGCATTCTTTCTCGGCATCCTTCTTGATCGCGCCGGCGCATATGCGGACGCGAAACTGGCGCTTGAGCAAGCGCACGAGCGCTCACCACAGAAACAAGGCGTTCTCTTCGAGTTTGGGTTGAATGCGTTCGCGCGCGGTGCAAACGACGAAGCACTTCAGTACTTTAAGTCGGCGTATGAAAGTGCGCCGCAGTATGCGGAAGCGTTTGCGTACTACGGTGCCGCGCTGATCCAAACGGGGCATGAGAAAGAAGCGGAGGAGCTTCTCGCGCCGTTGATAGGTACACGCACTGCGGCGCATCAGCGCATCGCTGCCGCATATGCCGCTCGCGGGAAGTTCGATGCGATTATTGCTATCTGGAGTCCCTACATAGAGAAAAATCCTACCGATTTCGACTCACGGCTTGTTATCGTCAGCGCATACTATTCCAAAGGAGACCGCGCGCGAGCGCTGCAGGAGCTTGAGCGTATGCGGCAGGAAATCCCCGGCGCAGCTGCGCAGATCGATGAACTGATCCGTCAGGCACAGAGCGGGGCGATACAGTAGCACGAAAAAGATCCACTGCGGAGGACGGGTGCGAGCTCCAAAAGTGAAAGTCAAATTGTGAGTGCCGCCGCCCTCCACAGTAGATCCTTCTTTCCCAAGTGTATCGACTTCCCATAAAAACGCAAAACCCGCCGAAGGCGGGATCTGCGCGACTTTCTCTGGGCATCACATCTTTGTGACACTCACGTAGTTATCATAGCGCATCGAACTGGAAACGCAATCGTATGCATACTGATCTTTTCTTAGTTTCCATTTTTGATTTTTGTCTCTCTTTAGTTATCCACAGAAAAAATAAAAAACACATGCATGACGCACATAGAGTGCAATAATTCAGAAAACGCATCAACATACGCAAAGCAACGATGCGGGTCGAATGTTTTAGTCCCTAGGGAAAACTAAAAAAATACTATGGCCAAGAAAAAGAAGGCGAAGAAGGCAAAGAAGTCTCGCCGCCGATAAGACCTCCTCGGTCTATCCGAGAAGAACCCTCCTCTGGAGGGTTCTTCTCTTTTGAGGCCAAACATTTTTTCAATGCAAAAACGTTCGTCCGATGAGTCGCCAAAGCGACTCGTTTAGGGTAGGATATTCCAACTGCATATGTCGTTTCTCAATCAATGGTTCGGAGATGGCTCCGGGAGCGCCTTACGCCGGGCCGAACCTATAGTCGGGAAGGTCAATGCTCTTGAGGAGAGTTTCAAAGTGCTCTCGGACGAGGCGCTGAAGGCGAAAACGACCGAATTTAAGGGGCGTCTCGAGAAAGGTGGGACCTTGGACGATCTTATGCCCGAGGCCTTTGCGGCGGTGCGGGAAGCCTCCCGCCGCACGCTTGGTCAGCGTCATTTCGATGTGCAGCTCATTGGCGGTGCGGTCTTGCACCAAGGCGGCATCGCAGAGATGCGCACCGGCGAAGGGAAGACCTTAGTCGCGACACTTCCAGCCTATCTAAATGCACTCGAAGGGAAAGGCGTGCATGTCGTGACCGTGAACGACTACCTCTCGCGGCGCGATGCCGTGTGGATGGGACAGATCTACTGGGCGCTCGGGATGACGACTGCTGTCCTGAACCACGAAAGTTCGTTCCTCTACGATCCAAGCGCGGTACCGCAGGAAGAGAAGGCGGAAGATGAGAAGGTACAGGATGAACTCGGCGCATTCAAGGTTGTGCATGAATTCCTCCGTCCCATCTCGCGCGAAGAAGCCTACGCGGCGGACATCACCTATGGAACCAACAACGAGTATGGTTTCGACTACTTGCGCGATAACCTTGAATACGAGCCGGGAAAGATCCGCCAAAAGCAGCACCACTTCGCTATTGTTGACGAAATTGACTCCATCTTGATCGACGAAGCGCGCACGCCCCTCATCATCTCTGCGCCGGTTGCCGACGCCGAGGGTCTCTATCAGACATTCGCGCAGATCGCTACGACGATGAAAGAAGACGAAGATTATACTGTCGAGCATAAGCATCGCGCCATCATCATGACCGACGCGGGCATCGAGAAAGCCGAAGCAGCGCTTGGTCTTGGCTCCATCTACACCGATGCCGGTATCAAGTATGTGCACCATCTGGAGACGGCCGTGCGCGGGAAGGCCCTGTTCCAGCGCGATAAGGAATATGTCGTGCGGGGCGGGGAAGTCATCATCGTGGATGAATTCACGGGCCGCATGCAGCCAGGCAGACGCTGGAGTGAAGGCTTGCACCAGGCGATCGAGGCCAAAGAAGGCGTCGCCATACAAAAAGAGAGCCGCACGTTCGCGTCCATCACGTTCCAGAATTATTTCCGTCTTTACACGAAGCTTGCCGGGATGACGGGCACTGCCGCGACCTCTTCGGAAGAGTTCTTCAAGGTCTATGGGTTGACGACCGTCGCCATCCCAACGAACAAGCCGCCGAAGCGCGTTGATCACGATGACATGATGTTCCAATCGGAGAGCGGGAAGATGCACGCGATCGCGAAGCGCGTCAAAGACCTGCACGAAAAAGGGCAGCCCGTCCTCGTCGGCACCGTTTCCGTCGAGAAGAACGAACTTCTCTCCACCCATTTCAAACAAGCAGGTATCCCGCACGAACTTCTCAACGCGAAGAACCACGAGCGGGAAGGCGAGATCATCGCACAGGCCGGACGCAGGGGCGCCGTCGTCATCGCGACGAATATGGCCGGCCGCGGCGTCGACATCAAGCTTGGAGGAAATCCGGCAACTGACGAGCAGTATGAGGAAGTGAGAAACGCAGGCGGTCTTTTCGTCCTCGGCACGGAGCGGCACGAAGCGCGGCGCATTGACAATCAGCTGCGCGGCCGTGCTGGCCGCCAAGGAGATCCTGGTGAGACGCAATTCTTCGTTTCCCTCGAAGATTCGCTGATGAAGATATTCGCCTCTGATGTTATCAAGCGAGTGATGGGCACCTTCAAGATCCCCGAAGACGAGCCTATTTACAATTCGATGATAACGAAATCGTTGGAGCGTGCGCAGACGAGGATCGAGGAGATGAATTTCGATTCGCGCAAACATGTGCTTGCCTACGACGACGTCTTGAACGTGCAGCGCAAGAGCATCTACGAGCGTCGCCGCGCTCTTCTTGTTGGCGGCAACGAGACCGTCGATGGAGAACTCGGCCGCGTCGCGGAATTCATTCTCGAAGAGAAAGACGCGTGGAGGGGAAAGATCCAAGAACTAAAAACTAAGAACGGGGAAGCATTTTATCCCGCTGTGAGGCGTTTACTTCTGCAAACCGTCGATCTTCTGTGGGTCGAGCACCTCGAAGCGATGGAATACCTGCGCTCCTCGGTGAACCTGCGCGCGTACGGCCAGCGCGATCCTTTGGTGGAATACAAGAAAGAAGGCCTGCGCCTTTTCCAAGGGATGGAAGCATCCTACACGTTGCACGTTGCCTCAACTGTGCCTGGCCTGTTCGGAGCGCAACAGCGCGAAGGCCTGCCTGCCGCAGTCTTGACGAAGGCGGGGGAAGTCGTGCAAAAAGCTGCGCAATCTATTACCGCATCGCACGTGCACACCGGCATCAAAAAATACGGCCGCAACGACAAGGTCACCATCACCGACGGCACGACGACGCAGGAAATGAAATTCAAGAAGGCAGAGCGGCTCTTACAAACTGGTCAGTGGAAAATTGTTGAGCGTTGAAATGGAATGTGTACCTCTCATGGGATTGTTAGAGGCAGCGGAGTCCAGCACCAATGTTTCTTCAAGAAACATTGGTGCTGGGCGGAGCCCTTGCTTGCAACAGGGAAGTGGAAGATCATAGCGTAGCCGACTGGAATTTTTAAGGGAAGCGGGTATGATTGCCCGCATGTCCGAATTCGTTCCTACGATAGGTCTTGAGATTCATGCGGAGCTGAAGACGCGCACTAAGATGTTCTGCAACTCGAAGAATGACCCCGAAGAAAAGCGGCCGAATGTGAATATCTGCCCCGTCTGTCTCGCGCATCCTGGAACGCTTCCGGTCATCAATAGGGAAGCTGTGCGACATGTTCTGCGCGTGGGCGTCGCGCTTGGCGGCGAGCTTGCTGATTACACTGAATTTGACCGCAAGAATTATTTCTATCCTGACCTCCCCAAGGGTTACCAGGTCAGTCAGTACGAATTCCCGCTTGTTTCTAGGGGGTCGCTAAACGGCATTGTCATCACGCGCGTGCATCTTGAAGAGGACACGGCGAGCTCCATCCACGATGCCAAAACGGGAGCTACACTTATAAACTTTAACCGCTCCGGCGTTCCTTTGATGGAGCTGGTGACAGAGCCCGTGATACACACGGCGGAGGAAGCGGGGAACTTCGCACGCGAGCTGCAGATTCTCCTGCGCTATCTTGATGCGAGCGATGCCGATATGGAGAAAGGGCAGATGCGCCTTGAAGCGAATGTTTCCGTTTCCGATTCTGACGTGCTTGGCACCAAAGTGGAAGTGAAAAATATCAACTCGTTCCGCGCGATGGAGCGGGCAATCGCCTATGAGATCAAACGCCAGAGCGACGTTCTTGCTCGCGGTGAGCGCGTAATTCAAGAGACCCGCGGTTGGGACGATACGAAGCAGCAGACATTCTCGCAGCGTGTAAAAGAAGTTGCCGCCGATTACCGATATTTTCCCGATCCCGATCTGCCATCATTGAAACTCTCGGAGATCTCTGAGTTTTCGCATGACGTACTTATGCAGTCGATCCCCGAATTACCAGAGGCGCGCAGGGGGCGCTATGCAGAGTGGGGGATAAAGCCGGCTGACGCGGAGCAGTTCGTGAGCTATCCCCGCCTCGGTGCTTTCTTCGACGAGGTGGCAGAAAGGCATCTTGGCGACGCTGCCTTTATCCAACGCTCGGCAAATTACATTGCGAACGATTTAGTGAAGATAATCCGAGATACCGGAGAGCAAGATACGGAATTGATTGCTGAAATACCGATTTCAGCTACCAGATTCGAGAAAATAATCAGGCTCATAGGAGAGGGGAAGATCTCCTCTCGGGTGGCCAAAGACCTACTAGTGCACACGATAGAAGAGGGCAAAGAGCCTGAGACGATCGCCAAGGAGCGCGGGCTCTTTACTGAAGCCCAAGGTGCAGGCGTCGAACCCATCATCGAAAAGATTCTCGAAGAACATGCTTCGGTGGTCGCTGATTATAAAAAGGGGAAAGAGGCTGCGCTGCAATTTCTCATCGGCCAGTGCATGCGTGTGCTTAAAGGCGCAGCGGATCCTGTAGAGCTTCGCGCGAGGATACTTGAGAAAATTACTACAAAGTGATCATAGTCGCCAGGAACCTACGGATCTCAACATCTCCTCAGCTTACAGAGATGAGGTCCAGACAAAATAATTTTGGTGCGATGATTCTTACTTCCACACCGAACTGGTCTTAAAAGAGACGCTAGTTATGGTATGGGAACCATACGAGCTATCTGAATGTGTGCTTGATGCTTTTCGGCAACAAGAGAATACATTTTGTAATTGACCAGAGAGAGCTTGAGTGTATGACTCATGCTTCGATATTCAAGAATTTCAGGCTCATTTCACCGGTCGTATATTCCACTCCCAGCTGAAAAGGGAGTAGATCGCTCAATGCAAGGATCGCATCAATTTCAATCCCGGTCGCAATAATGGCACTTCAAGCATTGTAGGGGAGTCACATCCATGATCATTCTGGTTAGAAATGAGTGGTGGAGAATATTGTAATTATTTTTACAACATATCTTCGCTAGGTTGCGCCCTTAAGGATACGATCGTGCCTCGTCTAGGTCCCAAACGGGGATTTCGAGGGTCAAAATGGCAAAATCTGCTGTGATTTCAGGCTGGCGTGGGGATTGTGGTAGCCATTTTATGGCTTATTTAGCAAGGCTAAACCTCGCATGTGCGAGGTTTAGCCTTGCTAGGTGAGCCAAGATATCCAGATTTTAGGCTTTTGAGGTCTTTTCAGTCCTAAAGTAGGTGCAATAATGGTTCCTGAAGCCCGGGGAGGTATTTTCGAGTCAGGAAAGTATGAGACGGACCACATTTGCTGAAGGTGAATACTACCATTTGTATAATCGTGGGGTCGATAAGCGCACTGTTTTCAGCACGCGCGGCGATTTCGAACGCTTCAAAGCGTATCTATATCTTCTGAACGACGAAGAGAGCACGCGGGCATCAAATTTCTTTGAAGGTACGCGAGGGAAAGACCCTTATGAAAACGCGCGGGGAAACCCCCTTGTCGCGATCGGCGCGTACTGCCTCATGCCAAACCATTTCCATCTCCTCGTCACACCCCTTCTTGAACATGGCGTCCCGCGCTTCATGCAAAAACTCCTCACCGCTTATACAATGTACTTCAATGAGCGTACCCTTCGCTCCGGAAGTCTTTTTGAAGGAACATACAAGAGCCGTCATGCGGAGAGCGACACGTACCTCAAGTATCTCTACGCCTACATCCATCTTAACCCGGCGCGTTTTTTTATTACTGATTGGCAGAAGGCAACCGAAGGAGATCTGCATTCACTGGAACATAAGATCGCGACATATCCGTATTCAAGCGCGCACGAATATTTCACATCGAAGTATGTCATCACATCGCCATCGCATTTTCCGCGGCACTTTGTGCGGGCGAAAGACATACGATCACACCTTAATTTCTGGTTGAGGTTCAGAGTAGGTGAGGAGAAGCCTGTTCTCGGGGAAACGTAAAAAAGAGATATTGACACATCAGTTATCTCGTTGGATACCCAACAATATCTTTTTTAGCCTTATTCTTGCTGCCGAGATTCTCCACAGGGGCGGTCAATGAGTAGAGACAACCTGCATGTTCGTGGATATAATCCGAGACATGGCTCAGGAGATAAATCTCGGAGGGACGATATACATTTCTTCAAAGCAGGCAGCCGAGATTACCGGCTACGCCCAGGATTATGTCGGCCAACTTGCACGTAGCGGTGCTATCGAAGCGAAGCGGATCTCAGGGCTTTGGTATATTCATGAGGACTCGATCCGACAACACAAAGAGAAGACCGATGCGTACGTCCCACAGCCGCCGCAGCCAGAGCGAGTTCAAGAAGCTGAAGTAAGTTTGTCATTGGACGGAAAGGACTATGTCTCTGCAAAACGTGCATCAAAGCTCACAGGCTATTCCCAGGACTATGTGGGGCAATTGGCGCGCTCTGGACAGGTGTTGTCACGCCAGATCGGGAACCGGTGGTATGTTGACCGTACGTCGCTCGTCGAACACAAGAAAAAGAAAGATTCGTTGCTAGCCACAGTCCAGAGGGACTCGGTTGGCCTTGCCTCGGCATCAGAGGAAGGAGAAAACATCACAGAAGAGGCGATATCGGAGAGCCGAGACACGCATTTTACATATATTAATGAGGATAATCAGCCGATTCCTCAAATCCCTGAGAAAGAATCCAGCTATCCCGACACCAGTCTTGAAGGTCGTTCTGCTCCAGAAGAGACTCTCGAGAGCGATGTTGTCAATCAGATCCCCATACATGTCGTCTGGGCGCCAAGGCAAGGCCGTCTGGGCGCTTCATCTGGACCCGGAGGGAGGTCACATGCCAATCTCTCAAAGAGAAGCATCTTACTTGCAGCCGGAGGTTCCTTGCTTGTTGGCATGCTTGCGCTGGTCTTATACTTAGGAGTTAGTGGTGTCTTTACTTTGCCTATTCACAATCTCGGATTACCGAGAAATGAAGCAGCCAAAGGGTACCTTGGCAATAGTATTATTGTCAGGAGGGTGGGTGATAGTATTCACCAACTCGCTGAGATTCTCTTTTCAAAAGAAGTAGTTTATCAAAGGGTCCCATAGGTAGAGGGAGAAATGTCATATTAGGACAACGCGGAAGCCTTTTCAGGCTCTTTTGACTTTAATCTACCCATATAGGGCATATCGGGGTGCCGAGAATACTCTCCGTCAGTCGTAACCCCGTCAGCTACTTACGTAGTGCTTGGTTTCTGGAGCAAAAAGACGTGAGTTCCCGGTTGAGTTCCCGGAGAGATCTGATAAAAAGCTATGTGATCTTTGTTATCCCCACATGAATAATGCAAGCGGGTCTGAGAGCCGACTTAGCTAATAAAATATAGCTAAGTCGAATATCCGACTACGCATGGGAAACAGCGAGGACGAACTTTTCTTTGACGGCATTCGGTATCTCTCTGCGGCGGATGCAGCAGCGTCTTCTGGTTTGCATCGCGACTATGTCGCGCGTCTCGCGCGTGAAGGAAAAATACGCGCGAAGCGCATTGGTAAGAGTTGGTACGTCAACAAGGCGTCATTCGAAGAGTTTCTCGTTCGTCAGGAATACGAACACGCGAAACGCCGCAAAGAGCTCATGCACGATCGTCGGCGCGAGTATATTCGCGCATCGCGCATCGCGCATGGGAAGGAAGCAACACTCTCTTTCTCGAAAGATGTACTGACTTCTCTTTCTTCTACTACAACGGAGACGAAAGAAAAGGCAAAAAGTTTAGTTCGCACGGGTACGTACAATGTTCAGCGCGCTCTTGCCATTGCGGCGTCGCGCGCACAAGCGCACGCGGGAGTTCCTGTTTCGCACTTCGCGGCATTCCACGTGCCGCACCCGGTGACCGAATTCGCGCATAAGGCCGTCGCGCTCATCACCGCGTTCGTTCTCATCTTCGGCGCATACTCGCTTGTCGATGCGCGCTATGCGCGCTTCGCACTCGAGACGATGCGTCATTCGACAGAGAGGATCATGCAAACAGGAACGTATGCTCTTAAGGGAGGTGCGGTGGAATGGGCGCGCGATGCGGCATCGCAGCTCGCGGCCGCGGCCACGAATTCCGGTGCGACCCTCGATGCTCTGTATGGTTCTTTCACACCGGATGCGGACACATCGTTCTCCCTATTTGCACGCACATGGACTGAAGCTCTGAACAGTCTCGTCTCTGATGTTGTTCTGCCGAAGCTCACACCTTTTGCATGGAACGATCGCGCGCGCGTCTTCGTTTCCGTAGGGTCCGGATCTGGCGCGGCAACACCGGTAACGCCGGATTCTGTTCCAGTCAAACCCGTCCCACCGAAAGCGCCTACTCCTTCCGGACCGGTCACGCAAACTGTTATCAACCAACCCATCCTCGAACGTGTCGTCGAGAGTGTGCGCACGGTCGTCTCCGGTGGCGTCTCGGAGGCACTTCTTGATGCGCGGCTTGCGGCACTGAATCAGGACATAACGAATCGGATGAGTTCCCTTTCTGTCGCGGGCGTGTATAACACCAATAACGTCTACAACACCGTCTCCTCCGCACTGCGCATCGAAGAGCTCACGGACCTCATCCTGCACACACCGGCGATCGACGGCGGCAGTATCACCGGCGCGACGATCACCGGAGGCTCGGTGACGGCCACTGATTTTTCAGGCGTACTCTCCGTTGCAAAAGGAGGTACCGGTACATCCACCTACACCGCGGGCGATCTCCTCTACGCCGACGCCGTGAATTCGTTGGGACGACTCGGCATCGGCTCGAATGGGCAAGTGCTGAAGATCTCCAGTGGCACCTTGGCGTGGGGCACCGATAACTCGGGAGGCGGAGGAGGTTCAGGTGCCTGGTCAACAACGACCGATGATCTTGCAATCTATCCCACCGATCCCAATGACGTCGTCATTATCGGCGCGAGCGCCACCACGACGACCGGAAACATCCTCGAAGTGAACGGCTCGTCTCTCTTGCGCAATAGCGTCGTCACGTATGGACTTCTGACGGCGCCGCGATTCACCGCGACGTCTTCCGTCGCATCGGTCTTCCCGTATGCGTCATCAACTGCTCTTTCAGTCTCCGGCACCGGGTACTTCGGGACGGCAAGCACCACGAACCTCACGATCTCATCGCTTGCCTCTGGTTCCCTTCTGAAGACGACGACGGGAGGCTCGGTCATTGCGGCGGTTGCAGGTACTGATTATGTTGCGGGGGTCACAGGTGACTGGACGGGCACCTTCGACGGACTCGAAGGCGCTACCTATCTCGCCTCATCATTTTCAACGACCTCTGCCGACTACTGGAGGGGACTCACCAATTTCTTCTCAACCACCTCCGCCATCTTCTTCGCTGACGCCTCAACGACGATACCGAAGACGTACGCGAGCAACACCTTCACTGGAGCGCAGTCGTTCATCGGCGGTCTCACCTCTTCTGCACTCACACTCACTGGTCTCAACGGTCCTCTCGATGCGAGGAGCGGCGTTGTCGGTGCGACAACCTCCATCGGTGTTCTCTACGGTGGCACGGGTCTCACGAGTGCACCGAGCTACGGCAACATCCTTGTCGGCAACTCGAGCAGCGGCTACACCCTCACTGCCACGAGCTCCCTCGGCCTCCTCGGCTCGAACCAAATGAACTGGCAGGTTGCTTTTGGTGCTTTGACTCCCACCACAACGCTCGGCATCCTCGTCACCGCCTCGACGACGATCGGCAACGGCAGTCAGACTGGCGGCTTGACCATCAGTGGCGGCGCGACGACGACGGGCAACTCCGTTCTCCAAGGCACTCTCGCGCTCACCGGTGCCGCGACGCTCTCTTCGACGCTCGACGTAACGGGGAAGACGACGTTGGGGAACGCCTCGACGACTAACCTCACGGCAACGTACGCATCCTCCACCTCGGCGTTCTTCGGGAATCTCTCCATTGCCACATTGACCGGTGTCCTCCGTGCCGCAGCAGGTGTCGTCTCCACCGGCTTGGTGAACCTTGCGTCTGAAGTCTCCGGCATCCTGCAAGTGGCGAACGGTGGCACCGGCTGGGCCGCGATCGAAGCCGGCACCATCCCCTACGGCAACGGCTCCTCTGCTCTTGCGACAACGACGGCAGGAACGGGAGGACAAGTCTTGGCACTTTTGAATGGCGTCCCCACGTGGACCGCCACGACGACACTCTCGACGATCACGGGTACCCTCACTGTTGACAAGGGAGGCACGGGAGCTACGACACTCGCGGGAGGGCAAGTCTTGTTTGGAAACGGCACCGGACCCATTGGCACTGTGGCAACCGGCACCGTTTCAGCAGGAACCGGCATCGCACTCGACAACGCCACACGATCTGTTCTCGGTGGCGCTCTGCAGATCAGCTTCTCTGCGCCTGCCTCTTCGGCACTCTCCATTCCCTACGCGTCCACCACGATGCTCACGGCAACGACGGCGAGCACTACCGGTCTCTACATCTCCGGCATCTCCGGCTCGCTCTTGAAGACGAATGCGAATGGGCAAGTGGCAGCGGCGACTGCGGGGACTGACTACCTCACTTCAGGAACGATCTTCAGCTACCCGTTCATCAACCTCAACTCGTTCGCGACAGGCACCGCGGCAACAACAACCTCCATTCTCACCCAAGGTGTCTTCTTCGCCTCTTCGACCATTGCGGCATCGCAGTTCCCGTATGCATCAACGACTGCGATTACTGCGACCACGGCGAGTTCGACGAACCTCATCATCTCCTCCACCGGTGGCACGGGCACCCGCTGCTTGCAGGTGGGAGCTGATGGCACGGTCTCTGCGAATGCTTCTGCGTGCGGCACGGGAAGCGGGGCAGACCCCTTCCTCCATCAGTCCACCTTCGGTGAAGTTGCTTCTGCAACGACGACGCCCTTCTGGTTCCAGAGCGGTGCAAATCTCTACGCCTCCTCCACCGTCCGCTTCGGCAACGCCGGCATCTCACCGTTCTTCTTTAACAGCGCAGTCGGAAACCTCGGTCTTGGTACCACCTCACCCTTCGCAACGCTCCAGATCGCAACCTCAACTGGCAAGAACCTCGTCCTCTCTGACTCCGGTGCAGGAGCAAACTTGAAGCATTGGTTGTTCAGCTCGCAGGGAGGGAACTTGTACATTGGAACAACGACGGATGTCTTTGGCACGAGCACGCCCGCCGCAGTGTCTATTTCAAATGCCGGTGTGCTCACGCTTGCATCAGCCTTAGGAGAAACAAGCGGCGGGACCGGAGAAAACACCTACGTGTCAGGCGACGTTCTCTACGCCGATGCAGTGAATTCACTGGCACGTCTTCCGAAATCAACCGACGGGCTTGTCTTGAAACTCGTCTCCGGATTACCCGCATGGTCGGCTGACAATACCTCAGGCGGCTCCGAAGGACTTTTTGCAACGACCACTGATTCGCTTGCTCTTCATCCTTCTGTCACGTCGCGCGTGCTTCTTCTTGGCACGAATGCAACATCAACGACCGGCAACATCCTGGAAGTGCTCGGCTCCTCGCTCTTCCGCAATTCAGTGGTTGCGTATGGGACCATCACGGGTCCGCGCTTTGTCGCAACGACGACTGTTGCAAGCGATCTTCCGTACGCCTCAACAACAGCCGTGACGGCAACAACGGCGAGCACTACCAGCCTCTACATCTCCGGCATCTCCGGCTCGCTCTTGAAGACGAATGCCGATGGCCAGGTTGCAGCAGCAGTGGCGGGTACCGACTACCTCACCTCGTCCACCATCTTCGGCTTCCCCTTCACGCCGACACTCTTTGGCTCGACACAAGCGAATGCGACCTCCACCTTGATCGGCTTCACGCAGGGCATCTACGCGCTTGCCTCTTCAACGATCGGGAACGGCACGCAGGCAGGAGGCTTGTATATTGCAGGAGGAGCGACGACAACAGGAACACTCACCCTAACCTCGCTCACGAACGCTCTCTTGAAGACGAATGCCCTCGGGCAGGTCGTCGCCGCAGTTCTTGGCACTGACTACCAGACCTTCGGATACCTCTTCCCGAACAACGCCACCACCACCCTCCTCGCCTTCAACGGCGGCCTCACGACGACGAATGCAACGGCAACAAACCTCTTTGCAGCAAACATCCTCGCCAGTGTCGCCCACTTCGGGGCGACCGCCACCTCCACCTTCACCGCGAACGGCTCACTCGGCGTCGCCTCCTCAACGCCCTGGGGCAGACTCGCCGTGAATCCTGCAGGAGGGGACAGCAATCAGTTCGTCGTCGGCTCTTCCACGCAGACCTCCTTCGTCATCAACCCCTCCGGCTACGTCGGCATCGGCACCACCAGCCCCTACGGTCTCCTTTCCCTGTTTGCCGCCTCCACCTCGAACGCGCTCTCGCTCTTCAATATCAGCTCGACGACGAGCAACTTCGCAACGACGACGCTCTTCTCCATTGGGAATACGGGCTCCACGACGGCCTCGAACGGCTTCAATATCTCTGACGGCTGCTTTGCGATCGACAGTACCTGCCTCTCGCTCGCCACGATCACCGGCACCTTGGGTGTTGCAGGCGGAGGCACGGGAGCTACCTCACTTTCCGGAGGCCAGGTCCTCTTCGGGAATGGCACCGGCGCAGTAGGGACGGTCGCCACCGGCACCGTCTCCGCAGGGACGGCGATCGCACTTGATTCTTCCTCGCGCTCCGTGCTGGGGGGAAACCTCCAGATCTCGTTCTCCGCGCCATCAAACTCCGCACTCTCCATTCCGTATGCCTCAACGACGATGGTGAGTGCAACAACGGCCAGCTCCA
>JBBTXY010000003.1:86292-93646 GCA_038062075.1 Patescibacteria group bacterium
ACACCGGCTCCACGACGGCCTCGAACGGCTTCAACATTGCAGCGGGCTGCTTTGCAATCGGGGGCAATTGTCTCTCGTTGGGGAACATCTCGGGGACGCTTGCGGTTGCAAGCGGCGGCACTGGCGCTTCCTCCTTCGGCCAGGGCTGGCTTTTCTCAAACGGCGGCACCGGCGCGCTTGCCGCCTCGACTTCTCCCACGGTGAACTACGTTGTCGCCACCTCCACACGGCAGGCATCCATCTTCCCCTACGCTTCATCAACTGCGCTCACGGTTTCTGGGACAGGGTACTTTGACACGGCCTCAACCACGAATCTCACCATCTCAAGCATCACCAACTCCCTCCTCAAGACCGGTGCAACCGGCATCGTTGCCGCCGCCATCTCGGGGACTGACTACATTACTCCCGCAGGACTTGCGGCGGCCTTCCCCTTCACGCCGACACTCTTTGGCTCGACACAAGCGAATGCGACCTCCACCTTGATCGGCTTCACGCAGGGCATCTACGCGCTTGCCTCTTCAACGATCGGGAACGGCACGCAGGCAGGAGGCTTGTATATTGCAGGAGGAGCGACGACAACAGGAACACTCACCCTAACCTCGCTCACGAACGCTCTCTTGAAGACGAATGCCCTCGGGCAGGTTGTCGCCGCCGTCGCGGGGACTGACTTCAACAACTTCGGGAAGAGCTGGGAAGTCTCGGGAGGATTCCTCGCCCCCACAACAACGCTCTACGTCACCAACATCCAGCAAGCATCCTCGACGCTTCTGTCTGCGAATCAGGCATGGATCGGGGGAAGCGCAACCTCCACCTTCACTGCAACGGGTCTCCTTGGTGTCGCTTCTTCCTCACCCTGGGGGAGACTTGCCGTGAATCCCGCGGCAGGGGATGCCAATCAGTTCGTCGTCGGCTCTTCGACGCAGACCTCCTTCGTGATTAATCCCTCCGGCTACGTCGGCATCGGCACCACCAGCCCCTACGGCCTTCTGTCTCTGTTTGCCGCCTCGACTTCCAACGCGCTCTCGCTCTTCAATATCTCCTCAACCACGAGCAACTTCGCAACGACCACGCTCTTTACGATCTCCAACACCGGCTCCACGACGGCCTCGAACGGCTTCAACATTGCAGCGGGCTGCTTTGCGATCGACAGTACCTGCCTCTCGCTCTCCACGATCACCGGCACCTTGGGTGTTGCCGGCGGCGGCACGGGGAGGACCTCACTCTCGGGAGGCGAGGTGCTCTTCGGGAACGGGACGGGTGCGATCGGCTCTGTCGCAACCGGCACGGTTTCAGCTGGGACAGGCATCGCCCTTGATTCCTCCGCACGCTACGTTCTCGGGGGAAACCTCCAGATATCATTCTCCGCTCCTGCCGGAAGCGCGCTCTCCATTCCGTATGCCTCAACGACGATGGTGAGTGCAACAACGGCCAGCTCCACCAGCCTCTACATCTCCGGCATCTCCGGCTCGCTCTTGAAGACGAATGCCGATGGCCAGGTTGCAGCAGCAGTGGCGGGTACCGACTACCTCACCTCGTCCACCATCTTCGGCTTCCCCTTCACGCCGACACTCTTTGGCTCGACACAAGCGAATGCGACCTCCACCTTGATCGGCTTCACGCAGGGCATCTACGCGCTTGCCTCTTCAACGATCGGGAACGGCACGCAGGCAGGAGGCTTGTATATTGCAGGAGGAGCGACGACAACAGGAACACTCACCCTAACCTCGCTCACGAACGCTCTCTTGAAGACGAATGCCCTCGGGCAGGTCGTCGCCGCAGTTCTTGGCACTGACTACCAGACCTTCGGATACCTCTTCCCGAACAACGCCACCACCACCCTCCTCGCCTTCAACGGCGGCCTCACGACGACGAATGCAACGGCAACAAACCTCTTTGCAGCAAACATCCTCGCCAGTGTCGCCCACTTCGGGGCGACCGCCACCTCCACCTTCACCGCGAACGGCTCACTCGGCGTCGCCTCCTCAACGCCCTGGGGCAGACTCGCCGTGAATCCTGCAGGAGGGGACAGCAATCAGTTCGTCGTCGGCTCTTCCACGCAGACCTCCTTCGTCATCAACCCCTCCGGCTACGTCGGCATCGGCACCACCAGCCCCTACGGTCTCCTTTCCCTGTTTGCCGCCTCCACCTCGAACGCGCTCTCGCTCTTCAATATCTCGTCAACCACCAGCAACTTCGCAACGACGACCTTGTTCTCCATCGGGAACACGGGTTCGACGACCATTGCAGGCGTTTTGCAAGTTAACGGCTCTGCAACTTCAACGATTACATCCGGCCTTTCTACCCCTGCTCTTAATATAACTTCATCAATCGCATCATCTACTTTCTCGAATGGCATTCAATTGAGCGGCGGTTGCTTCCGCGGGGCGGACAACACCTGCGTCACGAACGCGAACTTGACGGGCTACGTGACGGCATCCGGCGCGAGCGCGAACCAGGTCGCGTTCTTCTCCGGAAGCGGCACAAACATCTCTTCTGACGCAGACCTCGCCTTTGACGGGACGACATTGACCGCGCGCGACCTTCTCATCCAGCACACGGCGCCGATACTCTCTATTAATGACAGCGACACGACGGGGACCGACTTCCGCATTGATGTCGCCGACGGCACCGCCACGTTCAAGGTTGATATCAGTGCCGCGCTTTCGGGAGAGTTCTTCGCATGGACGACGAACGACAACGAAAAGATGCGGCTCACGGAAATTGGCTACTTAGGCATCGGCACTACAACTCCTTCAATCGGCCGTCTCACTATCGCCTCGACGACTGGCTCGCAACTCGCGCTTTCAGCAGGAACAGGAATAGCGCAATGGGCGTTCCGAAACGCGGGAGGAGACCTGTTCCTGTCGACAACGACGGTGGCGGGAACGGCAACGACGTCAACATCGGCACTCACCATCTCCGGTTCCGGCTTCGGCACCACGACCCTCACTGGCCTCACCGTGAATGGCTTCGCGACCTCGACCTCCAATGTCGGCCTCCGCATCACCTCCACTACACAAGGCATCTCCCTTGCAGGTCTTACTTCTTGTTCGGAAGCTTTGGAGACAGACAGCAACGGCAACATCGTCTGCGGCACGGACGCAACCACCGCAGGAGCAAACGATTTTGTCTGGAGCAACAACTTCGGTGAACTGGTCGCGGGAACATCAACTGATCCCATCGGAGCATTCGGTGGTCTCCACGCATCATCTACTGTTCGCTTCGGTAACGCCGGTATCGGCGGACAGTTCACGTGGGTCGGTACTACTGGTGCTCTCGGCCTCGGCACCACCACCCCGTTCGCTTCTCTTCAGATCGCCACGACAACAGGCAAGAACCTCGTGCTCACCGACAGCGGTGCAGGAGCAAACCTCAAGCACTGGTTGTTCTCATCGCAGGGAGGCAACCTCTACATCGGCACGACGACGGATGCATACGCGACCTCCACGTCGGCGGCGTTCACAATCCTCAACTCTGGTCAGATAGGCATCGGCACCACCACACCAAACGGCATATTCGATGAGGAGCTTGTCATTCAAAACGTCGCTAACAGCAGCGATACAATAATCGGCTTCGGGCACACATCCAGTAGCTATATGTTTGGGCTCGGCTTTGATAGGGATTTTGGCGATCAGTTCGTGCTCATGGATCAGACCGAGACAATACGCTATCTCACTGTGGACGCGCCTACTCGCAATATCGGCATTGGCACCTCGACGCCGCAGTGGCTCCTGAACCCATTCTCATCCACGGCATCCCAACTCGCCCTCTCCGCCGGTGCAGGCATCGCCCAGTGGGCGTTCAGGAATGCAGGGGGCAACCTGTACTTCGCGACGACGACGGTGGCGGGAACCGCAACAACTTCCACATCAGCTCTGACTATCATTGGCTCGAGCGGGAATGTGGGAATCGGCACGACGAGTCCATTCGCACCGCTGAGCATTTCGTACAACTGGAACGGCGGTGCAACCCCGGGTCTCGTGATAAATAATGCAGTTGCTGAAAGCGGACCTGAAGCCACGCTCTACCTCATGACCAACGGTTCTACCGAAGCGAACGATAGGAACTGGGGCTTTGCGACCAACCATAATGCCAACGGAAACTTCGAAATACTCAGTTCTATCGGGAACAAGGATGTCGCGGACACATCGCGTTTCGTTATCGATCGGCAAGGCAACGTCGGCATCGGCACCACCTCACCTCTCGCACAACTCACGGTAGCGACCTCTAATGGCGCGACCGGAGCGACTACCAATCTCTTCCTCATCGCCTCTTCGACCGCAAGCGCGACGACGACGCTCTTTAGCGTCTCCAACACCGGCACCACCACCCTCGGCCGCTTCGGTGCCTGCGCTACCACCAACGCACTCACGACTGATGCCAACGGCAACATCATCTGTGGTGCCATTACTGCTGCAGGCGATGGTGTCGGCACGTGGTTTACCCCCACCACGTCCTTCGGCACCGCAGCGAACTCGACCTCCACGCTTCTCTTGCTCACCAACGGCCTCTCGGCATCTTCCACCGTGCGCTTTGGGAATGCGGGGGTTACCCATCAATTCCTCTTTGATGGCTCGACCGGCAACCTCGGTCTTGGTACCTCGACACCGTGGGGCCTCCTCTCGGTGAATCCCAACGGTCTTACGGGCGGCGCGCCCGCATTCGTCATCGGCTCCACGACGCAGTGCGTGACGGCGGATACGAGGCTGCGGCGCCGCAGGCGCCGCAAGAGAGGCGAGCACGCTGATCTCGAAAAAGGCGAGTGGGAGGATGGGGAATACATTTACGACCTTCCGATGATCAAAGACGTTCGCGCGGGCGACGAAGTGCGCTCCCTCGACATGAAAACCGGCTCTCTCGCATGGAGCATAGTAAACGGAGTTATATACACCGGCATCAAACCGCTTATCAGGATTACCACCCAATCAGGCAGGCAAATCCGCACGACCGACGTGCATCCTTATTTCGTCCGCGTCTCGGGCAACGCAACGCCGAGCAAACAACAAAAGTTATATCGGTTTGAAGTAGATCAATCGGTACGTTTCGACGAATATGCCCGCAACACGTTTATCGCCATCGCTAACGAAGAACAATCATTCGTCATAGAGATTCCGCATGAAGTAAAGCAAGCTTTGCGCGATTCGGCGCTGGGTACGGAACATCGGAAAACGCTCGCCTCCGCCATGTTCGGCAGCGCGATCGCTCTCCTCGCGCGCATGAAAGGAATCCGCATGCATGAACTTGTCATTGATACTGAATACACCGGCCTTGCGCACGAGGGCATTATCACGGCGATTCTCAAGGGTGTCGATCCCGCGCTTCACGTTTCTTTTGCGAAAGTGGGCAAACGGTCGCCTGCGCACAAAGCCGCCTACAATGCGTTTCTCGGCAAACGGAAAAACGACGCGATCGGCGGCACTGATACGCTCTTTGCGCAGGTGGAATATGTTGTCGGCAAGAGACCCGACGGCCATTCGTGGGAAAAATATATCGAGCTTCCTATGGTTCGCACACTTGGCGGAGAGGGAGGGGCATCACTTCGAGCACTCCGCGAAATCATCTGGAAAGGCGGGGCGGTGGAGGGGATAAAAACAGAAAACGCCCTTCGTACTGCTCTGTACGGGTATTTACACCCCGCGCATTACAGTCCTCAGGCGCTTCTGAATACCCACAAGGTATCAAGGCAAGATGAAATTGTCAAGAAGGGCGTGTGGGTACAGGCGCAAAAAGTAAAAATGGGGCATGATATCGCGGTCGTGCACGACGAAGAAGTGGCATGGGAGAGGGTTACTTTGATCGAGCATTTGGAAGCCGAATCTGTCTACGACATCGAGATCGAAGGCACGCACAACTTCGTCGCGAACAACATCGTCGCGCACAACACCTACCTCACGGTGACGAACGGGGGGAATGTGGGGATTGGGACGGCGAGTCCGCTTGGGAAATTACACATTGCAGGAGACAGTACTGATAGTCAGAAGTTGCTGACGTTTACAGAATCTGCGCAAGAGCGGCTCTCGTTTATAGGCAACTTTGCAGGTTCTGGAGGAGCCGGTAACTATGTGACGTTACAATCAGAGTTGAGTAGCAACATTATCACGTTCCAAAATGGCGGCAACGTCGGCATCGGGACGACGACGCCTTCATTCGGCCGCCTTACCATCGCCTCGACGACCGGCTCACAACTCTCCCTCTCCGCCGGTGGTGGCATCGCACAGTGGGCATTCCGAAACGCCGGAGGCAACCTCTACTTCGCAACAACGACGGTCGCAGGTACGGCAACGACATCGACGAGCGCACTCACCATCATCGGCTCGAGCGGATATGTTGGTGTCGGCACCACGAGTCCGCAGAGCGACCTGCATATCGCATCCTCCAACAATACGACATTGATACTTGAGACAACGCATGCCACGGAAAATGCCAGCATTCTTGCTTTCTGGGCACGTGGTCAAGAAAAGTGGCAGCTGACAAACGACTGGAACGAAAATGGAAGTCAAGATTTTAACATTTATGATGCGGTAGCAGATGCGCGACGTCTGGTGATCAATGCAAACGGCAACGTCGGCATCGCAACCACAACCCCCAATGCTTCTCTCACGGTTGCTTCGAGCACCGGCCCCCAGCTCTCTCTCGGCGACGGCACGAACAACTCATGGACCTTCAGGAACTCCGGTGCCACTCTCTACCTCGCGACCTCCACGTACTCTGCGACCTCAACAACAGCAGCCCTCACCTTCAACAGCTCCTCGGGAGCAGCCACTTTCGGCTCTCCTTCGACGACGACTTTCTCCGGAGGTTTAACCTCCACTTACCTCAACATCACGGGGACTGCCGCCACCTCGACCTTTGCAAGGGGCATTGATCTCTCCGGAGGGTGTTTCTCGATCAGCGGGACCTGTCTTTCAAGTGGCGGCTCCGGCACTGTTGGCAGCGGTACGACGGGGCAACTTCCGTACTATGCGGCCAACGGCACGACGCTCACGGCAACCTCTTCCATCTTCCTAGCGACGAGTGGCAACGTGGGGCTCGGGACGGAAAACCCGCTAGAAAAGCTAGGCATAGCAGGCAACATCCACTTTACTTCCGCTGGCGGCACTATCAGGGCGGCAGATGCGAGTGCCAGTCCCAGCGCTGGCTCCCATCTCACGCTTCGCGCAGGAGCCGGTGCCGGCAGTCCGGGAGCCGGAGGCAATTTGCTCCTTGATCCTGGTTCGGCAGATACCGTCTCGCAGTATGGCAAGATATTGCTCGGCACGAACACGCGCGGAAACGTGGGGCTTGGTACAACAACGCCGTATGCGAAACTCTCCATCCACGCCTACAGCGGCGAGACGAACACGACGCTCTTCGC
>JBBTXY010000003.1:93746-99656 GCA_038062075.1 Patescibacteria group bacterium
CAGCGGCGAGACGAACACGACGCTCTTCGCGATCGCCTCTTCGACCGCGAGCGCTACTTCGACACTCTTCACCGTTCTCAACAACGGCAACGTCGGCATCGGGACGACGAGCCCGGGAACACTGCTCCAGCTGGGCGATGGAACCAATGATGCTGTTCTCACCTTCACGGATGGCGGCGGCACGCTCCAGAACACCATCGATTTCCGATCTGCCGGTGTCGGCGATCCATCCAACCCTGACGGTTGGAAACTGCGCCTGTGGGGTGATGGCACGTATGAAACAGCTGGAGATTATGGTTTCGGAATCGACGGTAATACGTTATGGATGAACACCGCCGGCACCGACATCGACTTTTATGACACCGGCAGCCAGATAGCGACATTCCAGAACGGCAACCTCGGCATCGCGACGACGACGCCGTGGGGCCTCCTCTCCGTGAACTCCAACGGCCTCACGGGCGGCGCGCCATCTTTCGTCATTGGCTCCTCGACCGCGACGAGCCTCATCGTGACGAACGGTGGCAACGTCGGCATCGGCACCTCAACGCCGTGGGGGAAGCTCACGGTCGTCGGCGGGGACCATAGTTTTCCGTCGTTTCTTGTCGCAACGACATCAAACAATGGTCCTGGGCAGCGTGCGCTCTTCAGTGTCTACTCAACGACGACCGGCGCACTTGACTATGCGCGCGTCGTCATCGGCGGCACATCAACGCCGTGGGGCACCGGCGGCCCGCGCGATCAGCTCATCGTGAACGGACGCATCTACAGCACGTGGAACTACATACAGTGTGACTTTACCGCTTCCGGCGCCACATCGACTTCGATTGCTATCACCGGTGATACGGACAATGTATGCGCGGGCTCATTTGCATTCGACTCGAGCACAGACGGAACATTGGTGCCGCAAGCGAACCAGTATCCGTACTTTGCACGCCTGCGCGCCGGCGTTCAAACAAGTCTCGCCAACAATGACGCGGCGACAATCCGCACTCTTGGCGGCCTTGCTCCTGCAACCACCAGCCCTGTCATGGAAGCACGCGTGCGATTTGCTCCCGGCGCGACCGCCAGCATCGGCACGAGCACACGTATCGTCGGATTTACTGATTATGCGAACAACAGCGCCGCCTATGGCACGGCTCCCGTTGACGGCGCGTACTTCACCGCAACCACTTCAGGAAAATGGGCAGCCATTGTGCGCACCAACAGCGTGCAGAATTACGTGCAGACCAGCATTTCTACTTCTACGACCTTCCAGCGTTTACGCATCGAACTAAGTTCGTCGACCGCGATATTCCTTATTAACGGCAACGTCGTCGCATCCATCGCGCCAGGGCAAGCGCCGCGCGTGCCGCTTCTCCCAATGATTCTTGTTGCCGGAAGCAGTGCAACGGCAGGACAAGTGAATACCAACGATCTCGATGTTGCGTACATCAAGGTGTGGGTCGACGATCCTCTGGAAGATGCATTTGCTTCTGATGTGGGAGGTGAAGCACTGGAGGAACTGCTTGGACCGGAAGACTACATACCACCTGATCTTATACGCGGCGCGGATATCGCGGAAGAATATCTGGCCGGGCCGCCAGAAGATTTTGTGGAAGGCATGCTGGTCTCGAATGCGACAACGTCTGACCGCGGTGTCGTTGCGAAATCCTCACGGCGCTACGACAGTGAGCTCATGGGCGTTGTTTCCACTTCGCCGCATACTGTACTTGGTGAGCATGGGACTTCCACCATCCGCGTCGCGATGACAGGCCGCGTGCCGGTTATCGTCTCACTTGAGAACGGCGCCATTACGAAAGGGGACTCGGTTACTGCTTCGTCGCTCTCCGGCATCGGCATGAAGGCGCGGCGACCGGGGGCCATCGTCGGCAAGGCGCTTGAGTCGTTCGACCCGCAGGCAGGCATTAGATACTGTGATCCGGAACTCAAAGACGAGCTTGCACTTCACGGCGTGCCAGTCGCGGAAGACGGATGCTTCGCTCGCATCCTCATTGTCATTGACTCTGACTTCAATATGGGCATAGGAGACGTCGTGCAGGACATCACGGCGGAGATCGCGACCTTTGCGCAGGCGATGGACGAGCTCGCGAACGCCGCGTTCGAGAAAGGCGCTGAACTCACAAAGATCGTCATCGGGCAGATTGTCGCGAAGATCGCGATCGTCGAGAAACTTTTCGTGAAGGAGACGCATACCGAAAAGCTGTGCGTGGGCGATGGCGGCGGCGAGACGTGTGTGACCAAAGCACAACTCGATGCTCTGCTTGCAGGCGCAGGGGTTGCTTCGTTGCTTCCTCCTCCGAATGCTCCGTCTCCACCGGCACCAGAAGGCTCAGCCACCTCGACTCCGCCAGGGCCGCCGCAAGAAGAGTCTCCGCCTATGGAGGAAGAACCGCCGCCTGAAGGGGAAGGAAGCGCATCTTCGACGCCGCTCGTAAGTCCGCCTCCCGATGAGCCTCCTGCAGAAACTCCGCCCGACTCCGGTACCACATCCGATCAAAACTCGGATGGTTACGGGGCAGGAGAACCGTCCACCGAGGAATACAGCAGTCAGACTGCCGTATCTTCTCCAAGCTCATCTAGCGAGGAAACATTAGCGCCGGAACCAGAACCAACATCATCAGAACTCTCGGCGGAGCCGGCCCCGCCGGAAGCGGCCGACACGCAGGAATAACAACGCGACATGTGATAGTATTTTGCTATGGAAGCCGATCGAGAACTCGCGATAATCAAACGTATAACGCGACAGCATCTGCCTAAAACACACCGCGCGTTCATTTTCGGTTCTCGGGCAACAGGAACAAACCGCCCCCACTCTGATTACGATCTTGGCGTGAACGGCCCCCACAGTGAACATGATATAATGCGCGTGTATGCAGAAGACCTTGCCCGAAATGTTCCGTCCCTTGTTCTGGTCGCAGGACTTTTCAACGCTTGATGTCAAGAAGCATAAGAGGACCATCATCGTCCAGGCGATGAACTACGGAACACTTGATCATTGGCGCTGGATAAAACGGCATTACGGTGAAGCGGCAGTGCGCGATGTACTCGCCCACGTGCCAGCGAGCGAGGTGCGTCCGAAAGCGCGGAGGCTCGCGACACTCATGCACCTCGCAGATTCGTGGGATTATGCACCTCGAAGCTCTCACTGACGCGGGAGCGCGGTTGCTCCCGGCGCTGTCGAAATTCGAAGGATACTATCTCGCGGGTGGCACCGCGCTTGCACTCCAGATCGGCCATCGCGTTTCGGTCGATTTCGATTTTTTCAGCGGAGACGACATTCCTGCAAGCATGCACACTAAAGTCCGCCGTGTGTTCCCGTCCGCACTATTCTCGCCTTTGGTGAATGACGCGAGCGAACTCACCGTTTCGATTGATGGCGTGAAGATAACGTTCCTGAAATACCCGTTTCCCGTCATCGAGCCGTTCGTGGAGTATGCGGGATTAAAGCTCTTGTCGGTACGGGAAATAGCTGCCACGAAAGCGTACACGATCGGCAGGCGCGGCGCACTGAAGGACTACGTCGACCTGTACTTCGTGCTTGCCAAGAAACACGCAACTCTTGCCGAGATCATCGCGCTTGCGAAGAAAAAATTCGGCGCCGAATTCAATTCGCGGCTCTTTCTTGAACAGATCATATTTCTGGATGATATCGAAGAAGTCGAAGTTGATTTCTTACTGGAACCGGTCCGGCGTATACAGCTTGTAGCATTCTTTCAGGAATGCGTACGCGGCATTTCACTCTAAATTAGTTGATTCGGAATTAGTGAGGTATAAATATGCATCCTCGGTGTCATGAGAAAGAAAAATCTCTATTTATATGCACTCTCGATCGTGTTTCTCTTGGGTTGCGCTCTTGGAGCGGGCGCGGTGCTCGTGTTTGATTCTCGCCCGGCAGCTTTCGATTCGAAGTTTGCTGACGTGCGGCAGAGCGCGGCGCAAGGAAGCCGCCTCACCAATCCGCTTCTTGAGTGCCGCGAGCTTCCGGAAACAATTTCAATCGGAGAGCGCATCGGCCTTCAAGGGAAAGTCGAACGATTGATAGAAGAGGGGAAACGAGAGGGAAAAGTCAGCGAAGCCGCCGTCTACTTCCGCGACCTCAACAACGGCCCGTGGTTTGGCGTGAATGAGTCGGAGAAGTTTTCTCCGGCAAGCCTCCTCAAAATTCCCCTCGCCATTTCGTTCTTCAAACAAATCGAGAGCCAGCCTGATATTCTTTTGCGTCAGATTCAATATGAGAAGGGGACAGAAAAGTATGAATTAAATCAGCCGTTTAGGCCGGTTCAGGAGCTCGAAAACGAGAAAATGTACTCAACTGAAGAGCTTATCAACATCATGCTGGTAGATTCCAGCAACGAGGCCGCGCTCGTTTTGTCACAGCTCGCGGGAGAGAAGCAGATTGAAGACACCTATCGCGATTTCGGGCAGGAGGTGCCGGTTTTCGGCAAAGACATGGAGATTGACGTGCGCACCTTCGCGTCGTTTTTCCGCATTCTTTTCAACGCGACCTATCTTGACATTCTCTCTTCGGAGCAGATGCTTTCCATGCTCACCCAAACGACGTTCAAAGAGGGGATCGCGGCGGGCGTTCCTGCCGGCGTTGTCGTTGCGCACAAATTCGGCTCTCGCGAAATTATTGGACAAGCAGGCTCGAAGCAGCTTCATGACTGCGGCATCGTGTATATACCGGAGACGCCGTATATCGTGTGCGTGATGACGCAGGGCGATGATTTCAATGAGCTTGCGTCCTTCATTAAGGAAATTTCGGTGCTCGTGTATGAGGAAGTTGGCATGTAAATGATGAAGACTTAGATGATTGAGATCGTATCTCGATCATTGGGATCACGGGGTCAGGTACCGTTTACTCACAGGGACGATTGACGGGCTCTCGATGATAGGGGATTACATATGGGTTTCTTGTCTTGAGTGTTTTAACAAACGACCTGCGCTCGTGCAGGTGTGTTCAGTATGCGCCGACTTTTGCATTTCGATATTCCGATATTCAAAGTATCCGCAGCTGATACAAATACAGCAGTCTGACTGCTGTATTTCTGCTATCATATTTATTGTGAGGGTTGAGCCTTTCAGTATTGATTCGTACGTACACATCGTAAAACGGGGTGCGCGCGGCATGCCGATCACCGGCGATGAATTTGACAGACAACGTTTCGTGCGACTGCTCTTTTATATGAACGATGAATACGTGGACGACAACTGGGATCGAATCAAAGTAACAAAGAACCTTACTCGGCAGAATTCATGGCCGCAGCGCAAGCCACTCGTGCAGGTTCTTGCGTTTACATTGATGCCGAATCATATGCATCTTCTGTTGCGAGAAATCAGAGACGGAGGCGTTTCCGCCTTCATGCAGAAGGTTGGACAGAGCATGACGAACCACTACAACGAAAAATATGCGGAACACGGGAGCATTTTTCAGGGATCATACAAAAGTCGCACGATCGAAACTGACGAATATCTGCGGTATGCTTCTGCATACATCATGGTGAAGAATGTGTTCGAATTGTATCCTCGCGGCGGTCTACAAACAGCGGCGAAACATTTTGAAGATGCCTGGAAGTGGGGAATTACCTATCCGTTTTCAAGCTTGGCGCACTATGCAGGCATTCGTACGCTGGTTGTAGACGATAATGTGCTTGAGGAGATCTTTCCCACTGCACGCGCATACAAATCGTTTGCCCGTGATGTTATTGAAGGTGGGAAATGGTCACAAACCGAGTTTGAGTAGGAAAGAGAGGTTAAAATACAGCAGTCTGACTGCTGTATTTTCATCGGGGGATGTCAGGAAACCCGTGGCTCACGCGGTCGTCTTGTACACAGGTAGCTCTATGCTGCGCAAGGCACGTGCGCGATAATGGAGGCAATGTCATCTGTTCGTTCCATCTCGCTCGCGGT
>JBBTXY010000004.1:0-3326 GCA_038062075.1 Patescibacteria group bacterium
CCCGCCTGGCAACCTTTACTTGACACTCTGTCAATCCACACTTCTGGTTTCTTATCGACAGGAAAAAAGGTGGAAAAGTGGAAGTCTTTGGTATAGTACTTTCATCGGGGGGTTACTCGTTTCAACAGTTCCTGTACGAAAGATATGATAAGCATACGAGCGGGGCGCCTCGCGGCACTCGCAGTGGCCCTTGCATTGAGTTTCAGCATTTCAGTTCCGGCTGCATCCGCGGCTGACAATCTTATTCTGAATCCTGCGCTTGAAACTGCCGGAAGCGGCGGAAATCCTGCGAATTGGACAAAAACAACATGGGGCTCGCCTACACCTATGTTTGCATATCCTGTTGCAGGACACGTCGGCAACGGCGCGTTGATCACGTTCGGCAGTAACTCGACGGGCGATGCACGCTGGGCGCATGATCCGGTAACCGTCACGCCGGGGACGACATACACGTACAGCAATTGGTACAAATCGAACGTCGCGACGGAGATAGATATCCAGTACATCAATTCGAGCGGCAGCAGTTCGTGGGGATGGGTAGCGAGCCTCCCCTCTTCGAATAACACGTGGCAACAAGTGACGGCGAATATCACCATTCCCTCCGGCACCACCAAGATCGTTGTCTTCCATCTCATTGATAAAACAGGAACGCTTATCGTGGACGATTTCTCGCTTACGAGCGGTGCGGTTTCTCCGCCACCTCCGCCTCCGCCGGGCGCGCCGACCTTGACGCTCTCTGCGAATCCCACGACGATAACCGCGGGCCAGCAATCGACACTCACGTGGAATTCGACGAACACGACGAGTTGCACCGCCTCGAATGGCTGGACGGGTTCGAAAGCGCTCTCGGGAAATGAGACGGTCTCCCCTGCCGCAACAGCAACCTACGTACTCTCGTGCACTGGCGCCGGAGGCAACATCTCACAGCAAGTGACGGTCACCGTGAATGCCGTGCCTCCTCCCCCGCCTCCTGGCGGATTCAGCGAAGGCATGGTCACGCTCTCGTTCGACGATTCATGGACGTCGCAGTACACGACCGCACTCCCCATCCTCCAAACCGCGGGATTCAAAGGGACGTTCTACCTCACCACAGAGCCCATCCAAGAAGGATGGGATGACTTCATGACGCCAAATCAGGTGAAGACAATAGCGCAACAAGGCCACGAGATCGCAGGCCACACGGTAACGCACGCCGACCTCACGACCCTCTCGCGTAATCGCATCAACCAGGAGATCAAGAACTCGAAGACGTACCTTCAGAACCTCACCGGTGCCATCGTCACCAGTTTCGCGTATCCGTATGGCTCTCTGAACAACACGATAAAGACGCTCCTCAAGAATGCCGGCTACACTGCGGCACGCGGCGTTGACTACGAGACCTTGAATACGGCGACAACCGACAAGTTCGACTTGAAGAGCCAGTGCATCGAGACAGGCGACTCAATGGCCTCCATCAAGGCGCAGATAGACGCCGCGAAGGCGAACAAGCAGTGGTACATCCTCTGCATCCACGAAGTGAAAAACGGCGGCGACCAATACTCGACAACTCCGGCGCGCTTCCAGGAAATTGTTGATTACATCACCTCGACGGGCATCAAAGTCGTGACCGTAAAGGAAGGCCGGGCACTGATGAGTAATTAACGGTCCATATACACCATGTAGGCCGTTACAGCCTCTCGTACCTCACGGCTTTTCCGGTCGTTCCAACACGCCTCAGTTTCCCTTCTTTTACGAGAACGGCGAGATAGCGCGTTGCAGTTGTATCGCCGACACGGAAATGTTCTTGCACCATATCGTTGGTGATCGAGCTGTTTTTTGAGACGAATTCCATGATCCAATCGAGTTTTTTGCGCTTCCTCGCCTGTATCGTTGCGCGCGCTTTGAGGAGAAGGTCGTTGACGGAATGCGGCGTGGGAGCTGAAACTGTTTGTGGCTGAGATACGGAAGGAGGATTTGTTTGACCGGCCTGAGATTCCGGTTGCTCGGCCACAACGTTCTGTGGAGCAGAACGTTCGCCCGACGCTTCATGCAGTGAAGCGTCGAGGGGGATTTCTATTTCCGATTTGGGTGAAGGGGATTTCTCCGGCGCGACCGGGGGTGTTTCAGGTATCGGCGGTTCTGCCACAGGTTCCGGCACAGGTTCGATTATGGGAACGGTGGCGGGTTCTGGAGACGCCGGAGTTTCTGGTACCGGCACTGGGCTTTGCGATGTCTCTTCTTCAGGCATACGGTGCATGTTACTGCACGCAGATGCGTCGGCGCAACCGGTATGCATTGCCATGTCCTAAAAAACCTCGATACGAATGCACAACGTGCTCGTTGTCGGAGCGCTCCCGGAGTTTCAAGAACATCCTGTGCTTCGTCGCCGTGCGTAGAACCCGATGATCGGGAAAATGCACCCAGCCGAGGAAGTCGACGCCGGAAGCGACAGTCTGAATACATTGCTTGTCTTCGTGTATCGCAAGGCGCAGACTGCATTGCAAAAAATCACGGATTGTCTCAACGAGTCTTTGAAAGTGAAATCGGTCGTCCGACATGACTACAAAATCGTCGGCGTATCGCATGTAATACTTCTCGCGCAATTCGTGTTTGACAAATTGATCCAGTTCGTTCATGTAGATGTTGATGAAAATTTGCGATGTAAGATTACCGAGGGGAATTCCAACGCCGTTTTGGATGCCAGAGAAACTATCTATTACTTCAGCGCAAAGATTACTTAGCCGAGAATCCTTAATATGCTTTTCCAACAACCCCTTTAAGACTCTGTGATTTATTGAGGCAAAGCACTTTCGTATGTCGCATTTCAAGACCCACACTGTCCGCGTATGGTTCTGGCCCACCTTTCGAGCCAGTTGCCCAAATCTGTACAGCGCCTTGTGTGATCCTTTATCCATGCGGCAGGAATACGAATCGTGAATGAATTGCTTGTCGAAGTATGGATATAATGCTTGGTAAATAGCGTGATGTACGACACGGTCGCGCACGCTCGCTTTATGGATATCGCGTGGCTTGGAATCGTTGACGCGAAAGCGGACATACCCGCCGTGGCGATATGTTCCCTTCATAAGGTCGGTATGGAGTGTGAACAGGTTTTGCACGATGGTAAGCGCGTATTCCGCCACATCCGGCTTGTTTTTCTTTCCTGCAGTGAAAGCGCGCCATGCGCGAAGCAACGACGGAACGGATACGATGGTATCAAACGAGGGCATATTTCTTGTATACTGCATTACACCACATCTTTTCGTATGATGACGCCCCCCCCCGCACGTCTTTCCGTAATCTCCGCAAAATTACTCATTGCGTATGTCTAGTGGCACATCATACTG
>JBBTXY010000005.1:0-6567 GCA_038062075.1 Patescibacteria group bacterium
GTATCCCATACGTTGTGATCGTACAGGTGTTCGGCTTCAAAGGTGAATTCGCGGGCAACTTGGAGGACAAAGCAATGTTCCCAATACAAGAAGCCGAACGAGCACTTGGGGTCTCTTTCAGGGACTCGAAGCTACTCGTCCGTGCATTCACACATCGTTCGATGCTTGCAAATCGAGCTCACGACCGTCTCATGACGTATGAGCGGTTAGAATTCCTCGGCGACGCTGCGCTTGAACTCATTGTGAGTGACTTCCTCTACAAGACAGCGCCAAATGCTGACGAAGGTCAGCTTACAACGTTGCGAAGTAGGATTGTGAATCGGGTTACTCTGACTCACTGTGCGAAGCGATTCGATATCGGACGATTTATCGTAATGTCGAATGGGCAGCATTATGAAAACGAACGCAATTCCCAAGCCTTCGATATCATTCTGTCATGCGTCATTGAGGCAGTTATCGGTGCATTGTATGTGGATCAAGGACTAGTCGCTGCGCGGACTTTCGTCGTGCGGAGCATTTTCCCGTACCTGGATGAATCAGTAACAGATGCGCGAACGTGTAATCCGAAAGGTATCGTTCAAGAAAAAGCTCAGGCGATTCTTCGCGTCACGCCAAATTACATGCTCGTAAAACAAGTGGGCCCGACACACAATTCCTCCTTCACAATGGCATGTTATTTCGGTGATCAGCTTGTCGGCACTGGTACTGGCCGGAGCAAGAAAGAAGCCGAGCAAAAAGCAGCTGCAGCCGTGTTGGAGACACAAGGGTGGTAATCATTCGAGGCGAAGTACTAGATACTTCGCCTCGGTTCTTTTTCCTAGACAATCTTCTTTACGTATTGTATAAGTGGAGTTCCAGTTCTTTGGCAAAGGGAGAAGTCTCGTGACCCAGTCACCGGAAAACAGAACTATCGCTATCGGAAGTGTCTTCCAACTGACGATGCTCGCCGCCTTTTTTGCGACGCTGATGTTGTACCCATGGGCGGCTCACCCGATTTCGCCTTGGTTGGTGCCATCGCATATCGGATTTATTGTTTACGCTTACTGCCTGGTAATGTTGTACACTCTTAATCGACGCACGAAGGGACTCCTCACAACGGGATCATTTCGGTATACGCGGCATCCAATGTACACGGGTCTTTTCCTGATAGATATGATTTTCTGGATGCCGAAACCCGTCTCGACAGGCTACCTCTTTCTCGGCCTGCAAGCGACATTCTTCTGCAGCATGATTGTTGCGGCATGGTGGCAAGAACAGGAAACCCTGATCCGTTTCGGGAAAGAAGCCGAAGCGTATTATGAAAAAACACCAAGGCTTTTTGTGCTATATCCCTTCATTGCCCGCTGAAGTAGTCAGTTAGAAATAGCCGCTCCTCGTGGGCGGCTTTGTTTTGACAATATAAGCAATGCGACGTATACATGTACTAGAACATAGGAGGTTCCGATGGAACAAGAGAAGAAAATCGGCGTCGTCGATGAGCCAAAAGGGCTCTTGGTAAGCGGACTCGATCCTTCGGTCGAGATCGTCAGATTCAAAGCGTATCCCTATCCATGGGTGCTACGTGCAATCCTCGCGCGAGCTCCGAATGTGCAGATGATAGTCTTGGAGAACAAGTATTTTTCACGTATTCGCAGAAGCGAGTCGTGTATGCAAATTCTCGCAGAGCGATCCGTTATTTTGCGCGCAGAATCGCATGCATATAACAAGGGCGAACTTGTCAAAACTCAACATCGTACACATCGCGGTACTAAGCTTTACAGAACACAGCGCGAATTTTTGCTGATGCTTGATAGTGAACGTCAGGCGCTGCTCGATGAATTACTGAGTCTTGATTGGATGGAAGTCGAGGTAGTACGCAGATACTTCTGTCTCAATGACGAGCAGTATGTGCCTTCACATGAACTTGCAAAGCAGCACGGCATCTCTGCCGGGGCGCTACATGTATATGTCGGAACAGTTCTGTATTATTTGGACTCCGCATTCGAAGTATCAAAGCAATCAATCGCAAAGATACCGATGCTCGAAAAGCGAGTGGAACAGGAACGCGAACGCCTACAAAATGTAGAATTCCAAAAAGAAGAACTGCTGAAGCATGGGCTTGAGAAAGTGCCCGTCGGAATGCCGCTGCGCTTTATCAAAGAATATGCGCTCGTATATCGCGCATGGTGCATTGATGAGCTCAGCGAAATGACGGTATCGGAATCCGAGCGAACAGTGCTCGTCGCACGATATGGACTTGAAGACAACGTATTCAAGACACTTGAAGCGATCGGGGAAATTCGGAATCTCACGCGTGAGAGAATACGACAGCTTGAAACCGTAGCTTTGCGCAAGCTTCGCAAACTCGAGAAAAAGCAAGAATGAGGCGTCAGCGAGAATGCTGACGCTTTTTTGTTGCAAGTTTTTTGACAGGACGCATTTTGCACTATATAATCCTAAGAGACCATAGAGGAGATCGGGCGATGGGCAAGCAAAGGAAGGTTGGCATTCTCAACGAAGCCGAAAACCATACCGTTGCGCATCTTGATCCGCACGCCACGGTAGTAATATGCAAATCATTTCCGTATCCGTGGGTATTACGGAAGTTGTTTGCGCATGCGCCATACATAGAAGTAATTGCGCTTTCAGAAAAATTTCTCGCGCAAGTGCGAGAAAATGCACTGTGTATGCAGATATGTAAAGAACAAGTGGTGACCTTACGAACCGTATCAAATGCTTGCAAACTCGGCGATTTCGAGAAAAGTAAGCACCGTGAACTTTACGGATCAGTGCAATTTCACAAATATCGTGAATTCTTTGCGACACTTGATCCAGAGCGCCAAAGTCGATTTGAAGAAGTTCGCGCGTTTGGATTCAACGAAATTACGATTGCATGCCGCTACCTGTGTCTCAAAGCCGAAGAATATACCGGTTCGACTGAGCTTGCGCGACAATTACATTGCAGTCCGTCAACGATTCATATTAGCGTAGGTGTATTGCTGCAGTATCTCGATGCGCCTTTTGAGGTGTCTAAAGAGAGCGTGCGTAAAACGAAACAACTTAAAGTTCGGATTGTGCGTGCCCGAAGATGCGCTGAAGAAAGTTTAGCGATCGAGCGGCGCATGCTAAACGCCGAGCTTACAACTCTTCCGACCGGTATGACAATTCGATATGCCATACCCTACGGACTTGTACTTCGCGCATGGCAAAGAGACCAGCTGAGGAACAGTGCTCTCTCGATTCGCGAGCGTGACATCCTTATTGAGCGATATGGTCTTCTCGACGGCATTTTCAAGCGACTGCAAGTGCTCGGCAAGAAGCGAGGTCTCACCCGTCAGATGATTCACGTTCTTGAGTTGTCTGCATTGCAAAAGCTTCGAGAATGTGAAGGTCCAACGTAGTTCTCGCGCCCGTATCCTCGTCGATGCGGGCGCATCTCTTTACATATGAATTCGTTTGACACATCACAAACCATACTATATTGTGCAATAAGGTTGTACTTTGGCAACCTCAAACCCAAATGAGGAGACTACGACCATGACTGGCATGACCGTACAGGCCATCAAGATCGCAGACATCTCGCCGAACCGGTTCCAGCCGCGCAAGCGGTTTGGAGACGCCGAGCTCGCCGAGCTTGCAGCATCCATCAAGGACAAGGGGCTCTTGCAGCCGGTGACCATTCGCCCCGTCACTGACGGCTCGACGCCGTTCGAGTTGGTCCTCGGAGAGCGCCGTCTGCGGGCTACGGCACGCAACGGCGATGAGACGATCAACTGCATCGTGCGCGAAATGTCCGATGAGGACTCGCGTGAGATCGCTATCATCGAGAACCTGCAACGGGCAGACCTCGCCCCGATCGAAGAGGCACAGTCGGTTCGTGACTTGGTTGACGCCAATGGCGGCAACAAGGATATCGCCGCTGAGAAGCTGAAGAAGTCTGCGGACTGGGTCAAGGAGCGCCTCACATGGCTCACCTTACCGCCGGAAGTGCAGACCATGATCGACGAGAAGAAGCTGAACGGCGAGCAAACGAAGTTCCTCTTGCAAGTGCAAGAGAAAGGCGCCACTGCCGAGCGTCTGATCGAAGTCGCAAAGACAATGCATCGCCTGCAGCTTTCCGCAAACAAGGCGCGCGGCATGTTCCAGCAAGACGTCGACAAGCCGAAGGGACAGCGCACATCGTCCGGCGAAGCGAAGCCGGTCAACCACGCGAAGCTGGTCACACTCTTCGTGTCAATGCACGACGGGATGGAGATGTTCGACTTCGAGACCCTCGGTGAGGGCGAGAAGCGAACGAAGAAGCTGGAGATCTTGAAGACGCAGGCTGCGCTCGTTCGCGAGCGGGTCACGAAGTTCGAAGAGGAGCTCCGGCAGCTCCCGGCTTTCATCCCGAGTGAGCCAAAGCAGAAGGATCCGAGCAAGCGCCCGGTTCTCACGATCAAGAGGTCAGCCTGAACAATAGGCAGTAGATAATAAAAGAGGGCCGCCCCAGCTGGGACGGCCCTTTTCTTGTTGCGATCACTCGCCAAGCACTTCGCGGATCGCCGTATCGAGACGATCGAGAAGGATAAGCTCGGCCTTGATCTCAAGGAACAACCTACCGTGTTCGCTCTTTTCTCCGACGACGCTCACGAATTTGTCGAGGACCTGAATATAGCGTTGACGCTTTTCCGACACTGACAGTTCGCTGGTCGGCTCTACGACGGTCTCCGGCACAGGTTGCGGTTGTTGCCGCAAAATGTAAATGTACCGCCTCCATTTCCCGCTGTCGTCACACTCGATGAATCCCTCGGACACGAGGAAGTTAAGGAAGGATTTGGCGAGGTAGTCGCTGACACCAAGGTTCCTAGTGAGCAAAGCAACTGACGCCTGTCGGTGCTCTTCGATGAGTGCACGCGCTTTTTCGAGACGCGCTTTGCGGCTTTTCGGATTTTCATCCTCGGCTCCGACTTTAATCGGCTGCTCCGGCAATTTGACGACGATGCCGGTTGCACGTACCAAGAGCCCACCCTTATCCTCCCGCAGACTTCCATCTGCGATAAGAGGATTCAATTTCTGAATGGCGACATTCGTAGAAATGCGCAGTTTAGATACAAGCAGATCTACGGATACGTAGCCGTACCTTTTCATGAGTTGCTCGATATCGGCCGGCAACTTTTTGGGCGTTGGTGTGGCATGCGGCACTGATTCCGCTTTTTCCGCAGGATCAGATCCTTCCGCGTCGATCTCTGGAGCGAATTCTGCAACAATGCACTCAATGCATAGTCCGTACTTTGCCGAATGCGGCGGTCGTTCGCTGCATACGCTACACTTTCGCGTTGGCGCTGCACACCCGTGACACCCGTCTTGTCCTTGCATAGAGCCACACATCGCGGCACTAATTGGCTTCTTCATGATCTGACATTGGACACGCGTTGGAATCTCGCGCTCTGCATCGAGTGCTTCTGCGCGCTCGATGGCCAAACACGTTAGGCACAAACCTGCAATCGGTACGGCGACCATTTTCAGGTCGCATTTCTCACACCGGCGCGTTGGCGCACCGCAGCCAAGACATCCGTCTTCGCCTTGTGTGCTTTCACACAGGGCGGTACTGATGTCGCGACCTGTCATTTGGCAATAGACGTGACTCTGGACGGCTTCGTTTGAGCTCGCCATGGCTTAGGTCCTTCTGTTGAACTATATTCTGGAAAAACGATACCGTATTTTCCGTCCATTGTCAAAATCTGCCCGTGTGATAGGGTGAAAAAAGAATTGACCTTTGACAGAGGGGTTCGACCATGCTTAATGGCAAACATACACCTTCTCGTACTATCAGCAGCGAATTCGTCGAGAATGAAGAAGTTGACCGCGACGAACAGCGTCGTCAGGCCAGCATAGGATTCAATCAGGATCCGCTGGGACTTTTGCGCGGCGTGACCAACCGTTACAAGCTTCTCTCTCGTGAGAAGTCAATCGAACTCGCGCGAAGAGCAAATGAGGAGAATGATAAAGATGCACGAGACGCATTAGTACTCCACAATATCCGGTTGGCGTTGTGGATGGTCAGGCGGTATCCGACCATGGAAGTGGAACTTTTGGATCGTGTACAAGAAGCGATCATCGGCATCCTTATGGCGATCGATAAGTTTGACCATACATTGGGCTTCAGTTTTACTACGCATGCCCAGTGGTGGATTCGATCCGCTCTGACTCGACAGTGGCAAAATCATAAATCGATGATTCGTGAACCTGTGCATTTGCAGGAATTGCGAAACAAAGTGAGAAACGCAAGTGCGGAACTTGCGTCCGAATTGAAGCGGATACCGACACCGCTCGAGATTGCAACGCGATTGAACATCACCGAGAAGCAAGTCATCGCTTCGTTGAAGAAGCTGAGGATTCCGATCGTTTCGTTTGATGCGCCGGTGCCGGCGTTACAGTACCGCGATAACGTTCCAACTTTCGGTGAATCTCTGCCGGACGACAGCAAACTCGATCCCCTCCAGATGCTGGAGGCGAAAGAAGAAATGCAGGCCGCGTGCAATGTGATCGAGTCGTTGATCGACATGTTGTACAAGAACGAAGACATCGGCGATCGCAACAAGCAGA
>JBBTXY010000006.1:0-3682 GCA_038062075.1 Patescibacteria group bacterium
CTCTCATCAATCGCCATGTACGAGATGAATTCGAATACACGGTCGGCGAAATCGGCCGCATGCCCGCTTTCATACGGCATGCCGAGCTGCTCTAAGGCATCGGCAAAACCCATGACGCCGAGGCCAATGGCGCGATTCTCTTTATCAGAGCGGACCGCCTCGGGAATGGGAAGCTGGTTGATATCAATGAGGTTATCGAGCTGGCGCACGGCGAGACGCACCGTCTCTTCGAGCATGTGCCAATTAAGTTGCTTCCCTTCGATATGGCCGGCTAAATTAAGTGAGGCGAGATTACACACGGCGATGTTGTCCTTATCCTGCGGGAGGCAAATCTCCGTGCAAAGGTTCGACATGTGGATGGTGCCGGTATTGTTGTTGAGGGCACGCAGGTTGATTGGGTCTTTCCACGTGAGCCACGGGTGCGAGGTCGACTGCAGAGAAACGAGTATCTGGTGCCACTGCTCGCTCGCGGGCACCTTCTTGTAGGTGCGCAACTTCCCTGCCTTTGCCATTTCGACGTATTCGGCATAACGCTTCGCGAACGCTTGGCCATAGAGCTCATTCAAGTCCGCGACTTCCTTCGGATCGAACATATACCAATCCTCCCCCGCCTCAACGCGGCGCATGAACTCATCTGAAATCCAGACGGCGGTATTCGCCGTGCGCATGCGCAAGTAATCGTCGCCCGCGTTGTGCTTCCAATCAATGAACTCCGGAAAATCAAGATGCCAGTTCTCCATGTAGAAACAGAGTGCGCCGAGTTTCTTGCCGCCGCGCTGTATCGCGCGGATCGCGGTATCCATAATTTTCGCGAAGGGCGTCGGGCCCGACGAGACGGTGTTTGACGATGCCAAGGGCGAGCCGGCTGCGCGCAACTTCGTGACCGAGACGCCGATCCCGCCGGAGGACTTCGATATCTTCATCACATCAGCAACCGATTTGGCGATGTGATCGATGTCGTCATGTACTTCGAGAAGGAAACAATTCGAGAGCGCGGGCTTTGAGGTTCCTGCGCCGAGATTGGTGGAGCCTCCGGCGATATAGAGATGGCGCGACATGCGATCATAGAACTTTTTTGCCATTTCGGTCGGATCCGCTTCATTGTAGGCAAGTCCCATCGCGACGCGCATGAAGAAATACTGGGGCGTCTCGGCGGGCTTCTGCTGCCGATCCTTGAGGGCATAGCGGTTCATGAGGCTCGAGAGCCCCGCATAGGTGAAGAGCTCATCGCGTTCGATCTTGAGCGTACGCGCAAGTTCTTCCAAATCATATTTTTCGGCCATCCGCGTGTCGAGAAGACCGCTCTCGATGCCCTTGTGCACATATTCGGAGAAATGCGTGCGGTATTTCGCCTCGAGCTCGACCGGATCATCATGATACTCGCCGATGACACGGCGATAGACCGTTTTCAAAAGCAATCGCACCGCTACTTTGTCATATTCGATGTCTTCCTTGATGTTCTGAACAGCGGCATTGATGGTCGCCATGTCCATCTCTTCCGTCGTGATGCCGTCGTAGAGCGTGAGCTGGGTCTCCGTCGCGATCTGCGTCACCATCGAAATGGGGTCGGTGAGACCGACGCACGCGCGCTCGATCGAGCGGTTAATTTTGTCCGCATTAAAGGGCTCTTGAGTGCCATCACGTTTGGTGATCGTCAGTTGGACCATACCCGGTAGTTTACTTCAGCTAATAATTTTCCCTCTAAATTACTAACCCCCGAACTCCTTCAAGCGGCATATTTCGGGGCGAAACTCACACCTGTTGCCTTCGCAACAAGCTGAATTTCGCTTACCGGGCGTACGCACGCTCAGTTATCTCAGAGTAGCACAAAGGCTATTCGGAGGACTTTTTTCATGGAGTGTGGATAAGTCTTTTTCATCCCTTATTTCAAGGGAAAATCGCCATGTCTCCGACCTCAATACCGTGTGCATCGCAAAATCCTGAGGGTACCTCCAATACATACCGAGAGGGTGAACTCGGTGTGAACGTCTGTGGGAATGTCGCTGGCGAGACACCCTTTTCCACGTGGACGACCCGGCCATTAGCGTCGAGCCAGAGCATGTCAATCGAGAAGAGCATGTCTTTCATCCAGAAGGAGTGCCGGCCGTCTGCCGGAAAGACGAAAAGCATCCCCTCATCTGCCTCAAGAGGTGCATAGCCGCTTAAACCGTGCTCGCGCAGAGCTGGCGTATCGGCAATGGCGACGCGCACCGGAGTGCCTCCTATCGAGAGCGTGGCCGTGGTCTGGAGCGCTGGCGGGCTGCTCGAAGGCTTAGAAACAGGCAGCGCGCACCCGAGGAGCGCGCTGCCCACAGCCACAACCACGCCGCCGATCAAAAACAGCCGCGTACGTGTCATTAGGCCGAAAAGAGGACGAGGATGACCGCCATCACGACGAAAGAGACGAGCCAGTAGCCCGCGTTGATGGCGTAATACTTGAATGACTTCCCTTCCCAGAGGATGGAGCCGAGCATAATGGGTGCGACAAACCCGATCCACGTCCAGATGCCGAGCTCGATAGCCCCGATCCAGTCATAAACGCCCCAGGCGATGCCGAAATGGTTCATCACGTAGGCAACAACCATGGCGGCAAGAAAGGTGGCGAATGCCATGATTGGCATCTTCTTCTTCCCTGCCTCCATTTTCTCCGGCGAGAGGTTCGTCTCCCGCATCCAAACGGTCCCGAAGACCCTCGGGTTGTACCAGATGAAGCCGAGGATGACATTCGCGACACCCGCGGCTAAAATCGGCCAAAACGTTACTTCAAACATATAAATAAATGAATAATTAGTGGATAAATCCCTTGCCGCACATCATACCCCTACCCTTCACGAGCGCCAGAGGGGGCTGTTGAAAATTGTCCGAATCAAGGTACGCTACGGAAGTTATTGGGGAGGGTTCGCATAGTGGTCTAGTGCGCGTCCCTGGAAAGGACGTGTGTCGCAAGGCACCGAGCGTTCGAATCGCTCACCCTCCGATCGCTCGCTGCTTCTTTCGCTCTCGCCAGCGTTTTTGGACTCGTTCTTTTTGCTCCACAAATTTCTCTTTTTCCTTCCCAAACTCTACGCGCAGTCTCGCTTCGAGCACGGCCGCCTTCTGCGACGCCCGCCAGCCAAAAAAACTTAGCACTGTATCAACCGCGGTCACGACAACAAAGACAGCTATGACCTGCGGCTGCGGAAAGAGCGGCGCAAGAAGAAACGCCGGTGCAAAACTCACCATGCCGACGACGACATCCAAGGTCCTGTTCCAGCGCGTCTCTTCTATCTGCGCGATTGTCTCGAACATCTCATACGCGACAAAAAGGAGAAACGCGATGATGAACGAGGGCAGAGCCGCAAATCCGAGGAGGTAAAGCCCTAAGGCGGTGGAGACGCCCGAGAGAAAATGCGGCACGCTCCAGAGATCAAGATACTCCCCTTCCCGCCAGATATCCGTGCGGACAAACCTGCCGTCGCGCGTAAGGTACATGCTAAAAGTGTAGCTTTTTGTGGTTTCTTTCTCAAATTAATTGGAAGGAGTACAATGACCGCCCGATATGGACCGCAATCTTGCGCTTGAATTCGTACGCGTGACCGAGGCGGCGGCAATAGCCGCCGCGAGGTGGATCGGCAAAGGTGATGCAAAAAAAGCTGACGGTGCGGCAGGCGGTGAAATGCGCGACCGGTTTAATCAGATGGAT
>JBBTXY010000007.1:0-10494 GCA_038062075.1 Patescibacteria group bacterium
CCGATGCACAAGAAAAAACCTCGCTATTTTCGAGGTTTTCCCTGTCTCTGGTTACTTCTTAGCCTCCTTGTGTGCTGTGTGCTTGTGACACCACTTGCAATATTTTTTGAGCTCGATCTTGCGGGTGACGAGCTTCCTATTCTTGCGCGACCAATAGTTGATGCGGTCGCACTTCGAGCACGCGAGTTTGATGAGTTGGTCCTGCGACATGAGGCAGCACTATACCGGAAAGGGCTTTAAAAGGCAAACTTAAAGCCTATAGAGACCGGCCAGCACTGGGTGCTGGCCGGAGTTAGCGGGGAGAGACGAACCTTCAGATGGTAAACGAGGCAGTATCCCCGTCCTCAAAAGTCTCGTCGCAGTCGATTTCCGCCAGCGAATCAAACCCTCCTCTGCTTACGCTGATGTGGGAAATATGAACTGCCCCACTGTCGGTGCGTGCTTCAAATTTGGCCCATCCATCCTCGTCGGTATAGCCATGGTATACATGTGACGGCCCGATACCTAGGAGAACTCCTCCTGAAGATTCGGCTTTAACGTCTGCATTGAACACTCCGTTTCCGTCCCCATCGACGAAGCGGATGGAAAAGGTGATATCTGACATCGTGCACCTCTCTAAGTTGTACTGGGGGAATAGTCCCATTCAAAATGCTACCGTAGAAAAACACAGTGTGCAAAGCTTTTAAAGACCGAGGCCCGCACAGATATTGTTCCAGACGATATTATCCTTCAAGATCTGCTTCATCAGCGTATCTATCACGAGCCACGCTCCAAGGATGACAATAATCCCGATAACGACGTTCGTGAAAGTTTTCTTGGCCTTCTGCTGCTCTCCTATCGCCTCATTCGAGATATAGAGCCATCCCGCGTAGGCGAAGATCATCGCCGAAAGAAAGACCGCGATGAAGATGCCGGCATTGATGAGGTTCTGCGCCAAGGTCACGAGATGCTCGCATCTACAATCGACACCATTGCATGGGACGATTTTGCTGGGCAGTCCCCCATTTTGCGCAAAGACCGCATACGGCAAAAGCACGACAAAGCTCGGAATCGCCGCCACCGCCTTCCGCACCAGTCGATACATGCTGCAAGTGTAGCACTGCACACGGCTCCACCGGAGTACCGTGGGGAAAAGAAAGAATGCTACCTGGAACGAAACCGAGACTAATTCAGGTACTGTTAATTACTCTCTCGGATCTCCATAATACTCCTCATCGCGGAGGGTATTTTTATTTGCAGGCCCCTCGTATCCCATGACATTCCTTAATAAGTAGTCAGTTTGTTGTGTCAGTACTCTGGGTTCTCCCTTCTCATCGTGCAACGGATCACTTGTCCATATCATCTCACTGACATCGCTTCCCAACGTAACGTTCCCCCTCTTTACATCCCAATCGCAATTTCCCGGCAAAGAAAACGCGTGTATCGCGAGAACCTCTTTCGCTCCGGGTTCAGGTTTAGGAACATACGTTTTAACATAAAATAAATCATTCGGGATTGAAACGCCTAGTTCCTCTTTTATTTCACGACGCAAAGCGGCGATATGATCTTCCCCGCCGCGCACATGCCCACCTGGAAATTGCCAAAAATCTTTTGCTTTACGCTCGCTTGTTTCTTGATTCACCAAACTTGCACCTTTTACCAACAACACTTCCAATTTCCCCGTCTCGGGGTTCGTCCTTGTAACCATCAGTCCTGATACGTATTTGACCTTGATCCCCTCTTCGCTCGCCCACTTGTTAATTTCAGATATCCGGTTTGTGAGGTGAACTTCGTATTTAACTTCTTGAGATGTGCTTGGCCTATCCGATGATTCCATAACAATGAGATTCTAATGGTTATCCCCGAATAATAACTGTTACCCGGGTGAAGCCATTATACTCTTTTGCCCATTTATCTAGAAGGCGTCTTCGTTCAAGGGCCTCAACGTACATTTGCGCCGGGAGGGATGCGGCCAAGAACATTTTTTGCCGCCGTCGCAGCATAAAATTTCTCGGCCCTGGAAATCCGACCCGCTCTACTGAGCGGGATTCCCCGGATTTCCTTTCGAATCCCTCCCGAAGAGTTCCTCAAACTCTTCTCCGTGCGAAAACGAAAAACTCCGGCACGAGGCCGGAATTTTTCATTTTTGCGCCGGGAGGGATTCGAACCCCCGAAGCCCGAAGGCACCTGGTCTACAGCCAGGCCGTTTTAACCACTTACCTACCGACGCAACATCACCAATTTAACAGATGGTGCTTGATTTTCCAATCTTAGTGAGAAGGCAGCAAGAGCGAGACCCCCAGAGAACATCGCGCAGCACATCAACACACGTGAATACACGTTGCGGTAGCTCATGATGCACGCGCGTTTACGAAGGACGTGTTCGGGTGGGAGTCTCACTCTCTGGTGCCGCAAGCACACTTATGCACCAACTCCCGCCCTCGCGCGAGCCCTGCCGTGTAAGCGCTCTGCTCTCTTGCGAACATCAAATACGAATTCACTGTCCTTCACATCCACCCTCACGGAACCCCCTTCGAGAATACCGCGGGCGACCATCATGTTGGCGATAGGCGTGAGAACTTTCGTCTGAATGAGACGCTTGAGAGGCCGCGCGCCATACTGGACGCTATGGCCTTCCTTCGCAAGCTGCGCGAGCGCTGTTTCAGAGAACGTAAGTGTTATCTGCTTTTCTTCCAAGCGCTTCGCGACGAGGTCGGTCTGGATGCGCACGATGTCGCGCATCGCTTCCGGCGAGAGGATGTTGAAGAGGATTACCTCGTCGAGACGATTGAGGAATTCCGGCCGGAAGAAATCTTTCAGTGCGCTCATTACCTTCTCTTTGACCTGTTCGTAACGCTCCCCTTCCGTCGTATGTGCGCCTGCGGCGAAGCCGAGGCCGGACATCTTATCGATGTGCTCCGCGCCGATGTTCGAGGTCATGATGATAACAGTGTTCTTGAAGTTCACCGTGCGACCCTTGGAATCCGTAAGGCGGCCGTTGTCGAGAACTTGGAGGAGGACATTGAAGACCTCGGGATGCGCCTTTTCTATCTCGTCGAAGAGGATAACGGAATACGGCCGGTGGCGGACAAGTTCCGTGAGGCCGCCGCCTTCGTCGTAGCCAACGTAGCCGGGCGGAGAACCTATCATTTTAGAGACGGAGTGCCGCTCCATGTATTCGGACATGTCCACGCGGATAAGCGATTTCTCGCTGTTGAAGAGGAAGTCGGCCAAAGCCTTCGTGAGTTCCGTCTTTCCGACACCGGTAGGGCCGAGGAAGAGGAACGAGCCGACGGGGCGGTTCGGATCGGCAATGCCTGCGCGGCTGCGCTTGATGGCATCCGCAACCTTCTGCACCGCCTCGTTCTGGCCGATGATGCGCTTCTTGAGCTCTTCTTCGAGCCGTGCGAGCTTCTCGGCTTCCTCTTCGAGCATGCGGGAAACGGGAACACCCGTCCATCGCGAGACGACGCCTGCGATATCTTCTTCGACGATCTCTTCCTTCAGAACCCGGCGCGTGATCTGCAGTTTCTTAAGTTTCTTCGTCGCGACGTCGAGTTCATGCTCGAGGGCAGGGATGCGGCCGTAGCGGATCTCCGCGGTCTTGGTGAGATCGCTGCGCGATTCGGCGTGTTCGGCATCGATGCGTGCAGTCTCAAGCTCACCCTTCACGCGCTTGATCTCGCCGAGAGTTTCCTTCTCGTTCTTCCACTTCAATTCAAGCTCGTGCGTCGAGTCTTTCAGATCCGCGATTTCTGCTTCGATCGCTTTGGTGCGCGCTTTCGCTTTCGGTTCGCCTTCATCCGCCTCTTTCTTCAAAGCTTCGCGTTCTATCTCGAGACGCATGATCTTGCGATGCGCCTCTTCCAGAATGGGCGGCTTATTCTCCAAGGAAAGACGCAGCGCGGAAGACGCTTCGTCGATAAGGTCGATGGCCTTATCCGGCAAAAAGCGCTCCGTGATGTAGCGCGAGGAGAGCTGCACGGCCGCGAGGATAGCCTGGTCGGTAATGTGCACGCCATGGTAGAGCTCGTATTTCTCCTTGAGACCGCGCAGGATGGCGACGGCATCCTCGACGGAAGGTTCATTGATATAGACAGGCTGGAAGCGGCGGGTGAACGCGGCATCGTGCTCGATGTGGCGCTGGTACTCCTTCAAGGTGGTCGCGCCGATGACGCGAATTTCCCCGCGCGCAAGGGCGGGCTTCAGCATATTCGAAGCGTCGAGCGCACCGTCGGCCGCACCTGCGCCGATCAATGTGTGCAGCTCGTCGATGAAGAGGATGATCTTCCCTTCCGAGCGTTCAACTTCTTTCATGACGGCCTTCAAACGTTCCTCGAATTCGCCGCGGTACTTGGTACCGGCGACGAGCAGTCCGAGGTCAAGTTGTATCAGCTCTTTCCCGCGGAGCGATTCCGGAACATCGCCGGAGGCGATGCGCGATGCGAGACCTTCCGCGACAGCGGTCTTCCCCACGCCGGCTTCGCCGATGAGAATGGGATTGTTTTTCGTGCGCCGGCTAAGGATCTGTATGACGCGGGTGATCTCCGTGTCGCGGCCAATGACGGGATCGAGCTTATTTTCGCGAGCGCGCTCCGTGAGTGAGCGCGCGAAGCGCGCCAGGGCGCGCGGCTTTTTCTCCGTCTCCACGTCGCGGATACGACCTTCTTTGATATCAGCGAGGACGCGCGCAAGATTCGTACGATCGATGCGAAAGCGCGAGAGCGCTTCGGCCAAGGGCCCCGGGTGCTCAATGACACCGAGAAGCAAGTGCTCCGGCGAGACGAACTGGTCATTGAAAGAAGCCGCGATGCGCGGGGCTGACTCGAAGACGCGCACCAATTCCGGCGTGAGATAGAGTTGGAACGACGGCGAAACGGTGGAGCCGCCTCCGCCCTCGATAAGCTCCATCACCGAATCCGACAGGTGCACGGTATCAATATCAAGTTGATCGAGCATCGGGAGGATCATCGTTTCCTCTTGCATGAGAAGCGCCGCGAGAAGGTGCGCGGTCGAGACCTGGTTGTGCCCACGCTCCACCGCGAGCTGGTGCGCCCGATGGATGGCTTCTTTCGCTTTGGTGGTGAAGTTGTTGAAGGGAGTCATACTGGTTGCTAGTTGCTAGTTGGAGCCACCTTCGGTGTCTCCGGAAGTCTTATTATCCAACACGATCGCAGAAGATGCAAGGAACCCTCCTGCCGCTGCGGCGCGGCTCTCTCTCGTGGCTATGGCAATGATATTTCCGTCGATATCCATAAGAGGGCTTCCGGCGGCAAACGCATCCACCGGTATATCCGTTTCGACGATGCCCGCCTTGGTTTCTTTCCCGGAAATGTCAGAGACGCCCGTGACGATACCTTGCGCGACGCGCGGCGAGGTGCGGCCTGCGATCGTGACAACCGCACTCCCCAATTCCGCCGCCTGCGAAGAAAGCGAGACGGGAGCCCATGAGAGAGTCTCCTGCTTCTCCCCCGTTGTTGTCGCCGCCTGCAGGCGGATAACATTCGCGCCCTCTGGCCGCGCGATTACCGTGACGGGCACTTCAATCCCATCAGTGCGAAGTGCGGTCAGTGTTCCATCCGGCATTCCGGCATCGGTAATGAGAATGCCTCCCGCATCGATGACAAGAGCGTGGCCTATAAACAATTGCATCTCTTTCCCCGCCTCATCAACGCCGGGCATAAAGAGGCGCACGACGGAGGGCGAAACGCGCGCGACCGTCTGCGTGATAAGGTCTGACTCTCTCACCACGACGGTTTCCACCATGCTCGCCGATGCCGCCTGGCTCGCAGGCGCGACTTTCTCGATGGTGCGCTCGACAATGCGATTGACCGTTTGGGTAATGGCTGGCGGCGCCTGTTCGAGGAGCGAGACCGTGACGATGCCGGTCGCAATGGACGTCACGAAACTCACGAGAAGCGTGAGAAGTACGATCTGAGATTTGTTAAGTTTCTCGAGTTCCATAGCCGCATGATATATGCGGAAGTAACAAGTATCAAGTAGCAAGTATCAAAAAGATCCTGATTTTATGACTTTTTGCAGAGCCGCAAGCGCATAACCCAGATCGTGCTCGCTCGTATATCGGCCAAATGAAAAACGCAGAGTGTTTTCAGCACGCCATCCCCCATCCCCCACTTTTTTTGAAAAGTGGGGGATAAGCGCGGCAACAACGTGCGAGCGTCTTGATTCGCCCTCGCGGCACGCGCTTTTGGTCGAGATCGAGATGCCTTTCGCGTCCAACGCGAGCGTAACATATTCGCTCTGTATTTCGGGAATGGAAATGTTGAGCATGTGCGGAAGCGAGCGCTTCAGATCGCCGTTTATGACGGCTTGAGGGATGCGCGCGACAATGTCGCGAGCGAAATCGTCGCGCAACTTCTTCAATCGCCGCGCCTCATCTTGCCGTCCGCGCGCAACGACACCGAACGCCTCCGCAAATCCAGCAGCGAGCGCGACATTCTCCGTGCCCGCGCGAAGCCCGCGCTCCTGCCCTCCGCCGAGGATGATCGGTGCGAGTTCGACGCGATTGCTGATGTAGAGTGCGCCGACCCCGCGCGAGCCGTAGAGTTTCCCCGAATCAAGCGTCATCAGGTCGACGCCAAGCGTGTGCACCTGTGGAGAAAGATATAAAGGAGCTTGCCCCGCATCCGAATGGAAAATGATGGAGATCGTATCTCCATCATGAGAGTGGATGGCCCGCGCAATGTCGCGTATCGGCTGGACAACGCCGATCTCATGGTTCGCCCAGCCGATGGAGATGAGTTTTGTCTGCGGCTTTAATGCACGTACAACCGCTTCCGGCTTGATGACTCCTCTCTCATCGGGGTCAACATGCGACACCTTTCCGCCCAACCGTTCGATCTCTGAAAAACATTCCAACACCGACGGATGTTCGATACTACTCACGATCCAGTGCGTATCCAGCAAGGCGTCGCCTTGCTTAGCAAGGCGACGCCTTGCTAGATTTCGTGCAACACCGAGAATTGCGAGATTGTTCCCTTCCGTCCCGCCGGAGGTGAAGATAATTTCGCGCGGCTTGCATGCAAGCTCGCGCGCAATGCGCTCACGCGCTCTCGCAAGCAGTTTCTCCGCCTCGACACCATCAGCATGGATGGCGCCGGGATTTCCGAACTTTGCCCACGCTTCGGTCACCGCTTTTTGCGCTTCCGGCAGAACCGGCGTCGCACTCGCGTAATCGAGATAGACCCGGTAGTGAAATCGCCCGTTGCTCCATAGACCACTAAAAAAACTCTTTGCCTTGTTCCTCCAATCAGACATAGACGAAAGTTCGTGGCGATTCTACTACCGGGTAGATGCGTTTCTTCCCCAAAAACCACATGGCCCGCATCCTAGCACGCTCCTTATTTTTATTGTATACTCTGTCGGTCACGTATGCGCCCCCAACACTCCTATGAATGCCTCTCTCCCCAATTCAGAGCGTCCCTCGGCCATAGCCTTACGGGCGAGGCCGCCTATTGTCGCAGTGTTGGGGCACGTCGATCACGGTAAGTCCACGCTCTTGGATTACATCCGCAAGACCAACACCGTCGCGAAGGAAGCGGGGGGCATCACGCAGCACGTCGCAGCCTACGAGGTGGCTCACGCCACAACTTCCAACAAACAACTTCCAACTAACAACGTAAAGCGAATCACATTTATCGATACGCCTGGGCACGCCGCGTTCCAAGCCATCCGCGCGCGCGGCGCCAAGATCGCCGACATCGCCATTCTCGTCGTCGCAGCGGACGACGGCGTGAAGGCGCAGACCTTGGAAGCACTCGAGAGTATCAAAGCGTCGGAGACGCCGTTTGTGGTCGCCATCAATAAGATAGACAAGCCAAACGCCGACCTCTCGCGCACGCAAGCCTCGCTTCTCGAACATCATGTCTACTTGGAGAAATTCGGTGGCGATATTCCGTGGGCGGCCATTTCCGCTAAGACGGGCGCCGGCGTCGACGAACTCCTCGACCTCATCCTCCTCGTCGCGGAACTCGCGGAATTCAAGGCCGACCCGGAAACGCGCGCGAAAGGATACATCGTTGAAGCGCATCGCGACGAGAAGCGCGGCATCGCGGCGACCCTCATCATCACCGAAGGGACGCTGAAAAGCGGCATGGTCGTGCGCGTCGGGCGCGCCGTCGTCCCCGTGCGCATCATGACGGACCATGCGGGAAAAACGATCAAAGAAGCGACCTTCTCTTCCCCGGTCTCGCTCTACGGCTTTGACGAACTTCCGGAAGTCGGGGCGGAATTTGTCTCCTACAAACACAAGCGTGATGCGGAAGCCGACCGCCCGGAAGCCGTGCGCGCGCTGAATATCCTCGCAGAAGAGGAATCGGGGCGTTTCTTTCTCCCTATCATCATCCGCGCTGATGTCTCCGGCTCCCTCGAAGGCATCGTGCACGAGCTCGCGAAGATCGGGGACGAATATACTGGCATCCGCATCGTCCTCTCCGGCATCGGCGCCATCTCGGAAGCGGATGTGAAAGCGGCAGTCGCCTCTGCAGCAACCCCCGCTGTCATCGTCGGCTTCGACGTGCCCGTCGATCCATTAGCCCGCGAGAGCGCCCGCCAGCATGGCATCCGTATCGAAACCTTCGACATCATCTACAAGCTTGCCGAGCGCCTCGCGGAGATCCTTAAGGAATCAGCGCCAAAGCGCCAGGTCGAGGAACGCCTCGGCAAAGCGCGTATCCTGAAGCTCTTCTCGAGCCGCAAAGATAAGCAGACGATTGGCGCGACCGTCTTCGAGGGCCGCTTCGAGAAGGGCGCTTCCGTGCGCGTCCTCCGGAAAGGAGAGGAGATAGGTATCGGAAAAGTAGCGAGCCTCCAGTCGCATAAACAGAACGTCGAGCGCGTGGAGACCGGCGGAGAATTTGGCGCGGAGATCGCGGGCGAATTCGAGCTCGCACAGGGCGATGTATTAGAATGCTTCCGCACCAAAACCGTATAAATTACCCTTGCGCATACCAGGTATGGACAACAGCGATATGCCTTCACGACGACAAAATAAAGTTTCAGAGGAAATCGCACACCAAGCCGGAGAATTTTTGGCGCGCACCATACGCGCCGGAGGCTCCCTCGTCACCGTCACGCACGCCGAGATAGAGCCGGACTTGAAGAACGTCGTTATCTTCGTCTCCATTCTCCCGAAATCACACGAGGACGAGATGCTCAAGGAACTCAAGCGCCTCCGCACTGATTTCCACGACTACCTGAAGGCGCACACCGTCCTGCGCAACGTCCCGACCGTCGATTTCGTACTCGACATCGGCGAGGAAAATCGTCGGCGCATCGACGAACTCACGAGAAAATAACTACACACGATAACTTGGTCCGACCGGACATAGTTATCGTGTCATAATGGAATGCCACGATCTGCTCATGAGGTCTAGACGGGAATCGTCCAGCACCAATTTCGGGAGGCCTGGAGGGGATTCGCACCCCTGCATAGAAGTTTTGCAGACTTCCGCGTTGCTTCTTCGCCACCAGGCCAGTATAGTGCACTTTATCACACACTAGTCATGAGTATGAATATGCAAAAAATCACCAAATGCATCATCCCCGTGGCCGGCATGGGCACGCGCTTCTTGCCTGCGACGAAAGCGATGCCGAAGGAGATGCTCCCTATCGTCGACAAGCCTATTATCCAATATATCGTCGAGGAAGCAGTGGCATCGGGCATTAAAGACATCATCTTGGTGACTGGCTGGCACAAGCGCTCTATCGAAGACCACTTCGATTACCCGTACGAACTGGAGAAACGCCTCCTCGAAGCGGGGAAAGAAAAACAGGCGGAAGAAGTGCGCAACATCGCGAACCTTGCGAACTTCGTCTACATTCGCCAAAAGGGGCCGTATGGGAACGGCACACCTATCTTGAATGCGCGACATATCGTGGGCGATGAGCCGTTCGCCGTCATGTGGGGTGACGAATTCATCTACTCCGACCCGCCGCGCTTGAAGCAGATCATCGACGTGTATGAAAAATACGGGAAGCCCTCCATCTCGGCCGTCCGCGTTCCGGATAACAAGACGGAAAAATACGGCATTGCTGATATTTCTCCTGTTTCCGACAACGTCTTTAAGATCAACCGCATCGTCGAGAAGCCGAAGAGCGGCGAAGCGCCTTCGAATCTCGCAACACACGGCGCGTACGTCCTTCCGCCCGCGATCTTCGACATTCTTGAAAAGACGCCTCTCGGCCAGGGCAATGAGCTCTGGCTCGCCGATGCCATCACAACGCTCGCGAAGCAGGAAGACATCTACGCGGTTGAAATTAAGAACGGAAAATACTACGATACCGGCAACAAGCTCGAGTACTTGAAAACAGTCGTCGAGTTCGCGCTCAAGCATCCGGACATCAACGGCGAGTTCAAGGAGTACTTACGCGACATTTCGAAAACGCTCTAGAAAGCGTATTATTGTCGGACGGGCCAGTGGCGGAACTGGCAGACGCGCACGACTTAAGATCGTGTTCCGCAAGGAGTGTGGGTTCGATCCCCACCTGGCCCAC
>JBBTXY010000008.1:0-57036 GCA_038062075.1 Patescibacteria group bacterium
CGATGTCAAACATCATGCTCCACCGTCTGGCGAGGGGTTATTGAACATGCTCTAGGTGTTGGTTGAAAGGATTTAAGGCGAACAGAATACCATGAGGAAAGAGGTGCGTCAAGTACACCATTGCTTGATACTTAGGACTCATTGCTTGATACTTGTTAAAAATATGGGTCTTCATATTCTCAAAGAACCTCTTACGCGCGCGCAGTTGCAGGAAATTGCGAGCGAGCGGTTTGGCGATCTGGTGAAAGCGGTCGTTGATATTGATAAAGGGCTCATTGCGCTGGGAGCGGAATTGCATGCAGATGCACAGACGCTTCTCATCGATACGGAGGGTTCCTCGAACGAGCATACGTGGGGGATTAATCTCTATCCGGCCGAACCACGAGAGAATTTTATCGAATATGATTCGCTTTCAACTTGAAGCCGGCGTTCGGCAATCGCACGCGCGGCGTTGAGAACGTGGAGATTCAGAATAAAATTCGCACATTCGTCGAATCGTTTATTGTTGGTGCCTAATATGACAGTGATGCACGCACAACTTGCAGAGGGAAGATGGCAGCAGTTGACGCTCGCGGAGCAGATGGGGAATATCGGCAGCGAAGTCTCGCGCGCGGCGACCGCGTTCGGCAAGAACGAAGCGCGCCTTGAGAGTGCGCTCATTCGCGGGCTTGAGCTCTTCGATCTCACTCTGGCCGACCCGCGCTGGAAGGGTAGGAAGAGCGAGATAGGGCGCGCACGTGAGGTTTTTTGCGACGCGGTGCTTGGCGGCAAGGAATACGGCACAACATTCCCGGGATTACAGAAGTATTTCGACCAATTTGCACTTGCCTCTCGTCGCGCGGTATAGTCAGTTCATGCAAGTCATTCTATTGAGAGACGTCGCGGGTGTGGGGCAGAAGGGGAGCGTGAAGAACGTCTCTGACGGCTACGCCCTGAATTTTCTCATTCCCAATCGACTTGCCGAAATGGCGACGAAAGAAAAGATGCAAACCCTTCACAAAGAACAGGCGGCGACGAAAGCGGAAATGGAAGTGCGGGAAAAAGAATGGACGGCGCTTGTGAAAAAACTTGAAGGGCAAACTCTGCACATAAAGGCGAACGCGAGCGAACAGGGTCACTTGTACGAAAAAATCTCAGGCGAGCACGTTGCAAAAGTAATCGAAAAGGAGTTGAAAGTAACACTACCACAAGGTGTGGTTCAACCAAAAATGGCAATAAAACAAACCGGCGAATGGCCGGTCGAAATTCGGCTTGGGGAACACAAGGCAACTATCACTGTTTCGGTTATCACCTAGCGGAGTGAGAGAAATGAAAGCAAACTTTCATTTCCGAACGAGCGACGGTGCTATAGAGCGAAGCTATCTACTTCGCAGTAGGAACTACTTCAACGCGCGAGCGGATGCTTGTGCGACCGTCGAAATTGGTCTTGCGTCTTGTTGAGAATTTAACGGCGCCGTCGATTTTCGCAAAAAGAGTGTGGTCGGAGCCCATGCCGATATTGCGGCCGGCCATTATTTTGGTGCCGCGCTGACGGACGATGATTTCGCCGATAGCGACTTTCGCACCATCAGCACGCTTAACGCCGAGGTATTTCGGATTCGAATCGCGCAGGTTTTTGGCTGTTCCGCCGGCTTTTGTATGGGCCATAAACTAGTTGCTGGTTGCTAGTAGCTAGTTACTAGTCATAAAAATCAGCTACAATTCCCAGATGCACATCAGGATACAGGAAATATTACTGAAGGTCAAATTGGCGGGAGAGGGGATTCTTGCCGAATGGGGGCTTATTGTGGTCATATTTTTGGTCGCTTTTGGGAGTTTTGGTTTGGGGAGGCTCTCTGCGGTGGAAAAGGCACGGCCAGTCGTCTCAATTGGCCAAGCTCCAGAAGAAAGAGAGCCGCGGAGCATGGCGATAGGCGGGCTTGTGGTCGCCTCGCGCAGCGGCTCTGTCTACCACTACCCTTGGTGCGCCGGTGCCTCGCAGATCGCAGCGGCAAATCAGGTGTGGTTCGCGAGTGAAAAGGCCGCGCAGGATGCCGGGTATAGCCCCGCAAAGAATTGCGCTGGATTAGCCGGCAGCCAGTAGCCAGTAGCCTGCAGCTATGCGAAAATGTGGTGTATGAATTCTTGCTACCAGCTACCAGCTACCAGCTACAAGCTATGCTAGTCATCGACATCGAAGCGACGGGGGTGGAAGCGCATAAGCATTCCATCGTTTCCGTTGGCGCCTTGGATTTTTCGAACCCGTCAAATCGTTTTTATGAGGAATGCCGCATCTGGGACGGCGCGCATGTGATGGACGAGGCACTGGAAATAAACGGATTCACAAAAGAAGAGATTTCCGACCCGAAAAAGCAGAGCGAGGCGGATCTTGTGCGCGCATTCATGCACTGGAGCGAGAGCGTCGCGGAGCGCACCTTCGCAGGGCAGAATCCGTCCTTTGACCGCGATTTTATGAAATATGCCGCGGAGCGCGCAGGGCATACGAATTGGCCATTTGCACATCGTACTATTGATTCACACACGCTCTGCTGGATGCACATGATAGAGCGGGGGCTCCAGCCGCCGATTGATCCGAAACATCGCCGCTCGGCCTTGGATTTGGACGCTGTTTTAAACTACTGCGGCATCCCAAAGGAGCCGGAGCCGCACAACGCGCTCACCGGTGCGCTTTCTCACGCTGAAGTTATCTCCCGCCTCCTCTACGGCAGAAAGCTCCTGCCAGAATTCGAGCAATATCCGATTCCGTGGGCAAAGTAGTATCAACCACATACACATCAAACTCTCACGGCCGTGAGAGTTTGATGTGTCGCGCATGACTGGTTTACATACGAGAGAAGTGGTGTAGGATAAAGGCATGAACGCATTCACCATTCTTCTCGGGCTCGTCATTTTAGTCGCGATTTTGGTCCTCATTATCCGCCAGGTGAACCAGTACGAAAAAGGCGTCTTCTTTACCATTGGCAAATTCACCGGCATCAGGGAGCCGGGCTGGCGTATCGTCATTCCAATTTTCCAATCAATGAAAAAAGTGGACATGCGCGTGAAGGCGGTTGACGTGCCGGAGCAGAAAGCCATCACGAAAGACAACATCGCGGTCGGCGTCACGGCCGTCATTTATTACCGCGTCGTCGATGCCGGAAAGGCAATTCTCGAAGTGGAAGACTTCATTTATGCAATGAGCCAGCTCGCGCAAACGACGATGAGGAACGCGGTCGGCGAAGTGGAGCTCGACGAACTTCTTTCCCAGCGCGACAAGATCTCGGAGCGTATCAGTCGGGTCGTCGATGAGGCGAGCGAGCTGTGGGGGATTAAGGTGTCCAATGTCGAGCTTAAAGACATCTCGCTTCCGGAGAACATGGAGCGCACTATCGCGAAGCAAGCGGAAGCGGAGCGCGAAAAGCGTGCGGTCATCATCAAAGCCGAAGGGGAAGTCATGGCGGCGGAAAACATGGCCAAAGCGGCCTCGATGCTTGCGGCCGCTCCCGGCGCACTTCATTTGCGCACGCTCCAGAGCATTAACGACATCTCGTCCGATCAGTCCAACACGGTCGTCTTCGCGGTGCCGCTTGAAGTCTTGCGCGCACTAGAGAAATTGACGGGTAAATAACAACTATGTCAGTCGAACGAAAGAGGTTTACGGACGAAGAACCGTATCCGCGGGACAAAATCAAGAAAATCGTCGATGAATTTTATGCGCACGAAAAGAACGGAGGTGTAATACCGAACGAGGTTGAAAAAGCAGCCGTCATACTTTCATACATAGAACACTTGCAAGCTAAATATAGAAAGCAGGGGCAACCGATGACCGAGCGCGATATCGCGACATTAGGATTCGACATTGACGCTTTGCGCGAAGGAAAACTTCGCGCTTCTGCATTGCATGGGGAAGACGAAGAGGGCAATGAGTCGGAAAGTCGGGTGGCATAAGATGCGAGCTCGATCAAAATAAAGTCCGGAGGCCTTTTGGGGCAGGGAGAGAGATTTTTAGTGGGTGTATTCGTCGCGCTTTCTCTCTACTTGGTATGTCGCACAATATATCTTTTGCGACATATAGCCTGGAGAATCTCGGCGGCGCTAGATTGACAGGTATACTGGTCTGATGCATTCCTTCTCACGACGGTTGCGTACAATTCTTCCTGCGCATGCACGAAAAGTATTTTCAAAACTTTCTTCCCCGCAAAAAATCCAGGATTTTTTAGATGCACTTCCGATCAATTTTGAGGAGACGGGGGAGACCAACCTCTCTCCCCTACTGGTGCTGCGGGAGAAAAAAGCACATTGTTTTGAGGGCGCTGTTTTTGCCGCCGCGGCACTCGCGTATCATGGTGAGCGACCGCTTCTCATGGATTTTGAAACACTGCCAAACGACGAGGATCATACGATCACAGTTTTTAAACAAAAAGGACATTGGGGCGCCATCAGCAAAACGAACCACGCGGTCTTGAAGTATCGCGATCCGGTGTATGAATCGCCTCGCGAGCTCGCGATGTCTTTCTTCAACGAATATTATTTGTGGGACGGCACAAAATCGATGCGTTCCTATTCAAAGCCCTTCGATCTCTCACAATTCGCGCCGGAGCAATGGGTGACTTCTGATGAACCGCTTGATTGGCTTATGACCACACTCTCGAAAAGCGGCTATTACACTGTCGTCCCTCGCGGCACAAAACTCCGCAAAGCATCTAAAATAGAGCTCGAGGCGCTGAAATTGACCGAGTGGTACGATCACGGAAGAAACAGCTTTAAGGTTTAAGAATCGCCTTTGCGTAATATCGTCCAAAGGGACTGGTCGCCTCCTTTTTAGTTAGATTTAGAGGTACTAGAGGTAGTCCAACGGGTTCAGGTACCCACTCAAAGCCGAAACGGGAATGATCGCACTGTTACAGCCCTTGCCGGAGCCTAGTTGCCGCACCTGTACGGCATCCGATGCGTAGACAGTGAAGTGAAGGTGCGGCCCCGTAGCGTAGCCGGTGACGCCGGAGAAGCCGATAACCTGCCCTGTGGCGACGTTCTGACCTTCAACCACATTTATCTGCGAAAGGTGGGCGTAGAGCGTTGTAAGGCCATTTCCGTGCTTAATCAAGACCCATTTGCCGTAGGAGTAGCACCCGCGTATGGCGTCGGTGTTTCCGGTCCCCTGCACGATACCTGAAAGGGCTGCTTTGACAGGAGTTCCGATAGAAGCACGGAAGTCGACGCCGTTGTGCGTGCCGGAAACATAGAGGCGCCCCGAATCGGCGGTTTTCCCGAATTGCTGGGTGATGGTGATCGCATCCAAGGGCCAGCGGAGAATGCCCTTGCCGGCGGGAGGAATGTGTGAAGGGTCGAGCGTATACTGAAGCTTCGATTCGAGCTCATTGAGCGCGGCTTCGAATGAGGCTTTGGCAGTTTTCTTTTCTTCCACCAGTTTCTGATAATTCGATTCCTGATTTTTCGTCTGCGTGAGAAGGTTTTGCTGTTCCTTTTTCTGCACAGCAAGCGACTGCTCCTGCGAGGAAAGCTCCCCTTTTTGGACGACAAGCTCTTCCCGTTTCTTTTCGGTCACCTCCTTGTCTTCCGTCAACTGCTCTTTGACTTCCAAAAGTGAGAGGACGTGCCCATGCATGTTTTCCTGAATGACGCGGATGTTCTCCGTGTCGTCCCACACATCCGCGATGGAGTTGTGCGCGAGAATCATCTCGACTAACGACGCACTTTCCGACTCGTGCAGAGAACGCACCGTCTCTGCGATGGCGGCAGAGTCAACCGCAATCAGTTGTTCTTTTTCCTGGATGTCGCCGCCCAATTGCTTTATTTGGAGCTCGGTCGTCGCGATCTGGCTCTGCTTCGCGCGCACCTTCGCCTGCGTCTGCTTCACGGAGATATCAAGAGCGTTCACCGCCGTTTGTAGTGTTTGCTTTTTCTCGCCCACCACAGCCAGCTCTTTCTCATACTGCGCGATCTCTTTGTTCAACGCTTCGATCTGCGCCTGGTGGTCATTGATCTGGTTCTGAATGTCCGCTGCCGACTGGGCAAGGAGTATGAATGGCACGCCAAGCATGACGCTCACGAGAAGCCCTGAAAAAACAGCTTTCCCTACCATGACTATTCCAGTATAGCGTGAGCTGCCCTGATACGCTCCAAAACCTCATTTTTGCCCAAAATTGAGGCTATAACGAAGGGGTCGGGGGACTTTTCCCTCCCCGAGAGGGCGTAGCGTAGAGGCCACAAAACGGCTCCCCTTCCCTTTTCCTCAGCATACGGCCAGAGCACATCGTGAATATGTTCTGCCGTGAATTCAGGAGCAGGGACTTTTTCAAACATCATCGAGATCGCGGCGAGATGTTCATGCGCAGCAGCGGGGTTACTTTTCTTTTCAGGGATGAGATTTTTTTCCAAATGTGGTTTCGTGAAGAAATAATCGTATTCGCCTTCTTCAGCTTGAAAACGGATATCGTCCCAGACGCTGATGCGCTCCCGAAGAATGGGCAGGAGCATACGGCCGATCGCTTCATTCCATGAGACGTTCTTTTTAAGAGAGCCTTTCAGGATAAGAAGCGCGTGCGACGCGAAATCGTTTTCAGGCATCCGGAGCAGATATTCGCGGTTGAACCACCGCAGCTTCTCTTCATTGAAAACCGCGCCTGCCTTGTGGATGTCAGCGAGCTCGAATTGCGCGATGAGTTCATCCATGGAGAGTATCTCGATATCGCCTTTCGGGCTCCAGCCGAGAAGTGCTAAGAAGTTGACCACTGCCTCGGGGAGATACCCTTTCGCGCGGAAATCTTTCACACCGGTCTCATGCTTTCGCTTCGACATCTTCGTTCTATCCGGCATAAGAATAAGCGGCAAGTGCGCATAGACCGGGCGCGGGAGGCCAAGCGCCTCCTGGATGAGGATCTGACGAGGTGTATTGGAGATATGGTCTTCCCCGCGGATCACATGAGTGATTTTTGCTTCTCCGTCGTCGACGACGACCGCAAAGTGGTACAAGGGATCGTCAATAGAGCGCGCGATGATAAAATCCTTCAACTCCGTCGTGTCGAACGTTATGTCGCCGCGAATGACGTCGGCGAAGGTGATAGTTGTGCCGGGGTTGCGCAGGCGCACCACTTCGACCATGCGCTCGGAGTCGTCTTTGGCAGGCTCTTTCGAAACATATGCGCGATCAGCATCGATAAGTTTGTGCAGGAGCTCTTTGTGCTTCCCCACATGTTCGGACTGCACATATCTCTCATCAAAAACAAGACCGAGCCACTGCATTTCCTCGTAGATATCCTGCTCATATTCTTTTTTACTGCGCTCCTTATCAGTATCCTCGATACGCAGGACGAACGTTCCGCCATGTTTTTTTGCAAAGAGGTAATTAAAGAGCGCGGTGCGGGCAGTGCCGATATGAAAAAACCCTGTAGGAGACGGTGCGATGCGAACACGGACCATAGGTTAGATGGGTTCGTGCGAAATCGCAGTTTCCAGAATCACTTCAGCGATCTTCCGCCCTGCGCCGGGGCGCGCGAACGCTTTCGCCGCTTCTGACATGCGCCTGCGAGTTGGTTCGTCATCCATAAGACGTTTGATCTCTGCGAGCAAGATGTGCGGCGTGAGGTTCTTCTGCTCGATGACCAAGGCGGCGCCTGCACGCGCATAGGAAAAGGCATTCTCCGTCTGGTCATGCGAGACCTCGCCGGGAATGGGGACGAGGATGGCAGGAATGCCCCAGGAAGCTATCTCGAAGATGCTGCCGCTTCCGGCGCGCGAGATGATGAGCGAGGTGATGCCGGCGGTCATCTTCAGCGCAAGCGCGTTCAAAAGGCCGAAGACGCGGTAACGCTCGGCGTGCAGAGAATCATGCAAGACGACGCCAGCCACGCGCTGCGCCTCTTCGGCATTTGCGATACCCGCCTGATGGACGACGTTGTACGAGGCGACCAGGGTCGGGAGCGTATCAATGACTATCTCATTCAAGGCTTGCGCGCCTTGCGAGCCGCCGACGATGAAGATAGTGGGGGCATTCGGGTCGAGTTTCAGGAATTCGTGACCACCTTCACGGGCAGGCGATTCTATCTCAACGCGGATGGGGTGCCCGGTGCGCGCGATCTTCTCGCGCACCTTTTCGGGGAATGTCGCTGCGGCATTGGGGTGCGCGACGGCGATCCAACGCGCGAATTTAGACGCCCATAAAGAGACGCGACCGGGCCGCGCATCGGCGTCATAAATAACAACTGGGATACGCAGAAGCCGCGTGGCAAAAAGGGTCGGGAACGCGGCGTACCCTCCTGTCGAGAACACGACGTCTGGGTAGATGGAGAACAACAGAAAGAAACAGCGGGTAATGCCTGCTGCGGTTGTGAAGAAACTAAAAGGATTGGGAATGCGGCGCTCGCGTGAGAGCTTCCCCGCGGGAGCCGAATGGTATTCGATATCATGTTCGGCAAGCGCCATTTTATCGAACGGTTCGGGACCAAGATAGAAGTATTGCGGCTCCAAGAGCTTGCGTTCCTTGCAAATGTTCTCAATACCTTCGACGACCGCGATCAAGGGATAGAAATGTCCTCCAGTTCCTCCGCCCGTGAGTGCGATTTTCATCCCGCTCTTTCTATGTTGATAATCGGATATCTACAATGAGATGGTAGTGCAAAACACATGCGGACGCTATGAGTACATCGTACCGAAAGGGCGGGGTTCATGGTCTTTTATTGTAGCGCCAGAGGAAAGCTTTCGAAAGCCCGTGCGACTATTTTCGGGGAATGCGCCGCGAGATGCTTAAAAGTATTCCCGCACTCCCAAGAGAGACCAACATCGCACTCCCGCCTTGGCTGATGAACGTAAGTGGAATACCCGTCAGCGGGGCGAGCCCGAGCATGGCAGCGATATTAATGAATGCCTCGCCGACGAGATAGGTGGAAATGCCGACGGCCAGAAGCCCCCCGAAAAGATCCGGCGCACGTGCGGCAAGCCCGTATCCGCGAAGCCCCAAAACGAGGAAGAGCACGACCGTGACGCTCGCTCCGATGAACCCCAGTTCTTCCGCGACAACAGCGAATATCGAATCCCCCATCGGCTCCGGCAGATAGGTGAATTTCTGTATCCCCTGCCCCAAGCCGCGCCCAGCAAGGCCGCCGGAGCCGATGGCGATAAGCGATTGCCGTATCTGGTAGCCTTCGCCCTGCGCGCTCTGTGCCGCCGGGTTGATAAACGTCGCGATGCGATCGTAGAGATACGCGTACTTGGGCGTAAAAGAAAGTAGGACCAGGCTCGCGATCGCGACGACACTGATGAGGGCGATATCGCGCAACCGCACGCCCGCGGCAATGGCGACGGCAAATACCGATACGACGATGATGCCGAGGGTCCCGAAATCGGGCTGGAGCGCAAGAAGAAGCGCGGGGGCGGCGCAGAGGCCGCAAAAGGCCGCGAGACCCTTCCAGGAGGCCATTTCTTCGCGCAGCGTGGCAAAGAGGGCGGCCGCCAGGATGACGGCCGCGATCTTCAAGAGTTCCGCGGGTTGCGCCGTCGTGAAGCCGAGGTCGAGCCAGCGGCGGCCGCCGCCATGTTCGAAACCCAAGCCCGGAATAAAGACGAGCGCTGTTGCGAGAAGGGCGAATGCGAATAGATACGGAGCAAGCGTGCGCCATACACGGTAGTCGATGGAAAAACCCGCAAGCAGTGCAGCAAGACCGCCACCAATGCCGAGCGCGAAATGATTGAAAACAACACTTGAGATGTTAGTCGCGCCTCGCGCGAGAAGCCCGACCGCTGCAGACGAGAACATCAAGGCGCCGCTCAAAACCAGTGCGGCGAGAATGATAATAAGAAGCGTATCAGCACGGGCAATGCGCATGTGAGGGGTTCTTAACGGCCGATAAGTGCGATAATAACGCCGAGAAAAGCAAAAACGATCGAGAGCACCCAGTAGCGCATGGTCACCTTCTCGCCTGGCCAGCCGATTGCTTCGAAGTGGTGATGCAGGGGCGCGATGCGGAAAAGCTTGCGGCCGAAGGCCGCTTTCCAGAACATCTGCAGGATATCGGAAGCGACCGTCACGACAAGAAGTGCCCCGATGATAGGTAACACCGCAACACCGATGCCGTCGCCAAGATCATCGGTCATGAAGGCGACGACGGGGATCGTGAGTGTAAGGGCCATCGTGCCCGTGTCGCTCATGTAAAAGCGCGCCGGAGGGATATTGAACCACAGAAATGCGAGGAGCCCCCCACAGACCGTCGCGCAGAATGCCGCGAGATCGATCTGGTTCTGGGCGAACGCGATGATGGCATACGAGGCGAAGATGGAGGCGAAAATGCCACCAGAGAGCCCGTCGATGCCGTCGATGACGCCGCTTGCGAAGAGCGCCAAAGAGATCGCGACGAAAAATGGAACAATGAGGATGCCGATGGAAAGCGGCCCATCGAACGGGATGCGAACAGCCGTCACATCGAGCTTATCGAAGAACCACCAGCCGATGATGAGGGAGAGTGCGACGACGACTGCGAGGCGATAACGGAGTTGAAGGCCCTGCCCTTCGGGACGGATGATGAGAAGGTCATCAATGAATCCTGCGATGGCGCCGACGAGAAGTGCGGCCAAAGGAAGCCATGTTTGATTGCGACTCAGGAAATTGAATTGTTCCAACAAGGGATTCTCGAACATGAACGCAAGGAGCGCGAGAAGAAGGGTTGTGAGGAGCGTACTCCCCCAGACGACGATGCCGCCGAAGCGTGGCGCGCGGATCTCATGCTTCGTGTGAAGACGGTTGAATTCCGCGGCTGCCGTTCCGTCATAGGCGATCTTCCCGCCGTTTTTCTTCCACGCTTTATATGTGTAGAGATAGTGCGTGAGGATCGGTGTCATGCCGATGCCAACGGCGAACGCTACACCTGCTGGTATGAGCACTCGGACGACATCTGGGACCATCGCCCCATTTTACCCCGATTTTTGACCCGTTCCTACTCGCGCGGTTCGGTCTCCGCAAGGACTTGGAGCGTCGTGGCCACCAACTTTTTCATGTCTTCAAATCTTCCATCGGGTGTGGAGCCGAGGACAACGATGACGACCGGATGATTGATACCAGCGTCGAAAACGATGGCGAGGTTGCCGCCCGCGAGGTCGGTGAGACCGGTCTTTCCCATGATGATGTTCGGGATCGAGGAGAGTGCCTCATTCGTGTTATGCGCCTCTTTTTTAGGCATGTTGAGCGGCCCCAGGACTTCGCCGCCGCGCGCCGTGCCGGCAAAAAGATCGCGGTTAGCGCGCAGTGCATAGGCAAAGAGCGCGGCGATGTCTTTTGATGAGCCAAGAGCGCCTGCCTGGGTGGTGCTCTCGTCGAGACCGCTCGGGTTCACAAAATAGGTCGATTGCAACCCGAGACGTCTTGCAAGCGAGTTCATGCGCCAGACGGCTGCTTTGCCACGCGGCGCTTCAAGATATTTTTCGCGCAGGCGACTGTCTGCCGCCTCGGCCAAGCCTTCCGCGGCCGTATTCGACGAAGCGATAAGCATGTATTCGATGAGGTCACGCGTAACCCATTCTTCTCCCATCGTGATACCCCCTTCGCCGCGGATAACGGCCTCGCGAGAAATGGTAACAATCTCGTCCAGCGAGAGCACCTCGGAAACGACCAAGGCGAGTGCGACTTTCGTTATCGAAGCGAGCGGGAGCTGTGCATTGGGTTCGCGAGCAAAAAGGGTTTTTCCGTTCGCAAGGTCGGTGACATAGATGCCCTTTCCTTGGAGCTCCAGCGTGCCGTACGCGTCCTGATGTTGTGGGGTTTCCACGGCAGCAACATTCGCTGCTCCCAGCGCAGGAAGGGACGGAAGCGCTGCGACGACGAGACCCAAGCCTCCGATGAGGCTCACGGTGAGAAAGAGCGCCCCCACGACGACATGGCTCAAAGGCGGGCGGGATAGAGTCGACGTGACTTCCTGCACAGCTTCTTGTGTGGCAGGAGCCGCTTCAGTTGGTGTCTGATTCTGGTCCATCTCCGGTTCCATGCTCTTTTTGTGCAGCCTTAAAGGCGGCTAATTCGCGACCGATTGTACCATATTCCGGAAGGTCTTCCCTTGTCCGCGTGCCGAGGTGCGCGAGGAGGTCGGTCGTCGGCTTATAGAGATATTCACGCCCATCTTCAGGATTCCCGCTCCGCTCGATACAACCGCGCGTAAGAAGCGTGCGGATGGTTGAAGAAGAATTTACGCCGCGAACGTAGTCTATCTGCGCGCGCGTCGAGGGACCTTCGTAGAGAAGGATGGCAAGGACTTCGAGTCCAGCATTCCCGATATCGCGCTCTGCTGCTTCGGCGACGGTTTTTGCGACCACGTCGCGTGCCGTGTTCGCGATAACGAGTGCGGCTTCGGTATCCGAGCGCACCAGGGTAAGCCCGGTCCCCTCCAATCGCTTTTCAAGAGCTTCTAAGCTTTGCATGAGAGCTGCGTGGTCGCATCCCAAAGAGCGCGTGAGCTGCTTGAATGTGAGCGCTCCTCCTTCGGCAAAGAGGAGCGCATGCGCTTGTGCGGCGAGTGTGTTTGTATCTGTCATACCGCTAGCCGTATCGGGGTGCTCCCACAGCCTCTGATTCAATAAGGATCTCGCTAAAAAGTTTGTCTTGCGTGACTGAAATCGAGCCGTGGCGAGCAAGTTCCAAAACAGCCAGGAAATGAACGATGGTATCTCCCCGTGAAGCGCCCTTGGTTATCTCGCTCCAGCGAGCCCGGACGGCGGAGGCAAGGCGCGATTTGAGGCCTGAAATGGCATCTTCAAGGGCTAAAACCGGCGCAATGGTCGCCTCGCCGAGCTTCGTAAGCGTGGGCAGCGTGTTAACGAGTTTTTGAGCTGCTCGAAGAATGGTCGCGATGGTCGTCTCCCCAGGAGCGAAGGCAGGCTGCTCCACACCGGTAATGCGGGCGATATCGGGCCTGCGCCGCGCGAAATGGAGGGGCGCCCTACCCCACTCTTTCTGTAGTAGTTTCGATGCTTTGCGTACGATGGCAAGCCGCTGCAGCCGCTGCTCTAATTCTTCGATCGACTGCTCTTCCTCATCGGAGAGATCAACGGACGGCAGCAGCGTGCGTGATTTGATGAGAAGCAAGGTACTGGCGACGAGGACGAACTGCGACGTCTCCAAAAGCGGCAACTCCGGCAGTTTTTCGACGTAGGCGAGGTACGCGTCGCACACTTCCGCGAGCGAGACGTGCGAGACCGAGAGCTTCCGCTTCTCGATGAGATCAAGCAGGGTCTCCAGCGGCCCTTGGTAGTGCTCCGTTTCAATATTGAATTGCTGCATGCTTTGCTTTTCCCTGCAAGCTACAGGCTGCAAGCTACAAGCTCACAGCTATTCCGATAGTCTAACATCGATTCTGTTCATATCCCGCGGGAAGGCAGTCGCTTCGCGGATATTCTTGAGATCAAGCATTTTCATCGTGAAGCGCTCAAGACCCGTGGAGCAGCCGCCATGCGGCGGGATGCCGTATTTATGCGCCTGGAGGTAATACGAGAATTTTTCCGGATCCAACCCGCGCGAGCGAAGGCGCTCCAGGATTTGGTCGTAGTCGTGGATGCGCTGGCTACCGCTGTTGATCTCCAAACCGCGAAAGAGAAGATCGAAGCTGCGTGAGAATGGCTCTTCTCCCGGCTCTTCATAGGAATAAAAAGCGCGCTGTTTCGTCGGATAGTGGGTAATAAAGACGAAATCAGAGTGCCGTTTCTCTTTTGCATACTCGCAGATCTGCCGCTCATCTTCCGGCGACATATCGTGCGTATCTTCGATCTCGCGAGCAAATTCCTTGCGGATGATATCCTGCGCCTCGGTCAAGGTGAAGGTCGGGAATGTTTCGGGCGCTTCAGGCACTTCGACGCCGAAACGCTCGAAAATATCAAGGTGTTTCTTCCCCACCGCAGCTATTACTTCCGTAACGACGTCATGCAGCACGTTCATCACATCCGTGTGGTCTTTGATGAACCCCATTTCAAAATCCATCTGCGTGAGCTCGCTCAAGTGGCGCGGCGTCGCATGTTTCTCGCCGCGGAATATCTTTGCGATAGTGAACGAGCGCTCGAATGCGTTCACCATGATCTCTTTGTAGAATTGCGGCGAGGTCGCAAGGTACGCGGTCGTATCGTAGTAGTAGTTCACTTTGAATGCCGCGGCGCCGCCTTCGGCGTCGCCGCCGACGATCGCCGGCGCCTGGAATTCGATAAAGCCACGCTCCTGAAGCGCTTTTCGATAGGCCTCGAGGATCGCCGCCTGTAGAGTGAAAATGTCACGATTGTGCTGGTTGCGGAGGGTGAGCGGCCGGTTATCGAGAAGCGTGTCGAGATTCACCTCCGCGTCGAGTTCGAACGGAAGTGTTTGGGCAGGGTTTAAGACAGTTATCTCTTCGATCTGGAGCTCGATATCGCCATTCTGCTTCCCCACCTGCACGTTCTTTTCAGGTCGTTTGTTCACGATACCGGAAAGTGCAACCGCGCTTTCGATACTCACGTCCTTCGCAACATTGATCGCTGCGCTTTTCGGAAGTACGACACCCTGCACCGTGCCGGAACGGTCGCGAATATCGAAAAAGACCATCTTCCCTTGGTCGCGACGGACGGTAATCCAGCCATTGATAATGACGGAGTGTCCGATCTTTTCCTGTAAATCACTAATTAAGGTTCTATTCATATTGGTTGGATTTATTCTTCATCGTTCAATGTACGTCGCACGCTCTCTATTTCCTCTGGGGATACGAAATGCTTACCCGCCATCATTATTCCTAGCACGATAGCATTGTTAAAAGCGTGCGCGGTTAAGGCGTGTGAAAATCCGCGTTCGCGTTGAAGATACCAGCAAAACATGCCTGCAATGAATTGCGGTAAAGGTAATGTTTCGATTCGCCCCCCTTCTTTCGTGTGAGCCTGAGCGAATAGAATAGACGTCGGTACACCCACTTCCCACAATACACCAGCATCGCTGCCAAGAGCCCTATCAACGACTAAAGAAGGTAGGAGTCTGAATCCGATTTCCTCGACAGTCGGGGCAATAATAACTGCGAGTGTTGTAAGCGCGCCCGGATTCTCGAACAGCATTTTAATCATTTCTTTTTTACCTGCAGCGCCAACTCGCGTGCTTGTCCCTTCGCTTTCTTCTTTTTTTGAATCGGAGAGAGCGTTTCGCGAAGCGAGTAATGTATTCATGATAAAGACGCCTATCATATTTGAAAAAGCGACCAGTGTCGCTTGAGCAATCGTCTCTCCATATGCTTTTACGATACTGTCCTTAGGCTGTTTGGATCGCAAAAATTCTTCCTCACCGGCTACAGGAGGGTTAAAGGTGCCCATCCCGGCGAGAAGTGAAGTTGTAGCGGCACCAGACAAAAAAGTACGACGTGTCATCGACCTAGTCGATACATTGAGATTCGGCGTGGAGATTTCCATGAGTGCACGTTGCATGTCTGAGGCACCTACCACGTGCTTTGGGTTTTTTTCGCCATGAACCTGATTCTGTTGCGCAAGTTTTGGTTCCGATTCCATATTTAATTACAACAACACGCCGACTGTAGCACGGACGTCCTTTATCTTGGAAGCGGCACGTTCGCGGGCTTTCGTGCTTCCTTCGTCCAAGACGCGCTTCACGTCCTCGTCTGTTATCTCATCGCGCACTGTGCGCATCGGTTCGATAAGGTTCTCCAAGTCCTCGACAAGCGCCTCTTTGAGGGTCTTGTAGCTGCCCTTACTCGCTTCGTAGAGCGACGCGAGCTCGGGTTCAGGCTTGAGAAGCTTGTGAATGGCATAGACGTTCTCCGGCCGCTCCCCCGACGAATCCGTCACGATGCTCATCACGGCTTTCGCGAGCTCGTCTTTTGTCCCGAAAAGCGGAATGGTATTGCCGTAGCTTTTGCTCATCTTCTTGCCGTCGGTCCCCGGAACGATCGCGACCGACTTCTGGATGAGTTCTTTGGGTTCTTTGAATGTTTCGCCATAAGTCTTATTGAATTTCGCCGCGGTTTCGCGCGCATACTCGAGATGCTGGCGTTGATCTTCGCCGACCGGCACGACATCGGTGTCGTAGAGAAGAATATCGGCCGCCATGAGCATCGGATACGCAAAAAGGCCCGCGTTCTGCTCAAGCCCTTTCGCGACTTTATCTTTATAGGCGTGCGCCTGCATCAAGAACGGCACCGTTACAAGCGTCTGGAAGATCCACGCGAGCTCTGTGTGCTCCGGCACTTGCGATTGCTGGAAGATGATTGCGGAATCGGGCCGAATGCCGACGGCAAGATAATCGCGGACAACGTTGAAGATGTTCTCTCGCAGTTCTTTCGGGTCTTTAAGAGTCGTCAATGCGTGATAATCCGCGACCATGAGCATGCAGTCGTATTGTTTCGAGAGCTCGACAAACGGCTTCAAGGCGCCGAAATAGTTGCCGATGTGGAGCGCACCAGACGGTTGAAGCCCCGTTAGCAGCTTTTGCATTCGACAATAGTATCAGGAAACTGTCTCTTTTCTAGCCCCCGTTCTGTTAGTACCATGGTTACGATGTGCGGCATATTCGGCTACATCGGCGAGAGCAGGGACGCAGGCGAAGCGGTTGTGGAGGGCCTGCGCCGGTTGGATTACCGCGGCTACGATAGCTGGGGTGTGGCGGTCTTGAAGAGTGATGATATTGCCCTCGAGAAAAGCGTCGGTGTCGTTGATGAACATCCGCTTCCCTTCCGCGGGCACGTCGGGATCGGCCACACGCGCTGGGCGACGCATGGCGCGGTCACCGAAGCGAACGCTCATCCGCACATGGCAACCGACGGCTCTTTCGCGCTCGCGCATAACGGCATCGTTGAAAACATGGAAGAGCTGAAGAATGTGCTCGCCAAGAAAGGTTACCGATTCCTCTCGCAGACTGACACCGAAGCGATTGTTTATCTTATTGAAGAGAAATGGAAGAAGGCAAAAACATTGCAGGAAGCCGTGCGCACAGCATTCAAAGAACTGGAGGGACGCAACACGGTCATCGTCCTATCGAGCGACGGGCACATTATCGGCGCACGCAACGGTTCCCCTCTCGTCATCGGCGTCGGCGCACGGCCGGGAGAGATTTACTTTTCTTCGGATGTCCTCTCGTTCTCCTCGTATGTGAAAGGCGTCGTCGTCTTGGAGAACGGCCAGATGGCAGCTACAAGCCCGCAGGGCCTCTCGGTCATTGATATCGCAAGCGGCAAGAAATTGAAACCGAAGATCGAGAAGAATGTCATTGTACGCGCTTCCTCCGACAAGGGAAAATACGAACATTACATGCTCAAAGAAATTATGGAGTCGCCGGAAGTTATCCAGCGTATCGCGGCTCACAAAGATACTGATATCCGCAAGCTCGCGCGCGCTATTACTAAGGCACGAAGAGTCTACACCATCGGCTCCGGCACAGCAGGCGCCGCCGCGGGGCAATTTGGCTTCTACCTCCGTGAGTACGGCGGCATTCCCGCGCTCGGACTCATCGGCGCGGAAGCGACTGAATACTACGGCCTCTTCGGAAAGGGCGATCTTCTCATTGCACTCTCACAGAGCGGCGAGACGGCAGACGTTTTGGAAGTGCTGGAGTTTGCGCAGAAAAAAGGCGCGACGATTGCCTCGTATGTGAACATGCCGGGGAGCATGATAACGCGCATGTCAGACTTCAAATACATGGCGGAGGCGGGGCCAGAAATCTGTGTGATGTCCACCAAGATTTTCACCTCGCAGATCGCGTGGGGATACTTAATAGCTAAAGCGGTTCAGGGAAGGCTCGCAGAAGGCAAGAAACAACTGAAATCTCTTGTGCAACAGGCGGAGAAATTGCTCGCAGATGAGAAGAAAATTGCAGAAATTAAGAGCCTTGCTCCGCAGATGGCACAGAATGAGCACCTCTTTCTTCTCGCCAAAGGGCAGAATCTGCAGATCGCGCGCGAGGCGATGGTGAAGATCATCGAAGGCTCGTATATCCACGCGCATGCCATTCCCGCAGGCGATCTCAAGCATTACGCGATCACCTTGATGGAGCCCGGCGTTCCTGTCGTCGCCATCGTCTCAAACGATGCACTGCGAAGCGACGTCTTGAATGCGATCCATGAAGTGAAAGCGCGCGGCGCGTTCGTGACCGGTGTCGCGCCTTCAGCCGCGAAGGAATTCGATCAGACCCTTCTCGTTCCTGATACGAAAGAAACGAGCGCTATCATGAACATCATTCCCCTGCAGCTTCTCGCCTACTACATGGCGGTACACCTCGGCACCAACGTCGACAAACCGCGCAATATCGCCAAAAGCGTCACAGTTAAGTAGTCGGGAGTTCAACGATAAATTCGCTTCCCTTCCCCTTCCCAGCGGATTCTGCCCAAATGCGACCGCCGTGGGCTTCGGTGACCTGTTTTGCGATGAAGAGGCCGTAGCCGGTTGAATCGACGTTCACTTTGGTTGATTCTTTCCCTTTTCCACCCTCGGTAAAAAGATTCTTCATGTCTTCGGGCGTGATACCGATCCCCGTATCCTTCACTGAAAAACGAATGGCATTCGGAGTGCGCGCAAGGGACACTGTAATGCTTCCTGATGGCGTGTAGTGGATAGCATTATCAACCAGATTTCGGATAAGATGGCGGCGTAATTTCGCCTCGTCACCCATCAAGGAATACTCGGAATACTCGCTGGGCTCGATGGTGGATTCAAGCGCAAGCCCTTTTTCTTTTGCCGCAGATGCCGAATCACGCAGAACATCCTGAAGCGTCTTCTCAAAATCGAATGATTTCTTGTCGTATGTGACGGTACCTTTGCGCAAATTTGCCGCGTCGAGAATATCGCTTACCATATCAACCCCTCTTCGCATATCGGTGAGACCATTATCAACCATTCTCTCCAGGAGTTCTGATACCGGGCCATAATCTCCTTGAATTATGCCAGCATAAGCAGCTTCACTTTTAGCCATGTACCCCTTCACCTCATGGCTGATAAATCGAAGTAAATTCTCCTGTTGCCGATTTGCTATCTCAAGTTCTTTTTTAAGCCGTGCAAGTTCAAGCGAATGTTTGTAAACGATCTCGTTTGCCGCCTTTAATTCTCTCTCGTAATCCGAAGGCGTTCTTAATCGTGCATCAGATTGTTGTTGCTTGTTGGCCACAGATGAATATTATCGTAAACTCGCAGGAACTTCAGATGGTGACATTTTCATAACGAGACTTAAGGTAGCTTCGCGACACACCTCGTGTGATGCCCGTCCAAACAGTCGTTCATATTGTGCAACAAGACGATCAATAACTTCCTTTGAATTACCTACAACAGCAATCTCGACTCGGGTTTGATTGACAATCGTAAGTCCTGTCACCTTTCTTGCCTCACTCCATGCAAGAGGGCCAATAACAAGCTCTTGTTCCTTAATTATTCTTACAGCGATGTCATTTAACGAGGGCATAATGTTATGTTCGTTGAATTTTCTCTGGATGAAGAAGGCCGACACCGGCAGACAGCGCAAGCATTGCTGTCGTAAACAAAAGATCGACCCAATCACCCGGATACCATATTTCAAGAGTCGTGGTATACGAAAAGAGAAAATCGGCAAAATACAGAATGATAAAGCCTAAAAGAATAAAGTATATGGCCTTCTTATATATGCCGCCAAAATAATTGTATGACAGGCCATATATTAATGTAGCAAGCGTAAGAATCACAACATCGCCAATCGGATAGGCGAGATCAAAAAATACTTTTGGCAGGCTACTGGTATCGGTAAACTCAAACGTTCCTGCGCGCGCGACAACAATCAAAAGATAGTATGAGACTGCGATGACGGCCGCAGGAACAAGAAGAAGCATAGTCTTTCCATTCGAGGAGCGCAGACCGTACTTCGCACCTGTGGCGCGTGAAAGCTCGATAACCCCAATAGCCCACAACGGCAAGGCAAGGATATAACCTACATCGGCGAGTGACGGATACGGAACATCAATCTGCAACAAGAAGTTATATACACCGGAAAAGATGAGCGTCCCTAACCCCCACGAAACAAGACCGAGCGAGAGAAAGATGACTGCGCGCCCGACAGCACTCGAAAACGACCCCCAATGCCGCGCAATCACGAGGCCATTGAGTCCGCCAATAAACGGGATGGCACCCAGAAACAGTATGCCGTAGAGATCGTTGACAAGCGATGACGTGGTTCCGCCCAGAAATAAAAATACGACAACAACAGCTGCAATACAGTAATCAACAATTAAGATTTTCAATACCATACTCGTGATTCTCTATCCCCGTGTTTCCCTTGTTGGGACAATACGATCAGTATATAGTAGATACAACATTTGCAATATACATGTCCACATACGTCCTCGGTCTCAATTTCGCCTACCATGAACTGTCGGCATGTCTTTTAAAGGACGGAAAGCTCGTTGCCGCAGTCGAAGAAGAACGATTCTCCCGCATCAAGCGCGGCAAAAAGGCGTTGGTGGATAATCCCAACACCCTCCCGAAAGCTGCAATCGCTTTTTGCCTCGAAACGGCAGGCATTGCATTGAAGGATGTTGAGTACATCGGCCTATCGTTTTTCCCGGACGACCGTCTCAAAAATATCGGGTGCGACCAGTATTTTATCGAAGGCGATTGGGGCAGCGAAAAGGGCGAGCGGCTCTTTAATGAGAAGATCAAACGAATCCCAAAAATGCTCAGCGACTTGGCGGGTACGGAAATGACGACCAGGGTCATGTGGATCCCGCATCACATCTGCCATGCAAGCAGTGCGTTTTTCGTCTCGCCGTTTAGAAAAGCCGCCGTCCTTTCGATTGATGGCATAGGAGAGTTTTCTTCCACCTGGCTCGGATGGGGCGACGGCACCGCATTGCATGCCCTAAAAGAAATTTCATACCCAAATTCGGTCGGATTTCTCTGGGAAAAGATCAGTCAGTATCTCGGATTTACGGAGTACGATTCTTCAAAGGTGATGGGTCTCGCTGCCTACGGCGATGCCGCGCGTTTCTATCCGCAATTCCAAAAGATTGTGACACTCCTACCGGACGGAGAGTTTGCGCTCAAGGCCGATGTTTTGCGTTTTCGCGTCCGGGATTTCAGCGAGCTGGAGAAATTATTTGGCGTTTCCCGAATCGAATCGTCAGCCGACGTGCGTAAAGATCAGGAAGACATCGCGGCAGCACTCCAGAAAATTACGGATGACGTCATCATGCATATTGTGCAGCACTTAAAAAAGGTAACAAAAATGAACCATCTCTGCCTTGCGGGCGGCGTTGCCCTCAACTGCGTGTCAAATGCCAGAATTATGCAGAGTGGTCTTTTTAAAAAAATATTTGTACAGCCTGCGGCAAATGATGCTGGAACTGCGCTGGGTGCCGCACACCATATATGGAACGACCTCCTTGGCCATCCGAGAACGTATGTACTTAAGCATTCGTACTGGGGACCATCGTACACTAATGCCGATATTCAAAAGGCGCTCAAACAGGCGAATATTCAAAATATCCACTGTGTAAAGAACATCCACGAGGCTGTCGCACGGCAGCTCGCCGACGGCAATATCGTCGGCTGGTTCCAAGGCCGAGTCGAATGGGGGCCGCGTGCGCTCGGCAATAGATCGTTGCTTGCCGATCCGCGCAGAGCGGATATGAAAATGATCCTCAACGAGCGCATCAAGAAACGTGAATCATTCAGGCCGTTTGCACCGAGCATTCTTGCCGAGCATGCCTCCCAATGGTTCTCTGTCCCGAGAAAGTGCACATCGCGCTCGACGGAATGCATGATCATCAATTTTGACGTAAAAAAAAGCAAGCGTGTCATAGTGCCGGCAATTACGCACGCAGACGGTACGGCGCGCGTACAGCTCGTGAATAAAAAAACAAACCCACGGTACCACAAGCTCATCTCTGCCTTCTATAAGCGCACCGGCGTCCCCCTGGTCTTGAATACGTCGTTTAACGACAACGAACCGATTGTCAACTCTCCAGAGGATGCGATTAAGACTTTTCTGCGCACAAAAATGGATGCCCTTGCGATCGGTAATTACCTTGTTACAAAACAATAAATCTCGCTCCCTGACCGCAGGGCGTTACTCGCTCTACGTCGCCAGTAAAAATGAGCTGCCCGCTCCGCGCTAGCCGCGCTGTGCGGCATACTCGTCACATGTCAGTAGCTAAAGGACAAAAATGCAAAGCGCCACGGCCGACACCCAAATGCCTCCCGGATTTTGGATGGATGCCGCTGATGCGGTTATGCGTTCGACATCAAGATCCTGTATTGAGGCGTTGAATTTTGTCTCGTACATTTCCGTCGCAAGGCGCTGTGCAATTTCTTTCGCTGCATTAGGACCAGTGGCGTCTCCGTGATATTCGGAAATATATCCGATTTGCTCCTTACTCCTGGCAATCACCGTTCCGACCGCCGCGGAAGCATATTCTCCTTTTCGATCCGTGTCTTGTCGAGCCATGACACAAAACGTTATCTGCCCAAGCGTGAGCATCGAAAACCCCTTGTCGGGCGAAACAATCTCGCAGCTTGCTGGAAGTATGCTCGAAACGGTAACCAAATTGTGTGCAATTGGGCCCGCAGAAAGGAGCGCCTTCTCAAACGCATGCAGTCTATCCGTATGCCTCCCCGTTCCCGAGACAAAGAACGCATATTTTGGTACAAGAGGATTTGCCATTGTTGCTAAGTATAACAAAACTAGGCAAAAAATACCGTCGCGCCCAAGGAGGGCGCGACGGCTGTCTTTGCTAGCGATTCTTGAGGTACAGTGGTGCTGTAATCAAGCCATTCAGGATCAGTATCCATACAGGTAGCAGAATGATCCAGAACGTAGACGTCTCCCAAGTGAGCGCGAAGATATTCGCAACACTCGCTAAAAAGCTTAGTGTCCATGCGAGCCGACTTTCTTTCGATGGTTCGACCCATGCCTTTTTAATTGTCGGCGTTGCCGCAAATGTCTCCATGAGAAGCCCGATCGTCAGTGGTAGTCCTGGCGAATCGTATTTCCACCACACGAGAGCTGCAAGGCCCGCACCCACAAGACAGATCAGATCAAGAATCGTGTGCCCTCCCTCTCCATGTTTAAGAGAGAGAAGTGCGACAGTCGAAAATCCGAATGCATACGCCATCGGAAGCCAGACCGTATCCGTAGCCCCCGTTTCCTTGTAGCTTATGGCTATAAGTATGCCGATACCGGCTAATATGAGCCATGTTGCTCGGTTCGGTACCGTCCATTTTTCCTTGGGAAGTCTGCGAAATAAGTAGTCGCGACCGTATATCGCAAGGATATATATCACGATATCTGCTAGCGCAAGTACTGCAGCTGTAATGCCCATCGCTTCGTTGAAGAACATGAGCGCACCTCCTTGTACTGCCTCCATGGCCGAAGCCATCTGTGCATACGGTATCATATTTTCAACAAAAAACTGAATGGGAATCAAAATGCTTAAAACTGGAGAAACTATCCTCTCGCAAACGCAAGCGCGGCGTAGGCGCCGAGGAGCCAGAGGAGACGGTAGGATTCGGAGAAAAGCGCCGCGATGGAGTCGTTGAGATGCCAGAGGGCGTCAAGCGCGGGCACCTGCAGCCACACGACAATAATCACGATGGTGGCAGCCACGCCAGCAAGAAGCGCCTGGATGGGCTCTCCCGTCCCACTCTCGACGTACTCAAGCGCCATTCTGCGGACGATGAGATAGCTTGCAACGGACACTGCCCCAAATGTTGCTGCTTGGGCTGTAGGAGACGAAAACAGGACTTCAATACCACTCAAAATAACCGTCTTTTCGACAAAGGAGAAAAGGAAAGCTGCTATTGGGAGGGCAAGCGCAAGGGCGCAAGCGCGACCGATACCACTGCGCAGAGAATCAAGCGCAAAAAGCACCGCAAGCCCGCCGAGCGCGAGCCAATCGAATGGAATACCCGTGATAATCCCTGTCACCGCACTAAAATCCATTTAGACAGTATACATGATTACAGCGCCAACCATTCGCTATCGAGATATCCTATCGGGAGATCGTAACTCCCGATATCGGGAGTTACGATCTCCCGGTAGTTGACTTGCGGGATATTTAGATACCTTCTTTGCGCAACTCTTCGATTGCGACACGTGCGGCTTTTGAAAGTTTCTTCGGAAATTCAATGTCAATGCGCACGAGAAGGTCGCCACGCGCGCCACGCCCATGCGGAACGCCTTTGCCACGCACACGCAGCATCTCCCCCTGCGTGATACCGGCGGGAACAGTGAGCGTTGTTTCCCCATCCAAGGTCTTGATGCGATATTCGCCACCAAGCAAGGCGTCGGAAAGTTTAATGGAGAGTGCGGTTACGAGATTGTTGCCTTCGCGCGTAAAGAGCTTGTCCGATTTGACGTGCACTTTAATGTAGAGGTCGCCGGATGCACCTCCTTGCAGAGCCTCGCCCCGGCCCGGCATGCGGATCATCTCGCCGTCCTCAATGCCGGCGGGGACCACAATATGCACTTCTTCCTGTTTCTTCATGACGCCCTCGCCGCGGCACGCTGCGCACGGCTCCTTCGGCACCTCGCCCTTCCCTTTGCAGGTTGGGCACGCGCGCGCCGAGCTGAACGTGCCAAAAAAGGTGTTGCGTGATTCGCGGATTTGCCCCTTCCCGTTGCAGGCAGTACAGCTAGTCATCGCCGTTCCATTCTTTGCGCCCATTCCTTCGCAGACATCACAAACCCCAAGTTTGGAAATAAGGACGCGTCGCTCAGCGCCAAAAATGGCGTCACGGAACGGAAGCTCGATATCCATGGAGATGTCGCGCCCGCGGCGCGCGCGACTACCTCCACCCCCGAAGAAATCGCCGAAAATGTCGCCGAGGTCGAATTCGACTCCTTGGCCTCCCTGGAATCCTTCGAAGCCTGCAAAGTTAGAGAAATCAAAACCGCCAAATCCCGCCCCCTGCTGGGCGCCGCCGGCGAACGTCTGGCCGAACTGATCATATTGCGCACGTTTTTTCTCGTCGGAGAGCACGGCATACGCTTCGCTCACCTCTTTGAATTTCGCCTCGTCGCCTCCTTTCTTGTCAGGATGATATTTGTGCGCGAGTGAGCGGAACGCTTTCTTGATGTCTTCTCCGCTCGCTGACTTCGAGACACCGAGGATAGAATAGTAATCTCTCATACGAAGCATTATAGTCGCTCACTGAAACACTGCAAATGGTGATGTCTACTATGTTCCTTTTTGACTATCTTCCGGGCCCTGTTGCGGCGGTTTTTGGTCGCCCTGCTGTTGGTTTTTCTGCATCGCTTCCCCAATCGAGCTTAAGGCGCTCGAGAGCGCATCAGCGGCGCTCTTTAGTGCATTCACATCAGTGCCACTCCGCGCCGTCTTTAAGGCGTCGATCTTCTCTTGCACGTTCTTGCGGATATCCTCACCCACTTTATCGCCATGCTCTTTCAGCGCTTTCTCCGCAGCATACACAAGCTGATCAGCGGCGTTCTGCGCCTCGGTAAGTTCTCTTTTCTTTTTGTCGGCTTCGGCATTCGCTTCGGCATCAGCGCGCATTTTCTCTATCTCCGCTTCGGTAAGGCCCGAGCGCTGTTCGATGCGAATAGACTGCTCCTTGCCGCTTGTCTTATCTTTTGCTTTCACAGACAGAATACCGTTCGCATCAATATCGAAAGTGACTTCGATCTGCGGAAGCCCACGTGGCGCAGGCGGAATACCATCGAGGTTGAAGCGGCCGAGCGACTTGTTGTCCGCCGCCATGGGGCGCTCGCCCTGGACGACATGGATCTCCACCGACGGCTGGTTATCGGCCGCGGTCGAGAAAACCTGCGACTTTGAAGTCGGGATAGTGGTGTTGCGTTCGATCAATTTCGTCGCAACGCCGCCGAGAGTCTCGATGCCGAGGGAAAGCGGGATGACATCGAGAAGCAGCACATCCTTCACATCGCCTTGGAGAATGCCGCCCTGTATCGCCGCGCCCATCGCGACGACCTCATCCGGATTCACGCCCATGTGCGGCTTCTTATTGAAGAATTTTTCGACAGCTTGCTGCAAAGCCGGCATGCGCGTCTGCCCGCCAACTAAAATGACCTCATTGATGTCCGGATTCTTAAAAGGAGAAGCTTCCATCGCGCGTTTCGTGATGTCCATGGCTCGAGCGATGAATTCTTCGGAGAGCTCTTCCAGCTTCGCGCGGGTCATCTTGATGAGAAGGTGCCGTGGGCCGGAAGCGTCGGACGTGATGAACGGAATGTTCACTTCAGTTTCCACCGCCGTGGAGAGCTCGATCTTCGCTTTCTCCGCACCCTCATCGAGGCGCTGGCGTGCCAAGGGGTCGTTGCGCACGTCGATGCCACTCTCCTTCTTGAACTCCTCCGCAAGCCAGTTGATGATTGTCTGGTCGATGTCTTTCCCGCCCAAATGTGCATCGCCATCGGTGGAGCGCACTTCGATAACATCATCTCCCACTTCAAGAACGGAGATGTCAAAGGTTCCCCCACCAAAGTCAAACACGACGATCTTTTCGTTCTTTTTCTTGTTGAAACCGTAAGCCAGGGCCGCCGCAGTCGGTTCGTTGATGATGCGCTTCACGTCGAGGCCCGCAATTTTTCCCGCGTCTTTCGTCGCTGCGCGTTGCGCGTCATTGAAGTAGGCTGGGACAGTGATGACCGCCTCCGTGATGGTCTCGCCCAATTTCGCTTCTGCATCTCGCTTTAGTTTTTGCAATATCATCGCCGAGATCTCCTCCGGTGTGTGCCATTTGTCGCCCATCTGGACCTCGATGCCGCTGTTTGAGGACTTACGGAGCTCGAATGGGACCACGGCTTTATCTTTCTGCACACCCGGCTCGTCAAACGTATGGCCGATGAAGCGTTTTATCTGATAGACCGTGTTCTTGGGATTCGTGACCGCCTGACGTCTCGCAAGAAGGCCGACCAAACGCTCGTTGGTTTTTGAAAGCGCAACGACGGAAGGCGTCGTGCGCGCGCCCTCGGCGTTCTCCAAAATCATCGGTTCCCCACCAGAAACGATGGCCATTGCTGAATTTGTTGTTCCCAAGTCGATGCCTAGAATTTTTGCCATAGAAGTGTTTTTGAGTTACGCTGGTAACTTTTTCGAGCGCAAATATACCTACTTACGATACGTCTGTCAAGTTTTTGGCATCTTTATTTGAAAATCGCAATCTGCGCGGGACGCAGGATGCGCTCTTTCGTCCGATAGCCGCGCCGAAACACCTTTGCAATAGTGTGCGGAGTGCCATTGTCGACCTCTTGAATGGCCTCATGTAGGTTCGGGTCGAACATATCGCCTTCTTTACCAAAAATCTCAACACCATGCGCCTTCAAAACACCCTCGATGTGGGCTTTGATGCTCTCAATACCCGCCCGCCATGTCGCGTCAACCGTATTCCAGCTCTCTCCCTCCATTGCGAGATCAAATCCATCCAAAGCGGGAATCAGCTCTTCAACAAGGATCTCCTTCCCGCGTGTTCCGGCACGCGATAATGATTCCTGCACTTCTCTTTTCGCGTTCACCATGTCGGCTTTCGCTCGCTGCCAACCATCAAGATATTCCTGTCGGTCTTTCTTCACTTCTTCGAGTTCGTCTTTCAGTTTTTTGAGCTTGGCTTTCAATGCGCCAATATCTCCTAGTTCTTCTTCGGGCTCGAAGTCGATATCTTCGTTATCCGATGGAGTAGAGATCATGGCGAGAGTATAGCATTTTCGATCACAAAAAGAGAAGAGTCGCTTTCGCGACTCTTCAAGAGATCACCGGATTATGACCACCGTTCATATCTTCTTAGCTTCACTATACGCATCGTACCCCATCCCTGCGGAGAAAAGTAAAAAACCGAAGAATGCTATAGCCTTGCCGATTGGCGTTGCACCCGTAACGAGCATAGATGCCCCAATATCGACAAAGGTCAAAATTAAGCCATTCAACGACCAGAGCAGCAGAAATACACCGAGAACTATCCGTCTCTTGATCAAGAGATAGCCGAGGCCAGGAATGATGACATTGGATACACCCGCAACGATTGGATGGATCTTCATATTTTCCTCTATCGCTTACTCCATTGAGGGGCACGTCGCGCCGCTTTGAGGCCGAATTTCTTGCGCTCTTTGGCGCGCGGGTCGCGCTTCAAATAGCCTTTTACTTTCAAGTCTTTGCGGAGTGCTGCATCCATTTCGGTAAGCGCGCGGGAGATGCCGTGGCGCACGGCTTCTGCTTGCGCTTTGTGACCGCCGCCTTTCACGATAGCCGTTACGGTGTAGGCGCCGCCGACGGTCTTAAATGGCGCGTTCACAGTATCAACCATGACGGGAAGCGGAAAGTAATCCGACGCGTTCTTGTCGTTCACCATGATAGAAGTCGATTTTGCAGAAGCGAGGCGCACGCGTGCTGATGCCGTCTTCCGGCGCCCGACTGCTTCAATGTATTTCTTTTCGGCCATATGAATAGTTAGTTAGCCACTAGCGACTAGGGTTTAGGAAGATGCATTTACTCAGTAACTATTAAACGCTTGAGACGTGCGGTTTTCATCGTGTTGCGCGGAAGCATGCGCTCGACTGCCTTGCGCACTGCGGCACTTGCGCCGCGGCGGCCGATGAGTGATGCGAGCGTCTCTTTCTTCAAACCTCCCGGATGGCCCGAATAGTGCGTGTAAACCTTACTAAGGCGCTTTTTCTCGCTGATGCGCATCTTCTTGGCATTCGTGACGCTAACCTTCACCTGCGAAGGAATATGCGGCGTGTAATCGGGAGAAGTCTTCCCCATGAGCGCTCTCGCGACTTCCGACGCGACGCGGCCGATGGTTTTGCCAGCGGCATCGATCGTGTAGGTTGTTTCTTTTGTGTGAGCCATAGCTATGCGACAAATTCTATCCGTGCCATTTCGGCGATACGCTTCCCTATGCGACCGAGGCGCACGATGCGCGTGTAGCCGCCCGCACGTGCTGCATAGCGCGGCGCTAAGGTATCATGCAACTTCTTTACCGCTTCCGACGAGCGCAGGCGCGACGCGACAATGCGACGGCTCGCAAGGGAACCCTTCTTCGCTTCAGTGACGAGGCCCTCCGCAAAAGGACGCAGTTCCTTCGCCTTCGCGACGGTAGTCGTAATAGCATCTGCAAGCACCAAGGAACGAGCAAGGGAGCGCAGAAGGGCCTCGCGCTGCGCTTTTGGTCTATTCAGTGTCCGTCGTTTCTTGTGATGCCGCATAAACTAGGTGTTAGGTTCTAGGGACTAGGTTCTAGAAAAAATAAAATACATTATTGGGTACGAAGGGTGAGACCGAGATTCGAGAGAGCGCGCTTGATATCTTGCAAGCCTTTTTGGCCCAAGCCCTCGATAGCAAGAAGGTCATCTTCGCGCTTCCTCACGAGGCCGCCGACAGTGCGAATGGAAGCGTTATCAAGCGCCTGCTCGACACGCTGGGGCAGATTCAGTTCTGAAATGCGCGTCTTCAAGACTTCCGCATCAGCGGTTCTTTCTTCCCGCCGCGCACCCACTCCTGCCTCTTCGGCAGCGGCTTCCTCGATAACTTCCTCTTCCTTAAAGCCGACGATCGCGCGCAGCTGGTGGATCATCGTCTCGATGGATCTTTCCAGCGCTTCGCGCGCGGTGATGGTACCGTCCGTCTCAATAAGCATGCGCAGGCGATTGAAGTCGGTGCGGTCACCGACACGCATATTCTCGACTTCGTAGTTCACGCGGCGAATGGGGCTGAAAATGGCATCAAGCGCGATCGTGCCGATGTCCACACGCTCCTTTTGATGCACTTCTTTCGGCACATAGCCGAGCCCGCGCTCCGCGCGGACCTCCATCTCCAATGTGACCTTCCCTGTCACCTCCGCGATGTGCTGCTCGGGGTTCAATATTTCTACTTGGCCGGGTAGATCGAAATCGGCGGCCGTTATGGTCTTCGGGCCTTTGACGGAGAGCCTTAAGGTCTGCGGCTCGTCGGTCGTGAGCTTAAGGCGCATCTTGCGCACATTGAGAAGCAGCGTCACGATATCTTCTTTGACGCCCTCGATGGTCGAGAATTCGTGCGCGACGCCCGGGATCTTCACCGAGGTTACTGCCGCGCCGGGAAGCGAAGAGAGAATGATACGGCGCAAGGAATTCCCCAATGTATAGCCGTAGCCCGGGTAAAGTCCATCGATCTCATACACACCGCTGCGCTCCGATTCGGAGACGACACGCGGTTTAGAAGGCAGTGCAATATGGTAATCCAACATATTAAAAAATGGCGCGAGGTGAATAAGCGCTTATAAATAATATACCCCAAACACTAAAAAGTGGCAAGGGTTAGACTGGTAATATTCGGCTGCATGACGTCGATGGCACAAGTGCATAGTAAGCTGGAAAGACTTTAGTGATGGGCAGGCACTAACGCGAATAAAACTCAAATACTGCCGGATAATCGAGGGGGATCTCTGCAGGCGTATAGGTCGGCTCGCCTTCTATCTTCACCATCATGGTCGGTAGGTCGACGGAGAGCCATGAGGGAATGGAGCGTGAGGCACTCTCGGGATTCCCCAAGTGAGAGAACAGGGGGCTTTTTCGACTTCCTTCGCGCACCGAGATCGAGTCGCCCTTCTTAAGGCGCATGGAAGGCGTCGTCACGCGCGTGCCATTCACGACTAAGTGGCCGTGGGATGCCATCTGCCTGGCGGCGCGGCGTGTAAGCGCCAAGCCTGCACGATACGCGACACTATCGAGACGCATCTCGAGCGCGTGATGCAAACTCTCCGGCGGGTTCGCCGTCTCGAACGCGGCTTCCGCGTAATTGGCAAGCTGGCGCTCCGGAAGGCCGTAGGTAAAGCGTACTTTCTGCTTTTCCAAAAGTTGCCGGCCGAAATCCGATTTCCCGCGACCGCCACGCGTCTTTTTCGTACGCGCCTCGGAGAGCGCGAATTTCTGCGTCTGCGTCTGCTCGAAAATAGCAGCACCTAAACGCTTCGCGATCTTGTATTTTGATTTGATGGGCAGCATATTAGATTTTGTTAGCGAGCGCAGCGAGCTTAGAAAATCTTATACCCGCCCATCCGCCATCTTGTAAATGACGGTCTACATTTAGGTTTGACACGGTGATTTTTGTAAAGAAGTTGATCATATTTGTTGCAAGTGGCGGATAGGCGGGTGATGAAAATTATTGTCGCTTCGCTCTGTAATTTTCCATCAAATGCGGCGAGGCTTCGGCGGCCGCGGACCGTTGTGCGGGACCGGCGTATCATCGGCGATGCGCGTCACCTCGATGCCTTTGCCGGCAAAACCGCGCAGCGCTGATTCGCGGCCGCTCCCAACGCCGCGGATGACCACATCGACTTCCTTGACGCCCATCATCGCAGCCTTCTCGCCGAGAAGCTCTCCCACCTTCGCCGCCGCGAATGGCGTTCCCTTCTTTGCGCCGGAGAAGCCCAAAGCGCCCGAAGACGACCACGCGACAGTATTGCCTTCTTTGTCGGCCAAGGTAACCATCGTGTTGTTGTAGGTCGCTTGGATAAAGAGCGTTCCTGATGCAAGCGTACGTTTTGCGGTCCTGGCAAGGGAGCGGGATTTCAGTCCCTGATCGACCGTGCCTCCTGATTTCCTGATGATGCGTTTTTTGCCCATAGATTTTTGTTACGAGCGTAGCGAGTTAGAAAAATCTATGCCCGCCCAAAATTTTCGCGTGTACGCTCTTGTGTCAAGTAGATTAATTATAGGTGATTCCATACGTTATATTGATGTTGTTCGATTGTTCGAAAATTTAGGCGGGCTAAGAAAATCTAATTCACTTCGCTCATGAGATTTTCTAAGTTTTCTCCAATTTGCGTCTGCCGGAAGTCATGGTCTTGCGGACATTACCACGGACAGTGCGCGAGTTGGTCTTCGTGGTCTGGCCGCGCACCGGCAGCTTCTTCGCATGACGCACGCCGCGGTGAGATTTGATGTCTTTGAGACGCCGGATGTTCCCTGATATGAAGCGGCGAAGCTCGCCTTCGACAACGAACGACTCGATCGCCTCGCGCAGGGCAGATTCACTCTTCGTGGAAAGTTTATCGGGGCGCGTACCGGGGTCAATTCCCAACTTCTCGAGGGTCTCCCGCGCACGCGGGCGTCCCACGCCATAGATCGCCGTGAGACCGATCTCAAGGCGTTTGGTATCTGGAATGGTAATGCCTGCGATACGGAGCATAGTTGTTGTAAATGTTGTAGTTGTTATAAGTGTTCTAGATGCGATTCAATTCGTGCATTTTTAACATGTTGAACATATATAACGGCTTAACCTTGTCGTTGTTTGTGGCGCGGATTCGTGCAAATAACCCACAGTCGTCCATGCCGGCGCACATGCCGGCACTTCAAACAGATTTTCTTGACCGATGCTTTGACTTTCATGGCTGATTTTTACAGAGCGAAGCGACAATAAAAATCGCCACCCGCCCATCCGCCTAAATTTTTAGGTGTGGCAATGAGGTTATCTTGTCTTTCGAACGTATTTTTTTCAATGTTGATCATATGCTTGTTTTAAAAATTTGGGCGGATAGGCGGGTAAGGTTATTTCTAACTCACGTACGTTCGTAAGAAAAACCTTAGAACCTTCGCACGATGCGAGCCCGCCCACCGTAGGGATCGAGTTGGAGAGAAACTTTATCTCCGACTAAGACCTTTATCCTATGTAAACGCATTTTCCCCGCGAGATAGGCAAGCTGGAGCTCACCGCTCGGGAGTTTGACTCGGAACAGCGTATTCGGAAGGGCCTCTTCAACGATACCCTCCACGACTTCTGGTTCCTCCATACCTGCCACACGAATATGATTAGATTGTTCGTCCACTCCGGCTACACTCGTGTGTAAACGACCTGAATAAACGATCTAGTAATGCGTGTCGTGTGTACAGGCATGTCTGCGCTCAAGATATTAGCAGGAGTGTGCTGGTAAGTCAACCATCAGAAGGGTCGTGCGGGTTCCTCGACCGTGACCGTGATCTTTGCAGGATCCGAGGGGAAGGCATGCTTCCAAAAAGGCGTGATGCGTGCCCGTGCTTCTTCAACCGCAGGAAAGCCCTGGATGATGGTCTCGAATGCCGATTCCTCGCGCCCCGCAAGGGCTTCGGAGAGCGCATTCGCATCGACGTTCCACACCAACTGTCCGGAGCCGGAGAGGTTGAAATTCAAGGGCTTCTCCCCCATCTCCTGCTGCGCCAAGGTTGACGTGGCCTGTGCGGAGATATTGTCTGCAAAATGTAATGAGATGGACTGCCCTTCCGCGCTCGCGCTTACGGCCTGTGCGATCACCTGCGCGAAAACGGCTTCCGGGAATATCGGGAGTGTGATCGTCGCTCGCTCATGGACGCGCACGCCCCCTCCCGACTCTGATGTCGGTGGCAGGGTCTCGAATGTAATGTTGGCAAGGCCAGGAAATGCGAGCGACCCTTCAGGCACTGCTTGTGCAAGCTCCTTCGCCTTCTCGTGCAAGCGTCCCCGTATTTCAGAGCGTGCTGCCTCAAGTGTCGCGGGAGGCACCGCAGGACGATTGCCGGAGAATCCGCCGGTAAATGCAGCGGTTGATCTCGCATAGACCTTTTCGTACATATCCGGCGTCGACTTGAGGCCGGGGAGCGTAAAGCGATCGACAGGCGCGATGTTGTAGCTCTCCCCCGTCTGGTCCGCAAAGACCGTCACCTGGATGGTGCCCGGGGTCCCGCCTTTTCGCCCCGGCACATCAACGGAAGCGGGAATGCGGAACACGAGCCCGTTGGGGCTTTGGAACCGCGTGTTCTTGATGAGGCGCACCGGAGCGTCAGAATATGCATTGTAGATTGTGATAGTGCCCGTTGCCTTTTCTTGCGCCTCTTCGACGCCACTTGCCGAGACGACCGCGGAATCATCATAGGATTGTGAGACGACCGTGTAGGAAATACTTCCTGCCGCAGCGCTCGCTGCCGGATAGGCGGTAAAAAGCGTCGCGGCGTCGAAAGGAACGATCTGCGTGTGCGGCGAAACGTTGATCGTGGTCGAGGGGAAGAAGACCAAGATACCTGCGCCGATAAGAACGACGAGCGCCACTATCGCGGCAACCCACATACCCCAACGCCCGCGCTTGCGCGGGGTGCTGTATTCGTTCGTGAGGGGAGGTCGCGCGGGAGTAGCCCGCGACATGCGCTGGCGGGTAGATGGCTGGATGTTGCGGATGGACCTTTCAGGGGTCATATGCGGTTCGGCTTCCGGCTCCGCGCCAGATAGCGCTGGTTCGTCTTCCGGGACGATATCCTGCATGTAATTACGTGCGGCCATATGTGAAGGCTTACTGGGCGTATAAGAACGCCTGCGACCCGGGCAGTATACCATGGTCACGAACGAGGGGAGTCATCATGTGGATTGCATGAGCTGCACGCTGAAAGCGGCCGTCGCGATCCCCGTGTCAGGCACTCCCTCTTTCCCCCAGGATACTGAATCACGTAAGTGCTCCGGCGTGAGTGTCTCAACAATGAATGGCTGCGTCGTTGTTGTGAACTGCGAAAAATCGATGCGCGAGAAGAATCCGTGGAGCCATTGCGAGAGCTCGAGCGGGGCGACAAGGATGGTGGCATTCGGAAGCCGGCGCACGCCGGCAAGTGAAGTGAACACTTCGCCGAACGCACGCACGAGATCGGGCTCGGCACGCGCGAGGGAATCCTTCAGAGCTTCGCATGCGCTTGACGAACAGGTGTCGGTCGCGAGCATGCGCAGGAGGGACATCGTCTCCTCCGGAAGCCCCCCACTTGCGACACGCTTCAGGATGGTCGCTAACCCTTCCGAAGCGGCGGCATATTGCGTGATGGCGTCGCGGCGCACGACCGCGCAGGCGGTCGTCGCGCTACCGAGGTCGATGAGAAAGAAGCGCTGCAGTTCGGGGAGATACTCCTGCATGACGATGAGGAGCGCGCGAAGCCCTGAGTGCAGGGAGAGCGGCCGATCAGGAAGAAGCGCTGCGACCTCATCGGTGATCGCCCGCTTCATCGCGGGGTCGATATCACTCTCGAACGCCACAACACTGATCGAGCTCGCATGCTTTCCCAGAGGGTTCCCGGTCGGATACCCATTGAGGAACACCTGCATGACGCCCGCTTCTAAGATGCTCGAGCGATCCAATTCCGACGGTTGCGCCAAGGCTTGCTTGGCGAAGCGCGCAATGACATCTTTCGTGATGGTCTGCTCTTTCTCGAATGCGCCATCTGCGCGCGCGGTACGGAAACGCGTCCAGGGCGCACGAAGCACCACGTGCGCCGCAGACGGCGCAGTACCCCCTTTCTCTCGATACGTTTTCAAGAACTTCTCAGCGGTATCTTTGAAAAGATTCGTGATGGCGGCGAGTATTTGTTCATGAGTGCGATCTTCGAAGGGAAGCGTCGCACGTGTCGATGCATGCACCTGCACCGGTGTATGTCCAAGTGTTACTAAAGAGACACCGACGCTCCCATCGCCGATATCGACGATAAGGACCGGCTTCCCTACGCCGCGCTTGATAGAAAACATGACTGTTAGTATACCGTGCCTCCAGGGCTCTTAGTGGAGCACTGCTTTTATCCTGCGGATACCTGCGGCGACGGCTTCTTCTTTCTGTATCTTGAAAACACCGCTCTTCCCTATCTCCGCCGTGTTCGTTACGTGCGGCCCGCCGCAGAACTCTATTGAGAACGCATTCTCGAATTGCGGTTCCTCCCCGGTCGCGCCTGCGGGACCGACCGAATAGATGGAAACGGTTTCTGGGTACTTCGCGCCAAACTCATGCTGAGCATTCAGCTTCTCAGCTTCTTCGCGCGGCATGGTACTTCGGATAACGGGAAGCGCCTCCTGTACTTTTTCATTGACGATGCGTTCGACCTCTCGCTTCTCCTCGTCGGTCATCTTTTCTCCATGTGAGAAATCGATGCGCAGACGCTCGCTCGTGATGTTCGAGCCCCTCTGCTTCACATGCTCGCCCAAGACCACTTGGAGCGCTTTGAGGAGTAGGTGGTGTGCTGTGTGCAAGCACGTCGTCGCTTCCGACGTATCAGCAAGGCCTCCTTTGAATTTCTGCTCGGCGCCGGCGCGGGAGATATCGGAATGCGTTTTCATATGTTTCTTGAAGCTGAATTCATCCACCGAGAGCCCGCGCTCGTTCGCAAGTTCCTGCGTCATCTCGAACGGGAAACCGTAGGTCGTGAAGAGTTTAAAGGCTTGCTCCCCCGAAATAGAGCCTGTTGCCATTTTCTCGAATTCCTTCATTCCCTCCGCAAGCGTATGCGCGAATTGTTTCTCTTCGTTCCAGATCGTTTCTTTAATGAGTTGATACGGTCCGTCCCCCTGCAATTCGGGATACGCTTCCTTGTACTTTTCAATGAACATAACGGCACAGCGCACGAGCATGCTGTCCTCCTCATCCTTATCTTGCACTTCGAGCTTCATCGCGTGTTGTGATGCGCGACGGATGAGACGGCGCAACACATAGCCGCGCTCCGTGTTCGAAGGTTTTACGCCGTCGGAGATCATGAACATCGCGGCGCGCACATGATCCACGAGGATACGGAACGAGCGCGTGTAGCGGCTGTCTGAATAAGACTTCCGGGAGAATTTCTCCAAAAGAAGAATGGGCTCTTCGAACACATCCGTCGCGAACACATCCGGATTATCGTGGAGCGCCGCGACGATACGCTCCAGCCCGCCGCCAAAGTCAACGTTCCGCTTCGGTAAGGGCGCGAAGGTACCATCTTCCTTCTTGAGGTATTGCATGAAAACGGAATTCCCGATTTCCAAAAAACGGCCACAGTCACAATTCGGATGACATTCGTCGCCGAATTTCGCATCGTGCATCGTCCCGAAATCATAAAAATATTCCGAATCGGGTCCGCCCGGCTCGCCTACGGGCATGGTGCTCGGTATACCGGCCCTCGACCACCAATTCTTTCTTGCATCGTAGTAGAAAATGCGTCCATCGCGCATGCCGAGCCGCGAGCCGTCAGCCTCTGAACCGATCTCGACGATAACTGCATCAATCCCCTTCTCCACAAACAGCGACTGCCATATTTCTGCCGCTTCAGTGTCACGCGGAATGCCGTTCTTCTCGTCGCCTGCGAATACCGTCACGTAGAGCTTGCGCGGATCGAGCCCTGCCTCGAGGAGAAAATCGAATACGTATTCGAGCTCGTCTTTTTTCCAGTAATCGCCCAAGGACCAATGGCCGAGCATCTCGAAAAATGTCGTATGGCGGTTGTCGCCCACTTCCTCGATATCTTCCGCGCGGAAGGAGCGCTGCGAATTCGCCAAGCGCTTTCCTTCCGGGTGCTCTTTCCCCAAGAGATACGGGACCAGTGGCTGCATGCCGCTTCCCGTGAAAAGCGTCGTCGGATCGTTCTGCGGAATAAGCGAAGCGCTTGGGATGATGGCGTGGCCGCGCGCTTTGAAGAATTCGAGATAGGCGGCACGGATATCGGCAAGCGTCTTCATACTGGCAAAAAATAACATAAAAGAAGAGCCGGGGCTACGAGCCCCGGCCCAATGATGGCGACTTAGCCATTGGGATTTGCGATTACATTCTCTGCGAGTGCGAGGGCTTCACGAAGGAGCGTCTTTGATTCATCTGTCACCGCTACGTCTGTCTCGCTAAGTTCAAGAAATCGCCGTATCGAATCAGCGCATTGCTCAGCGAAGTAGAAACGATCTTCTGGCGGCAGACTGCTCAAGGTTTCTTTAAACTCTTTGAACGTATCGCTATTCGGGTTTTGAATGAACATCTTCTTTCCCTTTCTCCTCACGAACCGTAATTCTAATATACAAAGTGTTTAACTCAAAGTCGTGCAAGTGTTTGTAATAAAAATGCATAATCGAACGCGCGTTGTTTGATCCACTCGTACCGACCGCTTTTGCCGAAATGTCCCCCTTCGAGCTCGATCTTGAAAAGAAGCGAGTTCGTGTCGATCTTTCGTGAGCGAAGGCGGGCGACCCATTTCGCCGCTTCCCAGTACGGCGTGCGAATATCGTGCATCGAAGCACGCACCAAGATCGGCGGATACGCTGCTGCGCGCACGGTCTCATAGGGCGACTGCTTCATAAGGTAGCGGTAGTGTTTCGGATCCTTCGGATTCCCTATTTCATCGAAGTGGAGCCGCGTGCCGCCGAGCTTTTCGTCGAGAAGTGAGGTGATGAGGTCCGCCGCGGGAACGTAGACAACGGCCGCACCGAAAAGAGAGGGCTCGCGATTCAAGACTTGCCCCATGAGCATGCCGCCCGCGGAGCCGCCGGTGATCGCGAGCTTCTCGCGCGTCGTGTAATGCTTGCGCACCAAGAACTTCGCGGCTGCAAGAAAATCATCCGCTGTGCGATGCTTCGTGAGAAGATGCGCCTCTTTGTGCCAATGCCAGCCTAATTCGCCCCCGCCGCGCGGATGCGCGACGGCAATGACCCAGCCGCGCTCGAGAAGGCTAAGCCTCGCGACCGAGAAGTGCGGATCATTCGAGATGCCGTAGGAGCCGTACGCTTCCAGAAGCAAGGGTGCCTTCTTCTTCACGTTCTTCTTGTGCGCGAGGACGACAGGAATTTTGACGCCGTCGCTTTTGACCCATACGCGCTTCGAGGTATAGGAATTCTTATGATAATAAGGCACTTCCTGCCGTTTGCGGATGATGAAGTGCTTCGTATCTACGTCGTAATCGTAGGCGGTTTTCGGCGTGATGAAGGAATCATAGGTGATGCGGATGTAGGGCGATTCGTATTCGAGATTGTCCCAGAGCGAGATGGTGTGCCCCTCTTCGGGGAAGACGACTTTCTCGCGCTTCCCTTCCGGGGTTGAAATGTAGATCTCTTCAGAACCTTCTTCGCGAATAGTAAGTGCTATAAAATTCTTGAATGGCACGAAGCCGGTTATTGCACGCTCTATCTTGTGCGGGAGCCACGGTTTCCAATGGGCGCGCTGCGGCTTCCCGACCAGCGTACGCATAATTTTATAGTTCACTGCTTTCTCGTTCGTGGTGATGTAGAAGAATCCTTCGTGATGCTCGACGTAGTAGCGCACTTTATTTTTGCGCGGCGTGATGAGCCGGGGCTTCGCGAGGGGTTCGCGCGCGGGGAGATACCGCGCTTCCGTCGTCGTATAGTTCGCGGCGTAAATAAAGATGTAGTCGCGGCTGCGGCTCTTCCCCAAGGAGACATACCATTGCGGGTCTTTTTCCTCATAGACCAGTGTGTCACTCGCCGGATTATCCCCAAGCGTGTGACGAAAAACCTTTCGTGGCGGATGCGGGTGTTCTTCCTTCGTATAGAACAGATACAAGCCATCCTCCGACCACTCGACGTCGCCGACCGAGGTAATGATGTCGGCGCGCAATTCGCCAGTTGAGAGATCTTTGATGAAGAGCGTGTGATCCTCATCCCCTTTCGTATCGATCGTGTATGCAAGCAGCGCATGATCAGGCGAAAGAGCGCTCTCGCCGAGCGAGAAGTATTCGAAACCCTCCGCAAGCTTATTTTCGTCAAGGATGACTTCTTCTGTGCCGCGCGCGCCTTTCATGCGGCAATGGATCGCATACTCCTTCCCGCGCTTCATGCGCGTGTAATAGAGGTAGGGACCACGCTTGATCGGCACCGATTTGTCGTCTTCTTTGATGCGCGAACGGATCTCCTTGTACAGCTTCGCCTGCAAGCGAAGCGTGGGGCGCATAACCTTTTCAGCATACGAATTTTCTGTTTTGAGATACTCGCGCGCTTCTGAAGGTTCCTGGAGCCAGGTAAACTCATCTGCCCGTTTGTGGCCGTGCAGCGTAAAAACCTGTGGCTTTCCCACAGGAGTAGGCGGCACTAGAACTGATTTCCCTCGCATCGGCGATACTCTACCACCGACTGCCGATTATTGACAAAAAGCCGATATATTGCACACTATAAAGCGCCTTCGGCGCGAAGCAGCGCCCGCTTCTTCTTCTCGCCACCGCGATTGTAGCTTCCCAATGAACCATCCGAGCGTAAAACGCGATGGCATGGGATCTTTGGATCGAAATTCGTCCGCATAACGGTGCCTACCGCACGCGCCGCTTTTGCCCTCCCGGCTTTCTTCGCGACTTCTGCATACGTCATCGTCGCCCCTTTCGGAATGCGCGCGACGACGGCACGGACTTTGTCAGAAAATGAAGTGCTCATAATCCCAAAGATGCCTGTCCTTTATTCGCCTTCGATGCGAACGCTTGCAGTTTCTTCCCTGCCGCCTCGCGGTAGACGCAGAAATCGCATGCGGCCCCGACTTCCGGCAGTGCGTCCGCATCGAGGCACGCCTTGATGGCATCGAGTGTCGGATCAATCCAGCCGGTCTCCCCATCGCACGGTACGACGGTCACTTCGAATTCGAGATGTCCGTCGAACGCGGCCTTGTCCGCACTCGCGTTCGCATAGACAAAATAGCCGCGCGGCGAGACGTCGAACCCGTTCTTCGCGAGCAGCCACTGGTACACGCCCATCTGCCGACGGTATTGATCCTCCCATGAGGAATCAGCGAGGCTCTCGATAGTCCCATTCTTCGATGTCGCCTTGTAATCAACGACGATGAGCTTGCCGTTCTTATCCTGCCAGACGTCGTCGACCGCGCCGGAGACAACGAGGCCCGTCTTTTCATGACGATGCTCGAGGCCTTTGAAATTCTCCCGCCACGTATCGATGTCGGGATGGTTGAACGGGATCGCGTCTATCCCATACGTCTCCATAAGGGGATGTTTCGAGCCTTCCGTGCGATGAATATCGAATTCCTTTTTGAGGAGTGCGTCCACTGCGACATTGAGCGTGAAGGCGGGACCACGCGGACGGCCTGTCCCGAGCTTGTTATCAAGATAGAAACAGCGCGGACATTCAACGAAGAGATCTATTTTCGACCGGGAAAGGCGCCATTTCGACCCGCCGTAGTTCCAATCCGGAGAACGATCAGGGTTGTACTTCTTCGTGAATTGCGCCATCACGAGAGTATACCATTGTGCGTTTTACTGGCGACGTAGAGCGAGCGAGATGCGAAAGCGCAGCTTTCGCATCTCCGAGCCGAGGAGCCAGAAACCGGCGCAACGCCCTGCGCTATGCGCAGGGTGTCTTTCGAGCCGCAGGGTGAACGCCCTGCGGTCTCGAAAGAGCCGGTTTACTCCTCTTCAACGGAATCGTGATACCACTCTTTGAAACGATGTTCGACGTACCACATGCCGAAAAAGATGACGAGGGTGAGCGCGGTCGCAAAAACAGCGAGCGCATACATCCCGAATCCAACGACGACGCCAATCGATGCTGCGACCCACAGCCCCGCTGCCGTCGTGATGCCATGGACGCCATTCCCTTGGAAGAACATGACGCCACCCCCGATGAAGCCGACACCCATCACGATGCCTGCGGCGATGCGCATCGGGTCGAAATTGACATAGCCGAGGAATTGATTATCGACGTACCACCCGACGAGCGTGAACATGCAGGCGCCGAGGGAGACGAGTGCAAACGTGCGTGTGCCTGCCGATTGCCGCGCAACGACCGCGCGTTCCGTGCCGATAAGCATGCCGAGGACGGCTGCAAGCACGAGCTTGCCGAACATCACGAACGTCGGATCAGGGATGAGCATGATGTTTCAGTATACGCTATCTCCCCACGGGATTCAGGCATGATGCAATAGAGGTGTGAATTGCGCATCGACTTTCGTGAGGGGCCTGCAGAGGTACTGTGCTTCCTCCAAGACCTGCGGGATACGTGCCGGCTTCACGCCATACTCCTGGAGGACATGTGCGGTTTGCACGTCACGGCAGAGCACGATGTGATTGTCCATGAGGCGGCGTTTCTCGCCTTCCGTCAGCATCGTGAGCGCAGTCAAGGGATGTACACGGGCTTCTTCGATCATTGTGAGAAGCCCGCGATTGTGCGGGTAATCCCAGCCAAGGAACGTCAATCCTGAACACTGCGCATAACGGATGGCGTTCCGGGTAAAGCGTGTGTTTGTCACAAGCCAGCCTTCGGAAACGCGTGAGGACTGCTCCGGCGCGCGCGCGAGGTCTTCGAAACGCGCCTTCACGTAGAGCGCATCTTTCACGTCGGTTTTCCCGCCGGCTTCGTTGTGGAATTTCGCTTCGATACCGGCGCGCCGGCCGTTTTTCTCCGCAAGCACGTCAACTTCGTGCGGCGCGCAGCGGCCCGTCATCGCGACTCCCGTGCGCGTTTTCCACCCGTGCGCGCGCAGGATTTCCGCCAGGAATTGCTCAAACGGAAAACCAGAGGGGCCGAGCGCGAAGACCGCGCGTTTTACCGAATAGCGCGCCGCGACCGCGGGGGTCCCCTCTTCGCGCAGAAGCTCGAATGCATGCGCGTAGATGTCTTCCGTGCGCATGCCCTCGCGAAGCTCGCGCTCGATGCGCGCGATGATGTCGGCGCGCGACGCAGGCGCCGCGCCCGCACGCGAGAGTGAAAGGTCGAGTTTATGTGGGTCGAATGGCTCCCTTTCGCCATCGGCTTTTGTTATCAAAACCGGATGCACAATGCTTCAGTATACGTGTTGCTGGTCTCTCCAGCGCACTTTTTCCACAGTGTTTACTGGCGACATAGAGCGAGATGCGAAAGCGCAGCTTTCGCATCTCCGAGCCGAGGAGCCAGAAACAGGCGCCGGTTTACAACGTCTACGGCACAATAACGCCCCCGCCGACGAGCGCATCGCCATCATAGAGAACCAACGACTGCCCCGGCGGAGCGAGATGCGGTTCTCTGAACCGCACCTGATCGCCGGAAACCGTACAGGCGACAGGCGTCTCGCGGTATCGTGCCTGTGCGAGAAGCGGCTCGCCTTCGTACGGCTTCTCGATCCAATTCGTGTCGGTAAGAGTCACCGATGTGCGCAGCGCTCGCGCCCTGTTTTTTGAAACGGTTATCGTGTTGCGCTTTGTGTCGATCCCAATGACATACGATGGCTCTTCGTGCGTGGTCGTCGCGGAAATGCGAAATCCGTGCCGCTCGCCCACGGTATAGAGCGCTGCGCCGTCATGTTCGCCGATAGTCTTCCCCTCTTCATTGAGTACCGCTCCTTTTTCAAGCGGCAGATAGTGCGCTAAAAAGTCGCGCAATGAGACGTCCCCGACGAAACAAAGCCCCTGACTATCGCGCTTTTTTGCGACGGGAAGCCTGAATTGTTCCGCGAGTGCACGCACCTCCGGCTTCGTATAGCCGCCGACCGGAAAGAGTGTTTTGGAGAGGTCGTCTTCGGTGAGCTGCCAGAGGAAATAACTTTGGTCCTTGTTGAGATCCTTACCGCGGAGAAGTCGATGGTGTCCGGGAGATCGTAACTCCCGATATCGGGAGTTACGATCTCCCGATATCGTCATAATTTTAACATAATGACCTGTCGCAATTATATCGGCGCCTTCTGCAAATGCCCACTTCTTGAACGCACCGAACTTAATGTGCCGGTTGCAGAGAACATCCGGATTCGGCGTCACGCCCCGCGCATAGTTCGCGACCATGTCATCAATGACCGACTTTTTATACTCCTCGGAAAGATCGATTTCCTTAAAGGGAATCCAGAGCGCGGCGCACACCCGCATCGCGTCAAGCCTGTCTTTCTGCCACGGACACTCGATGAACTCCGGCCGCCATATCTTAATGAACGCGCCCACAACATCGTAGCCCTGTTCTTTCAAAAGCGCGGCCGAAACAGCGCTATCGACGCCGCCGGAGAGACCGACAAATACTTTGCTCACAAGGTAAAAGGTAAAGGGTAAAGGTTAAAAGTACAAGTTAAAAGTAACAAGTGACTTTTGACCTTTAACCTTAACTTTTACCCTTGAACTTTTGCCTTTTAACTTAGGTTCCTAAATACAACTTCTTCTTCCTCAAATGCTCCTCGTATGTCTTCGAATAGTGGGTCACGTGGTTCTTATCGGCGAGATAGAAAAGATACCCTTCGTCGATGGGCGCCACGGCAGCACGCAGGGATGAAAGCGATGGCGAGCCGATGGGCCCCGGCGGCAGGCCTTTGTTGGCGTAGGTATTATAGGGGTCATCTTCGTTTTTGAGGTCGGCATTCGTAAGGCTGAACGTTGAGCGCCCGATGGAGTAGAGGAATGCCGCATCAACCTGGAGGGCCATACCTATCTTGATGCGCCGCCAGAGGACTCCCGCGATCATGCGCCGATCTTGCGCCGTATGGGCTTCTTTCTCGAGAATGGATGCCATGATGACGACTTCCGAAAGGGGCTTCCCAAAGTCGGCGATCTCTCCCGCAAGGGAGGCGATGTGCGTATCGAAGTTCTGCCGCAGTGCTTTCAGAACGACTTCTTCGGTCGCATTGGGAAGGAAGAAATAGGTATCCGGGAACAGATACCCTTCTTGCGGCTGTGCTTCCGTGAGAAATTTCTCTTCGTCAAAACGCTGGAGCTGTGCGCCGAATAATTTCGCCATCTCTTTCGTCGTCATCCCTTCGGTGACGCGGATGCGGATGGGTTCGAGACCGAACGCACCGGTCGTGATGGCACGCGCAACAGAGAAGAAATCCTTAGGCTCCTTAAAGAGATAATCGCCCGCGCGCACGCCGCGCTCCGCGCCGAGCATCATGACCGCAAGGCGGAGCGCGAAACCGCTTCGAACGACCTTTTGCTCTTCAAGAAGCATGCCCACTTCTTCTGCCGTCGCGCCCTCGGGAACGGTGATCAGCTGCCCCACCGGAAACCCTCGTGGCGGCGCGACAACGGACACATATATGAGAAGTGCGGCTGTACCGATGGCGATGATAAGAAAGAGCGAACGACGATTTGCCCCCTCCTGCCAGCGCACGGTGATCGCCTCTTCCATCCTCCCCGCAAACGACACGAGCGTACGGAGCTGCTGAATGAGCGCGTCAAAGAATTTTTGCATGGAAGGTATTACACCGGGAGATTCGGCGGCGGCGGCGCCTTCGCCGAAGGAATGCGCTGGAGGCCTGGCACTTGGATCGTCCTCGATGGCGGATGCCAGATGGTCGCCAAGGTCTCGACACTCGTGATGTTGTATGGCGTTTTCCAGGGATCATGGAATACTTGGCGTCGGCGATACCGGTCGAAATACCGGCGCATTTCGATTTCCCACCGGATGCCGTTCCAATCTTGCCACTCGTAATCCCACACGTTGTGGCCGCGACGCGGACGAAGCATGACCATGTAGTTCGGGTTCGCAAATGGCCGATAGAGCCAGCGTATCGCCGTATATTCGGAGCTGCGCATCTTCCTGCGCGGCGCGATGTAGATGCCACGGCCGCAGAATTCGAACGGAAGTTTCCCCAAATGCCGCGCCATGGCGGCCATCTGCGCGCGCTGCTGCTCCGTCGGATGGGGGAATCCGTACTTGATCTCCTCCCCACCATTGGGCATTTCAGCCGCTTTTTTACGGATCATCTCGACCTCTTCCTCGACGATTTTCTTCCAGTCACTCACCAAGTGAGAACGAAAGACGATCTGCACCCACGCCTGCTCATCGTGGTTCAAAGCACCTAAAGTCTCCAGAACCTGCGCAAAAGGCTCCACTTTGAATTCTTCCTTCGGGTCTTTATCAAGCTCGAAGTCGATATACGTACGGATGCTATACGCGTTAAGACGGGGGCTGCTTTCATCTTTAATGTGATTAGCTACAAAAATGTAATCGGTACCGAACCCCTCGTATTTCTTCGGGTCATACTGGAAACGCATCGCATAATCCTCAACCTCCACGAGCTCAACCTCCGGATACTGGGCATACATGCTTGCTTCCACCATGTTCTTGAAAGCTTTTCTTGTCCAGATGTAAAAATGGATCTCACCGCCAAAAGACGCTATCTCCAACGAAAAGTAGGGGCGGCAACCACCGTGCCACACGCGATCAATAAAGGTCGTCTCGCTCGCGCGGATCCAAAAACCCGTCAAAACTTGCTCCATGGCTCGAGGGGATTTCGTGACTTCCATGGGCATCTTCACTTCAAGAAGAACGGGGTTTGTCCGGCGGAAAATATAATTTGACCGTACGTACCACATCCACGCTGCCGAAAATCCGAGGATAAACCCGACAACGCCGATAATGGGCGAGAACAACAACAACCACGCCCAAGTTAGCGTGATGAAGGACGGAAAGAGTATATACGCGCCGATAAAGAGTGGGATAAACAAACCAGTAATAAAAAGTGCACGCGAAATACCCCAATCTCCAACGTAATCCACCCATTCCTCGAGATTCATCAACCCTCCGATCTTCCCCAGGAGCGATTTCTCGTACTTCCCGCCGTGGTGGGGTGAGATCAAGGTCTCAATGCCGCCCGCGACCGATTCGAACGCTGCGTCAATAGCGGATTTCCCTTTTGCCTCTTCGGCCATTCCTTAAGTATATCAATTTTTCTCCAGCGATACGAAGGCGATTAACAACAGCGCTCGTGAAGGCGCACCATATGCGGTGCCTAGCGAGCCCGACGGGGCGAGCTCGAGGAATTTTTCAGTAGAAAAATATCCGTGCACCGCATATGGTGCGCCGGAGCGAAACCTGCGCTGTATTACCTCCCAATCGCGTACTTCCCGTCCTCCCGCCGCTTAAATTCAGAGTGCTGGAGATTAACGACGATGGTCGCGTCTTTGACATATCGCTCGCGCTTCACGCGCTCGATGATCTCCTCGCGCGTGAGAGCCCCGTCGCGTTCGATGATGTTGCGGATGACCTCGCGCACGACGCCGGGCGCATAGCCCCATTCCTTCAAGGCGTAGAGGCCGCGGCCGACGAGGACGAAACGGCTGTCCTTGATGAGTTCGTTGTGGGTTGTCGCCGGGTGCGCCTCGCGTTTGAAGAGGTCGTGGATGCCCTTCGCGACTTCGGTGAAGTGCATGGGCGAACCGTGACGCTTCAAGGTAAGATACGCGAAATCGCGGGTGTTCTTGATGCGCACATGGGGCGACTCCATCCGCCCCCACTCGCCCAAAGGGTTCTTGCCGAGGCGCTTCGAGAGCGCGAGCCAACGCAAGAGCACCTCCTCTTCTCGAAGCTTCACACCCGCCACCTTCAAGTAGCGTGCGAACTCTTCGAGGAACTCGTCTTCCGGAAGAAGCGCGGTCGGTTCGATCGATTCATAGAGTTCGGAAAGCGCCTGCTCCACCGCTTCGGCGAGCGTCGCATCCACGTACCACCGACGGTGAAAATCCGGAGTCTCGCGCTTGTCGATAAAATGAGCCCCTACCGTGAGGATGAAGAGCACGTGATTGCGCTCCGCCTCACTCTTCGGGATAAGCGTCAAAATGGTGTGTTCCGCAAGGACGGCGCCCAATTCCGCGATCGCTTTCTTAAGCTCCTCGAGCGTCCGCGCATGCGCGGCGTAGCTCTCCGAATCACGGATGCTCGCAAGGCCGCCGCTCTCTATCTGGCGGATGCGCTCGCGGGTGATGCCATATTCCTTCCCAATAGCCTCGAGCGTGCGCCCCTTCCCCTCGGAGAAGAGACCGAAACGGTCGGAAAGCACTTTGCGAACGCGCTCCGGGAGTCCGACGAGGAGATCTTTGGTGACTGACTTGGCTTGGAATGATTGCATGGTAGTGCAAATAATTGACTCTACTCAATTCGTATGATGTACCTTATATCAATTACCCCCCAGACTGTCAACCCCGTTAGAAGTCCTTGGTGAAAATATTTACCTTTGGAGGTAAATATTTCGTGGTCTTATCAAATACGATACGTAACGTAATACCTTGATTCACAGAACATTAATACCCTGCCACAGACTTCTAACGGGGTCAATACTTTCCCTTATCAACAGTCATATCACAGATAAGTCACAGATGCGAGGGCTCTGCGGCTCGGCCTTCCGAAACGCCTCTGTGATAGAATCGCTTCATGGCCTCCTCCTCCCGCGTGCCCCCGCAAGATATTGACACGGAGCGCGCGCTCCTCGGCGCCCTCATGATAAATCAAAGTGCCATCTACGAAGTTGCCGATGTCGTGCATGTCGATTCGTTCTATGCAGGGAAACACCGCGCTATCTACGACGCTATGCTGAGCCTCTACGGGAAAGGCGAGCCTATCGACATTGTGACGGTCGCAGGGAAACTCACGGAGCGGAAACAGCTTGAAGAGATCGGCGGGCGAAGCTACCTCACGGAATTGGTGGAAGCGGCGGCCTCCCCCGGCTCGGCGCGACACTACGCACAGACGGTGCAAACGAAATACTTGCTGCGCTCCCTGATCGACGCCGCCGCAAAAATCGGCGAACTCGGCTTCCAGGAAGACCGCGAAATAGAACAAATCCTCGACGAGGCGCAGCAGGCCGTTTTCGCGGTCTCGAATGCTCCCATGCTGCGTAACTTCACCGCCATCAAGGAAGAACTCCACGAGGCGTGGGAACGCTTGGAGAACCTCCAAAAACATACTGGTTCCTTGCGCGGCATCCCCACCGGCTTCCCTGCGCTCGACAATATGCTCTCTGGATTACAAGAATCGGACCTCGTCATCCTTGCCGCGCGTCCTTCGATGGGAAAGACAGCACTCGCCCTCGATATCGCGCGGCAAACGGCTACCAAACACCAAACGGCTGTCGGTATCTTCAGCCTCGAAATGAGCTCGCAACAACTTGTGGATCGTATGCTTGCCGCGCAAGCCGGCGTCAATGCGTGGCGACTGCGTACTGGGAAGATATCGAGAGATGATGAATATGAACGCTTGCAAGCTGGTATCGCCGAACTCTCCGAAGCGCCAATTTTCATCGACGACAAAGCAAGTAACACCGTCTTAGGCATGCGCTCCGTCGCCCGCCGACTGAAAATGGAAAAAGGTCTCGGACTCGTCATCGTCGATTACCTCCAGCTCATCGTACCCCCAACTGCTGGCTCGAACGTCTCCGTCGTGCAGCAAGTGACAGAGATCTCGCGTTCCTTGAAAGGCATGGCGCGCGAGCTGCGCGTTCCCGTCCTCGCGCTCTCGCAGCTCTCGCGCGCGATCGAGACCCGCCGCGGCCGTCCGCGCCTCTCCGATCTACGCGATTCGGGCTGTCTTACCGGAGATACTCTGATCCAGAGGGCGGATACCGGCGAACGTATACCAATTAAGGCATTGGTCGGAAAGACGAATGTTCCGCTCGTTTCCATGGATGCGTCGTATCGCCTTCGTCCCATGCTTGCCTCCGCTGTTTTCTCGAGTGGGGAAAAACAGGTCTTTTCACTCACAACCAGAAGCGGCCGCACGATCAAGGCATCCGGGAATCATCAATTCCTTACCTTCGAGGGGTGGCAGCGCCTTGATGCGCTTCAGGAGGGCGATCGGATCGCACTGCCGCGGTTCCTTACGGCGCAGGAAGCGCCGAGCCAGCTTTCCGTCAATGAACTCGTTCTGCTCGCGCATCTTCTCGGTGACGGGTGCGTTCTGCCGCGCCAGCCCATTCATTACACGAGCGCCGATGAAAAGAATATCGAAGCGGTAGAAACGGCGGCGGGCGCGCTCTTCGGTATCGCGCCACGGCGAATCCGGCAAAAGAATTGGTGGCATAGCTATCTTCCGTCCCCGTATCGCCTGACACATGGCAAACATCACCCCATCACAGATTGGTTTTCGCGACTTAACATCGCGCCAGTGCGCTCATATGAAAAACGAGTGCCCCAATCAGTTTTTGCTACTGACTCGAGATCCATTCAACTCTTTCTTCACCACCTGTGGGCGACCGATGGTAACATTTCGTGGAAAAAACTTCCGGGACGAAAACCTGCGGCAGCCATTTACTACGCGACGTCCAGCCGTGGACTCGCCGATGACGTCCAGCATCTTCTCCTACGCCTCGGCATCTGGAGCACCGTGCGCTCTGTCGCACAAGGCGTACATCGCGCGAACTACCATGTGCTCATTCAGAGCGCGCCGGTCCAATTGCGCTTTCTCGAGCTCGTGGGTTCCTACGGCGGACGTGGCGCGATCGTGCCGAAGCTTCAAGAGGCGCTTCGCGCGATAGCGCCGCTCCCGAACACCGACACCATTCCTCAAGAGGTCTGGCAGTTGGTGAGCAGGGAAAAAGAACGTGGTGGTATGAGTTGGCGTGGTGTCGCGAAGTCTCTAGATGTCTCGTACAACGGCAGCGCACTTATGGCAACAGGCGTCTCCCGAACGCGTCTTGCGCAAGTTGCAAAAGCGATCGGCAGCGAGACGTTAGTGCATCTCGCCGAATCGGACATTTACTGGGATGAAGTGGCATCGATCGAACCACTCGCAGTCGAAGAAGTATTTGATATCAGCGTGCCGGGGACTCATAACTTCGTCGCAGGAGACATGCTTGTTCATAACAGCATCGAGCAAGATGCCGACGTCGTCATGTTCATCCATCGCGAGGACAAAATGGACCGTGAAGCGGAGAAGACGAATGTGGCGGAAATCCTCATCGAAAAACACCGCAATGGTCCTATTGGTAAAATTGACCTCCTCTTCGACGAGGAGAAAACGACGTTCCGCTCCATCGAGAAAGCCGATTTCGGCGACTTCACGCCGGAGGCGGCAGTTGCTGGAGAAGAAGGACAGCCGTTCTAGTATGCCGAGAGATCCGATCGAGCGCCTAAGCGCTCTCTTCGAAAAATTCCCCGGCATCGGCCCCAGGCAGGCACAACGCTTCGTGCAGTTCCTTCTACGCTCGTCATCTACTACTCGACGGGAGCTCACGGAATCCATACGCGAGCTCGGAAGTTCGGTGCACCAGTGCCCCGAATGCATGCGTTTCTCTTCAGGTGAGAAAGGACTCTGCAATATCTGCGCAAACAAAGAACGCGACATTTCGCTTCTTGCAATCGTCGCATCCGACGCCGATCTCTCTGCCTTGGAGCGCTCCCACACCTACCGCGGCCGCTACTTCGTCCTCGGCGGCCTGTTGCTCCTTTCTTCGGAGCGAACCAACGGCCTGCGCATCAAGGAACTTCTCACTTCTATTCCGAAACGTGCGAAAGCCGGGCTTAAGGAAATCATTCTCGCCTTCCCGGCAAACCCCGAAGGCGACTCGACCGCTATCCGCATATCTCACGAATGTCGGGAGATCGTAACTCCCGATATCAAAATCTCTACCCTCGGCCGCGGTCTCTCGACTGGGAGCGAACTTGAATACGCGGACCCGGACACTCTAAAGAGCGCGCTTGATAATCGAAAATAACGGGATAGAGTTTAGGTGCGTCCGGCTACAAACCGGTATTGCCCGCTAGATTTGAATAGGCTAAGGCCATGGGTTCCACGTTCAGGTCTAGCCGGGGTTCCGAGGCGGTTTGCGTGCACTCTGTGCCGCCGCCTCGGACCAAATCTAAAACCGCCCTAGATGGCGGTGATTCTCACTTTCGTATACGGCTGGCGATGGCCTTTCTTCTTGAAATAGCGGCTCTTTTGGCGGTAGCGGATGACGGTCACTTTCGCTTCGCGGCCTTCTTCGAGGATTTCCCCTGACACTTTGGCGCCGGCAACATGTGGAGTACCGACTTTCGTCTCCTTACCGTCGTCGGTCAAAAGCACTTTATCAAAGTTGACCTTGTCGCCTTTTCCCTTTGTCCCCTTCAAAGTTTCAACATAAATAACGTCCCCGTCCTTGACGAGGTACTGCTTCGAGCCGGTCTCGATGATCGCGATCTTTGCCATAAGTTGGAAGAGTATATGACATCCGCAGCCTTTACGCAAATGAATATTTGCATATATATGCTAATCATTGCATAATTCATGTCAGTCCCGCAATTCTCCTTTGACTGCCGCGCCCCGCTTCGAGGCCCGGCTACAGTGGAGGATTTACCATGAAGTTGCTTGTCACTCTTGTGCTCCTTCTTGCCCCAACGTACGCATGTGCGCTGACGAACGAGGAGCTCACAGTTCGTTGCCAGCACGAAGGCTCTGCCAAGATCGCCGCGCAGGCCAAAGCATGGAACTGCGAACCACCCGAACAAATCAGAGTGAGCCACATTGACAATCGTTGGTGGAACCCGTCGAAATATGTTTGGTTCACCGCGCAAATTAACTGCGCGAACGATCAAACCACTGTAAGCAAGTTGGTGCAGTACTATCGTGGCAAATGCTACTGAGATGGCGATCTGATGTTACAGCCATTCGGATTATCTTCAACCGGCTCTCTCACAGGGCCGGTTTTCTTTTTCCATACCCTCGGCGAGGAGAGTTTACTCTTCGCTCGAAGGCTTATCGATGAGCGCGACATCCAGCCCCGCTGAATCTCCTGTTATCCGCAACACATCCTTGTCGATCTTCCCTAATTCTTTCGAGCCAGCATTGTAGTGGTTTACCGTCGTTGAGAGCGCGGTGCCGACTTTGCGATAGTAGTCCTCATACGCCTTCAGGTGGCGTGAGAGATTCTCAACGTTCTTCGCGATGTCCTTAGCCGTTTCTTCGATCTTGAATGCCTTGAAGCCGTACAAAACCGATTGAAGGTAGGCGGCGAAGGTCGTCGGCGAGACGATGATGACTTTCTTTTCGTTGTAGGCGTAATCAATCAGATTGCGCGTATTTACTTTCACCGAGCCGACTTCATTGATGAGAAGATCGTAGTAGATAGCCTCGGCTGGGATATACATAAAGGCGAACGGCAACGTGCCGTCCTTGGGACGCACATACTTCGCGCACTCGTCGATGCGCATCTTGAGATCGTTCTTGAACTGCTTCTCCAATTCCTCGCGCTGGCGGTCGTTTATCGCGTTCACGAGCCGCTGGTAATTGTCGAGTGAGAATTTAGCGTCGATCGGGATGATTCCCTCCTTTGTCGTGATGATGGCATCAACGGTCTCCCCGCCGGGGAATTCGTACTGCATCGTGTATGAACCGGGCGGGAGAATATTCGAGAGAATGAGCTCGAGCGACGCCTCGCCGAGATTCCCTCGTTGCTTCTGGTGCTTCAGGACCTTCTCGAGGTTCTGCAGTTGCTCTGCGATCGTGAAGACCTGCTTCGTTGACTCTTTCGTCTCCGAGACGCCTTTCACGACCTCCATCAACTGGTCCGACATCTGTTTGCTGATTGTCGTCATCAATTTGTGCGCCTGATCGGATTGCGTGCGCATGCCTTCGAACATCTGTCTCGTGCCTTCGCCGAGCTTGTGCTCCATGGCGCGGGAGAGGTCCTGTAACTGATTCTGCAACAAGACAAGGCTTTGAGAATCCTGCGCCGGCCTCTGGCTGCGCCAGAAAAGGAACGCGAGAAGCGCGAGATTGGCGATAAGCAGTATGACGATGAGCCATTCCATCCCGTTAGAAGTAGGACGCGGACAACAAAGTGCTGCCCCCTACCTTGTTAGTATTGATAAGCCCGATTTGCATAACCTAAACCTGCCCCCGTGCGTCCGCGACTTCTAACGGGACCATTGTGCACATTGTAACTTGCAAACCGCTTGACAGGAAATCAGGATTTTGTAAAGTGTTGCGGAATTGTTCTTCGCCGAGGTTGGTCTGGGAACTACCCATCCCCCATGCCAAGCCGGCAAGCACGGGACCCCCTCCCGTGTCCTGGAGCTCAGATCCTTCCCCCGGGATCTGAGCTCTCTTCTTTATACAACTCTTAATCTCTGTGTGTTAGACTGAAACGATGCTCACCCTAAAGGTCAAAGATGACATGAAGGAGGCGATGAAGGCGAAAGACGACCTGCGCGTACAGACCCTGCGCGGCGCGATGGCGGCATTCACGAACGAACTCGTCGCCAAAGGTAAGAAACCGACAGATGAAGTTGATAATGAGATGGCGCAGACTGTCTTGAAGAGATTGGCGAAGCAGCGCAAGGATTCAATCGAACAATTCACCAAAGGAAACCGCCCGGAACTTGCCGAAAAAGAAGCAAAAGAACTCGCCATCATCGAATCCTATCTCCCGCAGATGGCTTCTGAAGCAGAAGTTGAGAAGATCGCGAAAGAGAAAATCGCCGAGATGGGTGCAGATAAAACCAAAATGGGCCAGATTATGGGCGCAACAATGAAAGCTCTCGACGGCAATGCAGACGGAGCAGTCGTTAAGAAGGTTGTGGAAAAACTGCTCTCATAAAGTTGCATTCTCGAAATATTTGCATACACTACAGTCACCTGCTCAGCAGGTTAACCAAAACCAAAAGGAGAGCAGAATGCTGAAAGTTGTTTCGGTTACTCCAACCCAAGCAACGGTTCACTTCAACGCTGGCATCCAATGCACGTATGGGTGCCCAATAGAGGAAAAGAACGTCCGTGGCAAGAGACTGAAGGTCATCGCGAAAGACCCGCTGGCCGATCGTATCTTGCCACGAGGTTGGGGCCGCGATTCCCGACGCAAGGCCGCTGAAGCCATTCAAAAGGCTCGCGATAACAAGTAGATTACGATTGCGCTCAGGCGCAATCACAGGAGACGTCTGTGGCGTCTCCTTCCTTTTTAGTATTTCAACACAAACCGCCAGGGCTTTTTAGCCCATTCCTCTGCATAGGCAACGCCGATGCGCGGCGTGCGCTCGATCCCCTTCTCCACAACTGGTTTTGCATCTTCGATCCATACACCATTCTCAGGCACGGCCTTTTTCGCATTCAAGGCACGCGTGATGCGAAGCTCTTTCGTCAGCTTTCCCGGCCCGTCAACGAGCGTGTGATCAATTTTCACCGCACGGATGAGAACCGCACCTGGGTGGTCCTTGGGCCCCGTCACGATATTGAGCATCTCGTACATGCCATAGATGAAATAGACATACCACCTGCCCGGCGGTCCAAACATGACCTCGGTACGGGCGGTGCGGCCGCGCGAGGCGTGGCTCGCTTTATCCAAAGGGCCCTCATAGGCTTCCGTCTCGATTATTCGGTAGCGCTTCGTTTCCCCACCGCGCTGCCGCACGAGGATCTTCCCCAGAAGGTCAGGTGCGACCCGATCCGCCGAGCGCATGAAGAATTTCTCTCCCAAAACACGCGCCATTCACGTCAGTATACGGATTTCGCCATTCTGTGCGAAATAAGAACTGATGCTGCGGCGGCAATACCCGCCGCGAGAATACAGACTCCGAACGCGACCGGCGCGCTCCCGAAAAGAAGCAGCACGGCAAAGAGAGCGCATGCGGTAATCCTTCCGAGCGCCATGCCCATTTCCTTAAGCGCTGTATACTCATCGACGAAATGCCCCGCGTCTGCCGTCTGTTCGAAAGCCCGCGCGTCAATGCCGAAGCGACGCGCAGGAATGCCGCCATGATAATACACGTCCGCAATAAAGACCTGCAGCGGCGTCCCCGCGACGAGTCGCAGAACCCAGCTTGAGAATACGACAATCGCGAGCGTGAGAACGGAGCGTTCAAGACCGAGTGCGGTGAGCACACGCCGTATCACGCGCCGCGCAAGGAAGGTGATGAGCAAGGTCGCCGAAAGGATGGTTCCAAGAAGCACATATGATTGTCCCACGATAAAAAAGACGGCAAGCGGCCAGAAAAGGAGCAAGGTGACCCCTTGCACGCCATCGAGGAAGGATGTGAAGAGAAGCCCGCGGTTGGCACGAGCGAAGAGCGCCGCGAACGTTTCCCCAAAACTCCACACGAACCGTTCATACCCTTCCCGCACGAACGTAAGCGGGAAAAGAGAGAGGAGGATTGTGATGACAACAATGACGAACAACGCCGCTGCCCCGCCAGGTACAACAAGTGCAAGTCCGCCACAGAGCGGCATGAGCGCGATCGCCGCCTCACGCACGAACGAAGCGCGAGAAGTCCCTTCGCGCTCGAGGACAGTGGCATACGGTACCCAGTAGAGCGCGCGGTGTATCCCGCCCAAAACGACGAATCCCGCGACCATCGAAAAGACGAACTCGCGGGTGAGCGTCGCCTGTGGCGCAAAGAGGACCGCAATCGAGAGAAATGCGAATACGGACGCAAGCGTGCCGTAGACAAGCGCGCGACGGAGCCCCTGGCGCAGCACGGCCCCTGCAAGAGGTGTAAGTACGAACATGACCCCTTGCGAAAGCGCATACAAAGCACCAACACCGAACAACGCAAGCTCGAGGTTACCGCTCCCGACGTGCAACACGCGAAACACGACAAGCCACGCGAAAATGTTTCCCGCAGAAAGGGCGAGGCGGAGCAAAAAGCGATGGGACTGTAGCGCCCGCGCGCCTTCGCCCATACCCTTACACAAGACGCGGATTCATCGCGGCTGCTTTTCGACGCAACGAGGTAAAGAGCGGCACGATAACGACAAGCGCATACCCGACCCACACGCTCCACGAAGCGTAGAGGCCCCAACCGGAGAATGGCACGAGAAAGAACGCGTCAGAAAGCGCGGCGACAACAGCCCACGCGAAGGTATACGGAAGTAGGTCTTTCCACGTGTCCATCCGGAGCGAGCGCGCTGCGATCGTCGTGATAAGGACGAGAACGCCAAGGCGGATTACAAGCGAGAGAATGCCGAGCGAGAGCCCATAGATGACCAAGCCCGACCAGACGAGATACATGACCGCGTAGATAATGACCCCCCAGCCGATTGCATTCTTAAGCAACATCATTACTGCGCATTATATCCCCTCACGTGCGTGTACGCGCCCGATCGCGTGAACATATGTGGATAAAGGAGTGTGCGCCCCATACGCAAAAATCCCGCTTTCGCGGGATTTTTGCAGCATACAATCAGGGTTACCAATTGTTGCGTCGTCCGCCTCCTCCCCAGTCGCCACCTCCGCCGCGATTATCGCGGCGAGGGCGCTCTTCCATAGGGCGCGCTTCGTTGACGGTAAGCGTGCGGCCGCCGAAGTCCTTGCCATTCCACAGGTCAATGGCCTTCTGGGCGTCATCATCACTTCCGAATTCAACGAAACCGAAGCCCTTCGAACGACCGCTCATCTTGTCCATGATGACAACGGCCGACGTGACTGCTCCGGCTTGCGCAAAGGCTTCCTTCAGCTCGTCGTCCGTCGTTGAGTACGGAAGACCGCCGACATAGAGTTTCTTCGCCATGTATTCGTCTGTTTCTTCTAGTATTAAATGTAAACCAACCTTTCCTATCTTTGCCGGTTTACCTTGCGGCTACCTCCCTCAAAGCATGGAAAACTTACATTCGCCGCCAGTATAGCCTGCTCTTCATAAAACGCAAGGGATAAGCTAGAATAGGATGTTTCAAAGGGGCCAGTAGTTCAGTGGTAGAATGCCTCATTTGCAATGAGGAGGTCCGGGGTTCGATCCCCCGCTGGTCCACAAAAATAACGAAGCCAAAGACATGCTTTGGCTTCGTTATTTTTGTGGTG
>JBBTXY010000009.1:0-40531 GCA_038062075.1 Patescibacteria group bacterium
CAACGAACATTTGACCCCGCCGGAGGTATTTCGGATCGGCAACGGTGAGGCAAAAAAAGCTGACGGTGCGGCAGTCGATGAAATGCGCGACCGGTTTAATCAGATCGATTTCTCCGGCACCGTCGTTATCGGCGAGGGACAAAAAGATGAGGCTCCCGAGCTCTACACGGGAGAAAAAATTGGTACAGGCAAAGCACCGATAATGGATATTGCCGTCGATCCTTTGGAGTGCACCGATAGTGTTGCGCACGGCCGCTACAATGCCTTGAGTGTTATCGCGTCGGGCCCGCGGGGCTCACTCTTATCTGCACCGGATACGTACATGGAAAAAATTGCCGTCGGGCCGGTCGCCAAAAAAGTAATTGACCTCGACGCATCCGTCGCGACAAATATACGACGTGCCGCACACGCGCTCGGCAAAAAGACGTCCGAGATGACCGTCGTCGTGCTTGATCGCGAGAGGCATCACACGCTCATTCATGACATTCGGAAAGCTGGCGCGCGCGTCCGCCTCATCACCGATGGCGACGTCGCCGCCGGCGTCGCTCCCTGCATGCCGGAGAGCGGCATTGATATTCTCATGGGCATAGGCGGTTCGGCGGAAGCGGTGCTCGCGGGAGTCGCGATAAAAATTCTCGGAGGCGAGATGCTCTGCCGCTTCAAGCCAAAAAACGAGCACCACGCAGAACTGGTCAAAAAAGCGGGTCTCACCACGAAAAAAATCTACTCGGCGAACGACCTCGCCAAAGGCAGAATGCTGACCTTCACTGCAACTGGCGTCATTGATGGCCCGCTTCTCCACGGCGTGCGCTTTTTAGAAAAGACTATCGTTACGAATTCACTGGTCATCCGCGGACAATCAGGCACTGTGCGTTACCTGACAACACACCACCATATGCGATAATGCTTGTATGGATGTCAAGAAACTAAAACAAGTCGCTGACAGAATAGTCGCGGACGGCAAAGGCATTCTTGCCGCAGATGAAAGCACGGGAACCATTGAAAAACGCTTTGCGAAGATAAATCTCCCTTCGACAGAAGATAATCGTCGCGCGTATCGCGAGATGCTCTTTACCGCGCCGGGGATCGGCCAGTACATCTCCGGCGTCATCATGTACGACGAGACCTTCCGGCAACAAACATCGAGCGGCGAGGCATTCGTCGCGCTCCTCGAGCGCGAGGGCGTCCTCCCCGGCATTAAAGTCGACGAAGGCACGATGGCGATGGATCCGCCAACTGGCGGATCGCCTGAAGAAAAAGTGACGAAGGGCCTTGAAGGACTTCCGCCACGCCTTACGGAATACGCGAAAATGGGTGCGGCATTTGCGAAATGGCGGGCGGTTTACACCATCAGCGACCCCATGAGAGAGCCTGCGGCCTCTAACGGGGCAAGTTCGCTTCCGAGCGACGCCAACATCCGGCAAAATGCGAAAGATCTCGCGGGCTACGCGCGCGCCTGCCAGGAAGCCGGCATCGTGCCTATCGTCGAGCCGGAAGTTTTGATGGACGGCGCGCATTCGCAGGCGCGCTGCGAGGAAGTGAGCGAAAAGGTCTTGCGCGCGGTCTTTGAAGAACTGGCCGCGGCGGGCGTCGCGCTCGAGGGAATGATCTTAAAGCCCAACATGATAGTTCCCGGCTCCGAAAGCGACATCAAAGCATCGCCTGAACAAATCGCCGAGGCGACGCTCCGCCTCTTCGCCAAAGTCGTACCCAGCCAAGTCCCTGGCATTGCGTTCCTCTCCGGCGGGCAGAGCGAAGTGGAAGCAACTTCCAACCTGAATGCAATGAACGCGCTTGGGGCCCATCCGTGGAAATTAACCTTCTCCTACGGCCGCGCGCTCCAGGATTCCGCGCTCAAAACGTGGAATGGCAAAGCAGAGAATATCGCCGAAGCGCAGAAAGTATTCCTCCACCGCGCCCGCATGAACTCCCTCGCCGCCCTTGGAAAATACACGGGTGAGGAAATGTGATTTAAGGAATCACGAACGTCTTCTTTGCACCGCTTGGCAACGTGTATTCAAGCTCCGTATCCGAAATCCACTTCGGCAAAAAGCGCCAGAGCGGTTCGTCAACGCTCGCGACAAGAATATCCTTCCCTGTCGGGAGATGCCGCAGATGTAACTCACTCCTGAGCCCTTCTTCCTGATTGATTCCTTTCCGGATCGTCATATCGTCAGCATCTGGCGACCAATACGCATTCGGATCATACGGCACATAGCCGTTATTAGGATTCAGAACGAGTGCATCACCCCCGAGAGAACCATATGGCGCCTCATACATGTCGAACGTCTTCTTCTCGATATCAATCCTATAGTAGGCTTTCACATCGGCGCCATCGAAGATATTGCCCCAAAAGTAGCGACTGTCATTGCTCCACTCATTGAAACCAATCGAGCCATAGATACTTTGATTTGAACCGGCAATGTCCTTGAACGAGACTTTTAAGACATCTTCCAGGTTGTTTGCCCTGAATCCAGACAATGATTTGATAACAATGTTATAGTCGCTTTTACCAGGATACCCTTCAACAAGTACTAACTTTCTCTCATCCGGAGAGACCCGGAAATCGTAATTGTATGCTGAAATAACATCCTTAGTTTGAGCAAGCCATGCAAGGTCAATTATTTTTTCGCTACTTCCGTCATACTTATACTTCCACAATGATCGATTAAATCCTTCTTGGGGTTTCTCTTTTGAACTATAATCTACATTAAAATTTCTGATGGCATAAGTTCCACAACCCCAGAGTTCTATCTGGTGAACATAGCCCCGCAAATTGGCAATCTCAAATTTATCCAATTCAGCTCCTGTCTCTCTTTCTCGAATTAATATGTGCGCTGTTTCAACCAAGGAACTAAGCTTTGTAATTTCTAATGTTGCCTCTTCATTTGTGCCAAGGCATTTTTTCTTACTTAAAACACCAGAAAATAAATTTGACTGATACAAGCCAACCTCCCCAAGAACCAAAACGAGTGCCCCTGTTATTATCCACACAAGTTTCTTGTGCTTTCTGACGTTCATGAAGATGATAATAGCATGATGCATCCAAGATCTTTTTTATTGCGAGCGTCGATCTCCCTTCTCCCCACAGTACTCGCGCTCACTCCTGCCGCCGTACATGCTGGCGTAACGCCAAACCTCACGGTTGGATACATGTGGAATGGCACAGTGGTTACGCAAGATGGAATATTCGACTTTCCTCTGAACGAAGCCCACGCCTCACAATACACGTGGCCCGGCGGCAATGCGTACGGCGATGTATACAAAGGCTCTGTTGGTCAAGCGGTGTTAGTAGACGGTCACTTTCTTAGCAATACCGGAACAAAAATTGAATCCTCTGACAGGTTTGCCACCGAGGGAGAATATTTCGTCGTGATTTATAGCGTTCCTCCCTCCATTCCTGATGTGCGAGCTTGGTTTATAAATGGAACCAGCACTAATCCGTCAGCAGTTCCTCCTGCGAATTGGGGGATCGTGAGATTCAAAGTTGGGAAACCTGAAGTCGAATTGTATACGCAAGTTATTTCATTATATCCGTCAACAGACTTAACTCAGGATTGGGCGAATTTGCCTTATGCGGACGGTGCTGGTGTTGGTTCGTGCGGCACCAGTATTGGTAGTTGCGGCTGCGCTCTTACATCTGCAGTCATGATTGCCCGATTTTACGATATTACAACAACACTGGGCGATGATGTAAACCCGCGCACATTAAACGCATGGCTTCAAGACAACAGTGGCTACATTCCTGGCGGAGGCGTGAATTGGAACAAAATAGCGGAATATACAGATTATCGGATGAAATTCACAACCCGTGACGAAACGACCAATAATTTCCCGCTGCTCGATTCGTTCCTCTCCGATGAACATCCGATGATCGCCCGTGCCGACCCTGGCCGCGGACATACTTCGCAACATTTTTTCGTTATCGATAAAAAGCTTACAAGCACCTATCGCGTCAAAGACCCACGCTGGTACAACACGCAGACGCTTGATGAACCAGTAACCGACACTCCCAATAACGTGCGCACGTACCTTGGTGGTTTTGATGCGCTCCGAGGATTTATCCCGCACGATGGTTCGCCGTATGCCGCGATGACAATCGCACTCGGCTCGCCCGCAGAACTCCTCATTACCGACTCCCTTGGAAGGCGTCTTGGCAAAGATCCGTCAAGTGGCATTGTTTACAACGACATACCAGGTGGTTCATATGGTTCCGATGATATCGGCGACCCGGACAGCGTTGTCCCTCCGCCAACACACAGTGGAAAGGTTGCATACCTCCCCGAACTTCCTGTAGGTAACTACACAATTGAAGTCATCGGCACGGGCGAAGGACCCTATACGCTTCAGACAACATTCGCAGACACGACGGGCGCCTCGCGCACAGAAATAGACGCGGGCACTATAAATGAAAATCAGACCGTCCAGTATGAGGTGGCATTCAATCCCAACAATACTGCTTCATCTAACATTACCGAGGTTCCTTCGGACACGACACCCCCGGAACTCGCGCTCCTTCTCGATCCTATAACACGAACGCTGACTGCACTTGCCTTTGATGCCGTGGATGAAAATCCAACCGTCGTACAAAGCACCAATCAAGTCACGGCCACTGATGCCGCAGGAAATACCACCATCGTCAAGACAAAAGCGGTCTCCCGCGTCGGCTATCTTACCGGCGCCACAATTGTCTCCATTCAATACAATGATGATGCTCCGATAACGCCGCCCGACAATGCCGTCGCCTATGGCTGGAAACTGAAAAGCGGACAGATCAACACCCTTATCGAGGGAGTATGGGTCCGCAAAGCACTCCTCTCTGCCGGCCTCTACACAAAAGCGAAAAACCAGACCGTGCTCACAACCTACGACCCCGCGACCAAGAAAACGAACATCTCGAACAAGCCCGGACTCGTCATCGTCGGTTTGCAAACCATGAACGGCACCCTCTCCACCTACACAAAATAGACGTTGAGTTTCTTGTCCCCCATCTCTCTTACCTACACTAATCCTGTCCTATAGGATAGGATTAGTGTAGATGGCGGTAAGGACAGAAAAGACGTTAACGGAGACGAAAATGTTTGCGAAGGGCATTATCTCCTTCTAGTGTGTCTGCAACAAGATACACAACGTCCTTGCCAATGTGAAAATCAGCCTTAAGAAGCGTAATGAGGTCTTCGCAATCGTATGGAAATACCCACACACTATCCTGAAAACGAACAAAGCCTATCTGCTGAAGCGTATGCCTGATCTGCACACGGACCCCTCGGCGATATTCAGGTACATCAAACATAAGTATACGCCACCTCCCATCCCACCGAGGCCAGGTTCGTCGTGAATATTCCCTTGCCTCAAGTTGACGAAGTGCAGCTTCCCCCCTTTTCGTCAGCCGAAGTTTACTGTCGACGCGTACCAAAAGACCCGAACGGATCATACGTTCACATGAACGACCAATCACCTCGCGTTGCCGCGGTGACGGAACAAGCCCGAGTTTCGCCATAGCACCCACCACATTTGGTGCAATCACGGCAACTGCTAACAAACCAGAGATCTTAACAGTATCGAGGATGATGCGCTTCAACGCGTCTTTACGAACCCTTTTTCTACTCACTTCCTCGACTTTCCCCATACACTTATTCTATCCTATAGGCAAGAATCAGTGTATATGCCATTGTTAGTATAAAAAAGAAAAGGTGTATATAAAGACCGAAGGTCGACAAGAAAAAGAAGTAATCCAGTCTAAACGCGCATCTGCGTGAGGGCGGCAATGCGCTCTTCTGCTGGAGGATGAGTCGCGAAAAGCCGGGCAACGAACTTGCCCGCCTCATGTGCGCCAAAGGGATTCGAGATGAAAAGGTGTGCTGTCGCGTGGCTCGCGCGCTTCATCGGGGCGTCGTAAGATGAAATTTTTGCCAAGGCGGATGCGAGAGCATCCGGATAGCGCGTGAGAAGCGCCCCGGAAGCATCCGCGAGAAACTCACGCCGGCGCGAGATGGCAAGCTGGATGAGTTGCGCCGCAATCGGCGCAAGAATGATGCCGATGAGGCCGACCGCCATGATAAGCGCGTTCCCGCGGCCACGGTCGTGGTTCCCTCCTCCCCAGAAACTCACACGGAGAAAGATGTCTGCGAGCATCGCAACGAAGCCCGCAAGCACGACCGCGACCGTCATCACCAGAATATCGCGATTGCCGATGTGCGAGAGCTCATGGGCGATGACGCCCTCCAATTCGGAGCGCTCAAGACGCTGTAGAAGCCCTGTTGTCACGGAAATCACGGCGTGTTTCGGATCGCGCCCGGCGGCAAAGGCGTTCGGCGCCGGGTCTTCCATCACATAAACGCGCGGCTTTGGAAGCCCGGCAGTGATCGCAAGATTCTCGATGATGCGGTGCAGCTCGCGGAATTGCGCCGGATCGGCTTCGCGCGAGCCCGTAGAGGCGAGCGCGACCTTGTCGGAGAACCAATAGGCCGAAATGTTCATCACAAGTGAGAGCGCGACGGCGATGTAGAGAATACCCGGCTCCTGCAGATACCATGCGACGAAGTAGCCGATAGCGATGATGAAGACGAGGAATCCCGTCATTAAAAGCCAGGTGCGGCGGATGTTTTTGCCTTGCTGGGTGTATAGACTAGCCATAAGAGACTAGGGTATCGCCAATAGAGTTTAAACACAATGAATCGCTGCCGTGAATCCAGTGAGGAAAGACTTAGGTCCTTGAGTCAGAACGAAGATACCGTCTCCCTCGGGCATCATATTGCTCCTCTAGAGTAAGCTGCTGAAGAAACTTATCTTTAAGACCATGAGCATTGATCCTCACTCCCGTCCCGAGTGTCATGAATGGAACTATCTCAATGCGGATCGGTCGGCGCGCAAATACATCATGCCCAGTCTGAACGTCTTCTCCAGCTTCACCACGCTCAAAAATATTCCAGAAAACTTCCTTATCGGATATCACAATGTGATATCTATTAAGAAACTTTCGCGTCGGCTCCGAAGGCATATTCATAGTAAACCGGGGCTTCTCCGGTTTACGTTTCTGTTCCTCAAGACTCCTTGGCATGGAGCTAGAATGAAACTTTCACCGGGTTTTTGGCGGCTTGCTCGTTCTCGCCGAGCGAGAAGAATTCACGTGTCTTGAAACCGAACGATGAACCGATGATGTTCGACGGGAACTGTTCCAGGGCATTCTGGAGCTCCTGGACGACAGAGTTATAGAAGCGGCGCGCCGCTTGGATCTTATTCTCGGTATCGGCAAGTTCGCGCTGGAGCTCAACGAAATTCGAATTTGCTTTAAGGTCAGGGTAACTTTCTGCGACCGCAAAAAGTGTTTTCAATGCACCCGTGAGCATATTTTCCGCTGCGGCGTGCTCCCCCACCGTCTGCGCGCCCATGGCTTTCGTACGCGCTTCGGTTACCTTCTCGAGCGTGCCGGCCTCGTGCTTCACATAGCCCTTTACGGTCTCCACGAGATTCGGGATGAGGTCGTAGCGGCGCTTCAGCTGCACGTCGATGTCTGACCATGCTTCTTCCGTGCGGTTGGTAAGCGCGACGAAGCGGTTGAATGCCCAGATGACCCAGAGAATGATAACTGCCGCGACTGCAAGGAGAATATAAATAACTGTCATGTTGGCTACTATAACACACTTTTCAGCCGTACAAGTCCACGATCAATACTGTATACTGAAACCATGAGTTATTGGTGTTTTGCACTCGTAAACGGAAAGCTCGCGGAGCTACACTACGACAAGTTGAAAAATAGCGAGCGGCGACTGTACGCTCATTGTTACGTAAAGAACAGTGCATACAAAACAAAGCGAGAAAAGAAGTGGATTAAAGAAGAAACAAAGAATGCTCGCTTTACATTTCGAAATAAGGAGTATGTCTATTTAGGGACAAGACCTTTGCGCTACACAACAGGCAGCCTGAAAGAGCTGCTCTCGTGAGTCAGCTACGATATTACAAATCACGGTAGGTTTTCTCGTTGCGCTTACGGACATAATCAATCCCAATTTTTCCGTTTTCATAGTGGAAAAATATCCGATAATTCCCTGTTCGGCATCGAAAGAAATTGTCTTGTAATCTCACGATATCGAGGCCGATCGTATCACCGGTGATCAATTGGTCTATCGTGCCAATGACCAAGATCCTACTTTTCCCGCTGAGCTTTCGCAGCAGCTTTTCGTACTTTTTCATCCTCTTTTTGATGCTTTCGCAAGATGCTTACGAACTCCTCGGCGGGAATACTCTTGCCGTTATTATCTCGATCCTTATCAAATATCGTGATCCAATTCCCGTCATTCTCATCCTCTTCAAATCGCGCAGGGGCAATAGTAAGCATGCGCCCCTTAGTGCGTACAATGACATGCTCCGTACCCACTGCAGAGCGCCACTTGCTTGGCAACGTGATCTGTCCCTTGCTCGTCATTTTCTGGACTCGCCGTATGTCTTTTGTTTCCATGAGTAGCATAGTATTACTTTCTTACTTTCTGTCAACTTATATCGGCAATCCGCCCGGCGGAATGGTGCAGCCGGCGGGGTTGGGCTCCACTTCACAGAGGCAGCGGATGAACGAATCGATGGGTTGATCCGGGTCGCAGGTGCGGATGTCTTCCGGCGTAGGATTTCCACTCTGGCCACCACTTCCGCCACCGCCCGATGTGCCTCCCGAGGAGCCCCCTGTACCGCTTGAACTTCCCTGCCCGCCAGTGCTCGTGCCGCCCGTCCCTTGGCCTGAAGCCGTGCTCGAAGCCGTGCTGAAGAGCGGCGGCGGGTCGGTGTTGTCGCCGTCCACGCGCACTAACGTCTCGCTCAAGAGTTTCTCGCTCGCCTCGTGCACATTGCACACAAGACCAAAGCGCGTCGATTCGTAGAGTATCGGCGAGGTCGTCGTGCCATTCTGCCCTCCGCGCTTGATGACGTCGTAATCGTCATCAATGATGGCGCACGCGAGAGGGCCCCCATCGGTGCCAACGCTTGACCATCGCAGCTCGGTCGTTTCTCCGCGCTCGACGATGGAGAGGGTGGCAATGATAGTGCCTTCGATCTTCTGCGGCGGCTCGGTGGGCTGCGAGGGTTGTTGCGGAGGCTGTTGCGGCTGCGATGGCTGGCTTTGTTCACCGCCGCCAAACCACGCCAGTAGTCCCTGCAAAAGTGCATTCAATAAACTCATCCCGCCTTGCATGAAGCCTCCCGAACTACCCGACGGACTTGAGGGTGGCGGTGGAGTTTCCGGGGATGGCGTCGGTTTACGCTCTGGGGTAGGAGGTGGTTGTGGCGGCTTTTCTCCTGAAGTATCCGAAGTGGTTTTTGCTCCTGAACCTGAACCTTCCTTCGGCGCTGGGGCTTTCGTTCCGGTCTCCCCACTTTTTGAGGCATCAGCTGTCCCTGCACCTTTCGCACCTGCCCCCGATGGCGGAGGGGATTTTCCCTCGGGCGGCACACTTGTTACTACACCCCCACTCATATCATTGAAAGGAGGCACGGTTCCGGAAGAACCCGGTTGAGCTTGCCCTTCGGTTGCCCCTCGTGTGGACCCGGTTCCCGCAGATGTAGGAGTGGACGCCGTGCCAATTCCAGTTGCGTTTAACATTTGTGACCACCCCGCTACTCGCGTGATAATTCCCGCACGCTCGGTATCTCCAACTTGTCCGCCATTTCCTGATTGTGCCTGACCCGAAGCGCCACCTCCATCTGTATTTAAACCAGTGCCCGCAAACCTTCCTACCCCTGTACCTACACCTCCTTCTCCTCCGGTTCCGCCAGAACCTGTATTAAGACCTGCGCCTTGCGCATTGCCGACGCCGGTTCCTTGCCCCGTGCCTTTCGCAGCACCTTCTCCAACGCCACCCTCTACCCCCGAATGGGGAGCTGATTCCTGTGTCAATGCTTTCCATAAATCCTTCGCCGCCTCCAAAAGAGGTTTGGGAGGCTGTGCGCTTGAAGTCTCAACAACTTGGGGGGCGTCGCCGGTTGGGGAACCTTTCGGAGGAGCCGCCGTCTCGGCAACCTTTGACTCGCCAGGAACGTTTGTCTGGCGCCCTGGTAATTCCTGATTAAGTGGCCGGTCTTTTTTCGGTTCGGGGGTTGGAGGTTCTTGTGGAGATACGGATGCAGTTTGTGTTTTTTCTTCAGGTAGAGCTTTTTCCGCGTTCGCTACAACTGTTTCAAGTTGTTTTGATTTTTCGGCAACAACTCCTGCAGCTGCGGCAAGTTTTCTCCCTACCGGCTGAAGGCTCCTCTTAGGCTCACCCTTTTGACTCTCTGAATATTTAGTCTTGGTTCCAAAAAAGTTTGGTAACTTATTAAAATTCAGGAGTATACTTCGAAGCCTCTTGGCAGCATCGATCGCTGTTTTTGCATTCTCTTGCATCGTCCTTCGAACGTCTCCATCAGTAAGTGGATTCTTTGCTGCTTCTTCCGCAGCTGAAGCAAGTCCCTTGACCCCTTTTTTAGGGTTTCCGTTCACCGCATCTTTTATATCCCGTGACGCTTTGAGAGCAAGCTTCAGACCATCAAGATCTCCAACTTTCTCTGCAGCCTCCATTTTTGCGCGTGCTTTCTCTAGCCTCTTAACTGCATCATCGATGTCGGCTGCTGCTTTCTTGAGCGCTTCTGCATCGTCTTTCGTTCCTGTCCCTGACGCCTGCTCGGGTTTTTTCTCGGATGCAGAAGGGGCTGCTTCTCCCTCTGCTTTGGGTGATTCTGCCTCAGCTATCTCTACAGGTTTTCTTTCAGGCGTGGGGGGTGGTACTACGTCTTCGCTTGGTGATTCTGCCTTACTCTCAGAACCTGTTGGTGGTGTAGTGTCGTCTCCTCCTTGAGAATCTTCAGAAGGTTGCGCCCCGCCTAGCATAGAAGCGCCCATAAAGCCGAATGGAGATGTCGTGCCAGGGTCTGGCGGCTCCTGTTCAGTCTCTTCACTTGATACCCCCGAAGTGCCTGCAGTTGAATCTTCGGTCGCCCCCGTTTCGACTTCCGCCTGGGGAGTGCGGTTGCCGCGGAGAAAAAGTTCAACAAATTCTTCAAAGGCGGATTTCGGTAATGTCTGGGCTGTTGCATTCCCCTCAAACGGATTCTCAACTTGCTGCCACGCATGATTGACATTCCTGCCATAAGGCTGGGCGTCTACAAATCTCGAACCACGTGCAGCAGACCAACCACGAAAATCTCCCACAGCTATATCAAACTTCCGCAGTCGAATCTCACATGTCCCGTACTTTCCGCAATTATTACTCCCCGCCCTGAAGGCTGACCCTGTGTCGTGCGCATATCCGATTACCTTTTTGCGAACATAGGTCGTGTCGTCGTCTGGCTTTTCTGGGTCACCGGTATCGGTCCGCGTATCTTCGCCGTTGGGGAAATTCTTAGGGTCGTCAGTAAGTACATACCTCTTCCCATCGATAGGACTTGTGTATTCAACATCACCCAGATCATAGAACTTGCCATAATTCTCCGGTGCCGTCGCAACTGTCACGTAATCAAACTTACCCAATCTCAAATCATCAAGAGTCCGGGGGAGAGGCTGCCCTTGAGAATCTGTTTCTCCTTCAAGATTGGGACGAGAAGTGGCATACGGACCCTCTACGTTACCTCCCGCTCCTGGCGCATAAAACGTTGTGCGTGCATCAACGGGAGTTCCTTGTGGGGTGTCAGACGGAGGTTCAGCAAGCGATCCTTCTTGTCCCTCCTCAATTCCGCGCTGTGGTGGAACAGCACCCCAGGCGCTGGAAATGAGTTTGATTTTGTCCAACGCGGAGCGGAAAAGATCGGCGAGCGCATCGGCAAGATTCACTCGTGGCTGCTGATTCGTGCCACTCCCTGGAATTGTCGGTTGCGGCCCTTGTCCACTCGAACCCCCTGCCGGACTTCCAGTGCCACCTTGCCCAGAAGGTCGCCCTTGTCCTGACGGCTGTTGCCCACCTGCAGGTTGCTGTCCGCCCGCAGGCTGTTGTGGCCCCGTCGCAACCTTAAGGGGCGACTCATGTCGCGCAGGGTCATTGAGATACTCGGCTAAACCGCCGGAAAAATCTCTCGGAGGGAATGTTTGAGGTTGTGCTTGGGCTTGAGCAATTGCTGCATCTTGACGAGCAAATGCGTCGCGGACATTCTGGGGCAAATTTCCTGAATCAACAACATTCACATCAACAGGTTGGGTCGCGTTATCGCTCACTTTTATCTGATCCTCCGGCGAATACGTAACAGTTCGACCGTCGGCAGTCTCAAATTCTACATACCCGTCTCGCAGCACCTTTCCGGACTCATCCGTCAAGAAAACATCTGGATTGGCTTTTGCTACCTCGGCCACACGTTCAAGTGATGCACCTTCTGGTATCTCGCTTGTTCCTACAAGCTTTCCGTCACTGTCGTAAGCATTCACCTTCGTGATACTTTCTTCGCCTGGATTGATTTGACCATTCCCGGCTTCGAATGTAACCCCATTCACTTCAAATGTGTTCGCCTTTCCTTCTCCAGCCCCAGAAAAAGTGGTCGAAAGGTCGACGCCACCAGTAAAATCGAATGGACTTATTGCCTTACTGTTTTCTCCTAAGAACGCGAGCCCTTCGGTAAAGGTTTCTTGGCCCAGTGCTCTGTTGAGATCTACCAACTTTTGTGCGCGATCTGAATATGGAATAAATCGATCCCACATTCTTTCCATCTCCGTCCGGTCGTCCACCGCCTGCACGATCTCCTTTGCGCGCTGAATATCCTGTGGCGATACGTACTCACCTTCTTGCAGATCTGCCCAGACGTCGTTCACGAAATCCTGATATTCTGGGCTTCGTCCCGCTAATTGATCGGCTATCGGAATGTCTCCAAAATTGATACTGTCAGCAACGCTCGGCGTCTCTCCCATCATGCGGTCCCACATGCCTTGCGCTGTTTCCACCGTGCTTTGCCAGGGAGATTGCTGGGGATCTCCAATCACATTCGGGTCTAGTCCTAAATCTTGTCCAAACGTAACACTGTCAGCGGGAGTGAGGACGTTCGTGAGACTATCCCACATGGCCTGCGCGGTTGCTTTCGTGGCGTCCCAGAGGGAGGAAGCGGTGGTTGTGAACCAGTTTGCGGGGGGATTTGCTTCAGCGGCACTATACGCGCTTTGTGCGGGGCCTGAAAAGTTGTAAGCAAATGGGCTTGGTGCTGCGTTTAACGCTGCGTTTGCGGGAGCAGAGAAATCATAGGCAAATGAGGTTGGTGGGGGGGTCCACGCTGAACTTCCAGCACCAATCGCATTGAGTGCTGCTGTGCCAGGATTAGATGGACCACTCAAAAATGAGGTCGGAGCTGGTGTCCATGCTGGGTTATTTGCACCAATGGTATTTTGAATTTGAGATCCGAATTGTGATAGGCCGGTCAAAGTCGATGCAGGAGTTTGAGAAAGACCACTTTGGGCGACAGATGATAAACCATCAAGAAGCGAGCTTTGTTGCGGAGGGCTCGGCAAAAGTTGTTCAGGAGTGAAGTCGCTGAGCGCCTGACCGACACATAACCCCGTACAACCCGTCCCGCCCGGCGTAAGATTATCTGCCCCTTGATCGACTGTTAGTTCGGGAAGCGTATACGAACCATCAGGATTTTCACCTCCAGCACCACCTCCCTCTACGCCACCAGGCTTCCCTTCCAGGGGTTTACCATCACAACCAGTGGTTCCCTTACACTTATCCTCAACACATTGCCCAGAAACTGCCCCTGATATGCCACCGCTTCCGCAGGAAACGTTCACTTTGCATGTGGGCGGCGGAGGTTCTTTTTGTGGTGGCTTCGCGCTCCGTGCTTCTTGCACTTTTTTCCACCAATCCGCGCAAGTTTGGTTGGCTGCGGTATTGGTCTGCGCGAGACTTATGAATGGGAGCAAGAAGAGGGCCCAGAATACTGCTGTGCAGTAGAAAAAAGGGACCGCGGCGCGCGCGTGTGTCATTACCTCCTATTATAAGGGGTGTGCGACGCAAGGAATTAGATTTCCCCATTTAAAAAGATCGCGGGGCGCACAGAGCGCCCCGCGGGACCGATGCCTTATGGCGTACAGCCTTGTTTGATATGAACAAAGCACTTGAAGTCGCCGATAGCGCATTTTCGAAGCGATTCTTCTTCGGTCGCTCCGTACGCGTAATTCAGCTCCCGTCCTTCGCTTCGAGTGCCGACGGATATGAAGAGACACTTATCCGACACAACCACGAAGGTGCATTCGGTGATGCGCGACACCTTCTTGCATCTCTCGGTCGCTTTCTCGATGGCGGTCTGCGGAGATGCTTGGTCCGCAGCAACCACCCCCGAGAATTTTCCCGGTTTGCTGGCCTTGCCAAGGACAATCGCATACCACGGACCTCCCTGTGTAGAAGTCGATCCGTGGATCGATATAAGAGGACGTTCGTTCGCCTCGGCAAATACCGTGCCAAGAACCGAAACCAGGACGATTAGGTATCGTAGGTATCGTGATTTCATCTCGCATTCCTCCTTTAAGGGTGCGACGTTCAGGCCTTTCTAGACTAATATAAATAATGACACCAAAGACCAAAATGAGTCAATCTAGAGAGATTGATTGGGAAGAATTCGGAAATGGAAGGCGCGCGTCTCGCAAAGCGAGCGCGCGCCACCCGGTGTCAGCCCTTGTACCCCCCGCGGGGCAGTGCCGTCGGCTCCGGAACCAGTGGCACCAGTCCCGTCGGGTGGCCACTCTCGCCAAGGGGAATCGTTATCCCCATGTCGACTATCCGCTGAGCGATGCCGCTCAGCCCCTCGAGTAACCGATACTCCTGCTGGCTGCCACTCGCCGTCGAGGCTGCCACGAGAAATACAAGTAGAGCTAAGCGCTTCATGGCTTGCGGGTCCTTCGGCCCGGTTGCTGGCTTCAACTAATATCATTCATGCACGAAAGAAGCAGCCCGTCAAGGGGCAGTCTGGAGGGGGATAAGTAAGGGCCCCGGCTTTACGGGGCCCAAGGCCGATTATCGCCCTATCCTGAACCATAGGGACCGCGCCCGGCGGCATTGCACTTCGTCGTACTGAGGGACTGTTCGATTGCAAACGAATGCATATCCCTCAATGCGTTGAATATTGATGTAGTTTATTGAAGCCGCATAAGCCAAGCCCAACAGAATCATTCCTATTGATAAGGCAATTGAGGCGGCACCAATCGACCGTGACCGTCTGTACGGAACTCGAGGCCACTGCATGGCACTCTCTCCTCTTGAGTTTAGCAAGCGCCAGCCGCTTGCTTGTCCACGACAAGCGTAGCACAAGAAACCGAAGGAGCGCACGTCCGGCATCGTGCGCCCCGGGGGGAGTCAGCCCCTGTCCTCTCGGTCCCCCTTCGGGGTCGAGACCGGAAACGGATTCTTGATGGGGTTATCCCTGGTGAGAAACACGTCGGGCTCGCCGACCTGTAACCCCTTCGGGTGAATGCTCTCATTCTTATTCAAGAGGATGATAGCGGCCGCCACCAAAACCGCGACAGAGACCTTGAGTGCGGAACCCATGTTCTAAGCGTCCTTCGGCGCTGCAAAAAAAGGGCTTCTACTCTGTGTGAATTCATGCATATGAAAAGAATCTTGTCAAAGGAGGAGGCAGATTTATGCGGAAATTCCTCTTACTCATCAATAAAGAAAGCGACCCCGCTCATGAAAGGGGGTCGCTTGGAACGCTTCGGGGAGCAAGCCAGTCAGTGGCTGACTTCCACGGGCCCCTTGCGAAGCAGGCGTTTGTTGGCCTGCTCCAGCGCGCACGAGTCGGCATCCCAGCCGAGCTCGCACTTGTCCGACTAAAGCCATGCCTGATCGTTGGCCACGATGAAGGTCCGCTGATCCGCAGCAAGTGCTGCGGTAGCGACCACGGCCGCCGTAATCGCAAGGATCGTCTTCCGAATCCTCATGGGTTTCTCCATCAAATGAGGGGGTTGCGTTACCGTTTTTATGATTGCATGAAAAGAGCGGCTCGTCAAGGGGGGCTGAGGCCGCCCCGGACGCTCATTTCATCATTTCATGAATCGCGTTAAGTCAAGATGAAGATTTAAGGTAGATGTGTATAAGTGCGGCCCCGCTTTCGCGGGGCCTTGGGACCTTAAGTCCAGTGTTCCTAGGGACACTGGACGGAGCTCGGCACAGTCGGCAAAGTACACAGCTTCGCTTTGTTCTCCAAGTAGACGGAATGTCCCCAGGCGATATACGCTATCGCCATCAGAATCACGGCTACCGAGAGAGTTGTCGACAATCTCCGCAGTCCCATTGAGTCGTTGTTGGAGTTCGTGGCAAGGCTCATTGGCTTCTTCCTCCTCACAAGCAAGCGCCTATCGCTTGCTTTCTCCATAAAAAACGTAGCACAAAAAAACAAAAAGTCTATCTCTCTCAATGCCATTTCAAGCTGTGTATTACAAACTGCTCAAAAAATCGAAGAATCCCTGGATAAGCGAGATGATGGTGGATATAAGGCTGGTTACGTTGAGAGGGACAAAGAATCGTGGTTTTACGTTGCTTCACCTACCATTTTCTGCACCTTCACCTTCAGGGGCGGTATATGTCTTTGCACCACATCTCACACCAATTCGACGTCAACTTCAAAATATTCATGGATGAGTTTGTTGCGCATATCAGCGATGTCCTGCCATGGAATGTCCGGATGCATCGCCTTAAGATCCGGCGGGAGATTACGCACGGCTTCTCCTATAATTTCGAGACGCCTCACTATCGCGTCTTGTATATCCACATCCTGAAAGAAATCCTCTTTCGTAATAGTGCCGACGGTTTTTTCGATGCGCGCGATGTGTTCGGCAATGTGGTCAAGAAGCACGTCCGACGCCTTGATCATAACAGGGGTTTCTCATCCTGTGCGATGTATTTCTGCAGGAGCGGCGAAACGGATCTGTACGTCCCGAGATCGACTTTCTTCCCGAGTTCTTGCGCAAGCTCTCTTTCCAGACCGATAAGATCAAGTAAGCTCTTCCCTTGAGGAAATTCGACAAGAATATCGATGTCGCTGTCCTCCCGCGCTTCTCCGCGAGCGTGAGAACCAAAAAGAGACGCGCGGCGCACCCCGTGCGCGCGGAGAATAGGGGTTATCTTTTTTTGTATATCAGCGACTTGCATGAGAGCAGTCTATCACACTACGCTGACGCGTCAGAGTCCGCCCGGCGGAATCGTGCAGCCGGCGGGGTTCTCGACGCGGCAGAGGCAGCAGACACCCCCCATCAGAGAGGATCGCTTGGATGTGGTATAGTACCGGCATGGATGAACAATTGCGATTGGTCGCCGAAAAGGCTCGTCCGATCTTCAAGAAATATGGCTTCCGCAAGGTCGGGATTTTCGGCTCGCGGGCGCGTGGCGATAATCGCAACAACAGCGACGCTGATTTCGTGTTTTCTGACCAAGGCTCCCCGATTACCTATTTCGAGAAACTACAGGCGGAAGCCGATCTTAAAGAAGCGCTGGGGGTCGACGTCGACCTCGTGCCGGACACGCGTGTCGTCGCGCGGATGCGGCCCTCAATCAAGCGTGACCTGAAGATAATCTATGAAGGATAGCAATGCCTACATCGATCTCACCATTGCGGCATGCAAGAAAGTAACGGAATATATCACCGGGATGTCGATGGAGCAGTTTCTCGCGGACTCGAAAACGCAAAGCGCCGTCATCATGCAGTTGCAGATCATTGGAGAGATGTCTAAAAAGGTGCCTACACATATTCGCGAGCACATAGACGTTCCTTGGAGCATGATCGTCGGATTGCGTAACATTATTTCGCACGAGTATTTCATGCTCGAGTTGGGTACGATCTGGAACATCGCGAGCCGCGACGTACCCGAACTTGAAACGAAACTCCACGAATACCTACGAGCACAGGGGACATCGTACATGCCGCCTTTCGACGACGCGACACCTTTGCTTGAATAATATTCTGTACACTCCTTGAACGGCAAGTTGGTGCAGATACCTCCCGGCGGGATGGTGCAGCCGGCGGGGTTGGGTTCGGCTTCAGAGAGGCAGCGGGTGGAGAAAATGCGGGTGCTCAAGGCTTAAGTTCAATGCCTACCTTTTTCGCAATTTCCTTAAACCAACGATCGTGCCTTTCGAGCTGCTGTTTGATCACCGCATATTCGAGCAGGATATCGCCGATTGATTTTGTGAGTTTATCGACCGCGACGGTCAGTTGCTCAATGTTGTGTTCAATTCTTGCCAGACGCTCACTGAGTTCTTCCTTGAACAGGTTGAACTCCTGTTGTGTGACCATCGCGCTGATGACTCTGTCCAATTTTGAATCAATGGCGCGCAGTTGACGGGGGATATTTCCTGATGCCTCTTTTTTCCTTTTTCTCGCAGCCTTCTTCATGCACCACAGCCTAGCATGCCGGAGTCGACGCGCAACTTCTGCTGATAGCAGCGATCGATGATTGCTTCCTTCAAATCCCTCCCGGAGGGATGGTGCAGCCGGCGGGGTTGGGCTCCGCTTCGCAGAGGCAGCGGATGAAGGAGTCGATGGGCTGCTCCGGGTCGCACGTGCGGACGTCGATGGGCTGCGACAAACTGCTGCTCGCATCGCCGCTCGCAGTGCCTCCGGAATCTCCTGACGCACCCACGCTCGTTCCCCCACTAGTGCCGGAATTAGTGCCCACAGGCGCTGCTTGGGAAACGGGACCGCTCTGTGAGAACAAGAGCGGCGGATCGCTTGTATCGCCATCGACGCGCACCAGGGTCTCATTCACGAATTTGTCGTTCCCGCCCGCGATGTCGCAGATGATGCCGAAGCGCGAAGATCCGTAGAGCGTCGGTGATGACGCGGTGCCGCTCGTGCCGCTTGCGATGACGTTCAGGAGCGCATCGACGATCGCGCACTTCGGCGAGCCGACGCTCGACCACGACAATTGCGTGGACTCTCCCGCGTCGAGAAGCGACGGATTCGCTGTGATCGCCGCAGATGGAGGGGTGGATGGTTGTGGTGGCGGCCGTTGCGGCGGCTGTGGCGAAGAAGAACTCCCCGCGCCCCTATCCGAGCCCCCGCCGAAAAGACTTAAGAGACCCTGCCAGAGCGCACTTAAGAAATTGAGGCCGCCTTGTACGAACCCGCCGCCCGATGATCCTCCACCGCTTGAGCTGCCGCCGGGGCCGCCGCTCGAACTCGGCGCGGGAGCACTTGGTGGAGCGCTTGGCCCGGACGAGGGGGGTGGTGAGGCGGATGTGGGAGGAGCGGCTGGCGCCAGAGGCTGTGGCTTCTGCACCGGCAAGGGCGGCGTTGCGGGCTGCGGCGTGGGTGGCGCGGGTCGCGAAGGCGGAGCCGACCCCAGTATTGCGTCGGGTGGAATTGTCTCCGCAGGAAAACTGGAAAATTCTGCGCCGGCAGATGGCGTTTCTGCCGTATAGATCGGAGAACTGGAAACACGCGCGCCGGTATCTCCCATCCCTGTCGGCCCAACAGAAGCCTGCCATGGCTCTCCCAGTGTCTTGGAATACGTGAGGCCAACTCCACTTTCCCTCGCGAGAATGCTCATGCGCCCTTCCATGTTCGAGAGCGCTTTCTCCATTGCTTTAATTTCTCCAACCCATTGCGGCTCCAAATATTCGGGAAGGGACAGCCGCGTGATCCGCTGCCCGGGAAACGGCGCGTTGTTTTTTGCGTCAAAAAGTTGTTTCGAGAGCACGTTGTAATTCTCGACGAGTTTTTGCAACTCGGCTTGCTTCGGCGTGAGCGAAGAGTCGGCGCTCGGCACGCCGCTGCGCGCCTCCTGACGCAACTTCGCGATGCCTTCGGCATATCCGAGAAGTTTCTGTCGATTGACCGCGGCATCGAGCGCGCGCTGCTCCGCGGATTGTAAGAAATCAGGTAGCCAGGGTATTCGATCCGCCAATTCTACTTCACCAAAAGCAGAAACTGCGAATCGATCCCTCGCCCACCGCGCGCCTCCGATTTTTTCTTGCAGGAGGCGTCGGGCGGTTCCCACCGCTTCCGCATCTCCCGCGATGTCGCCCGTCATGAGGCCTCGTATCACTTTATCCGCGTATTCATTTTCTGCTTCGTCACGCGCATCGCCCGCCGCATATCCTTCTTCCAGCTTTTGGGCGAACTCGCTCTCCAAATCTCGCGGCCACCAGTCGGGATGTTTAGGGAGCGGCGGACTCTCTCCGCGCGCGCCGGGGCCGGCCTCGGCTGTTTGCACACCTCGTCTCCCGCTCTCGCCGCGGGGCGAGGATGGTGACAATTCCCTTTCTATATCCTCAATGGCACCCGGAGGAAAAACGTCGGGACGTTCTACCTGCTCTTTCATCAATTCCTCCAGACTCTTTTCGCCGGGCGGCGGAAAGCCGCTGCGATCCGGCCACGTTCCGAAAGGCGAAGGAGGCGCACCGAGCTTCAGAGCATCTTCGATCGCCTTCTTTCTTTCTTCTTCTGCGCGACGCGCAGCTGCCTCTCGCTCTGCCGCTCGCTGTTCCTGAAATTGACGCAGTATTTCTTCAGTGCGTTGATTGACGTCTGGCGCTTGCGCTAGTTGAGGCGCAGGCTGTGGGGTGGGCTGTGGCGCGCCTTGTGGGAAAGAAGAAGGCCCCGCGCTCCCGCTCGACCCGCCACCTCCGAGACCGGCGAGCCAATTCATGAGCCCGGCGAAGAAATTCGCAAATCCGCTCCCCGAAGCAGAGCCCGAGCCCCCGGAATTCCACTGGAAGGTGTTTCCTGACGAAGGATATGAGCCGAAACCCCCGCCTGATGTGCCCCCACTGGGAATCTCTCCCACAGAAGCGTTCGGAAGAAGTGGTGATGGAGAGATGGGATTGATGGGAAAGGTGGATTGCGCGCCGTCGCCTTCCCCTACTGTTGCGTTCGGAGGAAGCGGTGAGACTAGCGCGTTGGGAGAAGTATTCGGTTGCGCAGTCGCATCAGGAGTCGTGTTTGGCAGTGCGCTATCGGGCGGCACCGGGTAAATGTCCGATGGTTGGATTGATGAAGAGGGCGCGTCCGGATTCATGTTGGGGTTTGCAGAAGCATTAGGATCGAGTTCTGAAGTCTGTGTGTTCGGTAGCAGCGGCTGGGTAGGGACTTGTTCGATGTCTTCGGCCTCCGGAGGTGGACCAGGTTGATTCTGCGCTTCGCATTTGTCCGTTCTGCACCGCCCTTTAATTGGCCCACACTCACCGGCAACGATAACACTTGCAAGTTGACCCATGCCACTTTGGGTAACCGCTTTGCATGGATCATCGATTGTGCACTCGGGACCATATTCCGGAGGTACGTATTTCGGATCCTTCGCCTTCTTTTCCTGCTCTTTTTTCCACCAATCGGCGCATTGCTGATTTGCGTACTGCACCTTCTTTTCAAGATAGCTGTCGCCGCTTTGCGCGGCCGAAATGCCAAAAGAGAACAGTAGAGCCGCCAAGAGAATTCCCCCCGCAAGAACAAAGGATGCATACGCGGTATGCGTCATCTTTCGCATTATACGTGGCGTGGCCGCCCTTTCGGGCGGCCGCGCGCGATCCCTGTTGAGAACTTTCCGAGATTACATGTCGTCGCCCATGCCCATACCCCCTCCCATCGCCGGCATGTCTTTCTTTTCCTCTGGTTCGTCTGCGACAGCGGCTTCGGTCGTCAATAACACTGCTGCAGCGGAAGCTGCATTCTCGACACAGCTACGCGTCACCTTTACCGGATCGATGATGCCCGCCTCGTACATATCGACGATAGCCGCCTCTTCCGATTCACTTGCGGCGTCGAAACCGAATGCGCCGTTCTGCTTCACGACGTGCTCGAGAATGACAGGACCGTCTTCGCGGCCGCAGTTCTTCGCGATCTGTAAGAGAGGCGCCGAGAGCGCGGAGACGAGGATACGATAGCCGATCGTGCGTTCGTCGTGCGCCGTTCGGTCCACTTTTTTCATCAACTTGTCCCCCACTTTCGCCAAAGCTGCGCCGCCGCCGGGAACGATGCCCTCCGCGATCGCCGCCTTCGTCGCGTTCACCGCATCTTCGATCTTGTCTTTCGTGTACTTCATCTCCATTTCCGTCGGGGCACCAACGCGGATCACCGCGACACCGCCAGAGAGTTTCGCGATGCGCTCATCGAGCTTTTCCTTGTCGAATTTCGAATCAGTGTTGTCTTTTTGTTTGCGGAGCGAAGCGACGCGGTCATTGATCTCTTTCTTCGAGCCTTTGCCGCCGACGATGACGGTCGAATCTTTCGTCGCGACGACGCGCTGAGCCTTGCCGAGCATTCCCAATTCCGCATTTTCCAGTTTCAATCCGAGGTCCTCGGAGATGACTTGGCCACCAACGGTGATCGCGATGTCCTGAAGCATCTCCTTCTTCCTATCACCGTAGCCCGGCGCTTTTACCGCAAGCACGTTAAATGCGCCACGAAGCTTGTTGACGACAAATGTCGCCAATGCTTCCCCGTCCACATCATCCGCGATGATGACGAGGTCCTTCTTTCCCGATTGCGCGAGTTTCTCCAAAAGCGGGAGTATCTCCTTGATGGTCGAGATCTTCTTGTCGGTGATGAGGATGGAAACATCTTTGATGCTGGCTTCCATGCGCTCGGCGTTCGTTATCATGTAGGCCGAGACGTAGCCGCGATCGAACTCTAAGCCTTCCACATACTCGGTCTCAATGCCGATCGACTGTGATTCTTCCACAGTAACAACACCATCTTTTCCTACTTTCTCGACAACATCCGCTATTTTCGTGCCGAGCTCTTCCGATTCAGCAGAGATGGACGCGACTTGCTGGATGTCCTTCTTGCCCTTAAGAGGCTTTGCCATTTTCTTCAACTCGTCCACGGTGTCTTTCGCCGCCGCTTCGATGCCGCGACGGATCATCATCGCGTTCGCGCCCATCGCGGTGCGCTTCAAGCCTTCGTGCACCAAGGCCTGCGTAAGGACGACCGCGGTCGTCGTACCATCACCGGCTTTGTCGTTCGTCTTTTGCGCGACTTCCTTTACTATCCCAGCGCCCATGTTCTCAAATTTGTCTTTGAGCGTGATCTCTTTTGCGATCGTCACGCCGTCATTCGTGATCGTCGGGCCGCCCCAGGAGCGGTCGATCGCGACGTTCCTGCCGCGGGGACCAAGCGTCACGCGCACCGCATTGGCCACGGTGTCTACACCTCGTTTGAGGGCGTTGCGGACTTCCTGATCGAAAATAACCATTTTTGCAGACATAGGTTTTAGGTTCTAGGTGATAGGTTCTAGTAAATACACATTCACTTAATAAATAACCGCAAGAATGTCGGATTCGTGGACGAGGAAGTATTCGCTCTCATCGCTCCCGAACTTCACCTCGTTGTCCCAGCCTGCGTTGAAATACACCTTTGCGCCGACTTTGACCGTAATCGGGATAAGTTTTCCATCATCGCTCTTCTTCCCCGGACCAACAGCGATAACAACGCCGCGCTTCGACTTCTCCTTCTCCGCCGTGTCGGGAATGATGATGCCCGCAGGAGATTTCGTATCTTCCTTCTCTTCCCGCTTCACCAAAACACGATCGCCTAAGGGCTGGACCGGATGACTCGAGCGCGCGGCGGGAGCCGTCTTTTTCGCTTTCTGCTTGCTTCTTTTGGCCATACGTTGGTTACTGGATACTAGTTACTAGATACTGGTAAATTCAATTTCGGGCGCATTATAGAGGAGAGACGAAGGAGATGTCAACCCAACGCTTGACATGCGCTCGAGTGCAGGGTATTATGCCGCCAGATTTCGGTTGCTGCGATAAGAAGCTGATTAGTGACGGCTCCTTGTCGCAGCAACCAACCGCTGCTATAGGAGAGCGAAATGAGAGCGAGACTAATAGTGGCCCTCTTGGGACTTCTCTTTGTCATCGGAGCAGTGATCGCTGGCTTCTGGAGAGTTGACGGCACACTAACCGGGATGGCAGGCCTCATCGGACTGATAATGGTGATCATTGCCATCGCTCCACCTAATTCTCCTCCGCGCCGTTCTATCGACATCCTCGACCCAGACGAGGACGGCCGGTAATTCGCACCTGGAGCCGGCCGAGCGCGAGCACGGCCGACTCCATTTCTTCCTTCACTTTTTTTAACTTCTACTTCTACCTTTTGACTTTTACCTTTTGACTTGGTACTCTATTCCCATGGAACTCTCGGCGGTACTGCCCTACGTGCAGATCGCCCTCTCGGTCCTCCTCATGGCTGCCATCCTCTTGCAGCGCACGGGAGCATCCTTAGGGGGCGCTTTCGGAGCTGACAACTTCAGCACCGGTTTCCACACCCGGAGGGGTTTTGAGAAGACCCTCTTCAATGCGACCATTGTGCTTGGTATACTGTTTGCACTGAGTGCGCTCATCAATTTACTCATTAGTTAAGTTTGAGTTAGTTCACAGATCCGCATGTGCGATCTGTCGCGAGATTAACTCGTATTGTTTTGATTCATGATCCCCCCTACTACAGAATGGCGCGTACCGCGCTTGAAGACTCTCGAAGAACTCCTGCGCATCTTCTCGCCCGCCGAGCGGCTTGCGCTCTACGTGCTCTCATTCTTTCTCGCGCTTTCCGCGTTCGTGCTTCTTATCGAAGCGAACGCGCTCGTCTCCGTCGAAGTCCCTGCCCCCGGCGGGACTCTCACGGAAGGCATCGTCGGAACGCCGCGCTTCGTGAATCCGCTCCTCGCCGCCTCACAATCCGACCGCGACCTGACGACACTCGTCTACTCCGGGCTCCTGCGGGAAGAACCTGACGGCACATTTACTCCCGATCTTGCCGAGAGCTATGAGATATCGGAAGACGGCACCGTCTATACCTTCCACCTGCGTGAAGGCCTTACCTTCCATGACGGCGCGCCCTTAACCTCCGATGATGTCCTCTTCACCATGAGTCTTGCACAAAACGTCGACGCCAAAAGCCCGCGCCGCGCCGACTGGGAAGGCGTGACCGTCGCAGCACCGGATGCGCAGACGATCCAATTCACCCTGCCGCACGCGTATGCGCCATTCTTGGAGAATGCTACGCTCGGCATCTTACCGAAGCACCTTTGGGAGAGCGTCCGCGTCGAAGAATTCGCCTTCTCGCCTCTTAATACGCATCCGGTGGGAAGCGGCCCGTACAAGGTACGCGATGTGATCTTCGACGAAACCGGGGCGCCCACGGCCTATGAGCTCACGCCCTTCTCTGAGTTTACCCTCGGCGAGCCGTATCTTACGCGCATCACCTTCACCGTGTATGTAAACGATGCCGCGCTCCTCGCAGCGTACGAAGGTGGAGACATCGACAGCTTCGTTGCATCATCGCCGAAGACCGTGCCTGAGACGTTTGTGAGGAGCGCACAGGTGATGCGGATGCCCTTGAGCCGTATCTTCGGCGTCTTCCTTAATCAGAACCATGCCGCAATTCTCACGAATGCTTCCGTACGAGCCGCGCTCGATGCCGCGCTCGACAAAGAGTTCATCATTAATAGCATTCTTGGCGGTTATGCATCCGCGCTCGAGGGCCCCATCCCTCCGGAGCTTCTGCCCCGTGAGAGAGTAGAATCTGCGTCATCAACTATAGCAACCACTACTCCCGAACTTGATCATAGTGAGGAGGCACAACGTATTCTCTCACGGGGCGGCTGGAAATTCACCGAGGCGAGCGCGACGAGCACTGAAGGACGAGGCTCGTGGGCGAAAGATAAGCAGACACTTTCCTTGACGCTCACCACCGCAGACACCGAAGAGTTAGTCGCAACCGCAAATGCGGTCGCCGAAAGCTGGAGGGCAGTCGGAATACCGACCGAGGTGCAGGTCTACCCCCTACAGGATTTCAATCAAAATATCCTACGGCCGCGCAACTACGACGCGATACTCTTCGGCGAAGTCGTCGGCCGCTCGCTGGACCTCTTCGCGCTCTGGCACTCCTCGCAAAGGAACGACCCCGGATTGAACCTCTCGCTCTACGCGAACGCCGCGGCCGACAAAGCACTTGCCGCCGCACGCGCAGAAACCGACGCCGAGGTACGGCTCGACCTCTTGCGAGAATTCCTCGCTGAAGTCGAGGGAGACAAACCGGCAGTATTCCTCTACGCGCCAGAGATCATCTACTTACTTCCCACCTATGTGCACGGTGTCGAGCTTGGCACCGTGACGGAAAGTTCGGAGCGCTTCGCGAACGTGTACGAATGGTATCGCGATACGGAGCGCGTGTGGGATATTTTCGTCAAATAACCAAATTCAGCACAGAAAAAGCCACTTATTAACCATCCATTAAGAAACCTTATAACTTTTATGTTTACCCCTCATTCACATTCAGCAAATACCCCTGCGACCCGGCCAGCCCGGCCCGGACCCCTGCCTGCTGGCAGGCCAGGGCACCACGCCCGCCCGCCGGGACACCCTCCGCGGCGGCCGGGCCGTTCGTTCCGTCCTGGCCGGACAGGCCCCAAACACCCACGCCGCGAAAAGATGGTGCGCGTCGCGCATGCGGCGCCAAGCGTCCGCGCGCGCCCTGCAGCACACATCCCGCCGCTTCCGCCGAATACCGTGCGCATTATTCCCTTAGGCGGCGTCGAGGAGATCGGCCGCAATATGACGGCCGTCGAGATCGGCGATGACATCTTCGTCCTCGATTGCGGGTTCCAATTCCGCGAAGAAGAGACGCCAGGCGTCGATTACATCCTGCCAAACACCGGTTACCTGGAGGAGCGGCGTGGCAAGATCCGCGGCCTCCTTATTTCTCACGGCCACCTCGACCACATCGGCGGTATTCCCTACATCATCGACCGCATCGGAAATCCGATGGTCTACACGCGGCGCTTGACCGGTATGATGATTAAAAAGCGCCAGGAAGAATTCGCGCAAACCGTGCCCGTGCAGATCCGCGAAGTCGAAAGAGACGAGGTCATACGGCTTGGGAATCACACCGTGCGCTTCTTCGGCGTGACCCACACCGTCCCCGATGCGATGGGCATCGTCATCGAGACCGCGTGGGGCGATATCGTCTTTACCGGCGACATCAAGCTCAATCACAAAGACGGCACGCCCTCCGAAGAAGAACAGCGCGAATTCGGCATGTTTAAAGACCGCAACGTGCTGCTGCTTCTCATGGATTCCACGAACGTCTGGCAGCCGGGCTTCTCCATCCCCGAAGCGAACGTGTATGCGACCTTGGAAAGAATCGTTACCGAATCGAAGGGGCGCCTTATCGTCGCGATGTTCGCCTCCCATTTGGAGCGCCTCATCCGCGTGATGCAATTCGCGGAGCAGAGCGCGAAAAAGGTCGTCATTGACGGCCGCTCGATGCGCACGAATATCGAGATCGCGCGCGAATTAGGCCTCATCAAGTATCGCGACGAGACGGTCATCAACGTCGAGGACATCGACCGCTTTCCACCCGAGCGGCTCGTTATCCTCGCGACTGGTGCCCAAGGCGATGAATTCGCCTCACTCGCGAGGATCGGGAACAAGACGCACAAATACATCCGCATCAAGCCGCATGACACGGTCGTCCTCTCCTCCTCCGTCATTCCGGGGAACGAACGCGCGGTGCAGAAATTAAAAGACAATCTCTCGCGCCAGGGCGCACGCATCATCACCTATCACGCCTCCGACGTGCACGCCTCCGGCCACGGCAACCGCGAAGAAGCGGTGTGGATCCACAAGCAGATACGGCCGAAGTTCTTCGTGCCCGTCCATGGCTACCACTATATGCTCCGCGTGCACGCGGACGTGGCGGAAGAATTGGGTGTCCCGCGCGAGAATATCGTGGTTCCCGACAACAGCTCCATCATCGAGATCCGCGAGGGCGAGAAGATCGCGCTACTTCCTATGAAAGCGCCGCATGAATTGCGCGTCGTCGAGGGACACACAGTAAGCGAACTCTCCGATGTCTTGATGCGCGACCGGAAAGCCCTAGGACAAGAAGGCTTCTGCGTCGTTGTCGCGACGGTGGATCGTCGCACGGGACGTCTCCATAAATCACCCGACATCATCTCGCGCGGGTTCGTCTACCTCCGCGACAACAAAGAGCTTATGGATCAGACGCGTCTCATCATTCGCAAAAGCGTCGAGCAAGCAATGCGCAACCCCCGCGCGGCCGACTTGGACGCCGCCCGCGAAGATTTGGCGGAAAACGTCTCCCGATTCTTGCTGATGAAGACGCAGAAGCGACCGATTGTCATTCCCGTCATTGTGAGCGTATAAAGAGAGCCCGGGCGCAAATCCCGGGCTCTTGAGTTGAGAGCAGCTGCTTCATAATTAGCTTTGCGCAGACGGCGTTTGGCTTATGGTGCGAAGCGCAAACGCGGCAAGCGCAATTGCGGCGCCCACATTGATGCAGATCTCGAAATTGCTCTGCGCCATGAGCGTTCCCATGGCCACAAAGCGATCTGCGATCATGTATGAAAGCGCGACGAATGCCGCCATGCCGGCGACCTCGCGGGACCAGCCGACCATGTGTCCCCAGAGAGCAAAGTGGAGCACTCCGACAACAAGCGCGGCCGTCTCTCCTGCCCATCCAAGCTGTGAGCGAATAATGCCGACAAACACAAAGACTGCCGTTGTAAAGCCGATGAGATCGAAACGGTAGCCTCGCGCCCATTCGCTCCAGGCCTGCACACGCTCCTTCAGCGCCTCAAGTTTTTGCGCTCCATCCAGCTGATGCACATTGTCATTGCCTGATTTCTTCGGTTCCATCCAATCCTCCTGTGGTTTGATGGGTGACGAAAGCGAGATGCCTTCTTCAAAAACACTACACCTCTCGCTCGTCGCTGACAAGCCTCCATTGCCGCCCCCTCTTTTCTATCATCCCCTCGTTTATGAGCGCTGCAAGCGCCCGCTCGAACCTCTTCGATGAGTGACTTCGTAAGTCAATCATCGGCTTACCGCCCACCATGCGTTTCAGAATTGCTCCGCGCATTTGGCGAAGCGAGCCTTCGAATTTCGATTGCTTCATGCGGTGCGCGCTACGGCGCGAGGGGTTGAGGTGCGTTTTTTTGAGGTAGGCGCCGTAGTCCATCAAGGCAGCGTGCCACGTCCGCGGGTCTTGTCCTCGCGCCGCTTGCTCTGCAATCACCCGAATTTCCGAATCATGCACATACGATAACTTATGCCGGCCGTTACTAGTTATCGTATTCGTCCCTGACGAGAAAAAATGATGGATAAAGACGGAGCGGATGTTGGTCTCGATAAGAACATCAGGTTCGTTGAATGCGAAAACTCTGATGGCGCCCGCGGTATACAGGCCGATACCGGGAAGTGCGATGAGAGCGGCCGCCATGTTTCTCAACAATTTCTTTCGCACATTCGCGCAGTAGCTTCGCGCGTCGGTTGTATCCGAGGCCGCTCCAACACTGGAGGACAGAAACTAGAGAACTGGAGGCCAGACGCTCAATATTTGGGAAATTCTTAACCCATCGCTTGAAATATGGCACCACTCTATCGACTTGAGTCTGCTGGAGCATGATTTCGGAGACGAGAATTTTGTACGGGTCCTTCGTCTTGCGCCATGGAAGGTTGTGCCGACCGTTCTTCTTCCAATACCCCACAACTAACTTGCGAAAGGAGGTGGCGGATGCGTTTTTTGGGTCTTTCGCAGCGTGATGACGCGAGAAGGAGCGCCCCGCCAGCAGGCGGGGACGCGACCCAAAAAACGCATCCGCCACCGATCTAGAGCTCATATATCACATCCTTCCGCTCCACCACCACTTTCCACCCATTCCTTTTTGCGTGCTTGTACAACTTCGAATTCGGATTGAAGCAGATAGGCTTCTCGACGAGTTCGAGGAACGAGACATCGGATTCGGTGTCCCCCACCCCGATAGATGCTTTGAGCGTGAGGTTTTCTTTCTCGACGGCGCGCCGGACGATATTCGCTTTATTGAAGATGATATGTTCGTCAATGACGTTCCCCGTGAAGGCGTCGTTGGGCCCGATCTCGTACATCATGCCGTAGGTTTTGTCGAAGCCGAGCCGCGGACAGAATTTATCGAGAACCGTTTTGGGCGAATGCGAAACGGCAAGCAGATAATAGCCTTTTGCTTTCAATTCTGGCAAAAGGTCGCGCGTGTAGCGATAGACTTGCTTCCAGCGCATCTCGACCATTCGCTCGGCGGCATCAGCGAGCGCGCCGTAGTGCATGCCTTTGATGTGCTTCCTGAACGAGACGACCATCGCGTCAATATAGGCGCCGTAATCCCCTTCGCGATCGAGCCATTTCTGGCGCTTCTTCTCGTATTCAGCGCGCACCTCCTCGGAGAATGCGCCGTCCAGGACCAACTGATCGACGAGCTGAATAAGCAAACTGGAACGAAAGATGGTGCCATCAACGTCAAAAATCGCCACCTTTCGCATATTCTTCATTATCCCCATACTACAGCACGAAGTGACGTTGGAAAATTGTACATTTCCCGGTACAGTCTTCTCAGGCGTCAACAATGGGAGTTCGAGCTATGACGCATACATGCGAATTAAAACGGTCGTCCGCCTGTACGGGCGAAGCATATGCCCAAGTTGAGTTGAAGCGAGGAATTGTATGGGGGTGTTCACCATGCATCGACGCTCTTTCCCGGCGATTCGCTGTCCGGTACAACCTCCCGTACGTCGACGATCGAGTAAACGACAAAGAGAAGTCTGTCATCGATAGAGCACCGCTCGACTTCTAGTCAGTAGTACATTACGACGCGCGTGGCCACCAGCCACAAGACTCCCGAACGCTTGCGCTCGGGAGTCTTCTTTGAGAACCCTCTACTCAGACGGACGGCTACGCTTCGCTCGCCGTCCTGCTCTCCAATACGGGAAAACTACCCTGGCCGGGCAGGCAGTTTTTCACAACCTCTTTCGTTTTTCGTTGGCTGAAGGCCAACGAAAGGCAGCTGGTGGCCACAGTTTTGTTAAGGGATGCTGTGAGCAATCGTGTTTGTGCGCTTTGCAGATGTAGCGGCCGTAGAGAACAAGGCCGTTGTTGACGTATTTCCAATCTTTTTTCGGAATGAGTGCCTCAAGGTCTTTTGAAATCTTCGACAAGTCAGACTTGTCGGTAAGATCGAATTTGCGCGCGAAGCGCTTCACATGCGTATCGGTCGGAATACCTTCCCAGATATCATAGAGTTCGCCGAGGATGACGTGCGCGGTTTTATAGCCGATGCCGGGGAGTTTCTGTAAATCATGTGCGTTCTGTGGGATGATGCCGCCATAATTCTTGCAGAGAATTATGGCGGCACGAATAATATGCTTCGCCTTGTTCCTGAAAAACGGAATTGATGAAATCTCTTTTTGAAACGTTGCCGGATTCGCTTCCGCAAAATCTTTCGCCGATGTACATTTCTTGAAAAGTGTCTCTGTCACCTTATTCACCGCCTTGTCCGTGCACTGCGCGGAGAGCACGACCGCGACGACGAATTGGAAGGGGGTGCGGTGCTTGAGCTCGCTCTTAGGTTTTGGATAGGCTCTCTTCAAATACCGCACGATCTTCGCCGCGCGTGCACGACGGCTTATCTCTTTATTCCCCATGCAGGCCGTCTGGGAAACGAGTTTTGAGTATGTCAGCGAGATCAGACATCTTCTCAAGTATGTCCGTCTGAATCGGGTCTGCATGACTCCAGATATACTCGGCATTGTTGCTCAAAAGATGAATATTTTTTATCAAGACTGCCGTATTCGGAGCGTCGACTGTAAGAAGTTCGGATACCGTTTGATATGCAGCGTCAAAATTCTTCCGCGCGACCCGCACGTTCTCTGCTGTCATCCGACCATGCTGCATCGCCTCGAGCTCGGCTTCTACAAGAGGAGCTATATGTACGACATTAGCTGCGTTTCTTTTTTTCTCCCGCCACGCATCAAGTGACACTACTTCTGCCGATTGTCTAGGTTTTTGGCCTTTTATATCACCTTCCATAGTCATTACTACTGAACTATAACTGGGATCGAAACCGATGCGTCATGTTCGGGAAGACCGGAGGGATTGTCCTTGTGCAAGACCAGTGTCGCCGCACCTGTATAATTCGGCACCGTTATGTGCGCCGAGAACGGCACAAATTCTTCTGTCATCCACTCCCCTTGCGCCTGCACGGGCGTTATAAGGAGCCGACTCCCCCGTGCATCAACCACCTGGAGCGGGAACGACGCTTCAAAATACCAATTGCCGCGCGCCTGCCCTGAAACGGTGAATGTCGAGGGAACCGTCGCCCCTGGCTGCGGTGTCGTAACGCGAATCACATTCTTGTCGGCATTCGTGTAGGTCGCCTGTGCTGCAGGCGTCGGAGTAGTAGTGTTCGGCACGTTCGGGACTTCAGACGCATTCTCGAAACCACCCATGTACCACACGCCCGCGGCAAACGCGATGATGGCGATAAAGAGAGTAAAAAGGAAGCGCATGACAACGAATTGTATCAAAACCAGTTAATGACGGCCACGGAGAAGTAGACGGAGAGCGGCAGGAGCACTGTCATCTGCAGAAGCGGTGTAAGCCCGAGCCCGAAGATGCGCGGCATCGCAAGTGTATATTCCCATTGTTCGAGAGCCATCGCCTTGTATTCAACGAAAACGGCAATACAGAAACCCAAGACGGCGAGGCCCACGTAATCAGAGACACTCGCAGAAAGAAACCACATAATGGAGCCTTTGAAAAACGCAACGAGAACGAGTGCAAGGAATGTATAGAGCACGTCGCCCAAAGTCGCGAGAATAAAAACGGGTAGCGCCCCTTTCATTTTCTCATAATTTGTATACAGATAGATATGCGCACGTTCCCAGAACAGATGCGAGACAAACGCGACCCCGCCGATGACGAGAAAAGGAAGTACTGTTTCCATGCTATTCCTCATATGTTCATACGAGCCCTCTCAAAAGTCAAAACGACCCGCGAGTTTGTCAATGCACATAAATACGGTAGTATGCTTCAACTCCGCGTATGAGTGCCAAAAAGCGCAAAAATATCGTCGTCATCGGTGGCGGTACCGGCACGTTTACCGTCCTCACCGGTCTCAAGAAATACCCCGTCAATCTCACTGTCATCGTTGCTATGACGGATAGCGGCGGCTCGACGGGGATGCTCCGCGACGAACTTGGCGTCCTCCCTCCCGGCGACGTCGCACGCTGTCTCGTCGCGCTCTCGACGCAAGATAAGCTCATGCGGAGCCTTATGGACTACCGCTTTGACAACGGGAAGCTCAAGGGATTGCGCTTCGGCAACCTGCTCTTGAGCGCACTCGAAAAGACGACGGGCAGCTTCCAGAGCGCGGTCGAGCGCGCGAGCGATATTCTACGCACCAACGGCCGCGTCATCCCTTCCACGCTCGATAAGGTGCATCTCATGGCAAAAGTCGGCAAACGCATCATCCGCGGCGAAGAGAAGATCCAAATGACGAAGATGAACGGTTCGCTGGAGTATCTCTGGCTCGAACCCGTAGCGCGAGCAAACCCCAAAGCGCTTGTCGCGATCAAGAATGCCGACGCGATCGTGATCGGCCCTGGCGGATTCTATACGAGCTTGGTCACAAACCTTCTTGTGCGCGGCATTCCCCATGCTATTCGGCAATCAAGGGCCAAAAAGATATTCGTCTGTAACCTCATGACGAAAGTCGAGCATACACGGGGATATAGCGTCGCACGGTACACGGCCGCGCTCGAGAAATATCTCGGCAGACCCGTCGACATCGTCATCTACAACAACAAACAGCCGGATGCAGCACTCCTCAAGCGCTATGCACGCGAAGGCGATACGCTGACCTCGTGGGATGATCTCCCGAAAGAACACGAACTCGTCGGCGCCAATCTCCTTTCGAAGCGCGAAACAACATTCAAGAAAATCGGCACGGCGGGAATCGAAGCCTCGCTCGTACGCCACGACTCCGCGCAGCTCGCCGCTCTCATCGCGCGCATCATGAAAATCGAGAAGAACGGGAAAAAGTAATCAACAGGTTTCCTTGCTCCATTCTGCCTTCTTTGCTATTCTCATTGCACTCACCCCATATCGTATCAAGAGAGTAGTCAGAGTCCTGGCTCAGAGCTACCGGCAACCCCTGATAAGGAAGGTGCCAATTCCAGACCCGCCCTGTTAGAGGCCCGCGACTAAGTGGCAGCTTCTGCGAGGGCAGAGCCTCTAACGGGGCCCGTAAGGGAAGATACTTTTCGAGTCTCTCCTTGCGGAGAGACTGTTTATTTTACTAGTAACCAGTTACCAGCAACTAGCAACCAGTTCCATGCTTCATCTCCTCAAAACCTATACCACCGAATCTGTAACATCAGGACATCCCGACAAGGTCTGCGATCAAATTTCCGATGCTATTTTAGACGCGGCACTCGAACAAGATCCGAAAAGTCGTGTCGCAGTCGAGACGTTCGGCTCGCATGGAACCCTTATGATCGGCGGCGAGGTGACGACGAATGCGAAAGTGAATTACAAGAAGATCGCTGAAGATGTGTACCGTTCCATCGGCTACAAAGAGAAACTCGATATCCTCGTAAGAGTCGCGGAGCAATCAGGCAACATCGCGCAGGGTGTCGATACCGGCGGCGCGGGAGACCAAGGCATCATGTACGGCTACGCGACGGATGAAACGAAAGAGATGCTCCCTCTCGGCGTCGTCCTCTCGCATGCACTTGCCCGGCGGCTTGAAAAGCTGCGTAGGGACACGACGCTCCCGTGGATAAAACCGGACGGAAAGACGCAGGTCACTATCAAGGACGGGAAAGTCATCACGGCGCTCTGCTCGACGCAGCATGCGAAGAACGTCACACAGGAACAGATACGGAAAGACCTCGTGAAGCATCTCTTCAAACCCGTTCTCGGAAATCTGAAAGGTATCGAGATACTGGTGAATCCGACGGGTAAATTTGAACTGGGCGGCTTCGCCGCAGACGCCGGGCTCACCGGCCGCAAGATCATGGTGGACACTTATGGCGGCCTCATGCCGCACGGCGGCGGCGCTTTCTCCGGTAAGGACGCGACAAAAGTCGATCGTTCGGCTGCCTACATGTGCCGGTTCGTCGCGAAGAATCTCGTCGCGAACGGTTATGGAAAGAAAGTTCTCGTCTCGGTCGCCTACGCGATCGGACGCGTGGAACCAGTTATGGTTGAAGCATTCAACGAAAAAGGCAAAGACCTCTCGAAAATCGTGGCAAAACATTTCGACTTCCGCCCGCGCGCGATTATCGAACGCCTGGGACTGCGCCGTCCCATCTTCCGCGAGACGGCTGCCTACGGCCACTTCGGCGTCGAAGGCCGCCCGTGGGAGAAGGTGGAGAAGATATAGAAACTCTTTCTCAACGCAGGGTTTCCGAGACACGCATAAAATTCTGCTGAATTTTTGTACTCTGCTCGCCGCCGTTGCGGCTGCGCAAGGTCTAGTCAACCCTGCGCTGAGGTGAGTTTCTAAAAGAGAAAAGTAGTATTGAAAAAACAAAGAGCGCCCTCAGGTTTCCCTGGGGCGCTATTGATAGATGATCCGCGAAGCGAGATTTAGTCGTAATGAAAAGCACGAAACTCATCGAGTTGCGGCTCCATCGGTTTCGCGAGGGAGTAAACCTCCATCACCTTCTGCATTTCTGGGCCGTCGTGCTCGGCGGCCTTGTCGCGAGCATTTTCACCAGGCGTGACGTAGACAGGATAATCATCGTAGCTAAAGGTGTCGCACACGACAACCATGTGCGTTGCCCCCTGCTCCTGACCTTCCTTGAACCACCTGGCGATATCGCTTCTGGTAGCAGCCATTACAGTCTTCTCCTCTTCCGTCAAAGACCTTGGAGGCTGGAAAATAGCATGAATTAAATCATTTATCAAGATCCTGTTCGTTCTTCCCCAAGAGTGCGAGCGCGAAGGTTGCCATAGTAAGACCAAAATCGCGCACGCCGATCGGGGAGAGGCCGACCTCGATGGTGATGACCACGAGATGCAAACCGAGAAGCAATGCGATCGGGCGCACCCAGATGCCGAGTGCGAGCAAGGTACCGGCGATAACTTCGAACGCGCCGTTTCCGAGCACGACCATCGCAGGCGGCAGATGCAAAAGATTAACCGCCCATTCAGGCACCCAGCCGACCCAGTTGACGCCATCGAGGAGCTGGGAGAAACCGAACCACAAAAATACGGCGGCGAGGCCGAGCCGCAGAATTAGTATCCCCCACTGACTTGACGACATCATATATTGTGTTTTCGTTGTGCAGGCTTAACTTGCACAACAGGGCTTACTTATTGATTATTGCACTTGCATAAGGACACCAATCTTAAAACCAGTAAGGACGGCCGCCTGCTTTGCAGCGCCGCCGTGTTGCTTGTTGAATTTCGCGGAGCCATCGGTGCCGCAGAGTTGGAGAATCGCCTGCTCGCCGCCGGGGTGCTTGGGGATCCATGACGTGAGATCGTAGACATTGCCGTTGATGCTGCTCCAGCAGCTTGCGCGCGTGCTGTGCCGTGCGACTTCCGCCGCGGTGATAGCGCCCGCCTGCACGCTCGCCAGCGCGCCGCCTCCCGCCGCGCCTGCGCCTGAGCTTCCCTGGCCGGGCAGGCCGCTTTGCGAACTTACTGTCGCATCGTCTTCGTCCTCGATTTCTATTTCGTCATCGTCGTCGTCCGCAGCCGCCCGCGGCGCGCTTGTCGCACTATTCGCTTGCTCGCCTGCCGAGCTTGCGGCGGGTATTTGCATCACGGCCTCGTTCGCGCGTTTTTCGTAGTAGGCAAGCCCTCCTGCGCCGAGGATGACGATGATACCAAGTATGATCGTAACGATAGTGTGCATGGCGTTATGGTACTTATGATACAAAAGACGGGCGCTACAGCAACGTCTTTCCAATGAGGACCGCCGTGAGGATGCCGAGGAAATTCATCGCATACGAGATGGGGATGAACAGCGCGAGCCGCGTGTGCGAGAGACCCATAAGTGCCAAACCGAGCTCGTCCGGCAGGGGCGAAGCGATAACAAGCGCGCCAATCGCCGGAAGCAGCCAGTGCAAAAGCGGATGCCGTAGAAGCGCTCGCAGATGCCGACGCTGCGCGACGTTGAAGAGTGTGGAGATACCGGGAGAGACGGAATCGCGGACAAACATGAAGAGGAAGATGTCGCCTACAACGGCGCCGGCGGCGCCGATCGCGATAACCAGCCACGGGTTCGAGACTTGCGCTATCTCGACCAAGACGACCGTCGCTGGAGCGAGCGTAAAGAGCGAGGTGAAAAATGCGCCTGCGATGAAGCTGCCGGGAATGACGTGCGGCGAAGCGGCAAGGACCCACGCTTCGATCGCACCCGTGCGCACTAATTCGAACGCGACGTAGAGCGAGACGGCGATGAGGAACGTAGTGCGCGCGTGCCTCAATCTCGTCGCGTGCTCGTGCGCTGTATGATTGTTATGCATCGGGGTAGCGGGCACGGATGTCGCGCGCGAGGTAAGGGTTCCACATGGCACCGGTCGCCGTCATCACCACATCGGCTCCGGCGTCGCGATATTCCTTGAAGTCCTGCGGCACCGTAACGCCGCCGACGCCAATGATGGAGAATTTCGCCTTCGCTTCTTCCCGCAGCCGCACAAGTCGGCGTGTCATCTCAAGCCCCGCCCACTTGATGCAATGGCCGCAGACGCCACTCCTCACGCGCTTTTCGCCGGGAAGCGCTTGATTCCCTTTTTCGTCGACGACCGGCGCGGAGATGGTGTTAATTGCCGAGAATCCGTCCACGATATTCCCCACTTCGCGCACCAGCTCCTGCAATTCGTGCTCCCCGAAGTAGGCAAGCTTGATGACGAGCGGAATATCGCCGATCCGCTCTTTGATCGCCGATGCAATGAGCTTCACTTTGGGAACGTCAAAACACAGAAGGTTCGTTGTGCCTTCATTCGGACAGGAAAAATTCGCCTCGACCACTTCCACCCCTGCCTCAACAAGCATCTGCATGCCCTCTGCCCAATCGCGCACATAATCCTCCGATGATGCGCCTTCCCATTTTGTTCCTTCGAGTGAAGCCATGACGAGCTGCCCTTCGCGGACGTGCGCGATCGAGTTTCGCAGATCTTTCTGCCACACCTCCGGCGGATACGACGGATTGCCGAACGAGTTCGTGATAGAGAGCGGCTCGGAATATTCCGGGACGGCGAGGAGGGGCTTCTGCGCCATCTCGAGTGTGAGATCGCCTTCGACTTTGACGCCCAAGATGTTGGGCCACGGGTGGCACGCGTATTCGCGCGTGCGCACCGTCTTGTGTACCGGAATATCGAAGCCCTTGTCCAAGGCCGCATTCACGAATTTTCCATTAATAAGGGGCCCCGCGGGAATGCCCAAAGGATAACTGATAGGATGACCGAAAAAAGAAAACTTAGGCGGCGTGGGAGGAACGATGACACCGTCCGCAAATCCATTGAACGGCCCTTCATTCCAATTATCGTAGTAACTTTTCCCGGGGTCGTAGAACGGCGGATGGAGCATGGATGCAGTATAGCGTATTACAGTGCGAGATAGATAAGGACAGCGACTCCGAGAACTATCCGATACCAACCGAAGCCACTGAATGAATGTGTTTGAACGAACGAAACGAGAAAACGCACGCCCGCATATGCGGCGATGAAGGAGACGATGAAGCCGAGTGCTAAAAGATGCCACTCGTTCGTCGCGAATGATGAACCTGTTTTATAGAGGTCGTAGCCAGTCGCCGCGAGCATCGTCGGGATGGCGAGGAGGAAACTGAACACAACGATGTCGGCGCGGCCGAGCCCTAAGGCGAGGCCGCCTAGGATGGTCGCGCCCGCGCGCGAGACGCCGGGGATGATGGCGAGGGCTTGCGCGACGCCGACGAGAAACGCCTTCGAATATGGCATTGTGGAGAGGGGCGTCCCTGCCTGCGCAGGCAGGGCACGTGCGGAAATCCCTTTCTGCCACCACTCAAAAAGAATCAGCACCATGCCGCCCAAAAGTAGTGCCCATGCAATCACAAAAAGATTCTCCAAAAGAAACCCCTTCACGAACTGGTACAAAAGAAAGCCGATGACAGCCGTCGGGACGAAGGCAACAAAGACACGCTTCATCGTCTCGGAGTCGAGCACGATGGTCTTCCAGTACAAGACGACGACGCTCGCGATGGCGCCAAGTTGTATCGCAATAATAAAGCTCCCCAAAAATGCACTTTCGGGAATGCGCAAGATCTCGGAGGTAATCACGAGATGCGCCGTGGAAGAAATTGGAAGGAATTCGGTGAATCCTTCGACGATACCGAGAATAACTGCTTCAAGCGTCGTCACACCTTATATCCGCGTAAAGGAGAGCACCCCGCCTGCCTGCGCAGGCAGGTCCCCGTCAAGAAAGACGAGCTCCAGCGTTCCCGCATCAATGCGCGTCACTTTGAAATACAACTTTTCACTCTCGCTCATCGTCATGGCAAGGTAAACGGCACCGTCTTCGTAGGGGCCACTGAACGAGGCATCAGGGATCTCCTTCGTGAATACGAGCCAGAGGCCCTCGCTATCCGGCGAGTTTCCCTCGTAGCGGTCGATAACGGAGCCGTCGTTCCTAAACTCGCGGGTGAACTTCCCGTCCTGCGTCGAGCGCCACACGCTGACGAGACCGGCCATGGTCTGCGCTGCGTCTCCCGCGACGTCTCGCGGCGGAAGGCTCTCCGCGAATTGCACCGCCGCTCCTTCAAACCCATGGTCGTAGCCAATGAAATAGCCGCCGAACACGCCGACAATGAATCCGATAACAAGCCCGATAACTATCTTCATGCTTGCATCATAGCGCGAAAACACCAGATGCCTAAGGCCATGTGGACAATAAGAAAACAGAGTCCGTAAGGACTCTGCTAATCAACCTCAAGCGAAGTAGAGGGCGCAATGCTCTCAGAGAACATCGCGCAGCACATAAAGACACGTGAAGACCATGGGCAGTAGATGTAAACGCTCAAACGTTTAATGAGGTCGTGTTCGGGTGAGAGCATTGCGCCCTCTCGCGAGCGCCCCCCTCTCTACCAGAGCCCGAAGCCTTTGCCAGCCAAATACGCTCCCAAAACGACCGAAAGAAGCCCGCCCGAGGTGTACCACGTCGGTGTGTTGAACATTTTGACGATCTTCACCACTTTGGTATATGGAGCTGCAAGATAGAACACGCCCTCGATCGCGATCCACACGCCAATGAGCGTGATGACGCCCTGCCAGTTCGGGGTCCAGATCCAGTGCGAGATTACCAGCGCGAGGCCCGCGATCAGTTGGCACGCCGCGACGATCATGAGAAGCCCCTTATCGCCAAGCACGTCCATCATGATGTGCATGTAGGACTTCTGCCGCATCATGATGATGCCGCCCGCTATCAAGAAGTACAAACCGAATAATTTCGCAAGAAAAATGGAGAGCTCCATATCCATGATAAAAAGGTTTCCCTAGCTAATGCGCGTATTGTAGCCTGTATCTATCCCTGCACAGTCCTCTTTTCGGATGAACGTGGATAACTTCTTATAGTGTCGTACTTACTTGCTACCATACTCTCATGCTCGTCATTGGGAAACAGCACTTCGTCTCGCTCCTCGCACTTTTTTTCGTGCTCGTGGGCATCGCGTTCGTCCAAGCATGGACCGGCCCCACGGCTCCTCCCCCCACCCCCAACGTCTCGGCGCCCATTAATGTCGGCACCACGGATCAAGTAAAGAACGCGGGTCTTGGCATCAATGCAC
>JBBTXY010000010.1:0-24134 GCA_038062075.1 Patescibacteria group bacterium
GTGCGCGGTGAGGGGATTGAACCCACGACCCTCGTCACGTCAAGACGATGCTCTACCACTGAGCTAACCGCGCCCGAATAATATAGCAGAAACCCTTAAGATTCGGTAGCATGCGTGTATGGAGACCCTTTCAATCAACGACCTTGCGGCAGTCGCGAAGGCGGCGGATGTACTGGCTCGAGGCGGCGTCATTTTGTACCCAACTGACACACTCTACGGCCTGGGGGCCGATGCGCTCTCTGATGAGGCGGTTGCGAAGGTGCGTGCTATTAAGGGGCGAGATGAGAAGAAGCCGATACATGCGATTGTTGCCGATTTGGGAATGGCCGCGAAGTATGCGGAAGTGAGTGAAGCTGCTCGGAAACTTGCGCAGAAGTTCTTGCCAGGGCCCTTGACGTTGATTCTAAAAAAGAAGAGTGGCATTGAAGCTAGCATTGCAAAGGGGATGGACACCTTCAGCATCCGGATTCCCGACAACCAATTCTGCCTCGATCTCGCGAAAGCATTCGGGAAGCCTTTCACAACCACGAGCGCAAATACCGCAGGAATGCAGCCCGAGCGTTCCGTCAAAAAAATCCTCACTCAACTGGGCGAGAATGCACAGCGTATAGACCTTGTTATCGACGCCGGCGAATTGCCGAAGCGTCAGCCCTCGACGGTTGTGGATGTCAGTTCGGGGGAAGTAAAAGTGCTTCGCGAAGGGGCGATACCCGCTTCTCAATTACTGCAAACTTCATGATACAGTTTTTCGTATGAGCAGTCCGGAATCAAATTTGCTGCAGCAGGGGTTTGATCAAAAAATTACAGAGCTGAAAAAGAAAGAGCGATTGCCGGATGCTCTTGTTGCGACTTGGGAAGAAAAATATGCCAATCGTCCTTTGAGCGAATTATACGCTGCCTTAGTTGAAGTATCTGAAAAACGCCGCAATGCACTCAACACCGTTCGCTCCATGTCGCCTTCCCATGTGGAGGTAGTGGGCGAGTCACCACTTGCAGTGCAAAAGATGATCGCGCGACTTACGGAAGGCAAACACGAAAAGATAGGTGAGGGCCAGTCAGGAAGAGTGATTGCTTCCCTCAGAAATCCTGATATTTGTTACAAGGTATTCTTCCCTCCCGAACGACAGCCGTCCGGTACGAATGACATTGCCATTGAGGCAGACCTCCAGCGAGATGTTGCGAATCTTGGAACGATTGCTGATGTCCGTGCTCCTGTCGTGAAATACTTCATTCAAAACGATGCGGTGCGCGCCATCGCAATGGAGCGTTTACACGCTGTGTCTATTAAAGATGTTTTGGAAAGACGAACGCTCCTGCCAGCCTCGTTTGATCTTGAACTCTTCTTCAGCGCGCTGCGAGCTTATGTTGCGGTTCTGCACGAAAAAGGGTTTTATCATCGCGACTTGCACGGAGGAAACGTGCTGATCGACACAGAAACAGGCATGCCGTATGTCATTGATTTTGGTCATGCTATTCATACCATTAGCGACGAAAAGGTGTACGAGACCGACGCAATTCGCTCTGGACATTCCGAAACTGTTATGTTATTGTCCGACGAAGAGGCCCCTAAACTACTTAAACAAAAACTTGCGGCGTTTATAAGCCAACAGGAGGAGTCATGACGGCCTTAATTCTCACTCAGGAATTCTTTGACGAGGCGCAGGACGCCGCTCGGCAACTTTTGGCGTCCGACAAGAATGTTGTTGAGCTCTTGCGATCGCGCGGGTACTTCGTTGCGAAGCGAGGTATGAGATTGCCGGAAGGTTCGACGACAATACAAGAGTTCGAAATAGAGAAAAACGCCATCGTCTTGTTTACGGTGGCCTGAACGGAGCGACAGAGGATTGTTGCTCCGTTTTCGTTTCGTGTGCGGAGGTGGTGAGACTTTCACCCCGTTAGATAATCGTATCAACTTCAGCCGCAGCGCGGAGAGGGAGAGATTCGAACTCTCGAGACCCTTGCGAGCCTGCCGCATTTCGAGTGCGGTGCCTTCGACCACTCAGCCACCTCTCCGCGCTATTGCCGATAATGTTTACTTATTAAAGAACAACATCGTACACTTATTTCTGATTATCTAACGGGGCGGGCCCACGATGCCTTGCGGCCTGGCGGTTTTCGAAACCGCTGGAATAAACCACTGTTCGACGCCTCCAGTAGGAAGATACTAGCAGAATCAGCCTCTTTTGGCACGTGTCACATCGTCTCTTTTTTCTTGTTTTTCTTTCGCAATTTTTCTGCTGCATGCGGAGCAAGTGCCGCGACAATCGCTTTGCGTAATTCAGGACCACCGTGAGGAATATTATCTTCGTCGCGCGGCTTTTCGGCCGCGCGTTCCGTGTTTTCAGGACCGCGCATATCCCCGTAAGGATATCATGTCGCAAACGGCGTCAATCCGAACCCCTTCATAACCTCAAAAAAGTGTTGTACTATGCGCCCCTAAGGCCCTATCGTCTAACAGTTAGGACACCATTCTTTCAAGATGGGAACGCGGGTGCGACTCCCGCTAGGGTCATTGCGTAGCGATGAGGATATTCTAACCTTTGCTCGAAAAAAGTCCGCGCGAAGGTTAGTAGGTCATCTGGTTGAGCCAAGTTCGTGAGTGTTCGAGGAGTGGTATACTACCGGAGTGTATGGCACACAACCGGCCGGTGCATTTCGAGATACACGCCGAGGATCCGGAGCGCGCGGCGAAATTCTACGGCGATGTCTTTGGGTGGACGACAAAGAAGTATGAATTTCCAGGGTTTGATTATTGGATCGTTATGACAGGACCGGAATCGAAGGACCCGGCGAACATGGAGAACCCTGGCATCAACGGCGGCATTCTGAAGCGCCGCGGCCCTGCGCCCGCAGGCGATGCTCCCGTGAACGGATACGTTTGCACAATGACCGTCGAGAATATTGACGAAACCATCGCGAAAATACAAAAAGCCGGCGGCGAGGAGGCTTTGGCAAAGAACAATATGCCCGGTGTCGGCTGGCTCGCGTACTACAAAGACACCGAAGACAATATCTTCGGCGTTCTGCAGGAGGAAGTGAAGTAGTTCATGACTCGCGATTTCAATACGCTTCTTGCGGCGAAATGGGACGAGGGGAAATTCCTGTGCGTCGGGCTTGATCCTGATGTTGAAAAGATTCCTGTGTCGATGAAGAAGGAGAGCGTCGTAGAGACGCTTGTCGCTTTCAATAGATTTATCCTCGAAGAAACGCACGACATTGTCTCATCATATAAGCCGAACAGTGCTTTTTACGAGCGGTATGGTGCGCAGGGCATACAAGCGCTGCAGAGTACGATAGAGCTTGCGCATTCGATAGCTCCAGGTGTGCCGATTATTCTGGATGCGAAACGTGCAGACATAGGAAATACTAATAATGGATATACTGCGTTCGCATTCGACCATTTGCAGGCTGATGCTCTTACCGTACATCCATACATGGGTGGGGAATCGCTCAAGGAATTTTTCGCGTACAAGGATAAGGGTATTTTTGTGATGTGCCGCAATTCAAATCCCGGTGCGGGGGAATTCCAAGATCTTGAGATTGCCGGCATGCCGCTCTATATTCACGTGGCGCGTTCATTCAGAGATAAGTGGAATACGAACGGAAACTGCGGGCTTGTCGTGGGCGCGACGTATCCCGAAGAGATAGAGCGCGTGCGCTCCGAAGTGCCCAATATAACGCTCCTCATCCCCGGCACAGGGGCTCAGGGAGGTGACCTTCAGAAGTCAGTCCGATACGGTAAAGACGCGCGTGAAAAAGGCTTCATAATTTCAACATCGCGTGCAATCATCTTTGCAGATTCCCCGCGCGCAAAAGCACAGGAGTTCGATAGTGCAATTAGAAAAGCATTGGTAGAATAGTAATTACATGATGATTACTGAAGCCGAGGTGTTGGATGTGTTGGAACGGGTTGGCGCATTCAGAGCGGGGCATTTCGTATTTACGTCGGGTCGGCATAGCGATAAGTACATCAATAAAGATGCGCTCTATCCATTTACCAAAGAGACCTCGAATTTATGCCGTGCGATGGCGGAGCGTTTCAAGGATGATGGTATCGAGGTCGTGATCGGCCCTGCAGTCGGCGCGGCGGTTCTTTCCCAGTGGGTCGCCTTTCACTTAAGCGAGATGACAGGAAGAGACGTTGCAGCCGTCTATGCGGATAAGGACGGCGAGGGCGGGTTTATCGTGAAGCGCGGATATGACCGAGTAATAGATCATCACAAAGTCTTGGTCGTTGAAGACTTGATGACGACTGGCGGCTCGGTCAAGAAAGTCATCGACGCGGTCCGTAAAGTGGGGGCGGATGTCGCGGGAGTGGCGGCTATCTGCAACCGCGGCGGTGTGAAGGCGAAAGATATCGGCAATCCATCCCGCTTTGAAGTTCTCTTAAACGTTCATCTGGATTCGTGGGATGAGAAGGAGTGCCCGCTCTGCGAGCGCAACATTCCCATTAATGTCGAAGTTGGCCACGGCCGTGAGTTTCTGAAGAAAAAAGAAGGTACGAAATGAATATGAAAAATATCCTCATTATTCTTCTTCTCGTTATTATCGCTGTTGGGGGCTATTATTTCTGGCTCATGCAGCAGGCCGAAGAGGCACCACAGGAGGAGCGCGGCGCCGTATTGCAAGGCGCTATCGACGTGCCACAACCGCAAAAATATATTCCACCAGGCGCAGTGATGGAAGACGGTACTATTTAGACCACCATCGGTTCCTTCGTCATGTGGACGAAGTTATAAATATCCTCGAGCGCTTTGACGGCGTCGCCGGAAGCAATGTTGTTCTGGTGGAACTTACCATCGGTGCAATCCCCAGCGGCCCAGATGCGCGGATGCGAAGTGCGCTGGGTATACGGATCGGCAATGACTTGCCCGTACTCGTTCTTCTTCACGATGTTCCCAAGCCACTCGGTGTTCGGTACGAGACCGATCTCGACGAAGATACCGGTTACGGGAAGATGTGTTTCTGGGCCGCCAGATTCCTTGTAGAAGAGGCCGTTTACGAATTTCTCACCTTCAATTTTAGTGATCTCCGCGTTTTTAATCGCTTTGAGCTTCTGATTTTTCAGTACTTTCTCGACAGTGAGTTCGTCGGCGCGGAAGTCAGAGCGCGCGAGAAGCGTCACACTCTTGCAGTAGGCGAGAAGCTGCATCGCCGTTTCAAACGCGGCGTTCCCGCCGCCGATAACTGCAACATCTTGATCGGCGAAAAGGGGGCCGTCACAAGAGGCACAGTAGGTAACACCTTTTTGGTCGAATTCTTTCCCGCCCGGAACGTCGAGCTTCCGGCGGTTTGAGCCCGACGCAGCCAGAAGAACGCGCGCTTGGTGCGTCGTGCCATCGCTGCAGGCGATCTCGACACCGTTCTCAATTTCTTTCACGCTCATCGCGCGGTGAGGGGATTTGATGTCGAGCCACTCGCCTGCGTAGGATTCGACGTGCTCGCGCAGCTTCTTGCCAAGCTCGAGGCCCGAAATAGATTTCTCACCGATCCAGTTCTGTACTTCGGGAGAGACGTTACTTTGTCCGCCCCAATCATCGGTAATAAGAACAGTCTTTAGGCGCTTGCGCGCGGCATAGACGGCAGCGGCGACGCCAGCAGGTCCTCCTCCGACGATAGCTAAGTCGTACATAGTCTGTAGTCTGTAGTGAATAAAAACCGAGCCTGCATTTTACTACAGACTACAAACTATAGTCTATCAACTATTTTCTTCGCAGAAACGAAGGAAAGCCGCCCCAGACGTCATCATCGGTATCGTCAGCGCTTCTTGGCATGTCGCTGCGCTGCGGAGGAGCTTCTTTTTCTTTCTCCCGCGGTGGTGGGGAAGGTGGTGTCGGCTTTTCTGCGGCTGCGGAGAGGTCGATAGGATTCTTGCGGATGGGCGGCATAGTGTCAGGCTCGCGTTTCGAGAGGCGCGGCGTTCCTACTGGCGTCGGCATGATGCGGCCCCCGGGGAGATTCTCCGGGAAACCAGTCGCGATGACGGTAACCTTGATCTGGCCTTTCTTCAGGGTGTCGTCGGTAACCGCACCGAAGATGACCTTTGCTTCCGGATCGATGGCTTCGGTAATGGCGTTCGCCGCTTCCTGCACTTCGAGCATACCCAAGTCCTCGCCACCAGCGACCGAGAAGAGGACGCCCTTCGCGCCGTGGATAGATACATCGAGGAGCGGCGAATTGATGGCGAGGCGCGCGGCGGTTTCGGCACGTTTCTCGCCGATCGCGGTGCCGATCCCCATAAGCGCGCTTCCGGCGTTGTGCATGATGGTGCGGACGTCGGCGAAGTCGACGTTGATGATACCGGTCGTCGTGATGAGGTCGGAGATGCCTTCGACGGCTTGTTTCAAAATATCATCGCACATCGCGAATGCGTTCTTGATGCCGGTTTCTTTGGAGACGATGGAGAGGAGTTTGTCGTTCGGGATGACGATGATGGCGTCGACCGATTTGCGCAGTTCCATGATGCCCTGATCGGCGAGGCGGCTGCGCTGGGCGCCCTCGAAACCGAACGGTTTCGTGACGACACCGACGGTCAAAGCACCTAATTCGCGCGCGATGCGCGCGACCGCTGGCGCGGCGCCGGTACCCGTTCCACCACCCATCCCGCAGGTGACGAACACCATGTCAGAACCCTTCAGTGCTTCTTGTATCTCTTCACGCGTCTCTTCCGCTGCTTGTTTGCCGAGGTCCGGGTCCATGCCAGTTCCGAGGCCGCGGGTGAGGTTCCTGCCGATGTGGATCTTCCGCTTCGATTTTGATTTCGCGAGGTCCTGCGCGTCGGTGTTCACGGCGAGGAAATCGACGCCGACGACGTGCGTACTAACCATATGGTTGATGGTATTGCCGCCGGAACCTCCCACGCCGACGACCCGGATGCGAGCGAACGATTCCACGTCAGGACGGACTTGCTTCACCATAGGTTCGGCCATCATAGCATACGAGTATCATACGCAAACTTGACGCGGCAGTGTTAACGATTCACGCTTCCGCGCACGTGTACGCTGTATAAACTTCATGGGAGAAGCGAGCGGAAGAGGTGCCGGAGAGCCTCCGTCATCCGGCCGATGAGGTCGCTCAACGAGTGGCGGCGACCCATCCTATCTTCCGCAAACCCCCAGCGGCACAGGCCTAAGGCGACTGCCCAGGTCGCATCGAGGGTGGAGACACGGGCCGACATCGCGGGGAGCCCTATCTGCGAGGGAAGTTTGAGGCTTATGCGCGCGACCTCGGCGGCGGCGCTAAGCCCCGCGCCGCCGCCCGTTATCACAATGCCGGCGGGCAAGAGGCGATCGCGCTTGATGGATTTCAAATGCGTATTGATGAGGCCGAAAAGCTCTTTCAGGCGCCCCGTGATGACAATGTTCATCTTACCGGGGGCGATGGAGCTCCCCGTCACGGCACCACGTTTCAGCTGTTCCGCTTCGGAGAGGGGCACCTGGAACGAGAGCGCGATGGCGTGCGTAACTTCCGAGGAGCCGACGGGAAAGACCTTGAGCGAGATGGGGAGGTCGTTGTCGAAGACGATGAGGGACGTCGTCTCCGCGCCGATGTTGGCAAGACAGACGCCGGCAGTTTTCTGTGCTTTGTTTAAGGTCACGAGACTTGCTGCAAGCGGCGCGGCCATGATGCCCTCGACTTCGACTCCCGCCGCCTCGACCGCCTCGACGAGATCGTCATGGTGCTGCGTGAGGATGGTAACGAGGAGCGTATCGACCGAGAGTTTGGTGCCTTGCAGGCCGAAGGGGCGGCCTTGGACGGGGATGCCATCGAGCCGGAATTCCAAAGGAATGGTGTGGACGACGGTGCGGTTCACGAGGCGGGATGAGGCGCGTTTCTCGCTCTCCGCGAGAGAGCGCTCGATGTCGCGCTCCGTTACGATGCCGCCGGAGGGCGTAAGGGAGATGTCAGCGCTCGAGCGTATCTCTTCGAGCGAGATGCCGCCAACTGCGACGCGGGCGCTCCTGATTGCGACGCGTGCGGCTGCAGCCGCACGCCCAACGGTATCGTGGATGGCGTGCGTCATTTCTTTCCTGTCGACGATGTAGCCGTGGCGCATGCCTTTCGAGGCGGAGGTCGCGGTCGCGAGGATGTGCATGGGCGAATCCGCACTCTGCGGAGGCGTCGCAACGACGACCTTCACGTAGTGCGTCCCAACATCAATGCCGGCGTAGTACTTTTGCGCCATGGTCTTCTCATTGTAGCGCATCCGGCCGCCATGGATTTCAGGTTATGGGGAGATTTTGCGCAGGACCTTTCGTTCGAGCGCATCCATTCTTTTCCCGTGGTCGAGTCCTTTTAAATGCGCGCAGCCATGTACGAAGAGGTGTGCGATGCGTGCTCGCGCGGGGATGCCTAAGCGGCGCGCTTCGCGCGCCGCTTTGCGGATATTTAAAAAGATCTCACCTTCATGTTTTGAAAGAGGAAACGAGAGCACGTTCGGTTTGTACGTTTTCTTCCGGTATTGTGTGTTCATCCGTTGCGCAAGCATATCGCCGCAGATGACGAGGGAGAGTTCGTAGTTCGCAGGCAGAACCGCTCGCGCCATTTCCTCAAACGGTAAGCGCACAGTGTCTTTTACGGTGCGTGTGATCTCAACTATTGGGGTCTTTCGCATTAACGTGCGATAGGAGTGGATTCACCCAGTCCGCTCGAGCGGCCGGTAGAAGCTTGTGCAGGAGCAGAAGAAGTCTCGCGGCTCATCGGGCGGCCGCGGCCGCGCTGCGGAGCTTCGACGATCTTGCCTTCTTTGATGAGGTCGCGGTAGGTTTCCTGGCGTTTGATGCGCTTCAGAGCGCGCTTTTTGGAAACAGTCTTTGAAGCATTGCGCTCATAGTAGCGGCGCTTGCGCACCGTCTGAATGAGGCCGGTTCCCTGGACGCGGCGGGAGAACTTCCGGATGACCGAAAGCGCGCTCTCCGCACCGCTCTTCTGTACCTCTGCGTTTATCATGTGACGGCACTATACTAGTGCCGAAGTCAAAAGTCAAAGGTTAAAAAGTCAAAAGTGGAATTCAAGATTATGAAACTTTGTACTTGTACTTTTGACTTATGACTTTTTCCTTTTAACTCATATTCGCACGCGCTGGCGCCGCAGATACCCCGGCAACTCCAAAAGAGGAATAGCTTCCTGCGCGTTCGTTGCGACTTCGCGCACGAGGATGGTGCCCTCGATAGCTTCCTTGTGGCCCATGATGAGCATGTGCGATATCTTCAGGGTCCTAGCACGCTCCATTTGTTCCTGCAGGCGTTCATACATGAGCGACTGTTCGACAGGAATACCTTCGCGGCGCAACTGCTCAAGCAAAGGGAGCGCGCGACGGCGCGCTTCGGCTCCCAGGTGCGCGAAATAGAGGACCGGCGGCGTCTTATGGATCGGGTGCACCCGGCTTTTGCCGCGCACTTCGCAGGTAATGGTGCCGATGACCGCAGGAACCTGATCGCCCAGAAGACGGCTTGCAAGAGGATCATACCGGCCGCCGAGCGCGAAGGGGAGACGTGTGCCGGTTTCTTCGTCGGTCGTGCTTATCTCAAAGAGCGTATGCGCCCAGACATCGCGGCTTCCCAAGACACCCGCGTGCAATTCGTAGGGAATGCCCGCCATCTCGAGGTATTCCAGAAGCTCCCAGAATCGCCGTCGCTCTTCTTCCGTCAGGTATTCGACGCTCTGCGGCGCGCGCGACATCGCCGGATGCCCCTTCTCAAAGAGTTGTACTAACGTGCCGAGGGGATCATGCGCCGCGCGCGGGCGGAGTGCTGGTGTGATACTTTCAATGTGTTTACGAAGGAAGTGTCCGACGTCGCGGACGTAGCGGTTCGATGATTCCAGTGAGCCGATGGAATTGAGCGCGACCGCGCGTTTCTCGATGCCGATGTCGTCGGAAATGGCGTGGAGGACGATAATGAGGAGCGCTTCCGCGATCGCCGATGAAGCACCAATGCAGTGCAGCTCCAGAGTGAGTGCTGGCAAAGGTCCGCGCACACCCGCCGGATATTTGACGACGCGCCAGAGGAGGAGCACTTCCCCTGGGCGGCGCGCGAGGGAGAGCGAGAGCTTCGCGCTCTGCAGCATCTGCCGTTCGTCTTTGCGCGCGAAGAGGAGCGAATCGGCTTTCGGGGATTGCAGGGGGTTCTTCCCACGCGCGGTCAAGGCGGCATCAAGTGAGATGAACCCGTAGTACTCGGCGGTACGGATCGCGCGCTCCATGAGAGCGGCGGTCGATTGCAGGCGGGTGTGTTTGAGTTGGATCATGCGCTCAAGACTCACTACCAAGAGACGTCACTTATTGCACCTGCTTCATTACGTTACTAATTAGAATCGCCGGGAAGAACGCCAACGGAAGAGAGGGGGAAGAGTCGCAGAAGCACATGGCCGATGATATCGTCTTCGGGAAGCGCGCCCCATACGCGTGAATCGGAGGAGACGCGACGATTGTCACCCATGACGAAATATTCGGTGTCGCCCAAGGTCACGTGGGTGCCGGTCGGGCCGCCGAGATTTGCTGTTGCGAGGTACGGTTCATCAAGGATGAAGCCTTCAGGGTGCTCGCTATTCGCGATGCGGACGGTACTTCCTTCAACGGAGACCGTTTCCCCCGGCAAGCCGATGACGCGTTTGATGAGGGTGCGGGGTGCCGTGAGTTCCTGATGCATGAGGCGCTGCAGGAGCGAGCAATCGCCGGTTCCTGGCAGGCAGAAGACGACCACGTCGCCGCGCGCAGGCTCTCCGAAGCGGTACGAGATGCGATCGGTAATAAGATAGTCCCAATTATCGAACGTCGGCTCCATCGAAGCACCGGAAACGACGTAGGGCGCCGCGATAAAGAAGCGAATGAAGAGCGCGAGAGCAAGTGCAAGCGTCACGTACCACGCAAATGAGCGAGGTGAGGTCGCATTCGTCTCGTGTGGTCTCTCCAGTGATGTGGTTTCCGTCATCACGGGATTGGTCATCACGGTCAAGTATACGGCATTCGCTCCGTTGACACAAAGTATTTCAAGTGTTGCGTGTGGAAAACGATAGAAGTTTATAGTTTGTCGTCTATAGTTTATAGTTCTCGCATTAAAGTTTGGAACGTTCTATCAGCTATCAACTATGTACTATCAACTATTACTATGACCTGGGTCATTGTTGGTCTTGGGAACCCTGATGAGAAGTACGCTCGCACGCGACACAACGCCGGACGCATGGCGGTGCAGAAATTCGCCAAGGCGCATGAGCTTTCGGAGTGGAAAGAGGATAAAAAAGCGAATGCGTTCATCGCACGCGGGCTTATCGAGCGCGCGCTTACGCTCGCCATACTCCCGAATACCTACATGAATAAGTCAGGGAATGCCGTTTCGCGCTTCGTGAAGAGTGTGAAAGCCGCGGAGAAGCTTATCATCGTGTACGACGAGCTCGATCTGCCGCTCGGTACTATGAAAGTATCGTTCGATCGCGGCAGCGGCGGTCATAAAGGTCTCGAGAGTATCATCCGCGCGCTGAAGACTACCGCGTTCGTACGCATCAGGATCGGCATCTCGCCTTCAAGCGCTTCCGGAGAGATCAAAAAACCAGAAGGAGAGAAAAACGTCGAGAAATTTATACTCGGCGATTTCAGCTCGAGCGATACGGCAGTGCTCTCAAAAGTTTTCAAACGCGTGAGCGAGGCCTTAGAGACGATCATCCGCGATGGACGTGCGACTGCGATGAATCAGTTTAATTAGCCGGTAGCTTGTCGTCTGCAGCCCGTAGCAAAACAGCATGATTTTGAGTGGCTACCAGCTACCAGCTACTGGTTACAAGCTGTCGTGACTTATACACAGGTGTAAGAAGCGTGTCGAGCGCTCGTCACGATATACTGTATGCATTATTGGGCACGAGCGGGGGATCGTGTGTAGCGATCTGCCTTATGGGAAACAGATTACACGCGACATTTATCAGCACCGCGATTGTGGGGCTCTCTTTTGCGGTTTTACTAAGCCCGCTTTTTGCAAGCGCCGCATCTCGAAGTATTGTCGACCGACTGTGCGCGCGACAGGATTCTCTGGGGAGTCGGCTCGCGCGGCTTCTCATTGATCCGGAGATCTGTCATCCGACACCTCCGCCGACACTCGACTTCACTGCCGATCCGACGGCAATTGACGAGGGCGGCTCGAGCACTTTGGAGTGGTCGTCAACCAACGCGACATCCTGCGAAGCATCAAACGGATGGAGCGGCGCGAAAATTCTCTCGGGGAACGAGGTCGTCACGCCAGCAGTAACAACGACATATACGCTTACCTGTATTGGTATAAATGGCACTGTTGAAAAAAGCGCAACGGTTACCGTCGCGCCGACGCCGACTTTAACCCTGATAAAGAACTTACCAAACAACAACGGAGGTACGGCGACGGCAGCGAATTTCCAAGCTAAGATTGACGGCGTGAACGTACCGTGGGGTGTTGCACAACCGGTCTCTGTTGGCGCACACACGGCCTCTGAAACAACACTTGCCGGATACACGCCAGGCAGTTGGGGCGGCGATTGCGCCGCTGGTGGCTCGGTGACGCTTGCGGGAGGGCAGAATAAGACATGTACGATTACGAACGACGACCAACCCGGGACATTGCATGTCGTGAAGGTGGTTACAAATAATAACAGCGGTACTAAGACAGCAGTAGACTTTTCGTTCCAAGTGGACGGTGGCACGGCAACCGCATTTGAGGCAGATGGGACGAACGATGTGACGGTTAATGCAGGCACGTACACGGTGACGGAACCGCCTGTCGATGGATACACGACGACGTACGACAATTGCACGAATGTTGTGATTCCAAACGGCGGCAGCGCGACCTGCACGGTTACGAATGATGATGCCGCGCCGACAACAGGGCATCTTATCGTCGACAAAGTGACGCAGCCCGGAGGAGATCCGACTGAATTCACCATCAATGCATCGGGGACAGGTACTGTTACTGGCGGCGGCGCAGGCACGGTGACTGACGCAACGAGCAAAGACTACGAAGTGACGGCGGGCACCTACGATGTTTCGGAAACTCCGCCCACTGGTTGGGTGGTCATAAGCAACACGTGCACTGATATCGTTGTCGCCGCAGGCACAACGGAAAACTGCACGATTACGAATGGCAAACTTCCGACACTCACCGTCGTGAAGGTGGTGGTGAACGACAACAGCGGCACGAAACAAATTGCCGATTTTCCGCTCTTCATTGACGGCTCTCCGGTTGTTTCGTGGGCAACGACGACGGTCGCAACAGGAACACGAACCGTTTCAGAGACGAATCAATCTGGCTATACGGCCACGATTGGCGGCGACTGCGCTTCAAACGGCACCATCACACTCGCATACGGCGATGTGAAGAACTGCACGATTACGAATGATGACATCGCGCCAAATGTGAATCATCTCTTGATCAGTGAGGTGTATTACGATGTCGGAGGGACGCACGGCTCCGAAGCGACGGCGGCGAACGCGAACGAATGGTTCGAGCTCTACAACCCAACAAACTCGCTCGTCGATCTCACAAATTGGTGGATCATGGATGCAACGACGCTCGATAAAATCCCTGACGGGACGAACATTCCTGCAGGCGGACGCATCGTCATTGCTGCAACTTCAACAACATCATCATTCTGGGGCGATACGCCAATGATTGTGCTTGGCAGTGCGATCGGCAGCGGCTTCTCGAATACTGGTGATGCGCTCTCGCTTCTTAACGCAAACGGCGCGACGACGACTGTTGATGCAGTTGGGTGGGGTGACGACATAAGTATTTTTAACCCTGCGCCCAGTGCACTTGAAGACCACTCCCTCATACGTTCTGACGTAAATGTGGATACTGATACCGCAGCCGACTGGGCAGATGATGCAACGCCAACACCAGGAGCGGCGAATTAACAGTAGTAGGGAAATCAAAAACCCCACTTCTGCGGGGTTTTTGATGTAGCGTCAGATGTTACAAAATTACCCCATGGGGTAATTTTGTGACATTTGTTGATATACCTACTTTTCTCCTGCGAAGGAGAGCGTCATGCGGCGTTCTTTGGGTTCGAAGAGTTTGATGACGAACGGATACACTTTGCCGAGCTCCAAAGTGGCTCGGAGCGTCTCTTCATTGGGGAACTCCGAGATGTGCACGAGGCCTGCGACACCTTCTTCTATTGAAGCCAAGGCGCCGTGCTTGTTGTATTTGATGACGACCGCGTTCACTGTTTGGTCCTTCTTGTATTTCGCGGCTGCCGCTTTCCACGGATCGTCGGTCAGGGCCTTGATGGAGAGTGAGACTTTGTCGTCCTTGATCTCGATGACCTTCACCTTCACGCTGTCGCCGACCTTGTAGCGGGTCTTTGGGTTCTCAACAAGCGCCCAATCCATTTCGGAAATGTGCACAAGGCCTTCGAGTCCTTCTTCAAGCTTCACGAAGACGCCGAATTCGGTGGCACCAGTGACGATGCCTTCGACAACGTCGCCCACATGGTATTTCTCGACGAGACCCTGGCGCTCGGAAGTCCCCGCACCCTTTTCGCTAAAAATGAGCTTCTGTTCTTTCGGGTTTGCCGTGATGATAAGGAGCTCAAGTTTCTCGCCGACAAGCTTCTTCAGCTCGCCGAATATCTTGTCTTTGTCGCCGTCGGGAACGCGCGGGTAGTGCAGAGGGGCAAGCTGCGACGCCGGAAGAAAGCCAGCGAGGCCCTGCCAGTTGATGATGAGGCCCCCCTTATTCGCATCGGCAACGGGAAGCTCGAAAACTGCTCTTTTCTGCATCGCCTGCTCCGCTTCGTTCCAGATAAGCGCTTGACGCGCTTCACGCAAAGAGAGCTCGATATAACCCTCTTTCTTTTCGGTACCGACGACTTTTGCCGTGATAATGTCGCCGACATTGGTATTTTTCAGCGATTCACGCGCGGAGAGATATTCGCGGCCGTAGATGATGCCGGTTCCGAAGGGGTGTAGGTCAATGAAGACACGCGCACGGCCGATGGCGATAACGGGGCCTTCGACGACGTCGTCGTTCGCGGGTCTTTTCGGCGTCGCATCCAAAAACTCCGCCATTGGCCCCGCCTTCGCTTCCGCCTGCGACGAGTCTTCGTCGGGCAGGTCGGCGGGCAAGCCCGTTTCATTCTCGTTATCTTGATCTGCTTCGATATGAGCAGCTTTAGTAGCTGTAGCCATGAGTGATTACGTCCAGGTTCTCCGCTTCTTGCATCCGTTCCTTTGAGGAAGCCAGAGGATTAGCCTGTTCGTAGAACTGTTAAGGCGTGGGCATAATATATAGAAGGAGAGTGGAAAAGTCAAAGAAAGGCATGCTATGCTGAAGTGTATGATATTGACCTATTACGACGGTTTTTGCGTCCGTGCGAGCGCGGGCCTGCCCGCCGGCCTTCGTGAAAGAGGGCGTCATCACAAACTAAATCATTTATGATCCTCACGTATCACGAAGGGTTTTGTATTCGGGCGCAGGCGGGAGATACGACGGTTGTTTTTGGGCCCGTCTCCAAAGCCTCGAAGAACTTCAAGCCGACGAATTTCGGTGCGGATGTGGCGTTCGTGAGCCTCAATCATCCCGACATGAATGGCATTGAGGAAGCGGGGCGCGGCGATAAACAGCCGTTCGTTATCTCCGGTCCCGGCGAGTATGAGATAAAAGACATCGCGGCGTTCGGGTTTCCTTCAACCTCGCAGTATGGAGGAAGCGAGTGCATCAACACGCTCTACTCTGTCACCTTCGACGGACTCTCTGTTTTCTATGCCGGTGCCATCGGGACAACGGCGCTCCCTAAAGACCTCGAGGATATTGACCCGCCGGACATCCTTATCGTTCCCGTCGGCGACGAAGGCGCGCTTACGCCCGCTGAGGCCCAGAAGCTCGCGGTGAATCTCGAAGCGAAAATCGTCATTCCGGTAGGTTTTAATGAAAAAACACTGAAGCAATTTCTGAAAGAGGCCGGTGCGGAGGGGGTGAAGCCAGAGGAGAAATTGACGCTTAAAAAGAAGGATGTGGCGGGGAAGGAGAATGAGGTGGTAGTGCTCAAGGCATAGTATAATGAAGAGGCTGTTGTTCCGGCATATATTTTCTGTCGCACGGATATTTTTCTGTTGAAAAATTCCTCGAGCTCGCACCGTCGTGCTCGCTAGGCTCCAGAAAACACATGCCTCCACAAAGCCTTTGAGCACATGGTGGTAGGGAAAACAATAAATAATTTAAAGGAACGTCCGCATGACGAGAAAAAGGCGGTCGCAGGCGGCATTGCGATTACTGTCGTCATTATCCTGCTTGTCGGCTGGGGATTCCTTTTCTTACGCAAGATCCAGCGAGGAGCGGTGCCGGCGAGTTTCGAGGGAGGGGCGGTACCGACCGACCAATTCAACCTCAATCTCATTCGTGATACGGAGCGGCAGCTGAGCGAGATGTATCAGAATTCCACGGAAGACCTGCGGGCGATCCGTGACAGTGCCGCCCAGAACCAGCTGGAAGGGGGACAATTCAATTCCCAGTATCGACCAGAGACCGTTGACACCCAAAATAGCGACCAATTTGGCGGTTCAGGCGGCGGATTCTAGGGCTTTTTTTAGCTTTTCTACTAACCTCTTTTCTGGTAGAATAGAGCAATTATGGCGCGTAAGGAAGGGACACATTCCGAGGAAGGGGGAGAAGCCGTGGTGAATATCGTCCCGCGTTCTATCACGACCGAGATGCGCGAGTCGTACCTCGATTACGCGATGTCAGTCATTACGGCACGCGCGCTGCCGGACGTGCGCGACGGCCTGAAGCCTGTGCACCGTCGCATTCTCTTTGCAATGAACGAGCTCGGGCTCACGGCCTCGGCGAAGACCCGCAAATCGGCGACGGTCGTGGGTGAAGTTTTAGGTAAATACCACCCGCATGGTGATATCGCGGTTTATGATGCGATGACCAAAATGGCACAGGATTTTACGCTCCGCTACCCCTTGATTGTTGGTCAAGGCAACTGGGGTAGTATCGACGGGGACGCCCCGGCTGCAATGAGGTATACCGAGTGTAAGATGTCGCGCCTTGCCGGCGAGATGCTCAAGGACATCGATAAAGAAACGGTCAATTTCCGTCCGAACTACGACAACACCAAAATGGAGCCGGTGGTCTTGCCGGCCGCCGCGCCGAATCTTCTTTTGAACGGCACACTCGGCATCGCGGTCGGCATGGCCTCGAACATCCCGCCGCACAACCTGAGGGAAGTCGCACAGGCCGCGGTGCATCTCATCGAGAACCCAGAAGCGACGACAGATGATCTTCTGCAGTTCGTGCAAGGGCCGGATTTCCCGACAGGGTGCATCGCATTCAGTCAGAAGGACATCGAGCACGCGTACTCGACGGGGCGCGGCGGCGTCGTCGTGCGCGGTGAGGCGGAGATAACGGAGAATAAAAAGGGGGATTACCAGATCGTCATCACCTCTATTCCGTACCGCGCGAACAAAGCCGAGCTTCTCAAAAAGATCGGCGCACTCGTACACGAAAAGAAGCTCGAGGGCATTAAAGACGCGCGCGACGAATCCACAAAAGATATCCGTGTCGTCATTGACCTCAAGAGTAACGCGAACCCCCAGACGGTGCTGAACTACCTCTACAAGCACACGCAGCTTGAGGAGACCTTCCATTACAACGTGGTGGCGCTTGTCGACGGCGTGCCGCAGACGCTTTCTCTCAAAGCCATCATCGAGGAGTTCGTGAAGCACCGCAAAGAGGTGGTGACGCGCCGTACGAAATACGACCTCGCGCGGGCCAAAGAGCGCGAACACATCCTCCTTGGCCTCTCGAAAGCCTTGGACCATATCGACGCTATCATCCAGCTCATTAAGAAGTCGAAGGATGTGGACGATGCACGACAAGGCCTCATAGCAAAATTCAAGTTTTCCGAGACCCAAGCGAATGCCATCCTCGACATGCGCCTCCAGAAGCTCTCGGGCCTGGAGCGAAAGAAAATAGAAGATGAATTGAAGGAAGTGCAGGCAACGATCACCGAGCTCGAATCGCTCTTGAAGAGCGAAAAGAAAATGATGCAGCTCATCACGAAGGAGATTCAGGAAGTAGCCGGAAAATATGGTGATGACCGGCGAACGAAGATCGTGAAGCGTGCGGCAAAGCTCTTAAGTGCTGAAGACCTGGTGGCAGACGAGGATTTCGCGCTGGTTCTCACGCAGGGCGGATACATCAAACGTACGAACCCGGCCGAATACCGCCGGCAGAAGCGCGGCGGCGTCGGCGTCGTCGATCTCGATACGAAAGAGGAAGACTTTGTGACGCATCTTTTGACTGCGAGCGCGCATTCTGATCTCCTCTTCTTCTCCGACCGCGGGAAGGCCTATCAGATAAAGATGTATGAGCTTCCGGAAGGTCGGCGCGCGACGAAGGGCAAATCCATCGTTAATTACATCTCACTCGAACAAGGGGAACGCATCACCTCGATCTTCCCCATGCCCAAGGAAGTGAAAGCAATGGAAGGGCTCTCGCTCCTCATGGCGACGAAGAACGGCACGGTGAAAAAGACATCGGCTGACAAGTTCAAAGAGGTGCGCCGTTCCGGCTTGATCGCGATCTCCTTGGACAAGGGAGATGCGCTGATATCAGCGCAATTTGCACGCAAGGGCGATACGGTCTTTTTGGTGACGGCGAAGGGGCAATCCATCCGATTCGCGGAATCTGCCGTACGCGAGATGGGTCGTCAGGCTGGCGGCGTGCGCGGCATTAAGATCGGTTCCTCGGACGCAGTCATTGGTGCCGGCGTTGTGGAGAAAGGTTCAAATGCGGAGCTTCTCGTCCTCTCGTCGCATGGTTTCGGCAAGAAGACGCCGTTCAAGGAATACAAAGTGCAGGGTCGCGGCGGCTCAGGCATCAAGACCTCTGCCGTGACCGCGAAAACGGGGCCCGTCATCGCGGGACTCGCTGTCGGAGAGCACGGCGAGCTTATCGCGATGTCGCAGAAGAGCCAGGTCATCCGCACTGATCTCAAAGAGATTCGCTCGAGTGGACGGCAGACACAGGGTGTGCGCGTGATGCGCTTGCGTGAAGGAGACAAGATCGCAGCGTGCGTGGTATTGGATGGTGAGGAGTAACGCTCGGCAGGAATATACTTTTGCCGTCGCTGTCTGCGCGTGCTCGCGCAGCGCTCACTCTCGGCCCGCCGGCCTGCGAGAGACGGCAAAAGCATATTCCTACCTTGCTTCACCATACATAAGTAATCCACAGCTTGACATTTAGGGGTTGCATTATTTGATGAAGAGGTGTATAAAGGAGGTAGGACTGGGCCTACTTGTTGAGGAGGAAGCAATCATGACGAACACGCAAAAGTTCGCTCAAAGTGCAACTGTCGTCATCATAGGTTTGGTCGTGTTTGGGGCCGGAATTCTTGTCGCCTTTGCTGGGTGACCGGAACGGCTGGCTTCAAAGCGCAACGATGTCGCGGTGGAAACACCGCGACATTGCTTATGCACTCCTTTTAAGCTTTGACTTCACATAGTGAGGCTATAATGCATGTAATGCACCCTGCTCGTTCAGGAGGTTCTATGTACAGCAAAGGACGTTTCGCGCATCCGGCGCGCAATGTGACCGCGCTCGGTATCGGCATGGGCATGAAGGTCGCTGATTTCGGCGCGGGCTCCGGCGCCTACGTGTTCGCAATGGCCGAGATGCTTTCGGGAAGCGGGTCGGTTTATGCGGTCGACATCCAGAAGGATCTTCTTCGTCGCATCACGAACGAGGCGCGAAGGCGGGACCTTACCAATGTGGAAATTCTCTGGGGCGATCTCGAAATGCCGCGTGGCTCCAAGCTGAACGATGAAGCACTCGAGCTCGTGCTCATTTCGAATCTCTTGTTTCAGATTAAAGACAAGAAGGCCGTTGTCGCAGAAGCGACGCGCGTGCTGCGACACGGCGGTCGTCTTGCCATCATCGATTGGTCGGAATCATTCGGAGGTATGGGGCCGGTCAAGGAGGATATCGTGACCAAGGAGGAGGCCTATGCGCTCGCGCGGGCGGCAGGCTTAGTGTTTGCGGAAGAATTTGATGCAGGTGCGCACCACTACGGTCTCATTTTCCGGAAAGTCGCCAAAAATACGGAGTGAGAACGACTCTATTTTTGCGACCTGCCTAAATTTCAACATGTTCTTACTACTCACAGTGCGACGATATGGACGGCATTGGTTGCAGTACACTATAGGGGTGGCAGCTGATGAAATTTGGGCGGGCGTAAGAGCTCTCTCAAGCTCACTACGGCTCGCTAAGAATCTCTAACGTATGCGACCAGGAATATCATCATTTCAGATAATCCTCCTCTCCGTGTTCGGGACATTCGCTGTCGCAGGCGTCCTTATCTTCGCCTTTCTCGTCGGGACGAACACAGGGGCGACTATCGGAGAAGTCGTGATATGGGGGACATTCGACGATACAGCACTCTCGACGGTCCTTCGCCAGCTCTCTGAAACCGACGGCCGGCTGCGGCAAGTGACTTACGTGCAGAAGGATCCGGAGACGTACTCGGTAGGACTTGCCAATGCGCTCGCGTCCGGCACTGGGCCCGATCTCTTCGTATTGCGGCAGGACGAGACTATCACCGAGGCGTCCAAGATCGCCCCGATAGACTTGGGGCAGCTCTCAAAAGAGCAGTTCCAGGCGCTGTGGGTCGAAGGAGCGGATCCCTTCTGGGGTAGTGCGGGTGCCTTGGGAATTCCCTTTGTCGTTGATCCATTCGTCTTGTATTGGAACCGCGACATGTTCGCAACGGCTGGTGTTGCGACGCCGCCGCAGTATTGGGATGAGCTCTTCGCTATCGTCCGTGCGATCACGAAGCGTGACGACGCGGGCACGATTCAGAAGAGCGCGATCGCACTCGGCGAGTATGCGAACGTGAACCATGCGAAGGGGATTGTGAGCACGCTCATTATGCAAGCGGGAGGGCGGATCACGGGGCGCGACGGGGCGGGGAGCCTGGTGCCCGCCTTGGCGGCGCGCGTCGGCGAGACATCGCAGCCATCAGAGAGTGCGCTGCGGTTCTACACCCAATTCGCGAATCCTTCGGGAACGAATTACAGTTGGAACAGAGGGCTCCCGGAATCGCGCGTCGCCTTCGCGCAGGGTGATGTCGCGCTCTATATCGGCCCGGTGAGCGAGGAGCCTCTGATCCGCCGTTTGAATCCGAACCTCAATTTCGCGATCGCAACGAGCGTCCCGCAGATACGCGGCTCCGATAGGTATGTTGATGGTGGCTATGCGTATGCCTTTGCCGTTCCACGCGCATCGAAGAACCCTGGCGGGGCCTTCACGGCAGCTTATCTTTTAGCGGCACCAGGAGGCTCGCAGCTCTTGGCGCTCGCGCTTGGCCAGGTCTCCGCGCGGCGCGATATACTCGCGGCGCCCGCGCAAGGCAATGACGCGGTCTTTAAGAAAATGGCGCTCCTCTTGCGCACCTGGGAAGACCCCAATGCGCGAGAGACAGAGCGTATCTTCCGCGATATGATTGAGAGTGTCACTTCCGGCGCGGCACAGGCATTAGAAGCCGTACAGCGTGCGGAGCAAGCTATGCGGCAGCTAACATCACCTTAATCATGTGCAACTTTCGAACTTTCAGTATCAACCTCGCACTTTTCATCTGGGGCACGGCACTTCCGGCGCTTGCGGCAGAATGCACGGGGCAGGATTGTCTCCAAAATCCGCTCAAATTTCCCTCGATCGAGAAGTTCATCGAAGGCGTCTTGCAGGCAATCGTCATCATTGCGCTTCCCATCATTACGGTATTTATCGTGTGGGCGGGATTCCTCTACATATCAGCGCGCGGTAATGCCGGGCAGATCGAACGAGCACATCAGAATTTCAAATGGGTGCTCATCGGTACTATTCTTATTTTGAGCGCATGGGTCTTAGCAACTTTGATCGGGGGAACTGTACGGCAGCTTCTCGGCTGATGAGCCTATGCTGCGCTCCATTTTTCTCGTAGCACTGTTCCTCCCCGGGCTTGCCTTCGCCGCACCGCAGACCTTCGAGCAACTCGCGGGGATTTTCGTGCAAATATTGAACGGTGGCATCGGGGTCGCCATCGTTCTTGGCATCGTCATTTACTTTTTAGGTATTGCGACGAGTCTCGGCAAACTCAAATCTGGCGGTACCGAAAACCTCCGCACGCATCTCTTGTGGGGCATGATCGCACTCTTTGTGATGATTTCCGTGTGGGGGATACTAGCCCTCTTGCGCAACACGCTCTTTGGCGGTGGAGCACCTGATTTTAGCGGCGGCGGCGGGACGGTCATTTTATGCCAATCGGCGGTGGACTGCCTCGTTGCTGAATGAGTATGAGCGTGCGCATTCCACTTTTACTCTTATTACTTGTGCCCTCTATCGCATTTGCGCAACAGAGCGCGACTGAAACAGCCGCGCTCATCCTCTACGCGCTCATCGGCTTCTCCGGCGCGCTCGCGTTCACGCTCTTTATCGGCGGGCTCATCGTCTATTTTACGCGGTTTGCGACGCAGCGTCGCAAGGTTGGGATCGATATGATGGTCTGGGCGGTCGCGGTCATGATAGCGGTCATTATTCTTATTGCGATCCTGCGTGTCGTTGCAGGGTAAGGAGCGCTATCCACACCATTGCCTATTTCTCCTTGCGTCTCCTTTGGGGCGGGGTACGATTGAGGCACTACTCAGTTAAATAAACGAGAAGCACGCTATGCGCATACGATTAACAGGCCTTTCAGCACTTACTGCTTTCACCGCGCTTGTACCGATCTTTGCATCTGCGCAGACACTTCTCAATACCCTCGCCCTTGTCTCACAATTCCTCAACTCGCTCATCTACCTTTTTATCACGCTCGCGATCGTCGTTTTTTTCTGGGGGCTCATCCAATACCTCTGGGAATCTGGAAGCGAAGCGAAGGCGTCGGGCTTGCAGACCATGCTCTGGGGCATCGTCGCCATCTTCGTCATGGTCTCCATCTGGGGTATCATCCGCCTTCTGCAGAGCACGTTCCGTGTGACCTCAACCGAGCCTGTCATCCCGAAGACCATTCAAATTGACACGCGGCTCATTCAGTAAAGTGCGCAGAGTTGCGTGAGCATATATGAGCGCAGGAGAGGAATTGCTGCAGCGCATAATCACCTATATCGTTGACCCTGCGATCCGCGTGGTTTTTACCGCGGGTCTTTTTCTCTTTTTGTGGGGGCTTGTCGAGTTTTTATGGGGACTGCGGAGCGGTCAGGTGGAGACCACTGGGAAGCAGCACATGATCTGGGGCATGGTCGGCATGCTCATCATGGTCTCTGTCTATGGCATCATCGCACTCATTGTGAACACGTTCGGACTGAACTTGTCGCGGCCCGACGTGAGCCGCATTAACAACGTACAAGTAGGGAATCCGTTCGGGCAGTAGAGTTCCCGAAATCGGCGTATTTCTTCGTCGCGGGTCCCGCGCGTGCTCGTCAACGTACTTCCAGTACGTCTCCTCGCCCGCTTCTCCCGCTTCTCGAACTGCATCCAATTTCTGGAGCTCTCAAAGTCAGTGAGGAGAGGATTTGAACCTCCACCCCTTGCGGGACCCTATTACTTGTTCGCTCCGCTCACATCCGCAATTTCTCGCTTTGCGAGAACCGGATGAAAAGCATCAACTTGCTTTTCATTCCCGCGCCATGCTTGTCCCGTACAAAGTGCTGGGGAGAGGACTTGAACCTCCATGCCTTGCGGCACCAGCTCCTAAGGCTGGCGTGTCTCCCAATTTCACCACCCCAGCACTTTATTCGGGACGTGTATACCATTCCGCCACCTACCCGTACCGCGAATATATCACGACAAAGCAATATTTCATGTTATATTTTTCGAACCCCGCCCATACACGAAATCCGTATGGACGGGTCGCTCGGGGAGAATGAAAGCAAGCTTTCATTCCACCCCTCGCTACCGCCCATAGCTCAGTTGGTAGAGCTGCTCCCTCTTAAGGAGAAGGTCGTAGGTTCGAATCCTACTGGGCGGACTGAACGAAGTGAAGGACGCCCAGTAGGAGAAAGGGGTCGGGAAAAACAGTTGTTTTCCCGTGGAGGAAGGAATGGGAAAACCGTGGGTTTCCCAGGACTACATGGGCGGAAAAACTCGTGGGCCAGGTGGGGATCGAACCCACACTCCTTGCGGAACACGATCTTAAGTCGT
>JBBTXY010000011.1:0-1826 GCA_038062075.1 Patescibacteria group bacterium
GGGCACTGTCGAGGCGATACTCGAAGCATGGAAGGTGCAGAAGGAGCGCGGCAGCGATACTTCGTTCGTGTCGTTCCTCGACGAGCGTCTCGCGGTCGGGCTCACTTTCAAGGAATATCCCGAGAGCGACCGCATCCTCGCGGCGAAGATTCTCGCTTCGAAGGGATTACTGCGGACAATCACACCGCAACAACTCGGACTTCCGCAGGACATCTTCAATTTCGACGCTGCCAACGGGCAGCGCGGGAACGCTGACGCAACAAAGGCCCTTATCGAAGAATCGAAAAATGAGCGCCGGGTTTCCGTCATGGAACTCGCCGACCTCGACCCGTTCAATACCCGCCAAAGACCTGCGGCGCAGGCGGCACAGCAATTCTTGACGCCTGAAGAAAGAGCTGCACCTGCGGTGCGGACTGAAGCGCCGAACATGACGCAGGCCGCACTTGACGCGAACTCGTTCCTCAATGATACGTTCAAGAAATGGTATAACGCAACCGATGCCGCGAAAGCGAAAACCGAGGAGGTGACCGCAAACCCCGTCGCGCTCGACTACACGCAACGCAAAGGCGACACCGATGCCGCAAAGTTCGGCGAATATACGCTCAACCCCGACACGCAGGGACTCGATCTCGAAAGGGCAAGAGTCCTCATTCCAGATCTCTCTCAATTCAACGGGCGGCCGCTCGACGAAGTGTTCAATCATATAGTCGCGACCTACGGTTCGACGCACCACATTCCCGGCATCGAATACTGGAAGTGGATGTTTGAGAATCCCGACAAGGTGCCGCAAACCGCAGGCGGCGTCAATCTCAAAGACGGCAATTGGTATTTCCTTCCTGGTTCGGTACTGCGTGACAAGGGCGGCGACTGGAGCGTCCCGGGCGCGCGTTGGTTTGGCTCGGAGTTCCGCCGCGGCGCCTATTGGCTGAGCCACGCCTGGAACTCGAACTACCGCGTCGTTCTCCTCGAGAAATGATTTTTGCTCTTGATTCCTTTTCAACACTTGCATCTTGAATTTTTGCCTTTTGTTCTTGATATACTATTTCTACATTCCTGAACATGCGCGCGGGTTTGAACTTTCGCGCCACGAATGTCGGGACGGCAATAGTCAGAGTTCCCAGAGGTTTGCGCTGAAGGGAAGTGCGCTGTGTCGGATCGAAGAAACATTCAAGAATCTGTGCGATGTGCTAAGGCATTTAGGATGCCGGATACGATTCAGCAGATTGCTCCGGAAACGGTCTTGCGATCTGCGGTGGCATAGGTGGCGCTTCGCACACCTGCGTGACAAGGACGGCAACTGGAACGTCCCGTACGCGAATTGGAATGGCTCGGAGTTCAACCGCAACGCCAATTGGCTGAGCAACACCTGGAACTCGAACTACCGCGTCGTTCTCCTCGTTATTCTTCACTGTTTCCGCAAAGGCAGGGTGCCCTGCGACTTCTGTTTCCAACCGTAGAGCATCCTGCCGATTTCTTCGAGCTTTCCGGAGATTGAAAGGAACGCTTTCTCCTCGATGCCTTTCAGTTCAAGAAGGGCATACAGCATGAATTTAAGCGTATCATTCACCGCGATTGCGGCTGTAATCCGCTTTTCGCGCTCATCCTTCGCGCCAAATTGTGCGACGGACACTCTCGAAAGAAGGTCGGCAAAGAGGGTGTCTATGCGCACCCCAAGTGAATACCGTAAGGATTTAGGAACATGTTTTGTCAGTATGATGTGCCACTCGACATACGCAATGAGTAATTTTGCGGCGATTCCGGAAAGACGTGCGGGGGGGGGGCGTCATCATACGAAAAGATGTGGTGTAATGCAGTATACAAGAAAT
>JBBTXY010000012.1:0-12846 GCA_038062075.1 Patescibacteria group bacterium
GGGATCGACCTTTTCACCCGAAAGAAAAATCGCTCACGACAAAGAGCCGTTTTGGTTTTTCGCGAACGCAAAACCAAAGCGGCCCCTCGAGTTCGTGGGCTTACCTGCTAATAGAGTGCTGGTGTTGTACACCATGCGGGTCGTGCCATTCACGTTTTCCCCGCCGCGAAGACACGTTAATAATACTAGACGATGTGAATCACGGTCAATTACAAATGTGCATATCTTTTCGGTGGAAAACTATGTGGACAAGATGTCAAAACCATGTGGACATCCCGCTTAGCCGCAATGTGCACAACGTGTGAACATTCCTGTGGAGAACTCCATATTCCTACTCCCCTCATTTCATCCCCCTACACACATCAAACTCTCACGGCCGTGAGAGTTTGATGTGTGCTTATTCAAGCATGGGGGAGACCAAAATGTTGTCGGACCCATGCATCATGCTCTATCTTCTCCACAATGAGATACAGCACAGCCTTCCCGATGTGCAAATCGGCTTTCACGAGTGCAACGAGGTCCTCGCAATCATGAGGATGGATCCATACGCTCTGTTGCAGCTGCAAGAACCCCGCCTCGTGCATACGGCTGCGTAATTGATCTCGAATCTTTCGCTTCTTTTCCGGAATATCAAAGATAACGACGCGATATCGTTTGTCCCAGCGCCGCTGTGAGCGCGCCTTGAGTCGCGCCCTCTCTTCAAGTTGCATCAATGCATGCCTTCCTGTGGGCGTGATGCGTGCATACTTCCGTCCATTCTCCATGACAAATTCGACATGTCCCTCGCGTGCTAATCGCCCGAGAGCTGTCCGCGCCTGATCACCAAGCCGCCGACCGTTTATCTTCACATGTTTAAGAAGCTGAAGCGTATTTGGTGCCACAAGTGCAACAGCAACAATCCCTGTGACGGCAAGCGTCCCAAGAACAGCGGATTTCATGTATCCTCTCCGACGTTCCCGCAGCGCCTCGAACTCAAGTTCCCCCATCCTCTACAGTATGCCACACATCAAACTCTCACGGCCGTGAGAGTTTGATGTGTGGGGGAAATCTTGGTTACAACAACGCCAGACGATGCCCGATCTATTGCAGCCGGTCAGGTTTCTCCCAATCGATGAACGGACTTGTGCTCTTCCGCGTCCCCTTCTGTTCGTACTCGGCACGAAGCTCGGCTTTCATCATGGCGATCTTCCGATTCGTTTCCGCGCGCTCATTTTTCTTCTCCCGCGCGTGCCAATTCAGAAAGACGAACACCGGCCAGAAAAGCGCGACCATCAAAGGGAGCGCCGTCATCATGAAAATGAAACCCATGCTGAATGCCGTCCCACTACCCTCCTCCTCCCTGATGTCGTTGAGTTCTTTGACGACGATGTATATCGCATACCCGACCCCGATAACAAGGTAAATGGTTCCGAATGCAACGCGGTTTTCGTCCATATGCGAGGGTATCCTACGCCTGCGCACCGCGAGAGTCCACCGCCCGTCTTTTTATGCAACGTCAGGTCCGGAGTGCAATCACGCACTTGCAAGAGTGGAGGCATGTTGTACAGTATCGCGAGACGACCGAATTCGACTGTTGCAAACAACGATTCATGAGGGATCGTTGTTGTTCAGCAGTCGAAAAAGGATAACAAACATGAAAGACCCACTCGGTGCGTATGCGATGATGCTCATCGGGAACGACCTCGAGCGGACATCTCACCCGGTCGTAACGAACGATGCGCTCAAGGAAATCGCCGAGGAAGCGGCGAAGACACTGGAAGATCCGGCCGTCTATACCAGGCTCACGTTCTGCGGACAGGATCCGAAGCATAGTAAATGCGTTTTTACGGCTCCGCTCACGTGTCCGCGGAGCGCCGATGCGATGGTCTTGAAACTCGCGTACGATAGATTTCGCGCACAAGCTCCTGCATACATCGCGCTCAACGCGATCGCGCGGAAGATCGTGCAGACGACGGGAGAAAGCCTCGTGTACATCAGCGACATATGCGGTCGCAAGGCTGCCATCAAAGTCTTGCGCGAAACGGCACAGCAATTGACGCATTGACCTTGCCGATGAGCCTCGAGGAGAAAACGGAGCGCTGTCACGAGACGGCGCTCTATCTATATGTGGTTAGATGGTACTGTCATTGAAAGCAAGCGGGCCCGACTTTGGGAAGTCGGGCCCTGCAAGGTTGGCGATGATGCGCCAGGTCTATTGCGGAGGAACCTTTGCTGCCTCGCTGGCAGTTGAGAGGGCTTCCGCCGCACCTTTAAGCGAAAGGGTATCCGTAAGTGCCACCATATCAAGGTGTTCCGCCATCGCGGACCACCACTGCGCTTTCTCCTTCAAGTCGTCTTGCTGCTCGCCCGGGTGGGCGATCTTCGCGATCATGATGAACTGATTCGCGACGTAAAACGCCTGATCGACCACTTCGAACTCAAGCTTACAGATCGCGGGTTCTTGCGCCACGTCGTCACAGACTTGTTCCGCGTGCCTTTGAGCCAGCGCCCGACCGACTGCGTTTTCAAGTGCTACTTGGTCGAGAGTCATATTCTTCTGGACTGACGCGATGAAAGGTTGCACTTCCTGTGCCACCACCTTAAACGGCACGCAGACAGCACAGAGCATCGCTGCGAAGCCGATTGCATAGTTCTTCATTTTGGTATGCCTTTCCGCTACCGAGGGACGGCCCTCCCGTCCCACTGGCGCGCAGTGAGCCATAAAATCAATATGGTGGCAAGCGTGCGGAGTGCGTAACTTTTCTTGCCATGGGGTTTAGTGTCGTGTACAAATGCACTGTTTGCTGCACTTTGAGTTCAACACCATTCGGCGAGGTGAGAGATGATAAGCACAAATACCGTTGTATCTCCCGCGCTCTTGTCTGAGCTCGAACAGCTCAGGCATGAAATACGCAGAGAATCCTGCCCGAAGAAGTTGGTCCAACGGCTCATCGTCGAGGTCCGCAAAAGTTCTGCCCCCCGACGCGACGAGAACGTGGACTACGACGGCAGGATCTCCGTCATCGAAGCGGAGCTCGTGCGACGATTACCGCGGTAGCCGACCCGGCAAAGCCCGCCCCTTTTCGAAGGAGGCGGGCTTTGAGTTTATGAAAAAATAATTCGGGTATAATGCCCCAATCATGCAGATGCTTTCAACCTTCAAGCATGCGAGTGCGGAAGCACTGGAAGCTGTCGCCGAAGAGATGCGCGTGCGACAGACGAAGAGTCTCATTCTCCTTTTCTCGATGGGCTCGCAGTTCGACCATCTTATTTTCCAACAGCTCGCGAAATTGGGCGTCTTCTGCCTCGTCGCCGATCCCGCAAGCGTTTCCGCCGATGATGTAAAAAAGCTCAAGCCGACCGGCATCATCATCTCCGGCGGCCCGGCCTCTGAACACAACGAACCGCCGCCATACGATCGCGCCATTTTCGACCTCGGCATCCCTACTTTGGGCATTTGCCTCGGCGCGCAGATGGCCGCAAAGCACATCGGTGCGCGCGTCGTTCCCGGCGAGAAGCGCGAATTCGGCGTGCATCGCTTGCGTATCATGAAGGACGACGCACTCTTCGCGAATGTCCCCCGAGAATCGTTCGTCTTACAGAGCCACGGCGACATCATCGAGCCTTCGGGCGGCATCACGGTTCTTGCTTCGACCGACAACGCGCCGGTCGCTGCTTTCAGCTACAAGCACATCCGCGGCGTGCAGTTCCATCCGGAAGTGACGGACACGGAATACGGCGTGCAACTCTTCGAGAATTTTTGCTTCACTATCTGCGGCATCACCGACCCCTTCCCCGTCGGGAAAGTTGCGGAGCACAAGATCGCCGCCCTGCGTGAGAAGATTGCCGGAAAAAAAGTGCTCATCGCGCTCTCGGGCGGCTCGGATTCATCCGTCGTCGCGCATCTTCTGAAAGCCGCAGCCGAACATAACGATGTGAAAATCCGCGGCGTCTACATCCGCGGCATTGATAGGCCCGACGATGAGAACAACGTGCACCGCTTTTTTGGCGCGGAGAAGTGGCTCGACGTGAAAATCGTCGATGCGACTGATCTTTTTCTGGAAGCGCTTGCCGGAAAGAGCACAATGCACGAGAAGCGCGTCGCGATGCGCAGCATTTATCGCGACGTGCTTGAAAAAGAAGTCGAGGATTTTGGCGCGGACTTTATCGCACAAGGCACGCTCTACACGGACCTCGTCGAGAGTGGGCACGGGCACGAGACGGGCGCGCGCCGCGCGCAGATAAAGCTGCATCACAACGTGCATAACAAATTCTCGGTGCCAGAATTAACGCCTCTCGGAGACTGTGTGAAAGACAATGCGCGCGATATCGGGCGCGAGGTAGGCGTTCCCGAAGAACTTCTCGTGCGGCATCCCTTCCCTGGGCCCGGGCTTGTGGTGCGCATCGAAGGCGAAGTAACAGCGGAGCCGCGGACCTCATCTTTATGGAAGAGCTGCGGAAGTGGAATGTGTATCCGACCATCTGGCAAGCGGGCGCTGTCATCCTCAATTCAAAATGCACCTGCACCAAAGGCGACGACGCGGCCGAAGGATGGGTCGTCGCGCTGTGGGCCGTCTGGAGCGTGAATGGCTTCACCGCGCGCCCCGCGCGCCTGCCGCATGAATTTATGGAATACGTCTCCGACAGGATCACCAACGAGATACGCGAGGCAGGTTCGGTCGTTTTCCGCACCTCCGGAAAACCCCCCGCGACCATCGAGTGGGGTTGAATCTCGCGGGGGCGAGATTCAACGGCCGGAGCAGCTTGGCTGTGAGGCGGGTGAAAGGCGAATACTTGGAGCCTTGCAAGACCTTGAGAGATTTTCTTGAGCGTACTCGCGATAAGAAAATCCTCAAGGTGTACTGATCCTGTAAGGATCGCGCAACTTGTCCAGTCAGAAAAGTATGCGTGACTGATGCCCACGAGGCTCATGCGCGCCGGCGGTCTTCGCCCGCCGGCGCTTCTTTTTTGCTACCAGATGTCCAACACCGAGATCAATTCGCTGTAATCGTCCGTCCACGCGATCGCTTTCTTCTCCGAGAGCGGCGAAGCGGCACCTTTGAAGATGTCGGCGTTGAACGTCTCCGGCGACGGCGACAGGAGCACCCAATGTGAAGCCGAAGCCGGGAATCGCCGGTAATCCTCGAGATACACATTCAGGAGCGAGAGCCCTTCCTCTTGCGCGATCGACATGAGGACGGGAAGGAGGTCGAGGTACCGGTTAGAAATGTGCATGGCGACAATGCCGGAATCATCCTTGAGGTGCGACACGTATCGCGCGATCGCCTCTTTGGTGATGAGGTGCACCGGGACCGTGTCATCGTTGAATGCATCCGCAGCGACGATATCGTAGCCGCCGAGCTTCCCTTCCCGGTATTCCTCGTCGAGAAGGATGCGCCCGTCGCCGTCGCGCACTTCCGCTTGCGGGCAATGAGAGAGATACGTGAATTGCTCGCGTGCGATCTCCTCAATGCGCGAATCTACCTCATAATAGACGAACCTGTCGCCCGGAAGGCAGTACGCCGCTATCATGCCGGCACCGAGCCCGAGGATGCCGACCGATGCGCGATGATCGGCATTCTTGATGCGCGTGTGCATGAAGGCGCGTCCGAGGCCGCTCTCGGGCGTGTAGTACGCGGTCGGAGTGAGCGCCTCCGCAGGGTCGCGGAGCTGGAGCCCGTGCAGGGTCGCCCCGTGCCGGAGCGAACGGAAATATTCATTGTCATACACCTTGACCGTGCCGTAGAAATTGCGGGAGACCATAAAATAATCCTGCTCGCGGTCCTTGAAATATACATAGGTGCTTGCCGCGATGAGGGTGAGCGCGAAGCTGATACCGGCTATTTTCAGGAAGAACGCATAGCTGCTCGGCCGCGCGAAAAAGGCAGGCGCGGGAGAGATGTGCAGCGCGATGGCCGCCGCAATCGCAAGCCCGATTTGGAACTCGTAGTAATCGTTGAAGACAAGCGGGGCGACGACGCTCGCGAGAAGCACGCCGAGCATCCCGCCGAACGAAATGAATACGTAGAAGAGCGCCGAGCTCGCTGTGGACGGCCGCAGGCGATACAGATGGCTGTGCGCATGAAGCGCGGTGAAGAACAAGAGCGCGAGATCGGCGATGACTTTCCATTTGATCGAATCGTACGACACGTCGATGAACCACCAGGCCGCGCAGGCGGATGCGAAGACGGCGATCGGGACGAAAAATCCTCCGCGGAATCCCGTGAATGCGACGATGAAAGAAAGCAGATACAGGGAAAGCGGCACGATCCATAGGAGCGGCACTGGCGCGATGACCTGCGTGATCTCCGTCGTCGTCGCGATGAGGAGGAACGCCGGAAGCGCCGCGTACGCTATCCAGAGACCGGTGCGCGAGATCGGCATAGGAGATGCGTCCTCTCGGATGCTTGACGCGCCCGCGCTGCGCACGAAACGGAGGCTGATGAGGCCGAGGAGGCCGAGAAAGACGAGGAAGAGGATCATCCAGACGGTCTCCTGTCCGGAAAGCCGCGTGTACGGCTCGATGAAGAACGGATAGCTCGCGAGCGCGAGAAGCGAGCCGGCGTTGGAGATGGCATAGAGCTTGTATGGTTCCTTCTGCGCGGAGACGCCGTACCAATGTTGCAGCAAAGGGCCCGTCGTCGAGAGGAGGAAGTACGGGATGCCGACTCCCGAGAAGAGCGCGAGAAGCGTCTTCGCCGCGGGCGCGGCGTGGCTTCCGATCGTCCAGACGAGCGACGGAAAGAGGGAGCCCCAGCCGAAGAGCGACGTGAGTGCGGCGATCCCACCAAGCGCGATAGCCGCGAGATGGATCCGTATCTGCACCTCGACGCTCCTGCGCGTGATGAGATACGCGTAGAGATATCCGAGGAACAGGACGCTGGTGAAGAACAGCATGCTCGTCGCCCATACCGAGGACGAGCCGCCGAACCACGGCAAGAGGAGCTTCCCCGCGATCGGCTGTATCTGGAAGAGGAGGAATGCGCTTAAGAATATCGTCGTCGCGAATACGGCGTACGCGTTGATGCTTTTCAGCCGCATTGCGGCGAATGATAGCATGCGTGCCTCGACTCGCAGCGCAAGTCTTTCCCTATTTCCCTGCCACGCGAAAATTCATGTAGAGGTTCATGAAGTACGTCCAGAAACCGACGACGCCCGCGATGAAGATGCGGCTTAGGATGTAATTGAAGCCCAGCACATCGACGCAGACATACATGAGGCCCATGACAAGCACAAGGCCGACGCCGGCGATAAGAAGAAAGATAACGTACCCCCCATGTACGGAGCGCAGTGTGCCCGTAAAGACGAACCGACGAGAAAGCGCGTAATTGAAAGAAACCGCGACAACAAAAGCAATACCGGCTGAGAGCACGTAATAAATGCCGAGGTAATCGGTGAACAGGAAGAGAAGCGCGAGATCAAGTGCGAAAGTTGAAATGCCGATGCTTGTGTACTGAAAGAAACGCTTTACTGCGCTGGCGTCAACATGCATTCTTGCAGTATACCTTGCTCACCATACTCATTCGCTACCGCGTCATGGACCACGTGCCGTTTTCTCCCTGGGAATCGTAGCTCCAAGTACCACGTGCCGTGTTCCCAGTAACGGTGCCTTCATAGAGAACCTTCCGATCCGAATAATATTTATGGAATGATATCGTCGTGCCGAAGAATGATCCGGTGATGGCAAAAGGCTCTATGCTCGGAGCAATATCACTCCCGACGCCCGTAAACGTCCCATCGGGGTTCGATTCGATCTGGAGTTCGAACGTCCCCGAGTCGTTAGCCATTTCCCATGTTCCCCACCAACTCCCCTCAATATCCTCACTAGCGACTGAAGTGTGCGACCCTAGTGCGTCGCTCGAAGGCGCCTGCGCAGGCGCGGGATTCTCGCCTTTGAGCGCCGCCCTCGTCTGCGGTCCCATAAAACCAGTTGGCTCGATACCGTATTTCGTTTGGTATTTCTTCACTCCCTCGAACGTTTCAGGTCCGAAATAGCCCGTAGTGGGACCGTCGTATACTCCTTCGGCACGTAGACGGTCTTGGAGCGCCCGTACATCATCTCCCGACATCTCCAATTCCAAGTCGCGCTCGAATGCCGGCATGAACGACTCGGCGAACGAACGATATCGCTCGACAATGAACGACCGCGCACCCTGATACGCCGCCGACTGGAAGACAGAATCGAGAACGCCCGCATCCGCCATGAACCAAAGGACGACGAGTGCGACCGCGATAAGTTTCTTTTTGTGGCGAAACAATCCTGAAAATATCTTTTTGACGCCTCGAAGAAACGGCATGAGAAGTAATTTCTTGAGCCACCTGCCGAGCCAGAGCGTGAACTGCCCGAGCCAGAGGAAGACCACGCGCGCGGTGATGGCACTCGTGCGCAATTCCACATCAACGCGCGTCTTTTCATTGTCCAGGCCGACGATGATGTATCCGATATAAGCCGTGTTCCATTTCTCCCCCACCGCTTCTACTTCCACGCGCAGGGGGAATGGTTCCCGAAATCCCAACGAATCATAGCGGACGACACGTATCCATGTATCCGAAGCCTGGACGGAGAATTGGATGTCGTGATCGCTTGGAGTTCCTCCGACATTCCGGACCACGAAGAAGCTTTGTTGTATCTCGCCGGGCATGACGGCCTCGAAGCGCAGCTGCGCCGGATCAACCGCAGGCTGCGGCGGAGGAGACGCTCCTCCCCCCATTCCCGCACGTGCGTTTGCGCTGCCTCCACTAAAATTCGCCTGGTGCCATGCGTCGTACGCTTTGCGCTTCACCGGATCCCGCAGCACTTCGTATGCATTATTGATGGCCGCCATGCGCGCAGCGTCCCCCGCACCAGTATCGTGATACTTGAACGCAAGCTTCTTGAACGCACCCTCGATGACCTCCGGCTCCGCCGAAGGATGGACTTGCAACACCTTGTAAAAATCATCCTTCCACTCCGCCATAGTGTTCTGTTATCAAGGACTCGGACGCGTCGCCGTGCCGCTAGCGGGGCTCGGGGAGCATTTTTACGAGCGAACTCACGCCACGTTCAAGCTGCGTGCGCTCGACCATGACCGCGAGATCGTCGCGCGTCGCAATTCGGCGCAAGAACCCCTCGTCAGCATCATCGGTCCCTATGGTGATGATATCGATCCCGTACTCGCGCATGCGCGCCGCTTCCCGCAAGGTCGCATCAACAGGATTCGGCTCGCCCTCCGTCGGCTCCCCGTCGGTAACGAGGACCGCGACGCGATTCCCGATCGTATTTTTCAGCTTCTCACATGCAAGCGCGAGCGCAGCGGCCATGTTGGTATTCCCCATCGCATGCACCGTCTCAAAATGTCCTGCAAGTCGCGCGATGTCTTTCAGCGGCGCGCATACCTCCTCGGCCTCAAAAGCGAATTTGATGAGTCCGATAGCGTATCCTTTCTCGCGCGCCTGTTTCGCGAAATCAAGCGCGCCCTTCTTCGCGTGCTCGAGCTTGTTCTCCTCCGCCATGCTCGTCGAGCAATCGATGAGGAGGTAGACGATGTCTCCTCCAACGGCATTCCCATGTATCGCCTGGCCGCTCTTGAGACTCATCGTTACTCCTTGATTCGAGACGATAGTGCCACGCTGCTGCGAAGGAAGCGTTACCTCAAACCCAGTGCTTTTTTTATCATCGTTGTGCATAGCCACTCCCGCCGCGCACATCTTCCCGATGTCTAAGGCGGGTCATACAGCTCAACTCACTGGCCTGTGGCACTTGGGACACAACGTTCCTGAAAACGCTCCGCCGGTGGCGTGTTTCTTGCAAAAAAGGAATCCGTCCTTGGGGCAATGATACGTATCGCTGACGTTCACCTCCTTTTGACAAATGGGGCATTTGGTGGTTGCCATGCCGGCATGATAGCGCCATTTTTCTGTATCAACAACTACGTTTGGAGATTGTACCAGAAAGTCAGAACCCACTTCAAACGGAATCCGATCTGATTCCCACGCGCCGCGTGCGCTGTATTGCGTTCCAACAAGCTACGCGCGGAGCGCGTGCTAACACTGGAAGCCGCCCGCCGCCGCAAGCGGCGGCAACCCCGAAGAAAACGCTCCATGCATTTCTGATTCGGCGAGGGTGAATGCGCATTTCCAAAAAGGGAAGGGCGTTTTCTTCGGGGTTCTACCCGTTGGGCAGGGGCGGCGCATAAATGTGAACGGCTCACACACCTGGTATTCGAGCCGTTGGCTCGATGGAAATTAGGAAGTGTCGCGTCCTAATTCCATAGTTTAAGTGCTGGTGGAGTATTCAGTCCCTGTGCGAGTTGCAGCAAAAGGAGTGCGGTTTGGAGGAGCTTGATGATGGCGGGGAGGAATATGTGTTAGTCATTGCATGCGGTTCTCTGGGGATACTCCTAAATGTGCGGATTAGTTTCTGATCGCAGTGTACTGCTATTGACATGTGAACATTGGACCATTTGTGTAGGCGCCGAGATTGCTTGTCGAATTATTCGCGTGTATCCACCATTCGTATGTGGTACCAGGTACAACACTTGCCGTATACGCGGTACCGCCCGTGAACCAGTTGACGAGCGTCTGAAAATCGCTGCTGCCCGGAACATGAATCCGGATTCCGTAACTTGTCGCTCCAGTTACCGGTGTCCACGAAAGCTGTACGTTTCCGCCAGTGCAAACGGCAGCGAGGCCTGAAGGCGGCTGAACCTGCGGCCACGTATTATCGGTATACAGTCCAAAATCGTAAGGGGCCGAGGTCGTCATGTCTTGAAATGTATTGCCATGAATATCACTCGAGGTGTTCATCTCGGATACCGCCGTCGCTATCTTGGTTACATTGTTAGCGCTGATATTCGAGAATGTATTCCCAATTACGTAAAATTGTCCCCTGCCACCCGTCGATTTGAGCACGTTCAATTCCACGCCAACGGCGTTACTTGATCTATCTCCGGTGATCACGATGTTTGAGAGCGCGTTTCGCGTCGTGTTATCTGGAATGATGGGTAACTCCGACGCTTGGTCCGATGCTCGTACAAGAACGCCGTGCTTGAATCCTTCGATTATTATGTCAGTGAGAACGTTATCGTACGTGTCCCACAAAACCACGCCATACACGTACTCGCCCAAATGTGGTGAACGAATCGTAACGTTTCGCACAGTATTACCATGAGCGCCCGTATGGATCCAGATACCGGCCATATACGAATCAGAGAGCACCGAATCTGACAACGTATTGTTGTAACTGCCATGACCAAACAACACTTCTGTCTTCGCGTTTTCGTGACCGGAAATATTCCTGAATATATTGTCGTGACTGAACGCACTCACATTAATGCCACGATTCCCGTTGTTGTTAGTCTCGACAGAATCGACTATGGCATTATGCGCGTACTGCAGAGAAATACCTTGGTATGGACAATTCTGCACATGCACATCACTCACGCGCACATCATGTTTGAAATCGTTGTCGAACCCATGAATGAGAATGCCGCTACTTTGAGGCACGTTGTTGCAATCAACGGTTAGATGCTGTAGCGCTGTACCACTTCCTGTCATTATATAGATGCCACCGTTTCCCCTGAATGAAACGACCGCGCCATTTCTTGATTCACCGATGAGATTCACGCCATCTGGAATCCAGAGCTGCTGGTCGAGCGTGTATATTCCATTTTTAAGGAATACGGTCTTGGTCACGCTTGCACTCGCTGTATTGACCGCCTGCTGTAACGCACTCGTCCATGTGCCCGACCCCGCATAGTACGTTTGTGGATATACATCTCTTGTTTCATTAACCGATTTGCATGTACTGCTCGTCGTTTGCCACGCTCCCCATGTCGGACTCATTGTACCTACCACGCAACTTGATGTGCGCGTTTGTGTGATGGAGCCAGTTTGTCCTGCAGGACAGCTGATGGTTTGTGTTTGCGATGGAAGCGGCGTGCAGGTCGCTGATGCGGGAGTGGCGGGATTTGTGTTCGTGGTGGTCGGAGGGACGTATGGGGGGGCTGGTGTCGTCGGCACGGACGTGACGGCAACTGGTGGCGTGTAGGGCTGTGGCGTTTGCACGGCCGCGGTTTTGCATTTGTTGGTGATTGCCGCTCGTGTCCTCGGCCCCACAGCACCGTAGCCACTGGAGGATGGAGAGCCGGAGCAAATACTCATGCTTTTGCACTGGAATTGTTTGACTGCCGCTTCGGTGAGCGTACCAAAGTACCCACTGTCATTGTCGGCGGCAAGATGCCCGCGTACAATGAGAAATTGTTGCAGTTGCGTTACATCACTTCCTCGCGAACCGCGAGAGAGGTTGCGCGATAGGTTCGGGCACTGCGTCGCGTTAGCCGATGAACTTAATGCGGCCGTATTTGCCTGCGCTTGCAGCGCAGCGATTCGTGCCATGAGCACCTGTATCTGCGTTTGGAGTTCGGCGATGGTCGCAGCAGATGTAAGCGCCGGGAATAGCACGGCGACGGCTAATGAAGCGACAAACAATTTCCTGAAACCCATATCGCAATTTTAACTTGATATGACGGGCGTCATGAGCTTGGGTGTTGATAGACGCAAAATAAGAAACTCGCTGACGCCGCACGCATTTTACTGCGCCGCCCTTGCCTGAAAGGCAGAACCCCCGAAGGAAAAAATGCCTTTCCCCTTTTTTCAAAATGCATTCTCCCCCGCCGAGTAAACTCAGTTGCGCCCCCGCGGGGTGTTAAACCCCGCGGGTCGCTCGTGGTTAACATACCTCTTTGCCAGCTTGATCCTGCGCCAGAGAGCGCAGGGTGTTTACCTCTGTGCACGTTTTGACGTTCGTGGTTCATGTTCATTTATATCAAATTTGGTGTTTGTTTGAAAAAGTCAGAACCCATTTCGAGCAGAACCCCTGACTTCGCA
>JBBTXY010000013.1:0-47871 GCA_038062075.1 Patescibacteria group bacterium
CGTAGGTCGTTCATTCCAGTTTGAGTGTTCGGAGTACAGAGGGGCCATCTTCCATTTCTTGCATGTACGCTTTGAGTGTTTTTCCATAACTACCGAACACGTCAGCAAATAATTCTGTGGTGAGGATGGAAGGGAAATTCTTTTTCCCACAGTAATCAAGATAACTACTCCAGCGATAGGATTCGAGATGCAGGAGCGCTTTTTTCGCATCGGTTATTTCACCGGTACGCCACGCTTTGGCTCCGGCCAGGAAATCGAGCGGGTTCAGGTGAATGTAATGGAGAATGTGAAGAAAGTGCGCATCGGAATGTATCAATACCTTTTTCGTTCTGCTTTGGAACAAGGTGCCGCTCCGCTTATATTTTTCGTTAAAGTATTTCGCGTAACCGACGTTCAATTTCATAATGAATCGCGTCAACCCGCCCTCGATGCGTTCTGATACGAGAAGGTGATAGTGGTTTCTCATCAGGACCCAGCCATGAAGATCGACGATTCGTTTTGTCTCCAATGGACGACCTCGTAGGTCGTTCATTATGCGTGTCGTATTACGTGCTGGTTTTACGTCGTTGAACTCGTAAAGATCATGCACGAAACGTGCACGATCTCCCTTATCGAGAAAGATGTCCCTTTGTTCGACCCCCCGATTTAGGATGTGATATAACCCCATGGTATATGAACGACCTCGTAGATCATTCATGCTTATTATACACAGAGACACGGAGCATATATCCAGGTAGAATGTACGGCATGGCGCGAGTTGTGATCAACGGTTTTGGACGTATTGGCCGGACATTTTTTCGGGCGGCACAGGGACGAAAGGATTTCGAGATCGTTGCGATCAACGATCTCGGTTCGCTTGAGAATCTCGCGTATCTTTTGAAATACGATACCGTCTACGGCCGCGCGCCGTTCTCGGTTTCGACCGAGAACGGCGCACTTGTCGTTGATGGGAGGCATATTGATTTTGTTCAAGAGAAAGAACTAGCGAAGCTGCCGTGGAAAGATAAAAATATTGACATCGTCGTCGAATCAACAGGAGTCTTCACTGATGCTGCGAAGGCACGTGGGCACATTGATGCAGGCGCGAAGCGCGTTGTTATAACGGCGCCGCTCAAGGGCGACCCCATTAGAGAGCCTTCGGCCTCTAACGGGGCGGGGGGCGCGGAGACGGTGCTTATCGGCGCGAATGAAGAAAAATTAAAAGCATGCGAAATCTCCAGCAACGCCTCATGCACCACGAACGCCGCCTCGCCTTTGATCGGCATCCTCGACGAGGCCATCGGCATCGAGCGGGCGATCTTGAGCACGACGCACGGCTATACCGCGAGTCAGGCTCTTGTGGATGCACCTAAGAGCAAGGATTGGCGCGAAGGTCGCGCGGCAGCGCAGAACATCGTTCCGACCTCGACCGGCGCCGCGAAGGCGACGACCCTCGCACACACCCAGCTCGCCGGTAAATTCGACGGCATTTCCATGCGCGTACCTATTGCGGCCGGCTCTCTCGTTGACGTGACATTCGTTGCGAAGAAGCCGACGAGTGTGGAAGAGGTGAACGCGGCTTTGAAGGCTGCCGCGCAAAGCGCGCGCTGGAAGCGAGTCTTTGCCGTGACGGAGGAGCCTTTAGTCTCATCCGATATCATCGGCCAGCCGTACGGCTCCATCGCCGATCTTGAAATGACGCGCGTCGTCGATGGTACCTTGGTGAAAGTCCTCGCGTGGTACGACAACGAGATGGGGTACGCCTTTACGCTGGTGGAACACGTTGTGGAGGTTGCCAAACACCTCTAAAAGGTATGCGCGTCATCCTTGCGGCTGACCATCGCGGTCTCAAGCTCAAAGAAGACTTGAAGATGTATCTTCAGGCGAAAGGATGCGTGGTGGAGGACGTTGGCGCGCATGCGCTCGATCCGGACGACGATTACCCTGATTTTGCGTATGCTGCAGCGCGTCTCGTTGCCGCTGATGCAGATGCGCGCGGCATCGTGCTCTGCGGCTCCAGTAACGGCGTTACGGTGGTCTCGAACAAGGTGCGCGGCGTGCGGGCAGTGTCAGTGCACACGAGGGAGGGGGCAGTACAGGCACGTTCCCACGTGGATGCCAATATGATCGCGCTTGCAGCGGATGAGCTTGATGAAGATACGGCACGCGCGATCACCGACGTGTTTCTTGCAACGCCATTCTCCAATGAGGAGCGTCACATGCGTCGCGTCCAGAAGATCGCGACGATCGAGGAGGAGCATTTCAAATAAATCATGCGCGAGGTTATCCCAACGATAGTGCCGGAATCATTCGCGGATCTCATCGCGAAGCAGTCAGTACTCGGTGCCTTTGCTTCCGCAATTCACATAGACGTCGCTGACGGCGTTTTCGCGCCGAATATGACGTGGTTGCCTTCAGGCGAAGAGCTTCCTGACACAGGTCGCATTGTGTATGAAGCGCACCTGATGGTTTCTACGCCGCTTGACGTGGGCCTCGCGTTCGTGCGCGCCGGCGCGCGGCGGATCATCGGGCACATTGAAGCATTTGGGAGCGCGGAAACGGTATTTTCCGCATTTGACGCCTGGCGTGCCGCCGGCGCGCGCGAAGTCGGCCTCGCGCTCCTTTTAGAGACGTCACTTAAGGCCATTGAGCCGTATCTTTCTCGATGTGATGTTGTGAATATGATGACCATTGCAACAATCGGCAGGCAGGGAATTCCATTCGATGCGCGCAGTATTGCGCGCATCGAACAGTTCCATATCATGTTTCCCAACGTCACCATTGCTGTCGATGGTGGGGAAAATGAAGAGCACATTGCCCAAACGGGGCGCGCCGGCGCCACTCGTTTTGTCGTTGGTTCTGCTATTGCGCAAGCAGCCGACCCGCGTGCTGTGTACAGTCAGCTTTTAGAGCGCGCGAACGCGGTATAGTTGCTTCATGGTGCGCTTTACTTCTCTCGTGAGCGCGGTGTTTCTTGTATGTGCGCCGTTTTTTGCTGCGGCGCAGACACTTCCTTTCGTTGAGAGCCCGACGACGACCGCGCGCAACTATCTCGACCAACTCATTAACTCACTCACCTCACCTTCCTCGGCGCTGCCGCTCGACCCGCTTGCGCCGATCCCAACGCAGAGTACCCAGGCGGTCGATATCCTTGAGGCGCTTCTCGCGAAGCCCCTGCCAGTCTTTTACTATGGCACCTCTACCGCGACAACGACCGATCAGGCGTTGATCCAAGTGCTCCTCGAACAGGTCGCGGCTCTGCAAGCGCAGATCAACGCTATTATCGCAGCAGGGGCGGGCGCCACATCAACCGCGGCGACCTCGACGCCGCCGGTAGCAGAGGCCCCAGGGGCAGCGGTCGCATGTCCCGTGATCGAACGCACGCTTTTCTTTGGCATGAGCGGCGACGACGTGCTCAATCTGCAGCTCTTTCTTATTGCCGAAGGCTTCCTGGAAGCCGGTAACGCGACTGGGTTTTTTGGCGTGCTTACGCAAGCAGCCGTGCAAGCGTGGCAAGCGGCGCACGATATCGTCTCAAGCGGCTCGCCTGAAGAAACCGGCTGGGGAGTGGTGGGGCCACGAACACGCGCAGCGCTCGAAAATTGCACTGCGTAGCCACGGTATAATAAATGAATGGAACCCTTGACTGATGCCGAGGTGAAATCGCTCGTTGAGCGCGCACAGGCCATCCGCGCGACAGTCATCGAAATGCTCGTCGCTGCCGGGAGCGGCCACACGGCGGGGCCTCTCGGCATGGCCGATATTTTCACCGCGCTCTATTTCCACGTCTTGAATCATGACCCGAAAAATCCGGCGTGGCCCGAGCGCGATCGCCTCATCCTCTCAAATGGTCACATTACGCCCGTGCGCTATGCCGCGATGGCGCACGCGGGCTATTTTCCGATAGAAGAATGCCTTACCCTGCGCAAATTCGGCACGAGATTGCAGGGGCACCCGGAGCGCGAGCGACTGCCGGGAATTGAGACAACGTCGGGTCCCCTGGGTTCTGGTCTCTCGCAGGCATCCGGCTATGCATATGCTGCGCGCATGGACAGCCGACAATTCCGGGTGTATTGCATCATGTCCGATGGCGAACAGCAGGAAGGGAACACATGGGAGGGAGCGATGTTCGCGGGCAAGAACCGACTCTCGAACCTTACGGCCATCATGGACAGGAATAACATCCAGATCGACGGCATGACGGAGAATGTGATGCCTTTGGAGCCTTTGCGCGAGAAATACGAAGCATTCAACTGGCACGTCTTGGAGGTGGATGGCCACAACATCCCGCAATTCATCGCCGCGTGCGAGGAAGCGAAAGCCATCTACGAGAAGCCGACCATCATTCTTGCGCATACGATCCCCGGCAAAGGCATTAAAGAAATAGAATTCAATTACAAGTGGCACGGAAAGCCGCCCTCGAAGGAAGAAGCGCAAAAATTCTTGAACGAGCTCCGTACGCTCGGCGGAAAGATTTCGAGCGAGCATCAATGAAAAAGCTTGTAGCCGGTAGTTTGAAGCTTGTAGCAAATACAAAATCCAAGATTATATGATTCAAAGCGAGATGCATCTTAGAGAGGATTTATGGGAAGCCAAAGAAATGGGGCCGACGCGCGATGGATTCGGGAAGGGTGTGGTGGAGGCGGGGAAGGCCGACGAACGTGTCGTCGTGCTCTCGGCTGATCTCGAAGAATCAACTCGTGCGGAATGGTTCCATACAGAATTCCCCGCGCGATTCATCGAAATGGGCGTCGCGGAGCAGAACATGGCGACCGTCGCTGCTGGTATGGCCAATTACGGCAAAATCCCGTTTTTTACCTCGTACGCCGCGTTCTCGCCGGGGAGGAATTGGGAGCAGATTCGAACGACGATCGCCTTGAATAACGTGCATGCGATCGTCTGCGGCATGCACGCGGGGGTTTCCGTCGGGCCTGACGGCGCGACGCACCAGATGCTTGAAGACATCGCGCTTATGCGTGCGATGCCGAACATGATGGTCATCTCACCGTGCGATGCGGAGGAAGGTCGTAAAGCGACGATTGCAGCAGCGAAAGCGGGGAAACCCGTCTATATCCGCTTTGGCCGCGAGAAGACACCTGTCATGACGACGTCAGAAACGCCATTCGAAATAGGCAAGGCGAACATACTCTATAAAATACAGCAGTCTGACTGCTGTATTTTTGCGACCGGCCCACTAGTGCACAATGCACTTCTTGCCGCACGTGAGCTTGAGAAAGAAGGTATCAGCGTGGCAGTTGTGAATGTGCACACCATCAAACCACTCGACGAAGAGACGGTCATCTCGTGCGCACGCGAAGCTGGTGCGGTCGTTACCGTCGAAGAGCATCAAGTCAATGGTGGGCTTGGAAGTGCCATCGCAGAATTATTGGCAAAAAAGCACCCGCTTCCAATCGAATTCATCGGCGTGCAGGACCGATTCGGGCAATCAGGCGCGCCGCAGGAACTCATCGAACACTACGGTATGGGGGTGAAAAACATCGTAGAGGCCGTGAAGAGAGCGAACGGAAGCAGGAATTAGAGTGGAGTTGTGACGAACTCGGCAGGGCGTTTCTTATACGCTGCTTCGACTTCATCGGCGTGCAATAGTCCCGTCTGTGCGCCCACCTTTTGGACGACGAATGCGGCGTTGATGACGCCACGCATCAGCGCTTCGTGCGATGCGAGGCCCTTGATGAGATACGCGACAGTCGTCGACGCGGTTGCATCGCCGGCCCCGGTGCGCGAAACGGGAGGCGCGGGGTCCGGATACATCGGGATATGCCAGGCACCCTGGCCGGGCAGGCCGGAATCGTCCATGATGTACGAACCGTTGCGTCCGTCAGTAATGACGGCTATCTTCGGGCCCAAGCTCCGGATGCCGGAGAGCAGTTTCTTGAGATCGTGCTCGTCTGGCGTGCCAAGGATGAGCTGCGATTCCTCTTTGTTGCAGAAGACAATGTCGCTTGCCTGGTACACTTCAGCGAGTTTTTCCTTGCCAAGCTTCAGCTGGAATGTGCCGGGCTGGAAGGCGAGCTTCACGCCATTCTGCTTCGCATAGCGCGCGATCTCAAGCTGGTAGTCGAGGGTCTGCTCGGGGAGTGAGGTGAGATAGAACCACTTCGGCGCCTCTGCAAATTGCGGGAGCGCATAGGGATACTCTTCGTGCTTTACGAGAATGGTGCGCTCGGCTTCGTATTGGAGGACGTAGTGGTAATTCGTCTTGATGCCATCATGCGCGCGGATGTACTCGGGGTTCATTCCTTCTTTCTTCAAGGTCTCGATGCAATCGATGCCATTCCTATCATTCCCGACGTTCGCGACCAGTGTTGCATTAAGGCCGAGACGAAGAGCTGAGACAGCCGCATTCGGGCCGTTCCCGACAGCAAACACTTCTGTGACCGACTCGAACGGGATTTTCTGCCCGAATTTGACGCAGAGCATGCAGTTCTCGTCGTTGATGTCGCAATTCACTCGGGCGTCCTTGAGGCGGATAAAAGCGTCGATAGTAATATCCCCGAATGAGATGAGATCGTAACGCATGCGAAAAGTCTAGCATGTTTTGCTGTGAATACGGCTATTCACCGAGGAGCAATGGACACACTCTGCAGTTCGATGTATGGTGCGGCCAGCGTGGCTTTATGCAAGGAGGAAAAGCCATGACTGCACCGGCTGTTGTCGAAATGTTGTTGAGCGATCGACATCGATTGCTCGGAGCGCGCCCACTGGCTTGGGCGCTTTCGGTGGCGTTCCACGCACTTGTGCTTGCAATCGCGCAGCTCGCGATCAACTATTACTGATGACTTCCAAGGGGCGCCTCTCCGGGTGCCCTTTGACTTTTATGACGTAATTTCGTATCGTATTGCGCATGCTAGAGCTTGAAGTCAGACAGCGCGACTCGAAAGAGTCACCGGAAAGCTTGCGCGAAAAAGGCGTTATGCCTGCCGTCATGTACGGCCCGAAGGAGGCCGCGACGCCGATCGCCGTGAGCGCCCAGCAATTCGAGCGCCTTTTTAAGGAAGCAGGGGAGACGACCATCATCAAGCTCAAAGGCGTCGGTGATGAGAAGGACACGCTCATCCACGACGTGCAGCTCCACCCGGTGACCGATACGCCTTTGCACGCTGATTTCTATGTTATTGAGAAAGGGAAGAAGGTGACGTTGAATATCCCGCTCGAATTCGTCGGAGTGGCTCCTGCGGAAAAAGCCGGACACATTGTCGTCAAAGCCTTGCATGAAGTCGAGATCGAGGTCGCGCCAGCCGAGCTCCCGCAGTACTTGGAGGTTGATATTTCCAAGCTTGAGAACGTCGGCGACCACATCCTTGTCTCGCAGATACCGCTGCCGCAGAGCGCTGAACTGAAAACTAATCCGGAAGAGATCGTCGTTTCGGTGACCGCATTCGTCGAAGAGAAGATCGAAGTGCCGGTCGCGGCCCCGGCTGCCGAAGCTGCTCCGGCCGAAGGCGCCGCTCCTGCGGCCGAAGGCGCCGTGGCACCTTCAGCAGAAGCTTCTCCAAAAGAAAAGAAAGCCTAATGTTTTTCATGACAATACCTGTACCATGGTACAGGTATTGTCACAGCTTGCAGTTTCCTGTAGGAAGGGAATGCCGCGCGGTATAATCACTGCAATGATACTCGTACGCTCTGCAATAGGCGCGCTCTGTGGGCTCATTTTGTGCGCGCCTCTTGTCACATACGCGACCCTCTCGCCGGAAGAACGGGCGGAATTGGAGCGCCAGCTCTCCGAAGTCGAACAGCAGATAGCGGCGAACAAAACCGAGCTCGGGAAAAAACAGGAAGAGCGGCAGTCCTTGGAGCGTGATGTCGCGATTCTCGACGGACAGATAAAGAACGCGCAGCTCGCCATCAAACAGCGCAATCTCGCCATCCGAAAACTCACTGATGGCATTACCGACAAAGAGGCCGCGATCGCGGTTCTCGATAGCAAAGTCGCGGCAGGACAGGAGTCCGTCGCACAGATGCTCCGACGGACGCGCGAGATCGACGACACGACCTTGGTCGAACTCGCGCTCGGAGGCTCCATCTCCGACCTCTTTACCGAGATCGACGATTTCGAGACGGTGCAGCGCGCGCTCGACGATGCGTTCAAGGAAATGGCGGCCGTGCGTGCCGACCTTGCCGCGCGCAAAGAAGCGCTCCAGAGCCAGCAGGAGGAGGAAGAAGAATTGCGCCAACTGCAGGTTCTCCAGCGTCGCTCCTTGCAAGCGACCGAGGGAGAGAAGAAGGAGCTTGTCACCGTCGCGAAAGGGCAGGAGTCGCTCTACCAGCAGGTCATCGCGGCGCAGACAAAGACCGCGAACGAGATCCGTGCGCGGCTCTTCAACCTACGCGACTCGGGCGCCATTCCCTTCGGCAAAGCGTATGAATATGCGAAAGACGCATCGATAAAAACTGGCGTGCGGCCGGCGGTCATTCTCGCGATCCTCGCGGAAGAGAGTAATCTCGGAGAGAATGTTGGCACAGGTTCGTGGCGCACTGACATGCACCCGACGCGCGATCAGCCTGTCTTTGAGACTCTGATGGCCGAGCTCGGCCTCAATCCCGATGAGATGAAAGTCTCGAAAAAGCCGTGGTACGGCTGGGGTGGCGCTATGGGGCCCGCGCAATTCATTCCCTCGACGTGGGTGCAGTATAAAAGCCGCATCGCGAACATGACGGGGAACGACCCGCCGAACCCGTGGGACGCACGCACCGCAATTTTCGCTTCCGCCATTCTCATGATGGATAACGGCGCCGACAAACAAACGCGCGCCGCCGAACGCCTTGCGGCTCTGCGCTATTTCGCCGGCTGGGGGAATGCCAACAAAGCCGCCTACGCCTTCTATGGCGACGATGTGATGGCCTTGGCGGATAAGTTCCAAAAAGAAATAGATATTTTGGAAGGGCGTTAGCGAAGCGGGAAATGCTTTTCTCGGGTACACGATTTTCTTGCTAGAAAATCGCTCGGGTCCTCGGCCGCCGCCTGCGGAGCCCCTCGAAAAGCATTTCCCGCTTCGCACCGCCTTTGTTGGGGTGGAGGCTGGGCCGCCCGCTACCTTGGGGTGACTGTGGTAGAATTGAGAAAGTTTCATCCCGTACTTTGGAGGTTAAGATGAATAGAGAGGCGGATAGCACGAACGAGCGCTTGGTGCAACTGGAGGCAGAAGTGAAGCGGCTGCGTGAGAAGAATATACGATTACAACAAGAAGAAATATTCCGCCAAATCACCGAGATGCAAAGTGCGTGTGACCAAGCCATTAAGGAAGAATACCAACGTCATCAATGGACAATGTGGCCGCGCTCATGGGAAGAAGTGCAATCAGAGATGTGGGCGAGATATGAGCCTAGCCTCAAATCCCTACGTCAGGCGTACGCGAACATCACCAACCCAGACCAGAAGAAGACGTCGGACGGCGGCTAACCTTTCGATGTCGTTCTGATTCTCTTTTCCCCTCTTTTGCGCCCCACAGCAATGCTTGCGGGGCGCCTTCTTTTTTTGTATAGTGTGCCGACATGAAAAAGGACATTCATCCAACGGATTACCGCCCGGTCATCTTTGAAGACTCCTCGTCGGGAGCGCGTTTTCTCATTGGCTCGACTGTTGCGACGGAGAAGACCGACACGTGGGAAGATGGCAAAAAGTATCCCGTTTTTCAGGTTGAAATCTCCAGTGCATCGCATCCGTTCTACACGGGTCAGTCGAAGACCATCGACACTGCCGGCCGCGTGGAGAAGTTCAAGGCCCGCTCGGCCAAGAAGGTTTCTAAGAAATAACGACCTTAGAACGACGCGCCCCCGCATGTGTGCGGGGCGCGTCGTATACTTATAGTCATGTCCACCGAACCCATCATTAACCCACTAGACTTTGCGGACGACCACCGTGTGGCGTTCCTCGTGCAGGAATGGAAACGACTCTCGCAAGCGGAGAAAGATGCACAAGAGCTCATAGAGGTCGATCCCTCGATGAAAGAACTGGCTGAAAAGGAGATTGAGGATATCGAGGTACAGAAGGACGCACTCATAAAGCAGATGGTACAGATCGTGGGGAACCCCAACGAGCGCGAATGGCCCAATGAGATTGTCCTTGAGGTGCGCGCCGGCGTCGGCGGGGAAGAAGCGTCGCTCTTTGCCGAAGAGCTCGCGCAAATGTACTTGAAATACGCGCAGGCGAAAGGCTGGCGTGTGAAGACTTTGGAAGAGTCGCGCTCCGAGCTCGGCGGCATTAAGGAAGTACAGCTCGAAATAAAAGGCGAGAACGTCTATCGTGAGATGCAGTTCGAGACAGGCGTACACCGCGTGCAACGTATCCCCGCGACAGAGAAAGCGGGCCGCATCCACACTTCGACCGCCTCCGTCGCCATCATGCCCATCTACAAACGCATCAAGATAGAAGTGAACCCGGCGGACATCGAGGTCGAATTCTCGCGCTCCGGTGGCGCGGGCGGGCAGAACGTGAACAAGGTCGAGACCGCGGTCCGTCTTATCCACAAGCCGACCGGGATCGACGTGCGTTGCACCTCCGAGCGCAGTCAGAAGCAGAACCGTGAGAAAGCGGAGAAACTTCTTATGTCGAAACTCCAGCAATTAAAAGATCAAGAAGAGGACCGAACACGCGCCGCGGATCGAAAGCAGCAGGTTGGGACGGGCGATCGCTCCGAGAAAATCCGCACCTACAATTTCCCGCAGGATCGTGTCACCGATCATCGCATTAAAGAGTCGTGGTCGAATATCGAGAGTCTCATGGCCGGCCGCATCGCTCCCATTCTGGAAGCACTTGGGGCGGCGGGAGCCGGCGACGCATCGGTTGCAGAGGAGGAGTAATTCTGTTAGAATCTGCGCCACATTATGGTTACCGCAGGAGCTACAGATATTAAGACCCTCTACGACGCGGGGGCGCATGTCGGCTACGCCCGCACCCGCCGGAACCCTTCGGCAGAGCCGTTCCTCTACGCGACCAAAGACCGCACTGATATTTTCGACCTTGAGAAGACGCAGAAGCATCTCGAAGCCGCGGCCGCCTTCGCCACCTCACTCGCGCAATCCGGTAAAACCCTTTTACTCGTCGGTGGAAAGCACGAGGCACAAAGCGCAGTGCAGAGCGCGGCCGCGAAAGCCGGTCTCCCCTTTGTTGCAGGTCGCTGGATCGGAGGCACCTTGACGAATTTCAAGAACATCCGCAAACGCATCGATCGCATGGAGAAATTGATGGCCGATCGCGAGTCGGGCGAACTTGAGAAATATACAAAGAAGGAACGTCTTATGATCGATCGCGAGATCGAGGAATTGCAAGGCCGCTTCGGTGGTATTGCAACCTTGCGCGATCTTCCCGCAGCACTTTTCATTGTTGATACGCGTCACGAGAAGACGGCGGTACAGGAAGCGAATCAGATGAAGATCCCGGTCATGGGTCTCGCGAGCTCGGATTGCGATTTCTCCCTCGTGCAATATCCGATCCCGGGGAACGATACGTCGGTGAAGTCCGTCGCGCTTGTCACTGAAAGGATCGCAGAGGCATACCAGCAGGGGAAGAAAGCACCGACGAAATAAGCTCTAAGGTAAAGGTTAAAGGGTAAAAGTATAAGTTATAAGTCAGAAGTTTCCGTGTTCTACTTTTGACTTTACCTTTTGATTTTTAACTTAAGGTCGCGTATCATTCATTCATGGTAATTACAACTGAAACAGTAAAAGAGTTACGCGACCTTACCGGTGTCTCCATCATGCAATGCAAGAAGGCGCTTGAAGAAGCGGGGGGTGACATGGAAAAAGCGAAAGTGATATTGCGCAAGCACAGCGTCGCAATCGCGTCGAAAAAAGCAGATCGCGCGCTTGGCGCCGGCATCTGCACAGCATATACGCATGCTGGCGGGCAGGTCTTGGGTGCCGTGGTCCTCGCGTGCGAGACTGACTTCGTCTCGAAGAATGAGGATTTCCAGAAGCTTGCCTACGATATTGCCATGCATGTTGCGGCCATACGCCCGCAATTCATTGCCCGTGACGATGTGAAAGAATCCGACCTCGCGAAGGCGCGCGAGGTCTTCGAAGCGGAGGCAGCGAATGTGCCCGAGGCGATGCGTCTCAAAGCCATCGAAGGCAAACTTGACGCGTTCATTAAGGAAAAAGTCCTCCTCGAACAGCCGTTCGTGAAGGACCCAACGCTTACCATCCGAGAGCTTATCGATTCGGCGGTGCAGAAATTCGGCGAGAAGATCGAGGTCGTGCGTTTCGAGCGTCTTTCGGTACAATAGAAATCATGGCTTTTGCAGCGAGTATCGTCTTTGGAAGCTCTCTTCTCGGGGTCATCCTTCTGTTCGCGCTTAAGCGCTACGAATCCGCGCGCCACACGACGCTCGGCGGGCCATGGCGCGCTGGGCTGGACGTGTTCGCCCTCCGCGTGAAGCGCCTCGTGATGATCTTCGAGTGGTATCTCGCACGCACGCCCATCCTGTTCCTCACGCTCGTACATCTCGCCGTGCACACAGGTGCGCTCGGCTTTGCACGCCTCATGCGCGCGCTCGAGGCGCGCGCGCATGAACTTGCCGACTTCGTCTCCCACAAACGCAACTTCGAGCGCCGGGAGACCCGCTCGGAGTTCTTAAAAAAAGTTGGGGAGTATAAAAATGGCAACGGGAAAGAGAAAAAAGACACTCCCAGTAGCCAGTAATCATAGGCTCCGGTATAGTGCAAGTACGCCGGAGTAGCTCAATTGGTAGAGCAGCCGATTTGTAATCGGCAGGTTTTGGAGGTTCGAGTCCTCTCTCCGGCTCACGGTATAATAGAGTTCCTGTTATGCAGGAGCTACAAGCTACAAGCTACAAGCTACCGGCTGACTACTGGTACCTCCACGTCGCCCGTGCAACGGATCTCCACGGCTCTGACCGAGTACTGTATCGTCTCTTTGAGATACTTCCCGGGTTTCTTTCATTCGGCACGCTTGGCCTTTTTATCGCGCTCTCGTTCTTGAAACCGGTGTGGGCCGCGTACCTCACGATCGTCTTTGCGGCGTATTGGCTCTTCAAGACCGCCTATCTCTCAATGCATCTGCGCTACAACTTCAAGCGCATGCGTTTCAATATGAACGTCAACTGGCGCGAGCGCCTGCATGATCTGCCGCACGTACCTGCGCGCGCGGAGCCGCATCTCATCCATCTGGTGATCTTCCCGTTTTACGACGAATCCTACGAACTTCTGAAGGAAAGCGTGAGCGCCCTAGCACATGCCGATTGGGACACCAAAGGAATAGCTGTCGTCATCGCGGCTGAAGCGCGGGCGGGAGAAGCGCAGCAAAGGGTAGCCGAGCAACTCTGTAAGGAATTCAAAGACCAGTTCCTCGATTGCATCATGACGGTCCATCCGGAGAGGCTGCCGGGGGACATTCCCGGAAAGGGCTCCAACCTTTCCTATGCCGCCGAAGAGGCGCGCATACGTATTCTCGATGCACGCCAGATCCCTTACGAGCACGTGGTCGTCTCGGCGTTCGATGCTGATACGGTCGTCTATCCGCAGTATTTCGCGTGCCTTACCTGGCATGTGCTCTCCTCGGAGAATCCGGAGCGTAGCTCGTTCCAGCCGGTTCCCCTCTATCACAACAATATCTGGGAGGCGCCGTTCATTTCGCGCGTCATCGCCTATTCGAGTTCGTTCTGGCAGATGATCCAGCAGGAGCGGCCGGAGAAACTTGCGACATTCTCGTCGCATGCCGTGGTCTTTAAGCCTTTGTATGAAGCGGGGTATTGGCAGCGCAACGTCGTCTCCGAAGATTCGCGCATTTTTTGGAATCTCTTCGCGCGCTACGACGGCGACTACCAGGTGGTGCCGATGGCCTATCCGGTTTCCATGGACGCAAACATCGCGCCGACCTTCTGGGGCACCATCAAGAACATCTACAAGCAGCACCGCCGCTGGACGTATGGCGCCGAGAACATTCCGTACATCCTCTGGGTGAGCGTGAAAAATCCGCGCATTCCGCTTTTCAAACGATGGCGCGCGGCCTCGGTCCAGATCGAGGGGTTCTGGTCGTTGGCGACGCATCCCTTGATACTCTTCAGTATCGGCTGGCTGCCGCTTTTAGTCGGTGGTGCGGCATTCCACACGACGGTGATCTCGTATAATCTGCCGCTCATCGCGCGCGGATTCCTCACGACCGCGATGTTCGGCCTCATCATTTCAGCTGCCATTTGCATGTATCTTTTGCCCGAGCGGCCCGCGCATATCCCGCGTTACCGGCACGTCACGATGCTCCTGCAGTGGCTCCTCGTGCCTTTGACGATGGTTTTTTTCAGCTCAATTCCTGGCTTGGAATCACAACTGCGCCTTATGACCGGGCGCTATCTGGGTTTCTGGGTCACGCCGAAGAGCAGGAGAGTTGCTAGCGACCAGTTTCGTTCCGAACTGCACTAGTCGCTAGAAACTAGTCGCTATATACTTTCCCTTATGCAACCATTTCCCGCATATCGCCGGCGCATCTCCCTCGTTGTCTTTATGGCGCTCTTCGCCATTCTCTTGCCGCTCGTCATCATGTATGCGGATGGCTGGCGCTTCAAAAGCGGGTACGGGTTCGTGAAGACCGGCGGCGTCTACGTCGGAGTGCCGTATTCGGATGCGACCTTGTATTTCGACGGGCGAGAATATGGCAAAAGTGGATTTCTCCAACGCAGCTTTTACATCGATGATCTCGCGCCGTCCGCCTACGTTGTGCGCGTTGACCGACCCGGATACCGTTCATGGGGGCGCATCCTCGTCGTCGAGCCGCAGATCGTGACCGATGCGCGTGTCCTTCTCATTCCTGAAAGCTTCACCTTTCGGCCGGTGACGGTGGGCGGCAGTGCGACAACCACGCGCGCCGTCTCGCGCGCTGTTTACAATTCCTACACGGCCGCGTTTGCGACCTCGACCGTCGCATCAACGACGGTGCCCGTGGACGAGTCTGACGACATTGCACTTTTTATTGATGCGCAGGGAGATATGATTGCCCGCTACGAAGGGAACAGCATCCCGCCTTCGACCTTCTGTTCGAGCCCTCTCTATTGCGCCCGCGAGATACGCATTCCTAGGCAGGGCGGGCCCGTGCTCGACGCACGCTTTTTCCAAGGTGGCGTCGTGTATCGCACGAAGGAAGGCGGCATCTATTTTGCCGAAGTTGATATCCGCTCGACGCCCGTGGGCGCGCAGCTTTTCTCCGCGAAGGACGCGGACATGCGCGTCATCGACGGTACTCTCATCCTGCAATCGGGGCAGACCCTTTTTGAGGTTAGCTTATAGAGCTCATTTGCTTGAAAGTATCACTGCAACGGGGATATAACATCAAGATCACGGCCGTGATTTTGATGTTATACAGTTGGTGAGGCAGTGCGAGACTGATAAGATATCAGAATGTCACGAGGTCACATCCATCCCATTTCAAGCCTCATCCGCGAGGCGAACGGTATTTTCAATAAGATGGGTTTTACCTTCGCCGAGGGGCCTCTTATCGAGGACGAATGGCATAATTTCGACGCTCTGAATGTCCCCAAAGACCACCCGGCTCGCGACATGCAGGATACGTTTTTCGTGAAGGATATGCCCGAGCATGTGCTGCGTACGCACACGTCGCCCGTGCAGATTCGCTACATGCAGGCGCAAATGAAGAAGGGAAATCTGCCACCATACCGCGTCATCGTGCCGGGGAAAGTCTTTCGCAACGAAGCGACCGACATGACGCATGAGGCGGAATTCTTCCAGATCGAAGGATTTGCGGTTGGAGAAGATATCACGCTTGCTCACTTAAAAGGAACACTCGAGCAGTTTTTTAAGGAACTATTCAAAGGGGCGTCCGTTGAAGTCCGCTTCCGCCCGAGTTTCTTTCCGTTCACCGAGCCGTCCGTAGAAGTTGATATGCGTCTTGTCGGCGAGAATGTGCCGGAAAAATTGAAAGATAAATGGATAGAAATGATGGGCGCAGGAATGATTCATCCCAATGTTTTAAAGAACGCTGGCATCGACCCAACAAAATACCAAGGTTTCGCCTTCGGCATGGGGCTCGATCGCCTCGCCATGCTCCGCTGGGGCATCGACGATGTTCGTCTTATGCACTCGGCGGACCTGCGGTTCGTGAATCAGTTCTAAATATGAATTCTCCCGAACGCGCGAAGGAAATCATCTCGAAAAGTCTTTATATGGTTGTGGCAACTGTTTCTGAAAATGGTGAACCGTGGAATGCACCTGTCTTTTTTGCTCACGATAAGCACTTCAATTTTTATTGGGGTTCTTATAAGGGAACACAACATTCGCTGAATATTGTCCGTACAGGTAAGGTTTATCTCGTCTTGTTTGATTCCACAGTTCAACCTGGTAGTGGAGAAGGTGTATATATACAAGCCGTTGCGCAAGAAGTTGCTGACGAAAGTGAAATTCGAACCGCCCATAAGCTTTTATGGGACAGGCATATTGTTCCTTACTGGAAGATCGAGCAGTTTTTTGGCGATGCCCCAATTCGTATATATAAAGCTTCTCCCGAAAAAGTTTGGATGAACGGAGAGGGAAGAATCGACGGTCATTACGTTGATATCAGGGAAGAAATTCAATTAGTATGAAAATCTCCCGCGAGTGGCTGCAGACATTTTTTTCCGCCGGAGGCGAACCCACCTCTGGCGGGGGAAAACCACTGCCTTCGGCACAGGAACTCGCCGACGCGCTCACATTTCATGCGTTCGAGATCGAATCCGCGGAGGGTGATATTCTCGATGTAAAAGTGACGCCAAATCGCGGCCATGATTGTCTCTCGCATCGTGGCATCGCAAAAGAGATCTCGGCAATCCTCAATATTCCTCTCTCGAATGATCCCCTTCGTAATGATGGACCTCGTAGGTCCATCATGGAGCCGAAGACTGATACTGTATCGGCTCAGATCGAAGATACAGAGCTTTGTTTGCGCTACATCGCAGGATATATCAAAGGTGTCGAAGTCGGGCCGTCTCCGGAGTGGCTCGTGACGCGGCTTGAGGCGATGGGGCAGAAGAGCATCAACAACGTTATTGATGCGGCGAATTTTGTGATGTTCAACATCGGGCAGCCCCTTCATGCCTTTGATGCAGACAAAATTAAAGGTCCGATTTCCATCCGACAGCTCAAAAAGGGTGATCAACTAAATCTTCTTAAGACAACGATTCAAATTAAAGGTGGAGATGTAGCAGGTTGGAATAGAAATATTGCACAGCTTGAAGAAAAGGGTGCTCTAGCGATTTGTGATGAAGGTGGTCCCATAGCCTTAGCTGGTATAAAGGGGGGGAGGGACACTGCGGTGACCGAAAACACAACATCAATAATCTTAGAAGCAGCAAACTTTGATGGGAGGATTATTCGGTGGGCATCAAAGCATTTTGGAATCAGGACTGACTCATCACAGCGCTTTGAGCAGGTTATTTCTCCCGAACTTGCTGCATACGGAATGCGCGCAGCGGCGGACCTTATTGTGAAGCTCGCCGGAGGGGAACTTGTCGGATTTGCTGATGCCTATCCGAAGCCGCAAGCGCCGTCGCACGTCGTATTGCACGCTGCACAACCCTCGAAAGTGCTTGGCGTCGAGATATCGAAAGAGACCATCCGCGATGTATTTTCACGTCTCGATTTCGCATTCGAGGAGAAAGGTGATGAATTCGTCGTGACGCCGCCATTCGAGCGGCTCGACATCAAAATCCCCGAAGATCTCATCGAAGAAATCGCTCGTATCATCGGATACGAGAAAATTCCTGCGAAGGAATTGCCGCCTTTTGGCAAAAAGCCAGAAGTGAATCAGAATTTTGCCACTGCCGAGCGTGTGCGGGAAGATTTAATCGCGAAAGGTTATTCGGAAGTCTATACGTCCGTCTTTGCGGATAAAGGTGAACGTGCCGTCTTGAACAAGGTTGATAGCGTGAAGCCTTATCTACGCGCGAATCTTACTGACGGGCTTGCTGAAGCCCTGAAGAAGAATGTACAGAACAAGGACCTTCTTGGTCTTAAAGAAATTAAGTTGTTCGAAATAGGAACAGTGTGGAAAGAAGGACAGGAAATCGTTGTGCTCTGCCTTGCAGACTCAAAAGGTGTTCGTGAGCAACTCCTGCCGATGTCGGGAGATACGATCTCCCGATATACATATGAGGATTTGCCGGTGTCGATCACGGAGCGGTACCGATCATTCTCACGCTATCCGTCAATCACGCGTGACATTGCGCTCTGGGTTCCGTTGGACACAAAAGTTGATGAAGTGGCTAATGTGATTGCAAAAGCATTTGGAGATTTTGCTGTGCGTCTCGACCTATTCGACGAATTCAAGAAGGATAACAAGACTTCATATGCCTTCCGTTTGGTCTTCCAATCGTTCGAAAAAACGCTCACGGACGATGAAATTAATGCCCAAATGGAGAAAGTATACGAAGCGGTCAAATCGAAAGGTTGGACGGTCAGGTAACGGCTCTGTTGAGCCACGAAAATGGGGATAACTCACTAGGAAAATACCCTGGAATCTGGTATACTTTTGAGGTAAGAATATGCCAGAAACCAAAGCCAAGAAGGGCTCCTATGGAGCCGCGGATATTACTGTCTTGGAGGGGCTTGAAGCCGTGCGTCGCCGGCCCGGTATGTACATTGGGACGACTGGCCCGAGCGGCCTCCACCATCTCATTTGGGAAGTCTTTGACAATTCTCGTGACGAAGCCATGGGCGGGTTTGCCAATGATATTGAAGTCGCGCTTCTGCCGGGAAATCGGGTCAGGGTTGTTGACAACGGCCGCGGCATTCCCGTGGACATACATCCGAAAACGAAAGTCTCGGCGCTGGAGACCGTGATGACGAAGCTTCACGCTGGGGCGAAATTCGGCGGCGAAGGATATAAAGTATCGGGCGGTTTGCACGGCGTCGGCGTCTCCGTCGTGAATGCGCTCTCGACAAAAGTTCGCGCGGAAGTGCATCGCGACGGGGGGAAGTTCGTGCAGGAGTATAAAAACGGCGGTAAGCCCGTGGGGAAGACGAAGAAAGAAGGCACGTCGAAATTGCACGGCACCATCATCACCTTCGAGCCTGACCCTTCGATATTCAGTGAGATCGCATTTGATTGGGACACCGTTGTCTCGCACTTGCGCCAGCAAGCATATCTCGTGAAGGGGCTTCGGATCTCTATTTTAGATATGCGGGACACTCCGAAAGTTGACGACGAAAGCGTTATGTATTTACGGGAACTTGGCATTGACGCGCCTTCAACAAGCTTTTATTTTGAAGGCGGCTTGAGATCGCTCGTCTCGTTCCAAAATCGCCACCAGTCGCCGGTTCATCGGAACGTGTTTTACGTCGAGAAAGAGCAGGACGGCGTGACGGTCGAGATCGCGCTCCAGTATGTTGATGACATTTCCTCGCGCTTGAGCGCCTTTGCGAACAATATCTACAACGCCGAAGGCGGCATGCATGTGACGGGTTTTAAGACCGCGCTTACGCGCACTTTGAACAACGCCTCGAAAGGCGGGAATGGCAAGGAGGGGGATTCATTTACGGGAGATGATGTACTCGAAGGCTTGACTGCTGTTATTTCGGTAAAAATGCGCGAGGTGCAGTTCGAAGGCCAGACGAAGTCGAAGCTCGGCTCGGTGGAAGCGCGCGGCGCGACGGAAACCGTCTTTGCCGAGAGTTTCGCGGCCTTCCTCGAAGAGCATCCTGATGACATGCGTGCGATTCTCGGAAAGGCGACCTTGGCGATGAAGGCGCGCAAGGCCGCGAAGGCCGCGAAAGATTCGGTTCTCCGCAAAGGCACCTTGGAAGGCCTCTCGCTGCCGGGGAAATTGGCTGATTGTCAGGTACGCAACCCTGAAGAAGCAGAGTTGTTTCTGGTGGAAGGAGATAGTGCGGGCGGAAGTTCGAAAATGGGACGTGATCGTCGCACGCAAGCAATTCTTCCTTTGCGCGGGAAAATCCTCAATGTCGAACGTGCACGGCTCGATCGTATGCTCTCTTCTGATGAGATCAAATTCTTGATTATCGCTCTCGGCACTGCTATCGGCGATGCATTTTCCATCGAAAAATTACGCTACCACAAGATAATCATCGCAACTGATGCGGACGTTGATGGCGCGCACATCAGGACACTTCTCCTCACGCTCTTCTACCGCCATTTCCGGCCCCTCATCGAGGGGGGCTATCTTTTCATCGCCCAGCCGCCTCTGTATAAGATAAAGAAAGGGAAGGAGGTTTCGTACGCTTATTCTGATGAGCAAAAAAAGAAAATCGCAGGCGATGATATACCTCTCGAATCTGACGTCGCGCAATCCGAGGAAGAGCCTGAAGAAACAGAAGAGTCTCCCTCGAAGCTGAAAGCTCGAAGCTCGAAGCTATCCATTCAGCGCTACAAAGGCTTGGGCGAGATGAATCCGGATGAATTGTGGGAGACAACCATGGATCCAGCACGGCGCGTCCTGAAATTAGTGACCATCGAAGACGCGGCGGAGGCCGACCGCACCTTTGACATCCTCATGGGCACCGACGTCCCTTCAAGGAAGACCTTCATCCAGTCGCACGCGAAGGAGGCGACGTTGGATATCTAGAGTAGGATTTTTATCATGTTGGATCGTCTTAAAAATACGGAATCAATAACGCGGCAACGAAAATCGTCTCTGCTGCATGTCCTCGCTGCTATCCTCGCGCTTCACACACCTCAAACTAAGGCGGGTGAACGTGGTGTGTTAGAGAAAGCGCCTCATACCTGGGAGGCCGTGACGACTGATTTTGCGCGGATGTCAGAGAAAGCAACTCCTGAAATGCTTCTGGAGTTGAGTAAAGAGACATTTCAGACGCATCTGCATGAGCATCCCAATGCTTTTGAGAGCGATGATCCAGGAAACTTGCAACAAGTGCTCAGCCTGATGAGCGCTGTGAGTAGTGAGTCTGTCGCCGGCACAAGATACGATTTTAAAGGCCTGCCTCCTGGGGCATATGTATTCTCGAGTAAAGAAGGGGGTCATGGGAACGGAGTAGTACTCCAATTCAACGAGCGCAACCCTGAGGGGTCGGGATTATATAAACGCTATGTACTAGTGACTGCTCGGCACGTTGCCGCCCTTTTTGACAACTTGCCGAATGGAAAGCGCTGGACTCACCATCGATCCCGTAACGAAAAAGGGGAAGGCGCAGACGTATCAGTGACTGAACTTACAAAGGAGGAAGCACTCGCACATAACCCTCTCTTTCTTTCTCGAGAATCACGCGGAGGAGATCTTGATGGCGAAATGGGCGCTGTGCTTGGTACTGATACTGATGGCAGGAAACGTTTCCCTGCGCTGCTTAGTCCCCGTCTTGCCGACAGGTTCTTTGCGACGACAAAATCATGCCCTCCCAACTGGAAAAATGAGCCTGATATGACACAGGCTCAGTTTTTGAGAATGATTTTGATTCCCAAGACGGAAACTCAAGAGCATGAGAAGGACACCATGGCTGTTAAAGGAGTGTCCGGTTCTGGTTTTTATAGTTCGCCTCGCCGCGGCGTTATTGAATTTGCCGGCGTGCTTGTCTCGGCGGGTGAACTTGAGCTAAAGGGGACCAGATACTCTGCTGCATTCATGGTTGACGGGCCAGTTATATGGGAGGCGATTGACCAGCTTCCTGAGTCAAGGCGGACTTCAGCAGAAGAACTTGTGCGATTTTAATACACGTACGGCTGGTAGGTGCCGCTCCAGGAGGGGATTGCGATGGATTGCGAGGTGATGTTGTTGCTCTCATTCGACTCGCGCACGGCGTTCGTCGGGTCGACAGTGACGGTGATCATCCCGCCGCCGCTCTGCACCGGCTTGAAGCGCAAGGTATTCTCGACGTGCGAGCCGGGGGTGAGACTGGTCTGCACAGGTGAGGTATACGTGTACACAGGGCTCATCGGGAGCTGGACGGTGAAGGAGTAGGTTCCCGTCGCGCCGCCGCCGTTATTCGCAATGTCGAATTTCACTGCCGCGATGTCGTTGGGGCCCATAGGGTAGCGGTTGACGAAGGCGTTCGTTGTGGGGTCAATAACGCCGATTGCGAGAATGCGGACTGAAAGGTCGGGCGTGCCTACTGGTTTTGCTGGTGTTTGAGCGCCGCCCATCGGGGCTGAAGGGATCATTGCCGCCGCGCTTCCTGCTGTCACGGTAAGCGCCGCAGTGCCTTGCGGGCGCTCTGTCGAGGTCGTCGCGCTCGGCATGAAGACGATCGAGAGCGGAACTTCGAGCGTCGTGGTGCCGGAGAGCATCGGTATCACGGAAAGAGCTTTCGCATCGCCGACGGTGAATGCGCTCCCGCAGGGGATCGAAATGGATTTGTTATCGGGCGTTTTAACATCGAACCGGAAGCCTGATTTGCACTGGTAGAGAAACGCAAAGGTGCCTGCTTCCTTCGGCTCGTATGTCCATTCAAGCGTGGCGGCACTTCCCGATTGCACGGGGCTTGGAGGAACGGTGATGGTAATTGCGTTCTCCGAGCGCGAGAAGCGCGAGAAAAGTGACGAGACGCCCGTGCCCGTGAGGCGCAAGAGGTGGTACGCGCCCCAGACGATAATAACGATAAGGATGATAAACCCGGCGACTGCAAGGATATTCGCCAAAAGTCCGGGGTTTTGGCTCTGCGGTGTGTCTGCCATAATGCCGCCTTTATACCACACTCTATGGGATTGACAAGACACAATCGCCAATGTAGAATGCAGTCCATGAATTCTCCTGAAAATAAGCCACCCTTTCGAGTTTTTTTCGCCGCAAGTATCGTGGTCTTCTTTCTCTCACTCTCCGCGGCGGATTCGGTCGGCTTCGTGCCGTATTACATCGACGGCACTGAATCTGACCGCGACGAAGCAGTATCTCTTTCGAATCTCCCCGAACTCGGGGAGGAACCCATCGAAGAAGAACCGGAAATCGTCGGTGTGATGCCGGAACGTCTTCGCATTTCCGCTATTGATCTCGATCTTCCTGTTTCAAATCCGCAGACGCGTGATATCGAAACACTCGACACGATTTTGCAGAAAGGCCCTGCGCGTTTCGTGGATTCTGCAAAGCTTGGCGAGAAAGGAAACGTTCTCATCTTCGGCCACTCGTCGCATCTTCCTGTCGTACACAACCAAATGTACAAAGCATTCAATCGCATTCCTGAATTGAAGGAAGGTGACACCATCGAAGTTGAAGGGGAGGGAAAGGTGTTCTCCTATCGCGTGACAGCTCTGAAGAGCGTGGATGCCGAAGACGGCATCATCGATCTCTCAAAAACCGGCAACCGTCTCACCATCGTCACCTGCGACACCCTCACCAGCAAATCCGCCCGCTTCGTCGTTGAGGCAGAATTGGTAGGTTCGTACGAGCTCTAGGTAGTACCCTTTCTTTGATATTGACACGATTATATTTTCGTGATAGAGTTTTTGCCGGTTGCCTGAAAGGGCGCCTGTCTTCAGCTTAACTCCAACAGAAGGGAAGGCCCCCAATGAAGACGAAGTTGATTGCGGCTACACTTGTCGCTATCGTCTCGACAACGGCTCATGCGGACGCGGGTCGCTGCGATCGTTTCGCCAGCGGCTACGATCGGTTCATGTGCATGAACACCACTAACTACGGCGTTCCGTGCATGCGTCGGTCGCGACAGATCATCGTGATCTACACCCGCGGGCCGTCGAACGCACGTTTCGGCCGCGGGAGTCGGATGATTTATGTCGGTCGGTAACGACGACATCGCAGGACGGAAAGCTTTAAGAGAGGGGACATCCCCTCTCTTTTTTCATTAGTCCAATTGACTAAAAGGATTCCAGGCCTCTGGATTTCTATGTCCCAAAGACTTCGGTTGTTTGATTTTTGTTTCATTCGTCCCCTCTTTTTTTCTAACCTGATTGATTGCAGCGGGCGTAGCGTAAATCATAATAGGCGTCCCAACCTCGTTGTTACTATGTTTCCCCTCGATCGAAGGGGTTGTTATGTACTTATGGGTATCAATGCTGTCGACATTCGAGAGCCGAATACATCCCGTACTCAAGTGTTCTCCGCCTAAAAAACTTCTCCACATTCCTTCCCCCTCTTGAAACTCCTCCCACTCGCCGGAACGATTAGTGCCATGCACATGGAATCCTCGAGTTTCGTTGAAAGTGTACCGTGCAGTTACCACTTCGGCGATTCTGTTGTATTTTTCTTGCCCGAAACCCCATGTAAACCAATGAAGCACCCCATCATCATCAGGAATGGGGTTAAATTTATCGTTATATTTCTGTTCTGCCGATACGATCTCGCCATACAAACCTTTTCGTTCACTCTTCATAAAATAAAGACCGAGAGGGGTTTGATTTTTCGCACTTCCAAAACCATTTCTCGACATCGCGGCTTTATATGCTTTAACAAACTCTAATTGCTGATTTGAGGGATTTTTTTGGACAACATATAAGCGTTGGAATCGTTTCCCTTTATTATCTATATCGGCAAAGGCAAATAAACCATAGGGGGTATGGCCCATTGCGTCTCGAAGCTCAGCGAGCTGCTGGCCGCTTTTCTCTACAACGTTTTTCAACTCCTCTGTGTCCGGAAGATACATCTGAGATTCAACATCTAAATATTGCGCGTGTTCTCGTAAATAATCTGCTCGCGAATCAGACGGAATGCTGCGAAGAAGATAGTCAATAGCCTCCTGCTTGTGTTTCTCTAGATCGTTTAGAGAGAGAGGGCGGTCTACATGAGACTCCTTTTCGGGGGGAGTGGGTTTTTCATGGCGACTTGGAGGAGTAGTCTGAGGAGTATCCTTTTGTTTTTCAAGGTGTTTTTCTCCAGCTATCACAAGCGTAGCTGCTCCTACACCAGTCAGAAATTTCCGTCGATTTATTTTGTCCATAAATTAAGTATATCAGCGTAATAACGGCTATTTTCAGGGGTATTGACATTTGAATCATAGGTGATATAATTTTCCCTAAGCTAGCCGAAGGGGTTGGCTAAGTACATTCCAAACAGGAGGGTTACAGATGAAGAAATTCATCGAGTCAGTCGGCTATCCGGCACTGGGCATTTTGATTGCTTTGGCCGCCTGGTTTTGGGTTATCCAGCCCTTGACCGAGCGCGGGGTAAGCGGCCCTCGGGTCGACATCACCGAGACTTCTCGAGCGCAGGACGACTCGTCTTCGGACGAGGAAGCGGTCTTCAACCGCGTGCTCGAGAAGAAAGCCAAGGTAGTTTTGGGTTTGGTGCCGTCTGACGGAACGTACGGTGGTGCTTCGGTGACCGCGGGCGGACCGCCTGAGGCAGCAAAGCACTGCGTCAAGGTCAACGCCAGGAAAGCCGGTGGCGGGACCTACAAGCGTTGGCGGTGCGAGAAGTAACCGCTACGCGAACCGACAGGAGAGAGCCTGTTCTCTCCTGTCGGCACTATTTTTTGGTGCCGGTTTCTCTAATACATTACAAGACTTGACATTCAGTACAAAAGAGGTTATTATTTTAAAACATAAATTAATAAATTTATGAATAATCATTACAACAACTGCATTGCCAACTACGCTCTGGGCGTAGGAATTGTTGTTCTTGTTCTCGCTACGCTTTTCAGCATGGCGTCGGTCGTGTCGGCCGACGATTATTCAGATGGATACGTGTATTACGATACTTACACCCCTGATTACAACTATAGTTACTACGACACGTACACTCCTGACTATAGCTACAGCTACTACGATACGTATACACCTGATTACGACTACACGTATTACGACACCTACACGCTAGATTACGATTACACTTACTACGACACCTACACCCCGGACTACGGCTACATGTACTACGATACTTATACGCCTGATTACTACGACTACGGCTGTGGCTCGCTCTGCTACGATTACGTAGACTATTACGTCGATGATTACTCGTACTCGTCTGGTTGCTCGTGGTGCGGCGGGTTTGGTGGTTACAATTACTCAACGCCGCACTATCCGACCTATATCCCACAGGTGAGCGTCGGTCAGCCGGCGCGTTCTTCGTCCGCACCCTCGTACTACAGCAACACGAATACGAACACGAACGTGAACAACATCACGAACATCGACAACTCCATCAACGACAGCTTCAACAACTACAACAGCAACAACACGTCGCTCGTGGTCGCAACGCCGCAGTATCCGGTCGTCTACACCTCTCCGGCGCCTTCCTGCACCATCAACCATGCGCTCACGGGTGGGTATGGTTACTACAACGCGGGCAATGTCGCGTACCTCTCGTGGACCTCGCAGAATGCGACCAGCGCCTTTCTCTCGAACGTGGGAACGGTCGGCGTCTCAGGCTCGCAGAACGTCTACCCGAGCTACACAACGACCTATACGTTGACGGTCTATGGCGCGAACGGTCAGACGGCGAATTGTGCAACGACGGTGAACGTGAACACGTATCTCCCGCCGGTCCATACTCCTCCGACGTACGTTCCTCCGACCTATGTTCCGCCCATCGTGCAGCAGCCGTACGTGGCACTCACGCAAATCCCGTACACCGGCTTCGACTTCGGCCCTCTCGGCAACAGCATCTACTGGCTCTCACTCATGGGCTTTGCAATCGCCGGTGCATACCTCATGGTCTACTACCGCGGCGGTGCCTTCGCGCTCGCAACGACAATGATTCCTACGCGCAAGCTGCTTACACCCGTCATTGCTCCGAAGGCTCCTTTCCTCATCGAGAAAGAGGCGGCGGAAGCAGCGCGTGTCGCACCGGTCGTTGCGGCCATAAGGAAGGCTGGGACGAGCGACACCATGGCCATCATCAAATCAACTGATGGCTCAATGCCGAAGATCGTTATCGAACGCAATTAAAAGGACGGGACGCCGCAAGCCGCCTTTGGCGGCTCGCGGCGGAAGAGCTCCGAAGGTGAAAGTCAGAACTGTTAATAAAGGATTGACATTACGTCTATGACAACTATTATTGAAGCAAGCATCCGTGGGCGGGGGAACGCGGTCGCGAAATATATGACCTCCCGCGCTGCATCCTATTCGGTCGCAGTAGCACTCATGTTCGCAGTAATGACGGGCCTCATTGTGCCTGCATCATTCGCGCATGCTTCGGGCGATGAGCCGAGCTGCTGGATCTCGGCATCGCCGAGCACCGTTTCGTACAACGGTTCAACGACTCTGACGTGGGGCTCGGAAGACGCCGAGAGCGGCTGGATCTCCGATATCGGCGACGTTTCCCTCTCCGGTTCGCAGACAGTCTACAACATCACCTCGACGAAAACCTACACCTTCACGGTCTATGGGAACGGCGAGTCGGACACGTGTCAGACCACGGTGTATGTAAGCGGTTCTGGCTCTGGCTCCGGTTCACCTTCCTGCTCGATCTATCCAAGCTCGAACAATGTGCAAAGCGGCCAGTCGACGACTCTCAATTGGACCTCGCAGAACGCGCAGTCGGCGCATCTCTCGGCCGACGGCTCGGTCTCGCCGAATGGCTCGTACACCGTGTACCCCTATCAGACGACGACCTATACACTTACCGTTTATGGTTATAGCGGTCAGAGCAATCAGTGCCAGACGACTGTTTACGTGACCGGCGGAGGTGGTGGATACCCGTATTATCCTCCGTATCCGTACACGCCGTATTACAACCAGCCGCCGTCGTGCACGATTACCTTGGGCGGCTACACGTACAATCCAAGCCAAATCTACAATCAAACAGCGACTCTGTCGTGGAGCTCACAGAACGCGACGAATGCCTACATCTCCAGCATCGGCTCCGTTGCTCCGAATGGAGCGCAAGTCGTGTACCCGCAGCAGAGCCAGTACTACACGATGACGGTCTATGGTCCGGGCGGCACGGCCTCATGCCAGACCTACGGTACAGGTTATAACTATCCGTACGCATACAATTATCCGTACACGTCTCCCACAGTGTCTCCGTACTTGCAGCTGACGCAAATTCCCTACACCGGACTCGATCTCGGCCCTGTTGGCACGGCCGTGTACTTTCTCGCACTTACGGCTTTCGCGATCGCGGGCGGCTATCTCGTCGTCTACTACAATGGCGGCGTTGTGCGATTCTCATTCGCACGGGAAGTGGCGACGGCGGCGCGCAACCAATACCATGCGGTGCGTTCTCTGATTTCGCGCTAATATAAGGGGGTAGGGAAAACCACAACGCGCTCCTCGGGGCGCGTTGTGGTTTTGGCTCGCGATTTTTCAGTCGATTTTTTCGGCCTCGGTTTATTTCGACGAATGTTACTTTTTTCCCCATGGGGCAAAAAAGTAACATTCGTTTTTCTTGATCCGGCTGTACGAACTGTTACGAGCGGTTTTTGATTTCCTCGGTAAGCGTCTTTTGAAACTCTGTAAGAGATTGCGCGCCCATTTTTCCTCGTTCACGATGCTCGACAGTAACGTTTTGTGCTTCGACTTCTGCATCGCCGACAACGAGCCAGTAGGGAACTTTCTCGACTTTTGCATTGCGCACCTTTTTGCCGAGGGATTCGTTCGAGTTATCCAATTCGACGCGGATGCCGGCATCTTTCAAGGCCGCTGAAACTCCTTGCGCATACGCGGCGTACTTTTCCGAAATCGGAAGCACTTTCACCTGTACCGGCGCAAGCCAGGTGGGGAATGCCCCAGCATATTTTTCGATGAGGAATGCCATAATGCGCTCGATCGCGCCAATTGATGAGCGATGGATGACGAACGCGCGCTTTTTCTCTCCGTCAGAGCCGATGTAAGAGAGATCAAACCTATCCGGCATGCAAAAATCGTACTGTACGGTGAATGCCGTATCCTCCTTGCCGTTTACGTTTTTCATTTGGATGTCGATTTTCGGGCCATAGAATGCCGCTTCGTCTCTGGCTTCTTCGAATTCAGAGCCGCGTCTCTGCAGAACTTCCCGGAGAAGCCCCTCACTTTTCTCCCACGCCGCATCGTTTTTGTAATATTTTTCAGTGTTCGAGCGGTTACCCAAGGAAAGGCGATAGCGGTAATCCTTCCCGTACTCCAAACCGAAAACGCCAGCCATGTGTTCGATGAGATCCAAGGCTTTTCCGGCTTCGTCTGCGGCCTGTTCTTCAGACGCGCAGATGATGTGTGCATCAGCGAGACAGAACGTGCGGACGCGCTGGAGTCCCATCAACTCGCCTGACTGTTCGTATCGGTAGAGTTGCGCAAGCTCTGCGAAACGCACGGGGAGTTCGCGATAGCTGTGGGGCTTCGAGAGGAAAAGTTCGAAGTGATGCGGGCACGTCATGGGGCGCAGCATGAACTCCTCGTCATCAATGATGATAGGGGCGTACATCGAATCCTTGTAGTGCGGATAGTGGCCGCTCTTTTTGTAGAGGTCGAGCTTCGCGATGTCAGGCGTCTTCACGTGAGTGTAGCCACGCTTTGTTTCTTCCTCGACAACGAATTTCTCAAGCTCGCGGTAGATGGCCGCGCCTTTGGGGGTAAAGAGGGGAAGACCCTTGCCGACCGTATCAGAGAAGGTGAAGAGGTCGAGCTCTTTGCCGAGTTTCTTGTGGTCTCGTTCGTTTGCTTCGTCTGACATGAAAGCGATTCTAGCATCATTCGAGCCATTTTGGATGGGCTTGACAAAATATACCCAATGGGTAAAATATCTTTGATGCTTGAGCACGCTTGAGCAGAGACTGTAGAAAGCAAAACAGCCGGTGTCCTAGGAGCCGGCTGTTATTTTTATAACGCTTTTGCTTTCTCCACGACGAAGCTTGCTTCGCCGTTCCTATCCGAGAATTTGCCTTTGACCATCATGCACAAGCCGGCACTGAAGAGTTTCTCATTGTCTTTGAGCGTGCGGGGGAAGACGACGATTTCGACGTTCCCCACGTAATCGGCGAGGCGGCCGAAGAGCATGCGCTCGCCGTTTTTCGTGAGTATCGCGTTCGTGCTCTCCAGATAGCCGCCGATAACAGTCTCGACACCGCGGGGGAATGCTTCCTTCGCTTGTTTGATGGTGTATTTTTGTTTCGCGAGCGCGTCTTTGCATCTGTCTAAGGGGTGCCCGGAGACATAGAAACCCAAGAGTTCTTTTTCCCATGCAAGCTTCTCCTCAAGCGTTGCCGGTTTCTCTTGCGGAAGCTTGAGCTCGGAACGCCGAGATGAAAGGGAAGTGCCGAAGAGGGAATCCTGGCCCACGGGCATCTTCTGGTGCTCGCGGCGATATTCGAGGAGCGTGTTCGTGTGCGTGAGAAAAGCTTTCCGCTCGCCGAGGTCATCGAGGGAGCCCGACATGATAAGCGCTTCAAGGGATTTCTTGTTGAGGTTCTTATCCCCTATCCGTGCGAGAAAATCCGCGATCGACTCGAATCCCCCATTGGCTTCCCTTTCCGCGATGATCGCACCCCCGATGCCAGTACCGAAATTTTTTATCGAATAGAGACCGAAACGGATGGTTTTCCCTGTCCCGTTAGAGGCCGCAGGCTCTCTCATGGGGTCGTCAATGACAGTAAAAGTACCGCGACTTTCATTGACCGACGGCGGGAGAATGTTGATGCCCATACGCTTGCATTCGTTCACCACTTCCGCGATCTTCTCAACGTCTCCCGCTTCGGAGGTGAGAAGCGCCGCCATGTAATCCACCGGATAGTTGGCCTTCATGTAAGCGGTTTGGTACGCAAGGAAGCCGTAGCTCGCGGCGTGGGCTCTATTGAAACCGTAGGCGGCGAAGGTCTCGATCTGCTCCCAGAGCTTTTGCACAACCTCTTTTTTCATGCCGTTTGCGATGCATCCTTCGGTGAATTTTTCTTTCTGTGCGGCCATCTCCGCCGGTATTTTCTTCCCCATCGCTTTTCTGAATTTGTCGGCCTCGAGCCACGAGTAGCCGGCGAGTTTGATGGCGATTTCCAAGACGTCATCCTGATATGTAATGACGCCGTAGGAGTTTTTGAGAATCGGCTCCATGCGCGGGTCGAGATATTTCACCAAAGCAGGATTTCGTTTGCGCTCGATGTAGGCGGGGATGAAGGCCATCGGGCCCGGGCGATAGAGCGCGACCATGGCGTTGATGTCGTGAATCACTGAAGGCTTCAGCTCCGTGAGGTAGTTCGTCATGCCGCCGCCGGCGAGCTGGAAGACGCCCAAGGTCTCGCCGCGCGCGAGCATCTCATACGTTTTTTTGTCGTCCAGAGGAATGGTGTCGAGATTGAGCGAGACGCCGAGGCGCTCGCGCACGCGGTCGCGCGCGTCGGCGAGTGTGGAGAGATTGGTGAGGCCGAGGAAATCAAATTTGAGGAGACCGGCGTCTTCCACGGCGTGCATATCGTACTGCGTGATGACCTTGCCGCCCTTGGGATCGAGCTGCACAGGGACGAAATCGGTGACCGGTGTGGGGGCGATAACGACGCCCGCTGCGTGCACGCCGACGTGACGTGCGTTGCCTTCGACCTTGCGCGCCATGTCCAGTATCTCGCGGGCATCAGGGTCTTTCTTGTAGGCTTCCGCAAGCTCGGGGACTTCATCGAGAGAACTTTGGATAGTGACAGGGAAGCCTTGCCGGCCGAAGGGGATCATCTTCGCTATTGCGTCACCCGTGCCGTAAGAGTGGCCGAGAGCGCGCGCGACATCACGCACGGCTGCACGCGCGAGCATCGTGCCGAAGGTGCCGATCTGTGCCACCTTATCATCGCCGTACTTTTTTCGCGCATAGTCGATGACCTCGTCGCGCCGGTTGTCCGCAAAGTCCATATCGATATCGGGGGCCGAGGGGCGCTCCGGATTCAAGAAGCGCTCGAAGGGAAGTCCGTATTCGATAGGATTCACGTTCGTGATGCCCGCAAGATAGGTGACCAGAGAACCCGCAACGGAACCACGGATGTTCGTGAGGATGCCATTCTCGTGCGCGAAGCGCAGGAGATCGGAGACGACGAGGAAGTACGTCGAATACCCTTTCTTCGCGATGACGGAGAGTTCGTAATCTACTCTCTCGCGTAAGACAGGCGTCTCTTCGAGGCTGCGCTCCTTGAAGCCCTCGTACGCGAGATTTCGGAGGACTTCATCGTGCGTCGTGCCTTTGGGAATGGGGAATTCGGGAAAGACCCATTTACCCAGTTCGAGTTCGAGATTACAGGCGGCGGCGATTGTTTGCGTATTCTCGAGCGCCTCAGGGAAGTCTTTAAAAAACTCGCGCGCCTTTTCTTGCGTAATGAATGAAAAGTCACCGCGCGCACCCTCAAATTCTCTATCCAGGACTCCCCCATTCCTGATCTTTACAACGAGCTCGCGTGCGATCGCTTCGTCGGGCTGAAGATAATACGTGTCGTGCGCCCCGACAACCGCCACATTGGCGGTTCGGGCAAGGGCGACGGTTTTTTTCTGCAACTCTTCGTGACCTTCGATCTCCGGATGATGGGTGACCTCGACGTAGAGGTCGCTGCCATAGAGTTTCTTGTATGATGCGAGCGCCTCCTCGGCTTTCTCGTGCATTCCGTCCTTCAGGTGTCGTGCATGCTCGCCGCCGAATGACGGAAGGATGGCAATGAGGCCGTCCTGGAAATGTTCCATGAGCTCGCGGTCGATGCGCGGGCGGTAGTAGAAACCTTCCAAATGTGATTTCGAGACGAGGTGAATAAGGTTGCGGTAGCCGACTTCGTTCTTCGCGAGGAGGACGAGGCGAAAGTGGCGATCATCCACGCGATGCTCCTTATCGAAGCGCGTGCGAGGGGCGACGTAGAAATCGACGCCGATAATGGGTTTCAGCCCGGCCTTCTTTGCTTCTTTGTAGAATTCTATCGCGCCATAGAGATTGCCATTATCGGTGAGAGCAAGCGCCTCCTGGCCGTCGGCTTTAGCGGCAGCAACAAGCTCGGGGATTTTTGGGAGCGCTTCCAAAAGGGAATAGTGAGAATGCGTGTGGAGATGAACAAACCGCGCACTCATTACTGCAGTATATCAGTTGGTATTTTCCCATGCATAATTTAAGACACGGCGTGTCTTAAATTATGGTATGCTGGTAGGATGGATTTTTACCACATACTGAATCGAGGTGTTGAAAAAAGAGATATCGTGCTGGATGACGGGGATCGCATTCGTTTTGTAAGTGATTTGTACGAGTTGAATAACAAGAATATTGCTGCGAATCCGCTTACTAAAAGTCGCCGCGGCGCTCATAGGTCTCTTTTGGTGCGAATTCATGCGTGGTGTCTTATGTCCAATCATTATCATCTTCTTGTTTCTCCGGTAGACGACGACATCGCAAACATATCTCGTTTTGCTCAAAAAATAGGGATGGGGTACGCGAAGTACTTTAATGAGAAATATTCACGCAACGGTGTCTTGTGGCAGGGGATATATAAGAGAATTAGGATTGAGCGGGATGCGCATTTCAATTACATCCCATACTACATTCATCTCAACCCGTTAGATTTTTCGATGCCGGAATGGCGTGAGGGGAACGTAAAGAGAATATCTCAAGCACTCAAAAAGCTTCAAGAATATCGATGGAGTAGCTACCTCGATTATGTCGGTACAAAAAATTTTCCGTCCATTCTCGATACCGACACTCTTGTCGATGTGCTGGGTTCTCCAAAAAGACAACATAACGTCATTGCAGAGGTAATTCAAGATCGAATCCTCGCGAATAAAAGTGATGTAATCGAGATAATTTAAGACACGGCGTGTCTTAAATTTTAGGGTGGTGGGGATTTTATGCTTGTGTTGGGTTTTTCTTGGTATCTTAGAAGGGTGCAGTGGTACATCGGTGTCGACGAAGCGGGGCGAGGTGCACTTGCCGGTCCGGTCTGCGTCGGCGCCGTTCTGTGTCCCCTCGCTTTCGATTGGCGCGAGGTGTTCTCCCTCATCACAAAGCGCGGGAAGCCAAAGTTGCGCGACTCGAAGCATCTCTCGGCCCAGCAAAGAGACATCCTTTTCGAATACATCGCCGCGCATGCGCGCCTGCGGCACACGAGCGCGTTCGTCGAGGCCGAGGTGATCGATGCGATCGGTATTGCGAACGCGGCGCGGGAGGCCGCTGCTGTTGCGGTCGCGCGGCTCAACGTCGCTCCTTCGCGCGTGAGTGTTCTCCTCGATGCCGGCTTGTGGCTCTCGTCCGAGTGGACGCAGGAGTCGTTCATCCGCGGCGACGAGACCGTGCCCGTGATCGCGCTCGCATCAATCGTCGCAAAGGTGGTGCGCGATAGGCACATGGAAACGCTCGCAGCGGATCACACGCGCTACGGCTTCGACCAGCACAAAGGCTACGGCACGCTCGTGCACAAGCGCGCGATACGCAAGCACGGCACCCTGCCCCTCATACACCGTAAGTCGTTCCTCACAGTGTCTGCTTGATTTGTCAATGGAGGAGTATTATATTATTGGCTTGCTCCTAAGGGAGGAGCACAAGAATGAGGGAGGAACTCGTGCCACTACTAGACGTAATAGAGCAGCAAATGTTGCCTGCCAGTGCTGACCCTCGCCTAGTGCGAGCAACTTGGCAGGTATGCAAAAACGAATGTCTCCTGCCGGACGATTGCGATTGTTCGGAACTGGAGCTGTGGCAAATTGACAACATCTCTCGGATTGTAAAAAGGGCAAAGAGCATTGCCCACAAGTTCAATGGCTCGCACTAGAACGAGCCTCGTTGATCTCTCGGGGGTCCGCTTCGGCGGACCCTTTACTTTTTGGCTCAAAATCTGTACACTCCCGCCCATGGTAGTCCGAATGCGGCGGAACCGCTCGCAAACCAAGAAGCGCCGGAGTCATCATGCTCTGAAGTCGGTGCATATCTCGAAAGACGAGGCAGGGAACTCGTATCTAAGCCATCGCGTGAACCCAGTGACCGGCATGTACCGCGGTCGCCAAGTTATCGATGTGACGGCGCGTGCGAAACGTGTCGCTCGCCGCACAAAACGCCGCGAGAAAGAGCTCATGGCAAGCGGCCAGTCTACTGGGGAAAAGAAAGCCGCAACATCCTCTCCGTCTGCGTAAGTTACCCTACGCTCTTGAATGCGGACATTTCCAGGACGTCGGGCGTCACAGTTGCGCAGGAAGGTGCTGGGTAAAAAATCCACAGGTGCCGCTTCCGATATCTTCAACTCTTTTGGTATACTTTGTATATGAGTTCTTTTAATGCATCCTGCGGGGAGGATTAATTCATGCGTATGACCCGTTCTTTTCCCTTGGCCACTAGCAACCAGCAACTAGCAACCAGCAACTAGTGTATGGCCAACCGACACCTCGCCCGCTCGGTCGTTCTCCAGGTCTTGTTCGAGAGGGATGCCGCAGGTGGGGCCATGACGTTCGATGAGGCACTTTTGCGCCTCAAGGATTACGCGCAGGAGTTTGGCGCACGGGAGAGCGACATGCCCTTTATGACGGAGCTTCTCAAAACCGTCCTCGCCAAGCAGAAAGAACTCGATACCGTCATAACGAAAGCTGCTCCCGAGTGGCCCCTGGAAAGAATAGCTGCGATCGACCGCAACATTCTGCGGCTCGGCCTCTCTGAGCTTCTCTTTGCCGACCGCAGCCAGGTCCCGGCCAAAGTCGCCATCAACGAGGCCATCGAGCTTGCGAAGAATTTCGGGTCGAATTCATCAAGCCGGTTCGTGAACGGTGTCATGGGGGCGGTCTATATCGAGCTCGGCGAGCCGGGGAAGAATGAGGGTGCTGCGCGCAAGCAAGGAGGGGCCGCGCCGGGAGGGGGCAAGATGCCGGTGGAGCACCTCGCAGGGGCCGTCGTGTATGCCAAACATGAAGGAGAGACCTACCTTGCGTTCGTCCACGATATTTTCGGGCACTGGACCATCTCGAAGGGGCGCATCAATGGCGGCGAAGATCTGAAAGCAGGCGCCGCACGCGGCATTAAGGAGGAACTGGGGCTTGATGTGACTATCAAGGAAGAGCTTGGTGTCAACGAATACACCGCGAACGATTCCGAGATCAAGGGCGGCAAGAAGCGCAAGCGCGTCACCTACTTCCTCGCCGAGTCGCCTTTTAGCGAAATAAAACTCGGCTCTTCCGGTGGGCTTGATGACGCGCAGTGGTTCCCGCTCTCGCAGGTCGGCTCACTCAATTTCTACGATGATACGTTGAAGATAATCATCCCTGCCATCAATATTCTTGCGCAGAAAGGAAGACAATAGTAGGTTTACCGGCATGCAATTCGGACCATTCGAAGAAAGAATAGGGTTCACGTTCACCGATAAGCGGCTTATCGAGACCGCCTTCACGCATCGCTCGTACCTCAATGAGAATCGCATGCCGGGGCGCGAGCACAACGAACGGTTGGAGTTTTTGGGGGATGCTATTTTGGAGCTCGTGGTCACCGAATTTCTCTATACGAAATATCCGACGAAGCCGGAAGGGGAGCTTACGGCATTTCGCGCCGCACTCGTGAATACCGTCTCAATTGCTGAAGCGGCGACGAAACTCGGCATGAACGACTACCTCTTGCTCTCGCGCGGCGAGGCGAAAGACACCGGCCGCGCGCGGCAGATAATCTTGGCAAATGCATTTGAGGCCCTCATTGGCGCCCTCTATCTCGACCAAGGCTACGACGCAGCGAAACAGTTCATTGCCGACCAACTTTTCCATAAGACCGATGAAGTCGTCGAGAAACGTCTCTGGCAAGACGCGAAAAGCAAACTACAGGAGATCGCGCAGGACAAGCTCGCGGTCACTCCCACTTACGAATTGATGAGCCAAACCGGTCCTGACCACGACAAGCAATTCGTTGTCGCGGCCTACCTCGGCCGCGACAAGGTCGCCCTCGGCGAAGGGCGCTCCAAACAAGAAGCAGAACAAGATGCCGCGCAGAAGGCTCTGATTGCGAAGGGGTGGTGATGGCCTCATGCGCGTGGTATGATGTTGCGCATGGACGCTATTATCCCAGAGGAAATCAGACAACAACTCACAAATCTCGGAGTGGGTGTTTTGTATTTGTATGGCTCGCGCGCGCAAGGCACGGCACATGCGGGCTCAGACTATGACATTGGTGTCGTGTTCGACGATCCACAGAAAGCGGATTTTGATCTCGACCGCTACAGCGCGCTCTACGGCACTCTGAATGCCATTTTCCCCGACAACATTCGCGGGCCGAAATTGGATATTGCATTCCTACAGCGGGCGAACGCGAAATTGCAGCTCGATGCCGTCCAATACGGCCGCGCAGTGTTTGAAAGTAATCCGCGCGTTCGGGCCGATTACGAGGAATCGGTCATAAAGCATTACGACGATTATCGTTTCCTCGAGCGCGAGTACGAAGACGCGACGTTTGGCGCATTCAGCAAAGCGTAGTATGCATAAGCCGCCGCTCTCCCGAGTGAAGATCGAGAGCAAGCTCGCAATCATCCGCGAAGCGATCGAGCGGTTGCCCGCGACCGTGTCCGATTGCACCGAAGAGGAATTTGCCGCCGACATCACGAAGTTCGCCGTGACCGAACATTTTCTGCGCCGTGCACTCGAGGCGGTGTTTGATATCGCGGGGCACATCATTTCCCGCTTTTCTTATTCGCCCGGCAAGCGGCCAAAGACACTGAAAGAGGTTGCCGCGGCGCTCGGGGAGAAGGGTGTCGTTGACGCCGCGTTTGCGGAAGGCGCGCTTTCAAATATGGCCGGATACCGCAACCGCATGGTGCATTTTTACGACGAGATTACGTCGCAGGAGCTGTATAGGATTGTCACGCGCAATCTCGGCGATTTCGAAACATTCGCAGCTGCCGCCGTCCACGTCATACAGAACCCAAGCGAATTCGACCTTGCCGCAGAGGAATGAAGCGGCCCCGACCACGAGCAATTCGTCGTCGCGGCCTACCTCGGCCGCGATAAAGTCGCCCTCGGCGAAGGGAGGTCTAAACAAGAGGCGGAACAAGCGGCCGCTGAAGCTGCACTTAAAGCCAAGGGCTGGTAGGGTGGCAGGCCTGCCCATGAACCAAGTTTGGCTTTCTTTTGTTGAGACGCGCCAAGGTTATAGAAGTTGAACGCGTGATTCCATTTGTAATGCGAGGATCTTAGAAGTTTTTCTCAACCAAGCCAAACTGTGGTGCTGGGAAGCCGAGCAAGATGCTGCGCAAAAAGCCCTCGCAGCCAAGGGGTGGTAATGGGGAAGAGCGGAACCCATGTCTTAAACCGGTGCTAGCATAGAAGAGTGACTAATGGAGAAAAACCAAAAAGTGGGTGGTGGGAACAAAAGCCAGGGTATAAACCGGTAGGTGAGGAAGAATGGCCGCCGAAAGATCCAGCGCCGCGTGATATTGAGGAAGTACGGAACGCGACCGCTGATGCGCGGAAAGCACGAGAGCGCGGGCCAGGAAGATCAAGGTCGTTTGCTCCGCGCGGCCAATCAAAAGGACCCTCTCAACCAATCCTTCAGGATTCAGCTCGTCTTGCAATCGACCCTCCTAAAGAAGTCATCGATGCGGAGGAGATGGGCTCCGACGAAGAATCCGTATTTGAACAACGTCGGCGGCGGGATAGTGAAGTACGCGGTCGCGCCTTAGCGGCCGTCCGGACTGAAAAAGCAAAAGGGGCGAAAGATGACCGACTTACGGCGGGGCATAGCGAACGGGGACGACGAGCGCGAAGCGCGTCAGAGCGACGCCTAGGAAAAGCGAAACGGCCAGAAGATTTGAGCGTGTCTCCTAAGCGCGTTGAAGCGTGGCGCGCCAAGCGGCTCGAACGGACCAAAAGGGAGCTTTCTGAAGAGGAAGCGAGAGACGAATTATGGGTACGGGAGCGTGCATGGCGTCTCGGCATCCTTTTGCGCACCGGAGCATACAACAGTAATCGTTTTAAGGAGTTGCCGGAAACGGTGCCGGTTACGATGAAGCGATGGCAAGAACCGAAAGGCGATGAAAAAAAGAAAGCGAGAGACGAGGAGTTTGAGATCCCAAAGAGCACGCTTAAGCAGTGGCTCAAAGATCTAGAGCCGCATGAACAGCAGCGTTTGTATTCTATAGGAAGGAGAAAGCTCGAATTTCGTTTCGATGAAAATAATTACCCCAAATGGCAGGAAAAAGACGGGGATACCCCTGAAGTGAAGACGCGGAAAAAATTGAAGATGGAGGGAAGGCAGAGATTTGATAAAGAACAAAAGGAACTTGCCGATGCACTGGAGATCGTGGCAATCCCGATGCTAAAGGGCGCGTTTGCAGCGCTCGGTCACAAGAACGTAGATGTGTACTTATCAGGTCTTCCTGATGACCTCGCGGGCGGGATCGATACGATCGTAGAGTTCAATGATGAAGCCGGCAACCTCAAACGCTATGCAGACGACTCGCCGATGGTGCTGGTAATCGATGTTACGTATGCAAGAATGAAAGACAAGATTTCAGCTGAAATGAAGAAGAGGCGGATGAGCGAAGACGCGCGAAGCGTATTGCTGGGCAAAAGCGACAAGATCGATCCTACCCTTTCCACCGCGCGCGCGACGAAGTTGTTTCGTTCCGCCGTCGAGACGTTCGGAACGATGAGCACGCAAACGTTCGATAAGCATGGTCCATTGCCGTTGGAGAAATATCGAGAACACGTGCCGCGGCTTATTATCGGCCTTGATTATGACAATGCGTTTTCTGCAATCATCAACTGGGTTGCTAAGAATGACGATGAGTTTGAAGCATTTTTCCGCGGAACGGGACTGGCGCGCCGTATCGCGACCTCCGTGCGCCGACAACTCGAGGGCCTCTATGCACTCGCCGCCGCCGATAACCAAAATCCTAATACGCCATACCTTGCGGAGTTACTGTATGAAGTGGGCGGCCCCGACCCGCTTCAGTACCTAGAGATTGATCGGTCGCTTGATAATCTCGATAACCTACTCATGACACGAGAGAGATACGAAAAGGGAAGGGCACACAGCAAGAGTCCAAAGGAACTTACCTGGTGGAAAAAGGCATGGAGATTGAGACAGCGGTTTGTAGAAGCCGTTCGTACACAGGTTGCATACGATAAAATACACGGAAGCCGCCAGCGAGGCGATAGAGCGCTGACAGAGTCTCCAAGTAATTCACAGGAAGCTTTAGCAGCAAAGGAAAAAGCATACGAACGTTGGTCGGGTCCTCGAGATTCGTTACAAAAAGGCCTGCGCTTCATTGAAGACGAACGAAAGAGAAAAGAAAGCGTGAAGAGAAAAAAGAAGCATGAACCACGCATGGGAGACCCGCTACGACGTCAAGTTATTGGTGGCGGAGGGGCGACGAAAGCAGTAGCGTCAGAAGAGTTTGATTCTGGAAAAGAGCGTTACGCATCAACCGCGGAGAAAGAGGTGAGGTTTACACCTGTGACGGCCCTTTCAACGCAACCTGACCTACAACGAGACGACGTGGAAGTGTCGCCAAGACGATCCGGGAGTCAGGGTCAAGCAGAAGTTGAGGGAATCAAGGCACGCTTGCGGAACCTTGAGATTCTCCGCGAGCTGCGGCGCCGGATAACCGAAGCTGAAAAGGGTAAAAAATAATCAGTCTTTCTTTTCTTCTCCAGCACCCGGTTTGATTGGACTGACTTTCCATTGCATATGATCTTCGCGGAGACGTTTTGCGAGCATGAGGACCAGATTTGCTTCTGGAGGGGTCGGAGGACGGGTAGGTCCTTCGCCGCGTTTTAGTTTCTTTTGTTCACCTTTCCATTTTTTGAACGCCACTTCGAAGTTCGGCATTGATATAGCGAGCATCTCTTTTTCAGACCTCTTCCATACTTTCCATTTGCTTGTCGGTTCTTTTTTTCGCCACGCTTCCTCTGCCCACCGCCATTGCAAATAGATACGGAGGTGATGTTTGACACCGTCCTCGTTTACGAGAGGCTTGTCATGTTCGCGTCCCTGCTCATCTTTGTATTTTTTATAGGGCTGCAAAATCCCACGAAAAATATACTGCTTCGCTTCTTCGAGGAGTGCCCGTTTTGCATCATCCGATAGTGTTTTAATATGTGGGATATCCTTTTTTGATAGCGCTTCGTGCAAGAATCGTGCAAGTTCTCGGATTCGTTGGTCGTCAATCACCATGCTTCCAAGCGTATTTTTCAATTCCCGCAACCTTGGAATCTGAAGCTCTAGTCCTTCATTATGCGCGCTGCGTTCCTTGTCGCTGCTGGCAAGATATTCTTCTTGCCTTTTTTCGTGCCGAATTTTTTCTCTTCCCGACCTGGTAAATTTGGCAACAAGTCGATTAAGCGGACGCATTTTTTCTGCCATATTTTATTTTGTCTGTTCGTTAACCGAGGTCATTCCTACCTGCGATTCTTTTGCCTCCGGCGAGAAATACGACTGCCATTTCTTTTCTATCCAGTTATGAAGATCACTTCGAGCCGCCTCGCCGGCGTCATCGAGTGAAAATGGAAATCGAGACACATATTCATGCAGGCGCTCTAATCCCTTCTCTGAACGCAATCTCTTCATGCTTTCCATCAGGATATCGTGAGCCATTTTATTTCCTGCACGAAGCAAATCATCTTTTTTTTGCGTATTCGAGAACGGGAAAGCACTCACGGCAGTGATATATGCGCCAATTGCGCCAAGTTTTTTCTCGGCATCCCCGTCTTCAAGCATTGTGCTACCAATGGCTTCTGCGCGTATGTCCGCAATCATGGCAAGAACATTAAGAAAATACTGTTTATCGTCCTCAGCGGCAATCGAAGCGGTTGTAATAATTTGGCGCACATCGTCCGAAAGCGAAGAAAGATTTGCGAGCGATTGCGTCTGGTGTATTGATGGCGTGTACACGCTGGCAATGCGGCCGATGATCTCGCGCAGCAACTTCTGTCTCGTGATGGGAAGTAGAAGATTTTGTCTCTGGACGGACTCTTGCGCCGCGAGCAGCTCAGGTACATTTCGCGCTGCGCTGATCTGCGCGGACAACTCTCGACGAGCGTTCCGATCCGCAGCAATAGGATCAAACGTCAATATCGTGCGCACGTCGTCGTCAGACGCGCCGGCGAGAAACGCCTCGAGTGCGGACCGGAATGCCTTCGTCCATTTCGGCAAGGTAATCGCGAGTTCGTGAATACCACCATTTTCTTCTCGGCGCACGAAATGTGCGGGTTGTCCTTCGCGGAATTGAGCTGGCTGGTTCGACTCTGGAACCTCGTCCCATGTTCGCGGCGCGCGCCCTAGTTTTGTCGCATCAAGAAGGGCAATCAGCGTTTTCGTTGTTTCTTCTGCCCGGGCTCGTGATTCGCCCATCGTGTCCGGATGCGATCGCATTAGAAGCCGACGCAATTGTTTCCTCATTTCGGCAGGATCTTCCGGTGTAGGTCCATTTCTCTCGGCGTTGTCAGCTGTAGCCATTACACGGAATAGTATCAATATATGGCTTAAACGCGAGCTATTGACATTAACCATTTATATGATAGACTACTGCTGGTCCCTCCTCGTGCGCTACCCACGAGGGTTGCAGGGCAACTCGGTAGCATGGAGTTGTACCCATGGCTGGTACAGTCGCTACGACGACCAATAGCGGACGCGACCTCAATCCGCTGTTGACTGCCAAGCAGAGGACGTGGCATAACATGGATCTGCTCAATGGGCTCGCCGGTTGGGCCCCAGAGCACCGCACGTGGTTGGCGCCCGACAACGGTGCCGAACACAAACTCTTCACGGCCTGCTTGCGGGGCGTGAAGGAGCTTGGGAAGTTCGGGTTACTGGACGCGATCGCGGGCTCTCCTTCGAAGGTTGCCGACATCCTGTCCGATCACAAGGACATCCAAGGGGTGATGGTGGACTTTCTTTGGAAGAAGTCTGTATCTGCGTCTCCTCGGGTCATTTTTGGGATTTTGCCGACTGACCCGATGGTACCCGTAATGAAGGAGATGGTCACTGAGGCCCGTCTCCTCAAGGCGTTCAAAGCCAAGAACCCGTCGGCCGGGACGAAGGTCCCGAAGGTGCCCAGGTTCGAGGTCCACTGCGACAAAACGCTTCCCAAAGCGCAAATCGCAGCAACGCCCGCCCCCCAGGCCCTGGCCTCGCCAGGAGTTGCGAATAAGGCGTAAGCCTAACACTGTGTTGTGACTGTTCTTTGTGCCCCGTGGCGCCGCAAGGTGCCACGGGTTTTTGTTTTGTTGTGCACGGTAGCTTTTCAAATCATGCGCCTACACTTTTTCTGATGGTATAGTTTACGTTGAATATGGTTGAAGATTTTGAAATATCCCCATCCGAAATGGCTCGTGCAGCACTTAAGCAGCGCCTTGGCGAGCTTCAGGAAAAACTTGGTGAAAGCGCATCGGTGCATGAGCAAGAGCTCAGCGACCTAACGAATAGGATTGAAAATTTACCTCGTGCGAAAAATGCAAGCGAGGAAACCGATCAAATTCGCAATGCGATCGTACGGCTTGAGGGACAAAGCTCCGGAAGTCAAGACGTGGGCTCAAATCCTTTTACAAGTGAGTATTTTGAGAAAGCCGAACGAGAAGCTGGCATCGAGGAAGCGCATATTGCAATCAGACAGGGTAAGGATCCGGCGGCCGCCCTTGAAAAATTTTCGGCAACAGACCGACGTGAGGTGTGGGAGCAATTATCAGAAGAGGAACGGCAAAATACGATTGCCAATTTGTCTGATGCACAACAAAGAGAACTGGATCGGGTGCTGGGCGGAGACGAACAAACCGTGATTCCTCCGATGGTTAAGAATGAAACGGTGCTTGAAAATGCGACAGCGAAGTTGAGCAGACCAAAAACAGATATTCAGAAATTGAGAGACGCGACGAGCGATGCGATTTCAGCGCGTTTTGGGAGAAAGCCCGGCGTAAGAGTTCCCAAGACGAAAGGGTCGGTGTGGTACGACGAGAAAAATCAAGCGGTGCATGTCGTTGGTGGCCATGGTGGTGAAATAAGAATCCAGGAAGGAGAGAGTTACAACTTCGGCAGCAAGAAAGAAGGAGAGAATTGGAAAAAATTAGTGAGCTTGAAAGATCGCACGTGGTCTGATGATGTTTCAGATCGTGACAAAGCCGCCGCGCGGCGTACCTTTCGTGCTACCGTACCTCGTGAACTGGCCACGAAGGAAGAGCAGGCTATCCCAGCGCACGTGCAACCGGACGAAGGAGTCACCGATGCGCAAATCCAGGCCGAACTTGAGCGGGCACGTCATCGCGCTCAAGAATTGGGTATTGATACATCCAATTTATCTTCCGCAAAACCGGCGATAGAGACGGGTAAGAGAGAAGAAGAAACAAAAAAAGTTTCGAATATTACCCGCTCGTCATTATCAAAAACGGTAAGAATGCGACGGCTTTTTCGGAAAACTGCGGACCGAGTGAAAAAAGAAAAAGCGCAGCCGTGGGTTTCGACGAGTAGAGGACGGGGGGCGTGGGTAAAAGAACCGAAAAAAGAACCCACTCAATCCGATTCTGCAGACGCAAAAAAGGATAAGGGGAGTATGGCCATGGCGGTTCGGAAGGGTGGCGTTGACAGTGTTACGGCGGAATCGACGCAGAAATACAACATGATCGCGCGAGGTCATTACGATATCCAGCATCCAGAGTTTCGTTTCAGAATCATGCGGAATGGAAAAGAGGAAATCATTATCATTCCGCCGGGTATTTTTGATAAAGACGAGGTTGAAAAAAATAAAAATGATAAGACAGAATTGCTGGAGATGGTGTATAGAGAGCAAGAGCGTCAGGAAGGTCTAAAAGCCGCAGCTAAAAAAGGGCTTGATGGTTCTCCTCCCCCAACGGAGAAAAAGGAAGAAATACCACTCAATAAACTGGCCTATGGTTTTGTTCCGGGTGTGGATCTGTTCAAGCGACGAATAGCAAATTGGTTTGGAAAGCGGCCTGAAACGGAAATGCAAAAGTGGGTGGATGGGGGAAAAACCATCGAGAATCAGGATGAACGAGGATATAAGGAAGGGATGGAACGATATCGAGCAGCTGTCCGCGCTCGCTTGGAGGCACGCAAAAGAGGAACCATCATGTCTGAAGCGGAACACCTCGGGCTTTCAAAAACACTCCATAAGTTTGCGGAAGACTGGAAGAAACATAAGTGGAAGCGTATTGCCATCTCTATTGGGTTAACGGGATTAGGACTAGTAGGGACAACCGGAGCCGTTGCGATGAGCCCGTTCGTTTTAGGTGGCATCGCGTCCGCGGGGTTGGCAATGCGGGTAATAGGAGGAAGCATAACAGGATTGGCAGTGTATAACACAATGTATGCATATTTCGATAGACAAAACTATGCACCTTGGCGTAGTCGTTTATATGCGGGACTTTGTGCAGCCCTGGCCGGAGGAACTGTCGCTAGCGGTTCCTATCTTTTACAACACCTTGGCGTTACAGATGCGGTAATGGATTCACTCGGATTTAGCCCTACTGATGTTACTCCAACACCTGCAGGAGAGGGGGCCACAACACTCACTGACATATCGCCGACTGGCAAAGATGACGCTATCTCTGCTGTATCCCCTGAAGATTCAGAGACTAGCGATGGGGTGTCTGATGTAGCAGCGGGACCTGAAGGAGTATCGCACGAAATCTCATACGATACAGATAGCACCATTGCCTCAAAAGGCATCGACGGCCTTATCGACGAACAGCTTGTATCTAATGGCGGCGCCCTTGAGTCATACAATCTTCCTCCGGAAGCACTGGAACAATTCAAAGATGCCGCTCGACGTGTTTTCGTCGACCATCCTGAATGGGCTCAAGCTCTCCAACAGACGGATGTCGATGTCATCGCTAACAACGACGTTGTCTTTTCTGATGACGGTACAATTAATATGAGAGTGTGGGGCGATCCTCGTTTCCTCGCAGCCTTAGAAAATACGATTACAAAACAAGAAGTCGCTCACCTGGTGCCCGCGCTCGGCGGGGAAGATAGGGTACACGACCTTATTGACGATTTAAAACAAAGATATGCATAGCACCGGTGATAAGAAAATAGCATTGGAGATGATAACGGATGAGCACGTCCAGGGCTTAATGAAGGATTTCGGGCTCGAGAATGATACGCCGGAAGGTCAGGCGGAGATACTCGATGTCATCGGCGAAACATTGATGAGCCGCGTAGTGCTGGAGATTCTCAAACGATTGCCGCCCGAGGAACAGCCAAAACTGGAGAAATACTTTGGGAGCGGCGATTTGAAAGGTCTGATGGCATTCCTCGCGCCTCATATTCCCGATGTCGAACGATTCATTAATGAGACGGTTATGAATGAACTTGCGTCGATTCGGGAAGACATGAAGCGTCAAGCATAGGCGTGCACTGGAATACCCTTCTTTCTTGCTAGAATAGACGCTGTGTATCTCAAATCCATCGAGCTTGCGGGATTCAAATCGTTCGGGAAGAAGACCGAGCTTGTTTTCGGGTCGCGGATTTCTGCCATTGTGGGGCCGAATGGCTCGGGAAAGTCGAATGTGGCAGAGGGGTTTCGATTCGTTCTTGGTGAACAATCAATGAAAAGCATGCGCTCGAAGCGCGGGGAGGACCTCATTTGGGGCGGCTCACCCGCGCTTCCACGCATGAATCGGGGGGTTGTGAAAGTCGTGTTTGATAATTCGAAAAGGTTGCTCGATATTGATTTTTCGGAAGTCGTGATTGAGCGCATCGTGCATCGTGACGGGCAGAACGAATATCTCTTGAACGGCTCACAAGTGCGGCTCAAGGACGTCATCCGGCTCCTCGCGGGAGCGAATATCGGAGGTTCTGGCTACCAGATAATCTCGCAAGGCGAGGCGGATAGGATATTGAATGCATCGCCTAAAGAGCGCAGAGAGATGGTGGAAGATGCCTTAGGATTGAAATTGTATCAGCATAAGAAAGCGGAGAGCGAGCGGAAATTGGAAGAAACGGCGGTCAATATCGAGAAGACGAAGTCCCTGCGGCGCGAGATAGCGCCGCACCTCAAATTCTTGCAGGTGCAGGTGGAAAAAATAGAAAAGGCGCGAGAGATGAAAGAGGAGCTCGCGGCGAAACTCTCGGACTATCTCGCGCGCGAGAACGCGTGGATCACGATGGAAACCACGCGGCTCTCCGACGAAGCAAAGGAGCACGAGCACGAGATTCATTCGCTCGAAGCGAAACTCAAGGAAACGCGCTCGGTAAAGGGAGGGAAGACAGGCGGCTCGCCGCTTCTTGAGAAATTACAGGAACTGCAGGACAAGCTTAGCGAAGCGCGTCGGAAAAGAGAGGAAATGGTGCGGGATCTTGGGCGTGCGGAAGGGGCGGTGGAAGCGGTGGCGATTACCGTCGAGCATATCGTTCCCGCGCCGCACGTGCGCGAATTCGTGCGCGAGATAACCGAATCGATCGAACGCGCCGAAGCGCAGGATAATGTCGCTGGAATTCGAGCGCTTCTTTCGCAGCTGCGCGGCCGCATTCGCGCTTTCATTGAGGGGCTCTCTGGTGCGGCGCCGATAACGAATGAGGAAGCGCGCAAAGAAGTCATCCGTCTCACGGCTGGCTTGGAGAAGGCGGAAGCGGACGAAGCGCGGCTTGTGAAAGAAGTGGACGACGTGCGTATGACGATAGCAAAAGAGCGCGAGGCCGCTTTCGCGGCCGAGCGCGAGGAAGTGCAATTTGAGGCACAGCTTCGTGAAGTGCAGTCGAAAATGATGGGGCTCAAGGCCGAGCGCGAGCACATTGCAGAACAGAAACGCCGTTTCGAGGAAGAAGTGCGCGAAGGTATCGCGCTCTTAGGCCTCGCATTTGAAGGGTGGGACAAGCACCCTGGCCGGGCAGGCGAAGTACCGTCGGGTGCGCTTTCAGAAGATCGCCGCGAACAAGAGAAGCGACGGCGTGAGATCGAGCGGTATAAGATAAAGATAGAAGAAGCGGGGGTCGGCGGGGGAGATGCGGTCGTGAAAGAGTATACCCAGACCGTGGACCGCGACGCGTTTCTTGCAAAGGAACTGGAGGATTTGGAGCGCTCCGCGCAAGCTCTCAAAAATCTGATTGCGGAATTAGAGAAAACTATTGATGCGCGCTTTACCGAAGGCCTTCAGCACATCAACGAAGCGCTGAAGGGGTTTTTTGAGAAGCTTTTTGGCGGAGGGAGTGCGAAGCTTTTTATTGAGGAGCCGCGGCGGCTGCGCCCGGTGAT
>JBBTXY010000013.1:47881-69649 GCA_038062075.1 Patescibacteria group bacterium
GCCGCCGCGGCGAGGATGCAACTGAAGAAGACGAAATGATGGAAGAAGAGGAAGAACTCTACGCCGGGCTCTCCATTGACGTCTCGCTCCCTCGCAAGAAGATCCGCGGGCTTGAGGTTCTCTCCGGCGGCGAGCGAGCGCTTACGTCAATTGCCCTGATTTTCTCGATGTCGCAGGTAAACCCGCCGCCGTTCCTTATCCTCGACGAGACCGATGCCGCTTTAGACGAAGCGAACAGCAAGCGCTACGCCGATATGATCCAGGAATTAGGGAAGAAATCGCAGTTGATAGTGATTACGCACAATAGAGCGACAATGTCGGCGGCAGGGGAACTGTATGGGGTCACCATGGGGCAGGATGGGGTCTCGAAAATTTTGTCAGTAAAGCTGGAGGAGGCGGAGCGTGTGGCGAAATAGATATCAAATATGCTGACTGTGCAGAGCATTGGCATCATCGGGTACGGAGATTTCGGAAAATTCTTGCACGAACTTGCGCAGGTGCATCTTCCCGAAACAGTTGTCAAAGTCTCATCGTCGCGATTTGCACCGGACGGAAAGACTTTCTTTCCGCTTGAGGAAGTATGCAAAGCGGATATTCTCATTCTCTCTGTCCCTATTTCGGCGCTTGAAGAAGTGGTCAAAAATATCAAACCACTCCTCGGAGAGAACACTGTCGTTTGTGATGTTGCGACCGTGAAGAAGCACACTGTTGCGATCTTGCGCGAGAACAACATTTCACGCTTTATTGCAACGCACCCGATGTTCGGTCCGTCTAGCTATGAGAAACAAGGGAAATCCCTGAAAGATTTGCGGATCGCCGTTTGCGATAGCACTCTTTCACATGACGAGCGTGCGAAGACAATCGAATTCTTCCGCACTTTCGGACTCAATGTGCTTGAAATGACGCCTGACGAGCATGACAAACTAATTGCCGAGACGCTTTTTCTCACGCATCTTGTAGGACAAATCGTGAAAAAGGGGAAATTCGAGCGGACGTCTATCGACACTATCTCGTTTGGTTTTCTCATGGACGCGGCCGAGAGTGTCGCGCACGATGACGCTCTTTTTCGTGATGTGTTCAAGTACAACCCGTATTGTTCTGAAGTTCTCCGGAGATTCGAAGAAAGCGAGAAAGAAATCGTTGCGTCGTTACAAGTTGGCCAGAGAGCTTAACCGGATAATTGACCCTAATAGTAAGCCCTGGTATAGTGCCCTGACATGTTAAAAATTCGATTACAGCGCACTGGCCGCACGAACGATCCGTCGTATCGCGTGGTCGTGACGGAGCACACCAATAGCACGAAGTCGGGCCGCGCGGTGGAGGCCCTCGGCTCATACAATCCGAAGAGCAAGGAGCGTATTTTGAATGAAGAGCGCATCAAGTACTGGCTCTCGGTGGGTGCGCAGGCGAGCGGCACCATGCACAACATGCTCATCTCTCTCGGTATCATTTCTGGAAAGAAAATAAACGTGTTGCCAAAGAAGACAGTCGCGCTGAAAACCGGAGAGCAACCAACGAATACCGAAGCCCCGACACCCGAAGGGGTCGGGGTCCCGACTTCTCCGACTCCGTCGGAGAACGTCGGGAAAGACGGGAAGACGGAAGAAGCGCCGGTTACCCCGGCAAGTGCATAACCCGTTGACCGACGAGACGAAGACGGTATCCTTATCAGAATTAGTACTACTAGCTACAAGCTACCGGCTACAAGCTCTTCCGTATGGACCAAGACCAGCAATTTTTAGAGTATGTGGTTAAGTCGTTGGTTGATAATCCGAACGACGTAAAGATTAACCGGACGGTGGATGAGATGGGCGTGCTTCTTACGCTCTCGGTCAACAAAGACGACATGGGGAAAATTATCGGCCGCTCGGGGGCAACGGCGAAGGCCATTCGCACTGTCCTGCGCGTGGTGGGTATGAAAAACAATGCGCGCGTCAACTTGAAGATCGAGGAGCCGGAAGGCTCGGAGCGCCGGTTCAGCGCTCCATCCGACGATATGAAAGATCGTTCTGTTGATGATGTTATTGCGGATCTCAAAGGAGAACAATAATAGTAGGTAGTGTGTAGACTGTAGTTTGTAGTCTCGACGCGGGAGTCCACTACAATCTACAAACTACTTTCTACAAACTATGCTTCATTTCCACATCGTCACTCTTTTCCCCGAATCCATCGAAGGCTACTTCAAGAGCTCGATCGTGAAGCGTGCGCAGGAGGACAAGAAAATCGCGGTCCATTTGTATGATCCGAAGGATTTCACGGCGAGCTGGAAGGAGCGTGTGGATAGGCGGCCGTATGGTGGGGGGCCGGGGATGGTCCTTGCTCCCGAGCCGGTGTTAAAAGCCGCGGAAAAAGCCTTGAAGAAGGCGAAAGGTAAAGCAGTCGTATTATTTTTTTCGCCTTCTGGAAAATTGTTCGACTCAAAAATGGCTCGTCAGTTGGCGACAGTCAGAAACTCCATTAGAGAGCGAGGCCGCAAGCGGCCCGCTTCTAACGGGGCAAGGCACATCCTCATGATCGCAGGGCACTACGAAGGTGTGGACGCGCGCGTGCAAAAGATACTAAAAGCAAAGCCAATTTCCGTCGGCCCGTATGTCCTCACTGGTGGGGAACTGCCCGCGGCGGTCGTTGTGGACGCAGTTGCGCGGCATGTGAAGGGAGTTCTCGGCGATATAATGTCGCTCGAAGAGAAACGCATCTCGAGCCCTGCAGTCTACACGCGGCCTGATGTGTTGGTGTGGAAGAAGAAAAAATACAAAGTGCCCGAGGTCTTGAAATCGGGGCATCATGCGAAGATAGAGGAGTGGAAAAGTAAACAGCAGAAGGGTTGACGCACGTAGTATTGAGGCGTACGCTCAGGTTGGCAGCGAAGTAATGCTACACTTTCCATAGAGGGAGTGTATCCCGATGAAGAAGCTGGGAATTGGAAGAATGGTGGTGCTCGCGAACGTGTTTGTGAACCCGCCCACCGAAACTGACAACCTAGAGACTGAAGATGAAAGCCGAGGAGATGCTGATGTGGAACTGGATGACGTGTTGCCTCTCGATGACGACGACACCCAAGACCACATATGCGAAGCGATAGGCGTGTACGGCCGCCGTCTTTGCAGGTAGGCTCTGAAGCCTAGACGGATGAGGGTGCGGGGCATTGTAGCTCCCGCACCTTCTTCATGCCCCTAAAAGGTTACGCCCAGAGACCTTTTGTAGGGCTCCCCGCCGCTTGACTCCTGAGGGAGCAGGGTATAGAGTAGCCAGGTACTTTTGATATTCGATTGAGTTGCGGCCAGCTTAAAGGAAAGTACACCTTTAGCGAGTTTGCTTACACATACAAGAGCGCCCCCTGTGACGCCCTTTATCTATTTGCACTCATGGCTGCAAAGCACAAACGCACACTGCCGCAGAAGTTTTTCGGGAAGTTCAAGGAGCCTCTGGTGGAATTGCCGAGTCTCGTCGAATCCCAGTTGGGATCATTCGAATCTCTCGTCAAAGAGGGGGCGGCGAAAGTGTTCAAAGAATTCTCTCCCATCACCGACCACGCCGGGAAGAAATTTGAGCTCAAACTTTCCGATTTCACCTTCGGGTCGCCGCGTTGGGACGAGGAATACGCGAAGCGCACAATGCGCACCTACGAAGCGCCACTCTCTCTTGTTGCCACCCTCAAGAATAAAACGACAGGCGGCGAAAAAGAACAAGAGATTTTCATCGCTGATTTCCCGTGGATGACGAAGCACGGCACGTTCATCATCAACGGCGTCGAGCGCATCGTGGTGCCGCAGCTCGCGCGAAGCTATGGCGTCTTTTTTGAAGTGGTGCCGCACAAAGGCGTAAATTATTTCGCCGCGAAGGTCATTCCCTCGCGCGGCGTCTGGATCGAGATCGAGTCTGACCCCGACCTTGGCATCTACGTGAAGATCGATCGCAAGCGCCGTTTCCCCATAACCTCACTTTTGCGCATTTTGGGGGCTTCGACCGATAAGGAGATCATGGCACTTTTTAAGGAAGATACTGCCCGCGAAGCGATGCAAGCGACTCTTGGGCACGACGCCGCGAAAACCCCGGAAGAGGCGTATGTCGAGATTTACCGAAGATTGCGCGATGGCGACATCGCGACACCGGAAACGGCGCGCGACCATGTCTCATCCCTTTTGAGCGCCGAGCGCTACGATCTTTCGCGCGTCGGCCGTTTCCATTTCAACCGCCGCTTCGGACTTCCCACGGGCGAAAAGGACCTCGCGCACGCGACGCTCTCGCTCGAAGACCTCTCACGCATCGTGACGCAGATCGCGCGCCTGAATGCCGATCCGAAGGCCGAGCCGGATGATATTGATCACCTCGGCTTCCGCCGTGTGCGATTCGTCGGAGAACTTCTCGAACAGCGCATGCGCATCGGCCTCTCGCGCATGAAGCGCAATATCCAGGATAGGATGGCGATGGTGGACGTGGAGACAACGCTTCCCGTGCAGTTCGTGAACCCGCGTCCGTTCCAGGCCGCGATACGCGAATTCTTCACGACCGACCAACTCTCGCAGCTGATGCAGCAGTACAACTCCTTGGATGAGATCGAGCACTTGCGCACGCTCTCGACTCTCGGCCGTGGCGGCCTCGTTTCCGAGCGCGCAGGCTTGGAGGTGCGCGACGTACACTCATCGCACTACGGCCGCGTGTGCCCCATCCACACGCCGGAAGGCAAGAACATCGGCCTCGTCCTTCACATGGCGCTCTACGCGCGCCCGAACGAGTTCGGCATCATCGAGACGCCGTATGCGAAAGTCGAGAAAGGGAAGGTGACCAGCGAGATTGTCTATTTGAATGCGCTTGAGGAAGAGCAATACGCGATCGCACACGCCGCGACGCCGCGTGACGAGAGCGGGAAGATCTCCATTGATACGGTCGAAGTTCGCAAAGGCGGCGAGCCGATGCTCGTCGAGCGCGCGGATGTCGATTTCGTCGAAGTGGCGACGAACCAACCGTTCTCGGTCGCAACCTCCTTGATCCCTTTCGTCGAGAACGACGACGCGAACCGCGCGCTTATGGGCTCGAACATGCAGAAGCAGGCAGTCCCGCTTGTCGTTCCCGAGGCGCCCGTCGTTGCGACGGGTATCGAGGGCAGGGCCGCGCGCGATTCGGGGCGGCTTCTTCTTGCCGAGGAGGCGGGAGAGGTGACGTACGCGGACGCGCGCACCATCAAGGTGAAGAATGCCGACGGAAAAACGAAGGAATATGAGCTCGTCAATTTCTCGCGCACGAATGGCTTCACCTCGTTCCATCAGCGCCCCATCGTCTCCGTCGGTGACAAAGTGAAGAGGGGCAGCGTCCTCGCGGATGCCGCGACCTCGCAAGGCGGGCAGCTCGCGATAGGGCAAAACGTGCGTATCGCGTTTCTGCCGTGGTTCGGCGCGAATTTCGAGGATGCCATCGTCATCTCCGAGCGCTTGGCGAAAGATGCGCGCTTTACCTCGATCCACATGGAAGAGTTCGTCTGCATCGTGCGCGACACCAAGCTCGGGCCCGAGGTCACGACCCACGACATCCCAAACGTCTCCGAGTTCAAACTACGCAACCTTGACGAAGAGGGCGTCGTCCGTATCGGCGCTGAGGTGCGCACGGGCGACATCCTTGTCGGGAAAGTCACGCCGAAAGGCGAGACCCAGCTCACGCCAGAGGAGCGCCTTTTGCACGCGATCTTCGGCGAGAAGGCGAAGGACGTAAAAGACACGAGCTTGCGCATGGAGGGCGGAAAGCGCGGCCGCGTCATTTCGGTGAAAGTTTTCTCTCGCGAGAATGGCGACGTTTTGGAGAGTGGCGTCATCAAGCGAGTACATGTGGAGGTCGCGCAACTGCGCACGGTCTCCGTCGGCGATAAGCTCGCCGGCCGCCACGGCAACAAAGGCGTCATCTCGCGCGTACTCCCTGAAGAAGATATGCCATTTGATGAACAGGGGAACCCGGTGGATATCATTCTCACGCCTTTGGGCGTGCCGTCGCGTATGAACCTCGGACAAATCCTCGAATTGCACCTCGGCCTTGCGGCGGAAGCAGGCGGCTACCAGGCGGTCGTTCCGTCGTTCGCCGGTGCCACGGAAGAGGAAATCCAAGCGGAACTCAAAGCTGCAGGCTTTGCTGAAGATGGAAAGCGCACGCTCTTCGACGGTCGCACCGGGGAAGCCTTCGCGCAGAAGGTTTCCGTCGGCGTCATGTACATGTTGAAACTCCATCACATGGTCGAGGATAAGATACACATGCGCTCTATCGGCCCCTACTCGCTTACGACGCAGCAGCCACTTGGCGGCAAGGCGCAGAACGGCGGCCAGCGCGTGGGAGAAATGGAAGTGTGGGCGTTCCTCGGCTACGGCGCTGCGCATTCACTCCGCGAGATCCTCACCTACAAATCCGATGACATTTTGGGCCGCTCTGCCGCATTCGACGCGATCGTGAGTGGCGAGCGCATCAAGGAGTCGAACACGCCGGCGACCTTCAATGTCCTCGTGCGACATCTGCGCGGACTTGGCATCGATCTCGAATTTAAAAAGGACTCTAACGAGACGCTCTAGTATGAACATGCAAACACAACGACGGAGCAAGGACGCTCTTCCGCAGGATTTCGACTCGATCGTGATGCGCCTCGCCTCGCCTGAGCGCATCGCCGAGTGGTCCTATGGCGAGATAACGAAGCCTGAGACCATCAACTACCGCACGCAGCGGCCGGAGAAGAACGGCCTTTTCGACGAGCGCGTCTTCGGCCCTGAAAAAGATTACGAATGCTACTGCGGGAAGTACCGCGGCATCCGCTTCCGCGGCATCATCTGCGAGAAGTGCGGCGTCGAGATCACGCGCGCGATCGTGCGCCGTGAGCGCATGGGGCACATCGATCTCGCAACACCGGTCGCGCACATCTGGTTTCTGCGCGGCATTCCCTCGCGCATCGCCCTCATGCTCGGGCTCTCGGCCGCCGAAGTCGAGAAGGTCGTTTATTTCGCCGGCTACATCGTGACTTCAGTAGAGGAGAGCGAACGAGTACGGCTTTTGAAGGACTTGGAACAGGAATACACGATGAAGCAGAAGTCAGCGACGCCGGATGAAAAGACGCGTCTCAAAGACCTCGCGACGAAAGCGAAGAAAGATATCGAAAGCATTCGCGAAGGTTCGGTCTTGGATGAGGCAGCATACCACCTCTTTGCGGTGAAATATGGCGCGATGTTCCGCGCCGCAATTGGCCCGGAGGCCTTGTACGCTATTTTGAAGAGGATCGATATCGATGCTCTTATCTCGAATCTCTCGGCTGAATATGAAGCATCGGGCGCTGCGGACAAAGACCGCCTGCGCAAACGCCTCGCGCTTGCGCAGGCCTTGAAGCGCGCAGGAGTCCGCCCCGAGTGGATGTTCCTCACGCGCCTTCCCGTGGTTCCGCCCGCCTTGCGCCCGATGGTCGCCCTCGAAGGCGGTCGCCACGCATCGTCGGATCTGAACGACCTCTATCGCCGCGTCATCAACAGGAACAACCGCTTGAAGCGCCTCATGGCCATCCACGCGCCGGATGTCATCTTGCGCAATGAAAAGCGCATTTTGCAGGAAGCCGTCGACGCGCTTTTGGATAACTCGATGCGCCGCGGCGCGGGGGTCTTAGGCATCCTCGGCGGCCGTCGTCGCGCGCTCAAGTCACTTGCCGATTACCTCAAGGGCAAGCACGGGTATCTGCGTCAGAATCTTTTGGGTAAGCGCGTCGACTACTCCGGCCGCTCGGTCATCGTCGTCGGCCCTGACTTGGCACTCGATGAGTGCGGGCTTCCAAAGCACATGGTGTTGGAGCTCTTCCGACCGTTCGTTATCCACGGACTTCTCGAGCGCGAACTTGCCTACAACATCCGCGGCGCGGGGCGTCTCATTGAAGACGAAGCGCCTGAAGTCTGGCCTATTCTTGAAGATGCTATCAAAGGCAAGTACGTACTCTTGAACCGCGCGCCGACCCTCCACCGCCAATCCATCCAGGCATTCAAGCCAGTCCTTATCGAAGGCAATGCCATCCAGGTGCACCCCTTGGTCTGCCCTGCGTATAACGCCGACTTCGACGGCGACGCGATGGCCGTGCACGTGCCGCTCTCGGAAGAAGCGCAGATGGAAGCGGCAGAGATCATGTCGGCGAACAAGAACGTCTTGAAGCCGGGCTCGGGCGACGTCGTCGTTGCCTCGAAGCTTCTCGATATCGTCCTCGGCTGCTACTGGATGACGCGCCTCATGGATGGCGCAAAGGGCGAAGGGAAGTCATATCCTTCCACGAACGCCGCCATTACCGCGCACGATTTCGGCGCCATCGACTTGCGGGCGAGAATTAAAGTGCTTCCGTCGGAGAATAAGAAGTACGCAGGTTTCGGCGGGAAGCCGTTCGAGACGTCAGTCGGACGTCTTCTCTTCAACTCGGTACTCCCGAGCGATTTCCCGTACGTGAACGAAGAGGTGACGAACAAACGCATGAGTCTTCTCGTGCGTGAGCTCGTCAATCACTACTCGCTCGACGGTATCCCCGCCATTCTCGATAAGATCAAAGGATTCGGCTTCAAGTATGCGACGTATGCGGGCATCACCTGGTCTCTCTCGGACGTGAAGGTGCCGGAGATGAAAGAGAAGCTCGTTGAGGAGGCGAAGCAAGCGGTTTTGAAAGAGCGCGAGAACTACGAGAACGGGCTTTTGACCGACGATGAGCGCACGCGTGCCACGATCGAGATCTGGGGCAAGGCTTCAGGCGAGTTGCGTAAGTTCGTCCTCGACGCGCTTGACCCGACAGGGCCGGTGCACAACATGATCACTTCAGGCGCGCGCGGCTCGGTCGTGCAACTCCACCAGATGGCCGGTATGAAGGGCCTCATCACGAACCCCCGCGGCGAGGTCATTGAGTTCCCCATCGTTTCTTCTTACAAGGAAGGCCTCACGCCGATCGAATACTTCACCTCAACACACGGCGCGCGCAAAGGCTTGGCCGACACCGCGCTTAACACCGCACGCGCAGGGTACCTTACGCGCCGTCTCTTCGATGTGGCGCACGATGTCGTCGTCCTGGAGGATGATTGTGGTACGAAAGAAGGTGTGATCATTACACGCCCGACTAAGGAGCAGCTCGGCGGCTCCTTCGCAGAGCGCCTCGCGGGCCGTGTGCTCGCAGATGACGTCTCGGCATCAGGAAAGGTCTTTAAGCGCAACACGCTCCTTACTCGTGACGATGCAAAAGTTATTGAAGAGAGCGACGCGAAAGAAGCTATCGTGCGCTCGCCCATCAGCTGCAAAGTCGCCCGCGGCGTCTGCCAGAAGTGCTATGGCGTTGATCTCTCGACAGGGGAATTGGTGAACGTCGGCGAAGCGGTCGGCGTCATTGCGGCGCAAGCTATCGGCGAGCCGGGAACGCAGCTCACCATGCGTACCTTCCACACCGGAGGCGTCGCGCAGTCGGGCGGCGACATCACCATGGGCCTCCCGCGCGTTGAAGAGGTCTTCGAGAGCCGCATGCCGAAATCTCCGGCGCTCCTCGCGCGTGTCTCGGGCGTTGTGACCGATATCGTCAAAGACGGCCAGGAGACGGTCATTATGCTCGCGGCCGAGAGTGGCAAAGCGGCGAAGAAAGACACCGAGTATTCTGTCCCTATCACGCGCACCATTCTCGTGAAGCCGGGAGCGAGCGTCGAGAAAGGCGACTTCTTGACCGACGGCTCAGCGGACCTCGACGAGCTCTTTGCGCTTTCTGGGAAGGAGCGCGCGCAGGAGTATGTGATTTCCGAGATCACCCGCATTTACGAACTGCAGGGTGTCTCCACTGCGCGCAAGCACTTGGAAATAATCGTGAAGCAGATGTTCAGCCGTATCTCGGTGACTTCTTCGGGAGAGAGCACGGTCTCCGCAGGGGAAATTCTTGCTGACTTTGAATTCGAACGAGTGAACCACGAACTCAAGGAAGCCGGAAGAGAGCCGATGAAAGGGAAACAGCTCCTCCTCGGCATCACCGAGGTCTCGCTCACCCGCGCCTCGTTCCTCTCCGCAATCTCCTTCCAGAACACGCCGCGCAAGCTCGCCGAAGCCGCGGTTTCCGGCTCTGTCGATCGCTTGGTCGGCCTGAAGGAAAACGTCATCATCGGCCGCCTCATTCCGGCTGGTACCGGATTTAAGGGCTCGAAGAAACAGGAAATGATAGGGGAGCTCGAAGAAAAACTCGCGGCTGCGGAAGCTGCGATTACGCCGATTGTGACTGATGAGAAGGTGAGCGCGTAAATTTCCCACTCGCGGGACGGCAGCAAATGCCTCCCTCGGGTCGTGTAATTTTCTGCTGAAAATTCACTCCTTCTCGCGCCGACGCGCTGCGAAAGACCCTCGTGAGGCAAATACTGCTCTCCCGTCTCGCTCCGCGCTGGCGCAAAAAGGAGACCCGGATGCTTCCGACGTCCGGGTCTTTCCGCAAACTTTTCAAGCTTTCTCGATCAATTTGACGACCTCGTCCGTATCGTCTCGTCCGTACTCCTGGCGGAGCCGTGTTAGTCGGGTAGTCCACAATAGTTTGACCAGCTTTTCAAATTCGACTTCCCTGTTCTTTGTGGCTTGTGGTGCGGCTCCGAGATCTTGCAGATGCCGCATGGCTGCGACGAAACAATTGAGCGCACGTTGCCGGGAGTTATACGCTCGCAGGGTTGCGTGCGCTCCTGGAGTACGGGGGATCCCCATCGGTTTTCCGATTTTCACTGGCATGTTGGTTCGTCCTTTCCTTTTGCCTGCAAGGATTTAATACTTTTTTGAACCGGATGTCAATGAATACAGGTTTGCTATGATTTGCCTATGTCCGACACGGTTCAGCAGATAAAGGATAGGCTCTCCATTGTGGATGTGGTATCGGGCTACGTGAAGCTCGATAGGGCGGGGCAGAATATGCGGGCGCGCTGTCCCTTTCATGCGGAGCGCACACCCTCATTCATCGTCTCGCCGGATAGGGGGACGTACCATTGTTTCGGCTGCAGTGTCGGAGGCGACATCTTTTCGTTCGTCGAAGCTATCGAAGGAGTTGATTTCAAAGGAGCACTGAAGATCTTGGCGGAACGTGCTGGTGTGCCGCTTGTGTATTCGCGCGGCAGTTCGCCGGGTGGCGAAAAGGATGAGAAAGACCGCTTGTTTGCAGCAGTGGAAACGGCGACGATCTTCTATCAGTCGAAGTTGAACGACGAAGCGAAAGCGTATCTAAAAAAGCGCGGGCTTGAGCCGAAAACCATCACTGCGTTCCGTATCGGCTACGCGGGGGATGAGTGGAGCGAGCTTGCCGACCATCTGCGGAAGAAAGGGTTCACGGATAAAGAAATTATTGATGCGGGGCTCGCAAAAAAGGGGGACAGAGGGCTCACCGACAAATTCCGCAATCGCATCATGTTCCCCATTGCCGACAATGCAGGGAGAGTCATCGCCTTTTCCGGACGCACCTTCCCCAGTACCACAAGCCCTTCGGGCTTGGCTACGGGGCAGGCGGCGAGAAGCGCAAGTGATTTCGTGCCACCTAAATATATGAATTCGCCGGAAACGGCGCTCTACCACAAATCGCGCATTCTCTATGGTTTTGATAGGGCGAAACAGACCATTCGGAAGCATAATTTCGCCATTCTCGTCGAGGGGCAGATGGACCTTATCCTTAGCCATCAAGCTGGCTGGGCGAATACGGTCGCGGTTTCGGGAACCGCCTTCACGGTGGAGCATGCGGTGCTTCTGAAGCGCATGAGCGAGAATCTTGTTATCGCCTTAGACGCCGACGAAGCAGGACTCAAGGCGGCCGCCCGAGCAGCGAGAGCTGCTTTAGGGAGCGGCATGAACGTCAAAGTCGCGCAGCTCCCGAAGGATATCGACCCGGCTGATCTCATTCTGAAAGAAGGGGCAGATGAGTGGCGCAGACGTATCCGCGAGGCGAAAGACATCATCACCTTTCTCCTCGATGTCTTGGAAGAACGCGCAAAATCGAAAGATAATTTCCGTCGCACGGTCGAGACAGCCGTGCTTCCGTTCCTTGCCGATGTGCAGAGCCCGATCGCACGTGAGCAATATGAGAAAGAAATAGCGAAGCGCCTCGGCGTCTCCGAATCCGCTGTTGCCGCGGCACGCGCGCGCATCAAGCTCGCGCCCGAGCCTGCATTATCCGGCGCTACTCAACCGATTGGTACCTCAAACTTAACGAGAGCGCAGCAAGCATACGGGCTCCTTCTCTCCCAGGAAGCTGCGAAGGATACGTCGTTCAATGCGCGCGCGTTCCGAGAAGCGTTCACGGAAGCAATTGGGAAAACTGCACTTCAAAAATTGGAAACGATGCCGGAAGACGAGAAAGAAAGGCTCCGATTCCGCGCGGACGATCTCTATGGGAGGAACGGCCGCCTCCAGCATGATGCCGACATGATACTCGCTATCCTCGCTCGCGAGCGGCTGCAGCAGGAACTGCGCGAGACGACCGATTCCCTCAAGACGGCCGAGGAAAAAGGGAACGGGGTTGAGATAGAGAAGCTCCTGAAACGTTCCCAGCAATTAACGATCGCGATTGCAAAAATTACCAAAGAGGAGTAGAATGCCCCTGCTGTCATTCACGGTGTTTTCATGAGGGAAATGTAGAGATGGTGAACGATAGCTTGAAAGACGAATTGTGAGACCCCTGAATAGGGGAGTCTCGTTTTGCACATCATTTTAAGTCATGGTCAAAAAGAAAAACAAAAAAATAAAAAAGGCGAAGCCTGCCCGGCCAGGGCATAAGGCGGCGAAGAAGAGCCGTCCTCTGAAGAGGCGTGTAAGCATGACGAAAGCGGCGCGTGCGCGTCAGAAGCCGGCATATGCGAAGAAGCCTCTGAAGGGCGCCGACGGCCGTACGCCTGCCAAAGGCTCGGCGAAAGCGAAAGAGGAAACGCGCGTGAATGCGCTCATCGAGCTTGGCAAGGAGCGCGGCTACATCACCTACGACGAAATTCTCCGCGAGTTCCCGCACATCGAAGACAACGTGCTTCTTTTGGAAGAGATATACGAGCGCTTCGGCACGGCCGGGATCGACGTCTTAGAAGGCGGGAGCATGCTCGAAGATGCTTCGGCGACGGGAGTCCTCGAGAAGAAAAAGCTTCAGCACCGCCGCGCCGACAGCGCGTATGATTCCGTGCAGATGTATTTGCGCGAGATCGGCCAATATCCGCTTTTGAATGCCGCGATGGAGCGCGAGCTTGCGCAACGCATTCTCGACGGCGATGAAGAAGCGAGAAGCATTCTCGCGCGCTCCAACTTGCGCCTCGTCGTCTCCATTGCGAAAAAGTATGTGAATCGCTCTCCCGACCTCACGCTCCTCGACCTCATTCAGGAGGGAAATCTCGGTCTTTTTAAGGCGGTCGATAAGTTCGACCACACCAAGGGCTACAAATTCTCGACCTACGCGACCTGGTGGATACGCCAGGCCATCACGCGTGCTTTGGCCGACCAGTCGCGCACCATCCGCATTCCGGTCCACATGGTGGAAACCATCGCGAAGTACAAGCAGAAAGTACGCGAGCTTAGCCAGCACCTCGGCCGCGATCCCTTGCCGGAAGAGATCGCCGCAGAAATGGGTATCGAAGTGGAGAAAGTCTACACCATCCAGAAAATCAATCAGGACACCGTTTCCTTAGAATCTCCCGTGGGGGACGACGATGACGAACGCTCGACTTTGGGTTCTTTTATCGCCGACGAGACCATTGCTTCGCCGGATATGGATTCTTCACGCCGCATTCTTGCTGAACAAATGACGGCCATCCTCGACGAACTCTCGCCGAAGGAACGAAAGATCTTGGAGATGCGCAATGGCCTCACCGAAGAGGGCATCTGCTTTACGCTCGAAGAAGTCGGCCGCGAATTCGGCGTTACGCGCGAGCGTATCCGACAGATCGAGGCGAAGGCGCTGGAGCGTATTCGCTTCCACGAAAGAGCAAAACAATTGAAAAGTTACTGATCTACAAGACCTGCCTATCGGCAGATTTGAAGGCGAGGTAGTATAATACACCTCATATGACCGAGGGCGTGAAGAAGCCCAATGTTTTACCGAGCATGAGCGCTGCCGAAATGCTTGCCCTTTCGGAAGCTGAATTTGCGGAGATTGCCAAAAACGCTGGTGCAAAGCCAGAAGACTTACGCGGCATGCTTGAGAGAAATGTCGCGCGCGAGGAACAACGACAGCAAGCAAGCCAGGCCATGCAGAAACCCAATGAGGTGCCGGAGGAAAGTACGCAACAAATTCGCGCTGCCGTGCTTACGGCCTTGCGAGACATGGCATCTCTTGATATCCCGCGCGACAAAGCAAGAGAAGATGTTCTTCGAGAAGAGGCAGATGCACTGATTCGTCAAGCCGATCAGGGGGTAGAAAGCCGAACTATCAGAGGCGGCGCCTTGGCGGGTCTGAGGACACGCGCCCTTCATAAGTACAAGAATGCATATTTGATGGAAGGTGCACGTATGATTGATGAGTATATGGCACAAGGATTTACGCGCGCAGACGTGTATCGTAAAGTAACACATTACTTGGACGAAAAAAGACGTCGGACGAACCTGAGAGAAGAAGAGTCGGGGATTTGGGACGCGTACCATGTTTTCAATGCGCGGGCGAATAATGAGCCGCTCGTTAAAGAAATGGAAGAGCTCGTACAGGCAATTGAGAGCGGGAGTGCAAAAGAGGAACAACGAACGTTATTTCGTCGATTAATTAGTGCTGCTAAAGGTACTCTGTTCCGCGGAGGCGTTAGTCGAGATATAGTGCAGGCGCATCATGTGGAGCAATATTGGAATCTCCTTCCTTTCTTAGCGGTAGCGATACGTAGTTCCGGGGTGTATAAAAAAGAGGCCCACGGTGTTGCTGGCCCAACAGAAGCATATCAACTAGGAACTATAGGCGGACGTGGCAGCTATCGGCGTAACCCGCGACCTCGTCGGAGTACGGGCGATTTCCCCGAAGAGCGATCTTAATTTTTATAGAAGCGTACAAGCAACTTTGACCGCATCACCTTCGGCGATAGATTCTTTGTGCCGGACGTCGGCTTTGATGGCAATCAGATACGGGCCGTCTTTGGTGGGGGTTGGCTTCTTAATAGCTTGCAGAATGCTTTCTTTTTGGTACGCTATTCATATGCGCAACATCATCCAGTTCAATATCACGAAGGAGGGGAAATGGTACACTGCCGAGGGCATCGGCATTCCCGTCGTCACGCAAGCGAAGACGCTCCAGGAACTGAACAAAAACATTCGCGAGGTCGTTGGGCTGTATCTTGAGGACGAGGATCCGAAAGAGACCGGCATAACGCCATCTCCATCCGTGCTCGTTCAGTACGAGCTGGCGAATGTCTAAGCAAAAGAAGAAGCTGAAGACGCTTTCGGGCGGGGACGTTGTCCACATTTTTGAGCGGTTCGGCTTTTCTGTGGTGCGCCAGAGGGGGAGCCATATCAAATTGCAACGCATCCTTCCTGACGGGACGAAACAAGGACTCGGTCTTCCCAATCACAAGACGATCGCAAAAGGTACGCTCACGGCGATCTACAATCAAGCTGCTCGATACATCAGTCCGGCTGAACTCGATAAGTACTTTCGGCCGCACCAATAAGATTGTCTTCACAGAAGACTGCATTGAACTTTAACCGCATCACCTTCGGCGATACCTTCTTTATGCCGGACGTCGGCTTTGATGGCAAGGAGGTAGGGGCCGGCTCCGCCCCCTTTCCCGGAGGTGGGGAAGAGGGAAGTGTTCCAGCTGGTTTTCCCAATGGTGGCCTTGATGCGGACGAAGTGGAAGCCGCCTTTTTTCTTGCCTGCCCGGCCAGGGTTGCGGGCGGCGTCCTTGATGCGGCGCGAGAGGGCTTCGGGCACGTAGACAAAGTACCATCCCCCCGGGCCTTCGTAGCGCCAGACTTTGCCTTTGATTTCAAACGATTTCATCGCAGCTATAGTACGCTCAAAAAGAAAGAGCGCCAGCAGCGGGAAGCCAACTGGCGCTCTTCGGCCTACAAACTGCATCAGCCGTTTGTGCAGACGTGCTGCTCTCGTGCGTCGCCAAGAGCGTTATTGAAAGCGGCTTCGGCCCGCTCGAGGTCTTTCAAGGTGAGCCAATCTTTCGCGTTTTCAGTCCACGCCAAAATACCCTCCGCTATCTCTTGGGCGTTGGGTAACTTTGACGCCTTTGCCCAATTTCGCACTTTCTGCTCGAAGGCCACTATTTGTTCCCACGTAACCATCACTCTCTCCTTTTCTGGAAACGTGTAGAAAAACGATGCCATGGATGAAAGAAGAACGCAATTAGTTATACTGCCTGCATGGTGCGCAAGGCTCTCCGAGAGACCGAATTTGAGGGGCTTCCTCCAGTGGAGGCGTATGAGACGCTGCAAGGGGACGAGGAAGCGATAGAAGAGCGGCTCTGGCCGTATGAGGAAGCCGCGCCGGGGCAAAAAGTGCCCATTTCGCACTGGAGTCACTCCTCGCTCATGGCCTACCTCCGGAATCCTTTGGCCTGGTACAAGCGCTATGTAGAGCGTGTCTACGATATACCTTCAACGCCGTCGTCTATCGTCGGGCGTGCGGGGCATGTGGCGCTTCAGCATTTTTACGGCGGCATCTCAAAAGAGGGGGCAATTGACCTCGGGATGGAGTACGTGCGGAATGTGCCTGATTTCGAGATTAATTTCGGCATCGCGAAAACAAAGAAGGCAAAGAAAGAAAAGCGTCTCGCAATGGAGCGCGAATATCTGCAAGTCATTCAGTTCTATCTCGCCCGGCCGCCACGGCACGACGTCGTCGACATCGAAGTGAAAGCGACCGCGAACGTCGAGGGTTTTGCGCTTCCTCTCAAGGCCGTCTCGGACCTCGTGGTGCGTTCGAAGGTGAAGAAGGGGGTGCTTGATATCGTGGACCATAAGTTCGTCGAATCCTTCAGCAAGAACAAGCAGCACAAGACGCTCTTCGTCATGCAGGCGCTTTTCAATTACTACACTGTCTCGCACACCTACAAGAAGCCCGTGAAGCGATTTCTCCTCTATGAATGCAAGAAGACAGTGAATCGCGACGGTAAGTCGCAGATGCGGAAATATGTCATCGAATACGAGAAGTGCGGAGCAGACTTCGAGCTCTTCAAGCAGCTTGTGAATGACGTGACGGACGACCTCATGCGCCGAAAGGTCTTCCTCCCGAACCCCTCTGACATGTTTGAAGGAGAGAACTCGTTCGACATCTATCGGCTGGGACTTGCGGAGCAGTAAAGATATTGTACAGTTTCAACAGTTCCAACAAGGGAGCGCGGGCTTGAAATCCGCGTGCGACAGATGCAGTATCCAACAGAGTTATTTAACCCAGGAGCGGCATGGTCAGAATATGGCAGTATTCTTGCTATTGTCGCGGCATCTGGCGACTTGAAGTGGGATAAGATGAGATTTGCACTCGAGCTAAGAAGATTGGTCGACGAGTTGAAGCGTAAACACGATAGCAACGCAGTCGTTGAGTTGCTTGCGGTGGTAATCGTTCTTTTGGAGTGCATGATGCACGAGCGCCCCAAAGACCCAACAAAGGCGAGCCATTGAAGAGATCAAAGTTTATATTCTGAAATTGGCGGGTCCGCTTACTCTGACACGCCAATTTTTTTGAGCATCTCTCTAGATCGTGAACCTGATACCTAGTTCCTGCTCTATAGTAGGGAGTCAATCAGGCCTTTGACCACATCATACGGCTGCGCGCCTTCGAGGGGGATCTGTTCGCCATTCGTAATGATGATGGAGTGCGGAGTTCCGCCGCCGCCTGCCGCGACGACTTCCGCTTGATCGGTGTTCACACGCTCCGTGTATTTTCCGCTCGCAAGGCAGGATTCGAACTTCGCGACGTCGAGACCGAGCTCGCTCGCGAAATCGCTCAACTGGCCCGTATCCGAGGCGCTCCGCGGCTTCTTCTGCGTGTAGTAGGGCTTGCCGTCGGGCCCAAGCGGCGCGTCTTTCGGCGCATTGTAGACGCCGATGTCGAGAGAATTGTTAGAGGCGGTCGTCTCGTAGAGCTTGTCGGTGAATTTCCAGAACATCTCATTACCGCCTTGTTCGCCCGCGCACTCTAAGGCTTCCGCTTCCTTTTGCGCTTTCGGGTGGAGCGAGGGAATAGGGAAATGACGATAGACCCATGCGACGTCGCCGGAAGAGCCATACTCGCTCACGATACGATGCATTGTCTCGTGGAACACTTTGCAGAACGGGCACTCGGGATCAGAGAATTCGACGATGACGATATCGGCGTTCGGGTTTCCGAGGATGTGATCGTCCGCTTGCACGCCGCGGATCTCCTGCGCGACTGTCGGCTGCTGCGCGGTCGGACCGGTCTTATTTGAGTTAACGACGTACAGGGAAACGGCGATCATTCCCCCGGCGATGATAATGGCGAGCGGGACCGCGAGCTTCTGGAGTGTTTCCATAGGAATAGTTTGTAGTTGTTAGTTTATAGTTTGTAGTAAATACGGCAAGAAGTATATCACAGGATTAGTTTGTAGTTTGTAGACTGTAGAAAGTAGTGAATGCTGGAACACGGGAAGAGCATTTCGTCCACACTACTCACTACAAACTATAGTCTGCCCGCTATTAAAACCCGAGGGTTTTTGTTAGAGCATTTGGAGTGCTGTCAGTCAACCATTTCGAAGTATCGAGTTTCACCTCTTTCTTGATGCCGAGCTCCTTGAATTGCAAAGCACCTGTTTTGAGCGCATGGTCGAAGACTTTTTTTGTTATCTCGACATCCTTGAGGCAGTATTCGCGCAGTTTTTCGATATTGCCCTCTTTCCACCACACTTGTGCTTGGAGGCCGTTCGCTATCTTCTTGACGCCCAAGGTGCCTTCGGCGATGGCATCGAGCTTCACGCGGCGACCGAGCACGTTCGAGATTTCTTTCAAGAGATCGAGCGAACGTATCTTCGAGAGGTCGCCGGGATAGTACTTATTGAGGACAGGGATATCGAAGTGATCAGAATTGTAGCCGATGAGGAGATCAGTCGTTTCCAAGAGTTTCCAAAAGCGTGGCAGGTCTTCTTTGAGGAACGAATCGTAGGAATCGGTTTCGGAATCGTATGCGCAGCAAATCGTGAGTTCCAAATCCTCCGGCTTCCACGCTCCCGCGTTCCAATCGCCGGCGGTCTCGATGTCGAAGACAACAGTTTTCATAGTTTATAGATTGTAGTTTGTAGTTTACTTGCTGAGTGTCATTTTATTGAGCATACGCAAGATTTCGCTTAACAATCCTTCGCACACCTCCCGCTCCGCTGCTATGCCAAAACCAAGATGTCTGCTTGCCTCAAGTTGCGTGTCGAGTTCTGATGCGGATCCAAAGGCTATATTGAGGAAATGCGCTGTATCTTTGCCTCGTCGACGACTTCCTTCAGCAATGTTGGAAGGGATTGATACGGCGGCCCTACGCATTTGGCTTATCAGTCCGTACTGTTCATTTGATGGGAAGGTGCGCGTGTAGCGATACATGCTTACCACAAGTTCCATACCCTTTTGCCAAACGATTAGGTTTCGGTAGTGTGCCATACTACAAACTACAGTCTACACACTACAGACTACCCGAGTGAGCTGAACAAATGCTCCGCGATCTTGTCGGCGGTCGTGGTGAGTTCGTGGCCGGTGGAGAGGTTTTTGAGAGTGTACTGGCCTGAATCGCGCTCCTTTTCGCCGACGGCAATCATGTACGGAATTTTCATCTTGTCAGCCTGACGGATCTGGTCGCCGATGCGTTTCCCGGAGAAATTGACAGCGACCGCGACGTCTTCGCGCCGGAGGTCTTGCGCGAGCTTCTGCGCGTGGCCCATCGCGCTCTCGTCGACGACGCAGAGCATCAACTCCGTCGTGGGGATGTAATCGGGCGTCAAGTTGTGAGTCTCCAGAAAATCGCGGAGCGTCACATCGCCCATACCGAAGCCGACGGCGGGAATGGACTCGTGCCCGAAAAGCGTCATGAGATTGTCGTAGCGGCCGCCGCCGAAGAGCGCTCGGGGATTTTCGCCGGAAGTGTCGAATACTTCGAAGACCATACCGGTGTAATAGTCGAATCCGCGGGTGACGGAGGTATCCACGAGCATGTTGCCAATCCCCAGCGAGCGCAGTTGAGCACTCAACTTTTCGAGATAGCCAGTGGAGGTCGTGCGATCGAGATGTTCAAGAAGCCAATTCGCACGTTCGTTCCCGACCAACGATTCGATCTGTGCGGGGAAGTCGTGTATCTTTGCGCGGCGGTCGAGAAGGCGCGTGAGCGCATGACGTACGTCCGTATTGATACCGGCATCATCGTATGCAGCATCGAGCAAGCGTCGGTCGGAGACGCGTATCTCGAAATTGCGCTCGTCGGCGCCGAAGCTTCTCATGACGGCGTGCGCGAGCGTAATCACCTCCGCGTCTGCTTCAATGCCGGCGGCCCCCACGATATCGGCATTCAGCTGCCAGAATTCGCGGATGCGGCCCTTCTGCGGCCGTTCGTAGCGGAAGAAGTTGCCGATGGAATACCAGCGTGCGGGCATCGTTATGTCACGCGAGCGCGCCGCGATCATGCGCGCGAAAGTCGGCGTCATCTCGGGACGGAGCGTCACTTCACGCTCGCCCCTGTCGGTGAATGTGTACGTCTGCTCGTTTACGATCTCCTCGCTCGTCTTCGAGCGGTAGAGCTCGGCCGGCTCGAGGATGGAGGCGTTGTATTCTTCATAGCCGAAAAGCTCGCACGTGCGCGCCATATGCTCGAAGATATAATCCTGTACGAATTGGTCTTCCGGATAAAAATCACGGACGCCTTTGTAGGGATCGGTAGGGAGCTTCTGGGACATGCGAGGATTATACACACCTCTCCCTTTCTCGTCAGGTGTTAGTGGCGCATAATGAGGGGAATGTCATCTGTTCGTTCCATCTCGCTCGCGGTTCTCATTAGTGCTACGTTGCTCGGCGCATGGATCTCGATCGCGCATGCGGAAGATGTGCTATGGAGTACGACCGTGTCGAAACACTTTTGGTTCCGTGACACCGGCGGCGACCACTCGTGGAACCCGATGTTTAAGGTGCTTTCCAATCCGAACATCACGGTCAAATACCACGTGCGCGTCGTGAATGCTGGAACTGGGGAGGTGCTTGCTTCGGGCGCGACCGTACCGGAAGGGACCAAGATTCGCCTCGAGTTCGTGCCGCATGTGATCGAAGATATCTATTGGTTCGCGACCGGCCACGCGGCGGATTCGCCGAACGGTGACTGGATGCCAAACGCAACGAATCCTCCCGGCATTTGTAATGCGAAGGACAGATTTTATGGCCCCTACCAATTAGGCTCCATTACCTTCATAAGCTATGTTTCGTTTTCGGTACACCCGCCGGCAAAACAAGTGAGCGGCCTCTCCGGCATGAATTGTACTTCGATATCAAATGACAGTCAGGAATGTACGCTGACTCAACCGGGAACATTTAATCCGCAGTTCGTATTCAACGAAACATACGGCAAATTCTGGTACGAACGTTCTCACTATACGACGAGCAATCCGACGGTTCGATGTGATTCGTCATCAGAACCACTCTATACATCCACCACGCCGAATCCTCCTCTTGATATATATTTTGGAGCGAAACTCTCGGCCATGGACCCGGGGCCCTACACCCAGACCGTTCCTGCGCAGACCATTCCATTCACCATCAGTGTAGAAGATGTCCCTGAAGAGAATGATCCTCCTCAAACCCCCACCCTCACCTCCTCCGGCGCCTGCGTCGTGGGGCAGCCCCACACGGTCA
>JBBTXY010000014.1:0-3951 GCA_038062075.1 Patescibacteria group bacterium
TAGCGCGGCATAACCACAACATGCCTCGCAGCTCTGCTGCGAGGTAGTTGACTGCGGAGAATGGCGAAGAAAAATACAGCTGGGGAAGCGCTCGCACTCCATAAAAAGCTCGGCGGGAAGCTGCGGATTGAGCCGGCGATGAAAGTGAAAAATCGCGCCGACCTCTCGCTCATCTATACGCCCGGCGTTGCGGCGGTCTCGACCTTTGTCGCGAAGAACAAAGAGAAGACGCGCGAGTATACGATGAAAGGACGCATGGTCGCCGTCATCTCCGATGGTTCGGCCGTGCTTGGACTTGGTAATATCGGGCCCGAAGGAGCACTCCCCGTGATGGAAGGGAAGGCGGCGCTGTTTAAGGTGTTTGCGGACATCGACGCAGTACCCATCGTCCTTGCGACGCAAGAGCCGGAGCGGATTGTTGAGGCAGTGTGCAATATTGCTCCCGGCTTCGGGGGCATCAATTTAGAGGACATCGCGGCACCGAAATGTTTCGAAATAGAACGCATGATCATCGAGCGATTGGATATTCCCGTCATGCACGACGACCAGCATGGGACCGCGATCGTCGTTCTTGCGGGCATCATCAACGCACTTAAAGTGGTGAAGAAAAAGATAGAAGATGTTCATATCATCATCTCCGGTGCTGGTGCCGCGGGAACAGCCGTTGCCTATCTTTTGCGTGCTGCAGGCGCGCAGCACATCGTCGCCTTAGATAGCAAAGGCATCATCGGTATTCATCGACTTGACCTTACGCGTCACAAGACGGAGCTTGCGGGATTCACGAATCCCGAAGATATCGCCGGAGGGCTTCGCGATGCGCTCGTGAAGGCCGACGTGCTCGTCGGCGTCTCCGGCCCCGGCCTCGCGACGGCGAGTGATATCAGGCTCATGAACAAAGACGCGATCGTCTTCGCGATGGCGAATCCCGTTCCCGAGATCATGCCGGATGAGGCGAAGAAAGGCGGAGCAGCAGTTATCGCGACAGGGCGCTCGGATTTCCCGAATCAAGTCAACAACTCGCTCGCGTTCCCCGGCATTTTCCGCGGCGCCTTGGATAATCGCGTGGTGCGCATCACCGAGGAAATGAAATTCAACGCCGCGAAGGCGCTCGCGGCGCTTGTCCCCAAACCGACCGCACAAAAAATCCTGCCGGATATGTTCGATAAACGAGTTGTCAAAGCAGTCGCAAAAGTGATCCGTTAGAAGTCTTTCTTTTCCGGACGCGAACGTGCACTGTGGCGAACGTGGACAACAGCAACTTCTTCATTAGTGATCTTGTAATAGACTAAAAACGGATAGTGTGTCGTCGGGACGACATACACTCCTTGCATCTTTGTTCGCTTTCCTACTTTCGGAAATACCGCGAGAATGTCCGTTGTCACCGCAATCGCACGGCGCACACGTTCAGCGCCGTGTGGACTGCGCACGATGAGAAACGCGCGAATGTGTTCGAGGTCTATTTCTGCACGCGTGCTGAATCGTACCCTCATGCCCACGGCTTTCGCAGTAGCTCATCAATTGTATCGTCGGACGCATACTCACCACGCTTCATCTGCGCGATCCCCTCGAGAATTGCTGGCCTGTGCTCTTCTGGGATCTCGAAAACATCATCACCCTTCGCGGCGATGAATTCCAATAAATCGGCGACACGCTCTTGCTCCTCTTTCGGAAGCATGCGCACTTTCTCTATGGCTTCTTCCAAAACCTTTATCATACGTGGCATTGTACCACAATCGGTCTATAATCGCCCTACATGCGCCCGTAGCTCAATGGTTAGAGCACAGAGCTTATACCTCTGCGGTTCCTGGTTCGAGTCCAGGCGGGCGTACTGGGTTAACGCGATACAATATCGGTATGGACGAAGACCCCAAAGCCGAGCAGATATCAGTAACTATTGAGATTGCGGGGGTGAGCGATGCTCAAGCGATGTCGGAACTAAAATATGAAAACCTATTACATCGTGCACACGCAGGACTGATCCAACTTTCATCCGATGGCGAAAAAGAGCACAAAATAACATCGGAAGAGGGCGTAAAAACACTTGCTAACATGCTCGCAAACTCGAACGAAGACGACTATTATCTTGTGGCAAAATACCACGCTGAGACAGTGGGTATGTGTCGTATGACATGGCAACCAGAGACAGAACGGTTCCAATTCAGGCAATTTTACGTAAAACCCCGCTACATGGGCAAGAAAATCGGGAGCAGGCTTTTTGCAGAAGCAAAGGAACGTGCTCAAAAATCATCGCATACTCCTCAAGGTATTTTTCTTTACACGGGTGATTATAATCAAGCCGCACAAAATATGTATGCGCATTGGGGATTCAAGCACGCCAGCCGAGAAGAATCCAAGTTTGAACAGTTTGATGAAGGAAGAATGGTCGAATGGGTCAAGATGATGCTAGATTTCAAAGAGACCCGTTAAGACAATGCAATACTCTAGTGTCGTCGAACAAGGAAGTGGTTATGGACGGAAGCTTGGGTTTCCAACCGCGAATATCCCACTTGAGGATGATTCGATTTCAGGCATCTATGCTGCGCGAGTGGAGGTGGATGGAGCAACATATTGTGCGGCGGTGTTCATTGACGCGAAGCGACAGTTGCTCGAAGCACATCTTCTTGATTTCAGCGGCGATTTGTATGGAAAAATAGTGACGGTCACGCTTGAGAAAAAACTGCGCGAGAGCATGCAATTTCCAGACGAGGTGAAGCTCAAGCAGGCAATTGCAGCAGATGTTGAAGCGGTGCGTGCCTATTTCGCATAATGTATGTTCACCGGCATCATCGAAGTGAAAGTACGTGTGATCTCTGTTGAGAAAAATGGCGGCATGCAGGTGCGCGTCGAGAAACCGCGGGGATGGAAGCTTGCCAAGGGGCAAAGTGTCTCTGTCGACGGCATCTGTTCAACGATCGAGCGTTTCAGCGCGACGCATTTTGACGTGACGTACATTCGAGAGACGTTGCGGGTGACGACCGCGGGCGGCTGGAAGTCGGGACGGGTGGTGAATCTCGAGCGCTCGATGAAAGCAGGAGCGCACATTGAGGGGCACATCGTACAAGGGCACGTCGACGGTGTTGGTGTTGTGAGGTTAGTACGCGCGCGCGGCAATTCAAAAGAGGTAACCATCACAGCACCGCACTCTCTCATGCGTTTTGTCGCACGCAAGGGTTCGGTTGCCGTCGACGGCGTTTCGCTCACGGTGGCAGAACGAACTCGCACTTCGTTTACGGCGGCGCTTGTGCCGTATACACTCACTCACACGACGCTCGGGACATTACAGAAAGGAGACCGAGTGAATATTGAGACTGATCTCTTTGTACGGTACCTAGCCGCCCTGCGTGGAAAGTGATAGGGTGCCTCCATGCAACGAGCGCACTACGCAACGAAAGCGGTCATCGGAGACGCGTCACGTTTGAAAATCGGCGTTGTCGTTTCGCAGTTTAACAACGACATTACCGATTCCATGCTTGCGGGGGCGCTTGCAACGCTGCAGGCGTGGAAGGTTGCGAAGCGCAACATTACCGTCGTGCACGTGCCGGGGAGCTTCGAGATACCGCTTGGGTGCGTGATGGCACTGCGGAAGAAAAAGATAGATGCTCTTGTCGCGCTCGGCTGCGTCTTGAAGGGCGAGACGAAGCACGATGAGTATATTTCATCGTCTGTGTCGCATGCGCTCCAGCGTCTTATGCTCACTTACAAAGTGCCTATCGGTTTCGGCATTATCACGCCGAACAACCTTACACAGGCGAAAGCACGCTCGCGAGGGAAAGCCAACAAGGGGATCGAAGCCACAGTTGCTGCCCTGCAGATGGCACTCATGTGAATTACGCATTGCGCCTCCCACGGCCCATGCGACAATAGGCGCATGCAACGCGTTATCCAGGGAGCATTCATCGCGGCACTGCTTTTGGTTCCTGTTGCCACGAGTGCGGTTACAGCCGAAGAGCT
>JBBTXY010000015.1:0-6460 GCA_038062075.1 Patescibacteria group bacterium
TTTTTCGGCCACACAAAAGATTTTTCCTTTCCCGTACGCAGATCGACTAGAACTCGCACAATGTCCGGGATGACGTCTCCCGCTTTCTGTAGGATGACGCTATCCCCAATGCGCACGTCGAGGCGTTTAATCTCATCTTCGTTGTGGAGGGTCGCGCGGCTCACGACAGTCCCCGCAACGGAAACCGGCTTCAAGTGCGCAACAGGCGTGAGGACTCCCGTGCGCCCTACCTGCAAAACGATGTTTTCGACGATTGTGGTCACCTGCTCGGCCGGGAATTTGAAGGCGATGGCGAAGCGCGGCCCTTTCCCTGTGTAGCCCAGTGCTCGTTCGTACACTCCCTCATTCACCTTCACGACGACGCCATCCACCCAATAGTCTTGCGCCCTCCCTTTCTTCTTCCACGCGCTCCAGAACGCGACGACTTCCTCAGCAGTTTTTGCAAGCGCAAAATGAGGATTGACCTTGAATCCTAGTTCGCGCAGATACGTGAGCTCGCCAATCTGATCTTCCGGGAATGCTTCGGAGGTCGAAGCAAGTTCGTAGATAAATGTGTCGAGCTTGCGAGAAGCGGCGACACTCGGGTCAAGCTGTCGGATGGAGCCGGCGGCGGCATTTCGCGGATTCGCGAACTTGGGCTCACCCCTCTTCACGCGCTCCTTATTAATGCGCTCGAGCTCCTTCGCGCTCATCCAAATCTCTCCCTCGACCACCACGTCGACCGGGCGTGAGAGAGACAGTGGGACGGATTCGATGGTCCGCACGTTGTGAGTCACGTCCTCACCGACAATCCCGTCGCCGCGCGTCGCCGCGGTTCTTAAAAGTCCCTGTTCATACGTCACAACGACCTTTAAGCCATCGATCTTCAGTTCGCATAAATAGGATGGCTTTGCGCCAGGAAACGAATTCTTAAGGAACCTTTTTACTCGCTCGTCAAATTCGCGGATATCCCCTTCCGTAAACGCATCGTTCAGAGACCACTGCGACACCGTGTGCCGTACCTTCTTGAAACCCGGCAGCGGCTCCCCCGCCACGCGCTGCGAGGGCGAGTCAGGCGCAACGAGCGCCGGATATTTGTTCTCTATCTCGACGAGCTCACGCTTCAGAGAATCCAAGGCTTCCGCGGATATCTCTTCCTTGTCGTAGACGTGAAAAGCAGTGCGATACCGATTGATGGAACTTTTAAGTTTCTCGTAGCGCGCGCGTATATCAGTAGGAATCATACGCGGAAGCTTACCGCCTTTCGGGCCGTTTTTCTAGAACGAGAGCATGTTTGAAAACCTCCCCCTGCCAGAAACGTATGTTTTTCTATTTGACACTTCCCCTCGTCCTCAATGTGCCACCGGCACATTTCGGACTCCGGCTCGTGTCTCATAACGAAAACCGCACATTTCTGCCTGGGTGCCACGGGTTTTCAAACATGCTCTAGAGAATGAGTTCGACGGAACGCTGGAGCGAGCGGCCAGAGACCGATATGTCCGCGCAATTGGTACTAAATCCGTCGGCGTGGATCACGGTTCTCGGATCGACCGAGTCCTTGGTCACCGAGACCTGTGCGCAATAGCCATTCGGCTCATACTCGAAGGAGATCGTGTAGGGATAGGCTCCCGGCTCCCCCACGAGCGCAAGCGGCGCGCCATCACAGGAAGGAGTTACGCTTGGTGGTGTCGTGCTGAACATATCATGACGAATATCCCAGTAGAGCGCGCACTCGGCGGCAGTGTCTGCCGTGTAGAACGCGAACTGCGAACTTCTCCCGAGAGACGAGAGCACGACCTGTTTCTGGGCGATGGAAAAGACAGAGATACCGAGCGTCAAGACCAGTGATGCAACCAAGGCCGCAAGGAGAATAGTGAATCCCCTTTCGGAGCTTGCAGCTTTCAGCTTGCAGCTTTCAGCACGAATACAAAACGCATCTTTGCATTTCCCTAGAAGCTGGACGCTCGAAGCTAGAAGCTGTTTTATCATATGCTGCCGTCCTCGACCCACCGATAGAGATTTTCGTAGAGCGTGAAGGTGCGTTCCTGGCGAGGACCTGCCTGCCATGTCACGGTGACGGAGATGCGTATCTCGTCCTGTGTTCCTTCCACGAATTCCGTCTGAACGGTGCGCCGGAAACGTGTATCGCCCCAACCCAGTTCATAGCCATAGAGGTCGCCGTCGGTCTGCAGGGGTGGGCATTCGCCCGTGCAGCTGGTGATCGCGTTGTCGCGCGCGTCAATAATGAAAGGGACACCAATGGGTATTTTGCACAACAACGTCATCGGGTTGCACTCAGGGTCCGGTTGGTCGTAGGCGATGCGGAGGATGTTCCCGTCGCGGATGGAGCGTAAGGATTCGATCGCTTCTTGCGCGAGATTGAACGCGATGACCTGGTCGCGCGCATAATACGAGGCCGAGAGCGACTGGATCGTGAGTGACATCGGGGAGACAATCGCAACCGTGAGGATGGTAACTGCAACCAGAGTCTCGATCAGGGTCATCCCCGGGGTAGCTTTCAGCTGGCAGCTTTCAGCTTTCAGGAAATGCAAAAGCCGCGTGCGACAGTAGCGCACATATTGCTGGAAGCTGAAAGCTGATACCTGAAAGCTATTCTTCATATATCAAGTACACGCTGTACGGCCGTGGCTTGGATGTAGAAGGTTGTCCGACTCTTCGCGTTTTCCGCCTCCGCCGAACCCTTCACGACGATCACCGCCTTCGGCTGCATGACATCACCTTGCACCGTGCCGATAGTATAGAACTGCATATCCTCGATGAGGACTTCAGGCGCCGTAATCGCGATCGAGTTGAGCCCCCCGTCCTTGGAGCGATAGAGACGCCCGTCCTGGAATTCATACACGACACGCTCCGACTGCTCTGAAGAGTCCGCCCCATAGGGCGCGAACGAAAAGAGCGTACCTCCACTCGAGCAATCCGCTCCTATGCCCGGATCCGGTATCAAGGTTCCCCTGCAGTTGTAGTGGCTTCCCATGCGTATCGCCCGCACCATACTATCCAAGGAGACGTTGAGATTGTTCATGACTGATTCGAGTGCGCGCGCTTTGCGGTTCGCATCGACGAGAGAGAGCAGCGCCCCCACGGCGACCAGCATGATGATGGCGAAGAGCGCAACCGCGACCACCATCTCGACGAGGCTGAAGCCTCTTTGAGCTGCGAGTGATGAGCTGCGAGCTGCGACGCCGCCCGCATGTGCATTTTGATCTCGCCGCTGGAAGCTCGAAGCTCGAAGCTGATTCATACTAATGCACGGAAATCTGGCCTGACGCTTCGACAACGACTTCCGCGCGGTCGCCGCGGTTTGATTCGATAATGATGGTCACTTGATCGTCGGAGGAAACACATGTGCCATTTGCATTTATGGAGCCGTTGATGCAGGCGTCGGGCTCCGGACGGCGGAATACCATGTTGATTTCCTGTACCCCGCAAATCGGGATACCAGTCGCTGCCTCACGCGCGCAGATATCCACAATGCGATAGCCTCCGGCAATGGTCGTCAACTGGATGGTCTCGCCGGGGTCATAGACGCCATTCTCGATGGCATCGGCAAAAAGCTCATAGGTGCTTAGGTTTCCTTCTGCAGGAAGCGTGAAATGCATGCCGTAGCCGACATCGAAATTGGCACCTTCGTAGCGGCGCACCGCGATGCCATAGACCTGCGCCTGACGGATGGTGAGCGCCATGTCATGCGCGAGGTTCTTAAGGACGATGACGCTCCCAAAACGCGCATTTGTCGAGAGCACGATCGTCGAGAGCACCATGAAGATGCCGGTCACGACGAGAAGTTCCAGAAGACTGAAGCCTCGGGTAAGCTCAGAATGGGATCGTATGCGTACAAAACGGAAAGCCATAGAATGATGGTAGCGAGTATCAAAAACGGCCCAAATGGCACCTCGCTCTTCATTGTAAACCCAGACACCATTGGTGTCTTCATTTTTTTGCTGTCTTTGGGTATAAGCTTTTCATTTTGAGCACGAGAAGTAGACGACGCCATGCTCCTAAATGATCCGAAAAACGGAAGCAAAGACACCAATGGTGTAGGGGTAAAGCCCGCTTTGAGCCACCGCCACGCTCGTAGGTAATGCTCCAACGGCAGCAGTACGAAGACACCCACGAGTGCGCCGATGATAAAGGCAAGCGTGAGCGCGACGAATCCGTACCACGCTCCCAAAAGCCAGCCCATGCCAAGCGCGAATTTTACGTCCCCGAAGCCCATCCACCTTCCTCCCGAGATACGCCACAAAAACCAGAGAGGAAATGCAACGATGGGTCCCGAAAGAAACAACATAAAAAGAGAGGAGGTTGGTACTCCCCCCTCAAACGTCCTACTGAGAATGGAACTCGCGAGCGCGAGCGCCACGAAACTATAGACCCAGCTGTCCGGCATGATGGTGTGCCGAAGATCGTATACCGCGATCGCGACGAGGAAGAGCACAATCACGCACCCTATGATGCGAATGACGAGGGGGACCGGCGCAAGCCCCACTGCGATAAATAATCCTCCCATGAGGAGCTCGACGATGGGGTACTGCAACGATATCCGCGTGCCGCACGTCCGGCACCGGCCGCGCAAAAGGAGCCACGAGATAACCGGTACGAGCTCGTACCATGCGAGCTCCCTTATGCAGTACGGGCACGCACTGCGGCCCATAATGGACGCGCGGCCATGCCGAAGAATAAGGACGTTAGTGAAGCTTCCGATGATGAGTCCAAGCGATCCCCATACGAGAACTGCAAGAAGCATCCGCGTATTGTAACAAACCGCGCGCCCGAGGCGCGCGGTTTATATCGAAAAATAGCCACTAGGGACGGAGGCAGTACAATGGATCGGTACAATCAATGCCCCCGATCGTGCCATCCAAATCTCCCTGGGGAATGGCTGATGCGCCACCTTCGAGACTGGTGCCGATCACGTATCCTGGGCACGTTCCTGAAGTACACGCGGTCGAGTTGTCCGTTTGGAGCGCCGCATACGAGTAATTCGAGAGCGTCGAGGGGTCCTGCGGCAAGGCCGAGATATAGCCGCTTGAGATTAAGACCGATGAGGAAGCGACCGCCGGAAATGCGACCGACGCGTACGGATACGATTGGTTCGCATCAAAGTACAATTCCAGCGCAAGCTGCAACTGCTTCACATCGGAGATGCGGCGTGCGTCCCTGCCCTTGCGGCGCGCGCTGTTGAGGGACGCCAAGACGACTGACGAGAGGATACCGATAATGGCGATCACCACGAGAAGTTCTATCAAGGTGAAGCCCGCCACATGAGGTTTCTCGTGCGTTCGGGTGAAGCCGCGGGAGGAACGTGTTGTCATATGATTATAAGTATCGTGTTAATCGATAACAATGGCAGTTGTTATGGTTGCGCACAGTACATTGGGTCTGTACAGGTGAGGCTCCCGACCGTACCATCGATGTCTTGGTTGAAGACCGGGTTCGAGCCGTCCTCGAGTGTTGCGCCAATAACGTAGTTCGCACAGACGCCCGTCCCGACATCACATGACGCACCAGCGCTCGTGAGGTTATCGTACGAATACGAACCTGACTGCGGGTCGGTGGGAACAACAGAAATATACGTCGGTGCAAGCGACGAAAGTGCATCAGGATATTCGCTTGAGTTGTTGTCGTAGAAAAGCTCCAGCGCAAGCTGCAACTGCTTCACATCGGAGATGCGGCGTGCATCCCTGCCTTTGCGGCGCGCACTGTTGAGGGATGCCAAAACGACCGAGGAGAGGATACCGATAATAGCGATCACGACGAGAAGTTCGATCAAGGTGAAGCCGTGGGAAGTACGAGTATGCATAAATAATGAGGAATTACTAAATAATTTCACGTGAGTACGCTTATTTATGTGCGTTAGCATTATCATACGGCATTACGCGAGATGTACAGCCTGGGGCTGTGTATAACCCCCAGCGTCAATTTTGCCTTTGTTGAGAGAAACAAAAAAATCGCCCGCTTTCCACGTTGTTGCAGACAATCAACTTCCTTAACCTTGGCGCTTCTCAACACAAAAACGAAAGAAGGCAAAATTGCCGCATGGGCAGGCTGCTAAATACTACTTGCGATGTTGTAAATAGGCACCAAGACCGAGGCAAGAAGGATGGCAACACCCACGGCAAGTGCCACGATCATGAAGGGCTCGATCAAAGAGACCAGTGTGTCCACCGCATTATTCACTTCACGGCGGTAAAAACGCGCGATCGAGTCAAGGATATTCCCCATATTGCCCGTTTCCTCGCCGATCTTGATCATGGCGACGACAATACCGGGAATTTCTGGGTGTTTTCGCAGCGCTTCGGAGACCGGCAGGCCCCCCTTCACCTCAAGCGCCGCTTCAGCGAGCACGCGCTCGTAGGTCGGATCCTCAACGACCGTTCCCGTAATCTCCAAGCCGCGCAGCATTTGTATCCCGCTTTTTAACATGGTCGAGAGGTTGTCGGCGATGCGCGAGAGGTAGAGT
>JBBTXY010000016.1:0-21476 GCA_038062075.1 Patescibacteria group bacterium
TGAGGCGCGCACTGTAAGCGTGGCATTGAGAAGCAAAATGCTCTGCTTCGCCCAGCGCGAGAGGTCGGTGTCGTGATTTATGGTGAGCTTCGTCGAACCACTCACTTCGTGCCCCAAATCATCCTCGATCTCCTTAAAAATATTCTGCAAAGATGGCGGCGGCCTTACTTCGGGATTCACCGCAAAACAAAGCCCGTTCGCCTGCTTCGGGCCGTGATACGGGTCTTGCCCAAGAATCACGACTTTCACGTCATCAAACGGGCACAAATCAAACGCACGAAAGATATTCTTCGGCTCCGGATAGACGGTCGTTATCTGATATTCGTCGCGTACGAAGTCGGTGAGCTCCTTGAAATACGGCTTCTCGAATTCCTCTTCCAGCTTTTCCTTCCACCCTCCGCCGATTTTCACCTCTTTTGCCATACGTACCATGGTACGCGATACTTTGTATGGAGCAACGTGCTATTTTCTTTCTTGCCATTTTTTCTCCCATATATAACTATTGAAGCGTTCATGATCTGAAAGTGAATCCATAAATTCTTTAAATATACGTGCTTCACGTTCTCGTTGTTTAAATTCTTGTTGTATTCGCTCAATTGCATCATCGAGCGCTTCAGGGGTGGAATGTTCCACATCAATTATTATTTGGCGCTTGTCATGAGGATGATCAGAAAGTGTCAGCTTACGAATTTTGTAATGGTCGGGTGGGATATTGTCAGCGATCCATTCATGTCCCTGAAATCCGTTATTGTAATGTCCTTCTAGGGCTTGGATCATCTTGGGCTCTCGTATACTAAGTCCGGTTGTATCTATTTCACAGACAACACCGCAGCTCGGAAGTTGTATGCCCATATGCATACCCCCCTGTCTATCCTTGTATCGGGCTACGGGAATAGAGAGCCCCGCTAATTTTCCTCCGTGCGCATATACCTGCTCCACCATAGTCGGGTTAGTGGACATGTACACGCCGAGCTCGTTTCCGTCACCTATTCTGGTTGGATCGTCTGCGGCCTGAGTGCCAGGCTTTAACGTTTCTCGCAGTTTTTCATTCGTGAGCTGATTAGGATGCATTGTGAAAGCCCGATAGAGTTTTTTTGGTCGCTCAGACGATTCAAATCGCTGAGTATGTTTCAATTCTTCAGACATATCGTGATGATCCTACAACGACTATTCCCCTCCTTCATACCACGAAAGAGGTGCCGGCAAAAAAGTTCCTGACACTTTTATCCTTGAAATACTCCTTCCCGAACTCCTCTTCCAGCTTTTCCTTCCATCCCCCGCCGATCTTCACCTCTTTCGCCATACTCACATGGTACGTCAGAACGCCAAAAATTACGAAGCATTAGAAAATCAAGCTTTATTATGCTATTTTCTGGCAAGAAGAAGGAGGTGCCCGATGACACAGAGAGAATCTCGATACGCGAAGCGGTTACGCGAACTTGGTTTTGAACTGATATCGCCTGAAAACCAAGCATACATGGATCGACGCATCGAACGTCGACTGGCACAACAAGGCATTGACATGAACGCCCTTACGCGGAACGAACGACGCCTGGTCAAGAAACTACAATGTCAGCCGGCATTCGTTATCTTCACAGGCGCAGAGCCGAGAACGTTCGCAACCGATGAGCTTGGCAACCACTGGGTTGCGCAAAAAGCCGTTGAAGCGACCGCGCTTACGGCAATGGAGTTCAAAAACGATATCGAATGGCTTCCGTTTGCAGTAGCACTGCCGCCGCTCAAACCGGACAAAACACACTAATTTTGTCTGATAAGAAAACGGCACCGAAAAAGCTCGGTGCCGTTTTGATTTTCTAAAAAACAAAAGCGAGTGGTGGCAGCGGGTGTGTAAGGTCTCTCGCATGCCGACGGGCCGAGAGGGAGCGCTGCCGTAGCAACGGCAGACAGCGACCCTACACAGCCACTGCTATACGAGCGCAACCTACCACGCGAAGTGCGCGAATGCCTTGTTAGCCTCCGCCATTCGGTGAGTAGTTTCCTTCTTAGTGACTGCAGCACCCTCCCCCTTATGCGCGGCTTTGATTTCGTTGAGGAGCGATTCCGCCATCGGCTTCCCCTTCGTGCCTTCTGCAGCCTGGACCATCCAGCGCAGGCTGAGTGCGAGGCGACGTTCCGGACGAACTTCGCGCGGAACCTGGTAGTTGGCGCCACCAACGCGGCGAGAGCGGACTTCCACCGAAGGCGCGGCATTCTCGAGCGCCTGTTCGAAGTACGCGACTGGGTCGCCTTCTTTCTTGAGCTCGTCCATCACTTTGTAGACAATCTTGCGGGCAGTGTCCTTTTTGCCGCGTTCCATCACGTAGTTGATGAGCTTGGAGATCTTCACCGAGCCGTAGACCGCATCCGGTTCAGGCATGTTTCTGTTTTTGACTGGTCTGCGCATGGTTTTTGTATTTAGATTTTTGTATTTTGGTATTTCCCTAAAACCTGGCACCTAGAACCTATCACCTATTTTGCAGCCTTTGGCTTCTTCGCACCATAGAGCGAGCGGCCGCGGCGACGCTTCTCGATGCCTGCCGTGTCCAATTTCCCACGCACGATAGTGTAGCGAAGGCCGATGTCCTTCACACGACCACCGCGCACGAGGACGACCGAGTGCTCCTGGAGGTTGTGCCCTTCGCCTGGAATGTAGGCGGTGATCTCCATGCCGTTCGAGAGGCGGACGCGGGCGATCTTGCGGATAGCCGAGTTCGGCTTGCGTGGGGTCTTCGTCGTCACGCGCGTGCAGACACCGCGCTTGAAGGGCGAGTTGAAGTAGGTCGGACGATTCTCAAGCGTATTAAAACCACGACCGAGTGCGCCGGTCTTGGACTTGTAGATGCGCTTGCCGCGCCCCTTCCGTACCAATTGGTTGATCGTGGACATGTTCTACAAAAAACGCGCTTTTCAGCGCTCCAGCAGTGTACTATGCCCTCTCTCTCAACGCAAGTTTCGGCTTAAAATATGGGCCCGCGACTGCCGTCGCGGGCCCCCCACGGGACATCAAGCCGGTACGGCTCGATTCAATATGTTCGCAACGAATCGTGCCACCTCTTTGGCCGTCATGGCATTGCGGCCGCCCTCGATAGGATATGCCTTGAGCAGTTCTTTCTCGGGGGCGTCGCTCGGCGGATCGCCCGCGAAGAGAAGCTCCCGATTGCGAAAGAACACGCGATTATCCCGTACATAGAAACTCTTCGACTGGCTTTTCGCGATAGCTTGCTTCAGGCGTTCTCGGGTCGGCTTTTTCTTCCGTACTGCCGCCATTCGCGCGGGTTTCATGACTTTTGGCATGACCTCTCCTTTGGGTTCGACGCCACACTTTTGATTCCGCTATCCGCAATCTATCAGATACGTAGCCGATTCCAAATGTGTATACTGCGGGCATGGCATTCGAGAAGTTCCGCCACGAAGAGCCTGGTAAATACTATAATCTCGATGAGATCAGGAATGAGTGCCGCAAACTGAATCCGGGAGAACTGCTGCAGCATCTGTTCTGGCTGGTAAACACCAAAGGAGATCCTGTGACTCGGAAAGAAAAGCTCGGCAGAAGCAGCCCCGGAGACAAGATTGTATTCGCGTTCCAGAATAAGGTGATCCACGAGCGCGATGCCTCGCCCCGTGAAGCGCTCACGGCGCTCGAGCTCACCGGTCAGAATACGATAGATTTCGTCGAACATCCTTTTACAGAAATGAGGCAGGTGCTGCGCGATTACGAAGCGGTCGGCTTTCTCAAAGTCGAAGACGAGGGGGCTGAAAAGCCGCTCGCGAGAGTGCCCATCATCGGCGCAGGATACGATTCGCTTCGGAAAGCAACTGTCGAGTTATATCGCGACCAGATCGAAGACTTGGTGAGCAAGATCGAGCCGGAAGAAGTCAACAACGCGATATCCGAAGCGCTGTTCAGCCGAGCGCTCTCGCGCCTTAATCCGCAGGGAGAAGACGGCACCGAAGCGAAAGAGACGACGATCTCCCTGAAGGATGCTCGCGGAAGAAATGTTTCGATCGAACTCAAATATATGAGCAGCTTGCGAGCGCCGAGTGTCCAAGGATCAGAAGAGGTTTCGCTCCTGCCGGGGCTCATCATCCGCATGTCTCTTCCGGAACGACAAGGCGAACGTGCTTTCGAACCGCATCGCATGCCCGATGATCAGGCCGGCATCTTCAGCGCGCTCGCGCATATCGTCCGCAATCCGGATTCATATCCTTCGGTGCAAAAAGAATTCGCTCGCCTCGGCATACGCGTCCTCGAGCTTCAGACCCGCGAATGGCTCGAGCCGCCCTCCAAGGAACAGCATCGGAATATGTTCATCGAATACGAGCGGCGCCTACTCGAATAAGCGGCCGTTAGATTCCCGCGACGGCCTGGGCGATCGTGTAGATGAGATTCCCAAAGAGGTCCCCTGCGACGAGGATGATGAGAAGGACGAGCCCCATGCCGAGGAAGGGATTGTATTCCATGCGCATCCGCCACTGGTCATAACTCACGCGCAGGTTCAGAGGAAGAATGGCAGTGAGTACTTTCGAGCCGTCGAGAGGCGGAATGGGGATGAGATTGAAAATGCCGCTTTAACGGAAGCGGCGACCGGTCTGTATTTTTTATAGACAGACTTCAGTGCGTCAGGTTTTGTACGGAGTGCCGAGATAGTAGATATGTCCGTACTCGTCGACGACCTTGATGAGGAGTATTTTCTGCTCCACATCGTCACCTCGGATGGCGTACTCGATCGGGGTGTAGATGCGGCCGTTCACGTACCCACAAAGGGTGTCATGATTGAGCCGATTGACTTCCCTGTAGGCCTTCTCTGGCGTATAGAGAAACTTCGGTCCAAGACGCTTACCGAAGGAGATTGCCTGCTCCTCAGTACTGCAGACGACTACGCCGTCGCTCGAATAACGCTGCGAAGAGACTTCAGCAGACACCGGCGCGAAATGCTGGTATCCAGGCGGTAACGGCTTGAGATCGCGGGCGACTTCGCCGTACTGCACGATCGTCCAACGCTCTATGACGATCACTGCCTCTTGGCTCAGTGCGACCAATGGCAGCGCCGTCAGCGCACATAAAAGAACAGTTAACCTTTTCATTTCAGATACCTCTCTGCGTTCTACCGAATCATGCTGATTCGGATTCGCTAATCTTAGATGCGCTCGTGCGCCTTGCAATGGCCAGCTGTGGATTGCCTGATCTAAATGCCTGCAAGAAATCGCGCGACTGAATATACAAATGAGCCAAACGTCCCGCCAAGAACCATGATAAAGAGAATTACAATACCGAGGCCCAACAACGGATTGAACTCCAACTGCGCACGGAGTTGATCATAGCCTCGTGAGAGTCCGCGCGGCAGGAGAGCTGAAAGGATCTTCGAGCCATCTAGCGGCGGAATAGGAATGAGATTCAGTGTCATGAGTGAAATGTTAATGGCGATAACATAGAACCATATCTCATTTGCGATCGGCAGCACGTTCGCTCGGATGATGAGTCCGAAAAAGAGTGCGATAGCAAGGTTCGAAGCAGGGCCCGCGACGGCAACGATGGCTTCACCCCAGTAAGGAGCACGTGTCAGATTATAGGGATTGTATGGCACGGGCTTTGCCCAACCGAAAAAGAAACCTGTCGAGAACACCGTAATAAAAGGCAAGATTATGGAACCGAAGAAATCAATATGCGGGATGGGATTGAGCGTGAGCCGCCCCGCATAGCGGGCGGTCGGATCGCCGAGTTTGTCCGCCGCATAGCCATGCATCACTTCATGGATCACAGCTGAGAACATGACAACGACGACGAGAAGAAGTGCTGACTCGATTTGCATAGATAGTCGCACAATGGTACCATAACGCCCTTATATGGCACGAGATTGCGTCATCACTGGCAAAAAGAGCCGCGTCGGAGGCGGCTACTCGAACCGCACGCGTGCGACGAAATTCACACCGACCGGCGCCCGCCGCCGCCAGGTGAATCTTCAGAAAAAGACTATCTTCGTACCCGAGCTCAATAGGAAAGTCACCGTCAACGTCTCGACCAAAGGCCTGAAGACGATGAAGAAGCGAGGCATTTATCAAACGTTACGAACAGCTGGGTTGGTGAAGTAAGTTGCATGCTCGAAATGTGCACATAGTCCGTGCCGAAGTCCGTGCACCAACTTTGGTTTCCTTTTTGTTGAGACGCGCCAAGAATGTAGGTATTAAAAAAATGTTTTTCTATTTGGAACACAGAGTCAGTAGAAGTTTCTCTCAACCAAACCAAAGTTGGTGCTGGGCGAGGCATATACCTCACACTCCGAGAAGCTGATTTGGTTAAGTAACATTTAAGAAAAAGAGAAGACCGTCCGGCGAACGTCGGGCGGTCTTTGCGCGTCTCAATGATACCACCAGGGGGCGGTGATAATCCCCGCAATGAAGGTGGTGGCCATCATGAGCGCCACTGCCCATAACACGCTCTGTGTCATGATTTTCTCTCCTTCCGGCTTATTTCCTCTGCGGTTTCTTCTTTGGGCGATCCGAGGGCGAATCCTAGACCTTCCTCAGAAAAAGTCCATTCATTTGTGCACAACGGTTTTTCCGTCGGAAACGAACGTGATTGTGCCGCTCGTGCAAGTATCGAGCGTCGGTATTCTGAATTTTGCGAGGAGTTCGACGACTTCGCTGTGCGGATGTCCGTACCGATTGTCGCAGCCGCGCGAATAAACAGTATATTTCGGCGCGACAAAGCCGACAAAGAGCTCGCTCGAAGACGTGCGCGAGCCGTGATGTCCTGCTTTGAGAACATTTGACGCAAGTTGGTCGGCATCAAGCTTCACAAGATACTTCTCGATGGATTGCGGCGAGTCTCCCGTGAGCATGAAAGAGGTGTCGCCATAGACAAGCCTCGTAACGATGGAGCCGGTATTGGTTTCGATATTCGGCACTGGTCGATCGGGAAAAAGAATTTCAATATACGCACCTGCGCCAAGATCGATAATCTGACCGCGCTCGGCAATGAGTCGCTGTGCACCTTTTCCCGTCTCCTTTGCAGCCGCGCTTGAGAGCGCGGCTGCATCAGTCCCCTCTTCGTCCTTCACGCTCGATTCGACGATACGTGAGACTTTGTAGCGCGCAAGAACATCGGGCAATCCGCCGATGTGGTCCTGGTCTGGATGCGTCGCGATAACAACGTCGATCGTGCGGTCATACCACGGCATCACCTTTGAGAGCTCCCGCAGAACACTCCGATTCTTCCCACCGTCGATCAAAACCTGCCGCCCGCTTGGCGCATCAATAAAAATAGAATCGCCTTGGCCGATATTAAGGAACGAAACCGTGAGCTTCCCTCCTCGCCCTTCGCGTACGACTGCATACCAAATGCAGACTATAAGGACAATTAGTACGAGAAGTGTTACACCGAGGATTTTTGCGCTTTTATTCACCACAAAATCATACTATGCCTATGCTATACTCGGCAGCATGAGCAGTCCTGAAGATCCAGGAGGACCATCGAATCCTGACGAGAGGGAGCGCAAACGACATGAGGACAGACTCAATCAGGTCCTCAATAAAATTAATCGTGGACAACCTCTCGACGCAGATGATAACATCGCCCTGACTTCAGAGCTGACTCCCGATGATTTCGTGAGAGAACAAGTCGTGCACGCCGTTATAACCAGCAAGAACAAAGAAGCAGCAAGATTTCTGCTTAAGAACTTTGAGGGCGATTTCCCCGATGATGTGGAAGAATTAGAAAGAATCGCTCGTTAGAACCGCCTATGAACCCCTACACTGCACAAACGTTCACTATTCCCGCGCTCGATGGCATCTCGCAAAAACAGATTGATGTGCACCTCGGGCTCTATCAGGGATACGTGAAGCACGTGAACCTTTTGCGCGAGCAGATTCTTGATCTTACGAAACAAGACCCGCAGAAATACCAATTCGCGATAGAGAGTGTGCGGCGGCGAATGGGATTTGAGTTTAACGGCATGCGCATGCACGAGTTTTATTTTCCCCAACTGGAAGTTGGGCCGAGCGCCGAGCCTCGCGAAGGCGCTTTGGGCCGCGCCCTCTCCGAAAAATATGGCTCGTGGGATGAATTTATTGCACATTTCAAAGGCGTCGGTATGTCGCGCGGCTCGGGCTGGTGCACCTTGGCGTGGGATGCGAGGGGCAAAAAACCGCACGTGTGGTGGACGGTTGATCACGAACTCGGCATGCTCGCCGATGTGGAGATTCTCCTTGCCATGGACATGTGGGAGCACGCGTACATGGTTGATTACGTCCCCGCCGAAAAAGCGAAGCACATCGACGCCTTTTTAAAGAATCTCAATTGGAAGGTGGTGGAGGAGCGTTTCGCGAAGGCACAAAGCGCCTGAAGATGGGCACTCCAAAAAGTGCGAGATAGATAAGTGCAAGCCAGAGTGTGGAGAATGCGGGAATTGAAAGCATCGAAAACGGCAATGTCGCAAAGCCTTTTGCAACGTAGATGACATACGAAAGGAGGAGGTAGGCTGGAAAACCGAAGAGTGGCGCAATGATGTTGGAGATAAGCCCAAAAAGTGCCGCGATTGCGGAGAGCAGCATCGCCCATGGGATGACGACGAGTGTGATGAGGTTCACCGGCAGCGCAAAAATCGAGAGCATGCCGTTTTGATACAAGAGAAGCGGGAGAACGGCGAGTTGCGTCCCGATTGTGGCAGAAGCGATCTCGCGCAAGCCAAACTTTGTGGGGACGAATACGAGACGTGATTCGAGCACTGGAGAAAATACAATAAGACCAGCGGTCGCGATGACCGAGAGTTGGAATCCGGGATCGAAGACCAAGACGTACGGATTCCAGAGCACCATCCCTGTCGCGACGAACGCGAGCGCACGCGAGGCAAGATACGTACGATTCGTCGCCTTCCCTATGATAGCAATCGTCGCCATTGCCGCGGCACGGCTTGAGGCCGATGCAAATCCGGTAATCGCTGCGAAAAAGAAAGCGACGAAGACACCAAGCGAAAGCCGAAGTGTCTGCGGCGCACGCCACAGCCATCTCATCAAGGCATCGACAACGACCATGATGTTGTAGCCGGAGAGGACGACGATGTGCGTGAGGCCGACGATACGGAACGTCTCCGACAACTCCTCACCAAGCCCGCGCTTGTCGCCGACGGTGATGCCGCCCGCGAGCCCCGCCTGCGGCTCGGCGAGCGACTGCGTGAGACCACCAAGGTACTTTTGCTTCAACCAGATAGCCCACGCCTTCAGCATATTTCCCTTGTTTATTCCCGTCCGCTCGACATGCGCGAACGACATCTGATACAGAATCCTGTCCTTAGCGAGATAACCCGGATAATCAAAGGTGCGTCCTTCGCCAGTCTCGAACTTTTCCGGCGTTTCGAGTTCTCCTTCGGCACGCATCACATCTCCGTAGGCAACATCAGTGTGGAGTGGCGCAATAACGAGAACCGAAATGCTGCTTTCGAAAGTTGTGCTCGCAACGCTCTCGACGCGCACCGGAATGCGCACGTTATTCTCCCGCACATCCGGCTCGTCGGCGACCACGCCTTCGATGACGACTTCCTCGCCGACGTGCGCGTCGAGCATCGGATCACTTTCGATAATTCCCCCGTGCATGCGCGCCGCGCCTCCCGCGAATGCGAGGAGTGCAACAGCACAGAGGAGCGCCGCGCGCGCATTCGCGCGCGCGGCAAGTGCCGTGGCCAAAAGGGTACCCGCGACCACTGCGAAAAAAGCAATGCTCCACCACCCGAACGGGACGGTTGTTCGCGCAAAGACACCGAGCAAAAATCCTGCGGTGATAGCCCAGAATATCTGTGTGTGCATTGGTTGAAAGGATACCAGGTAAGTGATATAGTGTTTTTAGTTGCGCGACCGTGTTTGGTCGGGCAGCTATAGTGAAACCGAAACAAAAGGAACGAAAGCGATGTGTGACTTTTCCTTGGAATCGGCACGATTCCGCAACGCTCGAAAAGGCGACAGGCTTGTGCTCACGCACTTCTCCACTGGGACCAACGGCTTTACCGAACAGAACGGCGCCGTCGACGAGGCCGTCTGCCTCAAGCCCGGCACGCGTCTCGCTGTTCAAGAGCCTGACAAAGAGCCGCGCGAAGCTCTCTTCGTGCAGCCGCGCCGCCCCTCGATGATGCATCGCGATTCCGTGAAGTTCGTCGGCGACCAAGAGCCCGTTCTTCTGCAGAAGCTCCCCATTGGGACGACGGCTGAAGTGACGGCTATGCCCTTCGAGACCGAGTCGGCTGCCGTTGACGAAGAAGATGGCGACGAGCAAGTCGTCATGGCCGAGGCAGACGTCATCTAACGCTCATCGGCAAGGAATCGTCAACTACCAGAGAGGGCCGCGCATCGCGCGGCCCTCTATCTTTTATTGTTTAGGCTTACCCAGCACTAAACTTTGGCCCCTCACTTTCTAGGAACGTCAGTGCATAGTAGTAAATTTTCTTGGGCGTACTGCAACAGCTCTCGATGTAGCGAAAGAAAGTGTGGGGTTAGTTCTTGGGCTTGTCTAACTTCTCAAGCCCCAAACCTTTGAAAAGAAAAAAGATAATGGCGGCAAGGATGAGAAAATCGATTGCGACGGCGATAAAGTCGCCGATAAGGAATGGCCCAATGGCAAATGTCTTAATGCCATCTGCGCGGCCTAAAAGAATGCCGACAAACGGATTCACGAGGTCGTTCACGAACGCGGTAACGACCCGCTGGACCGCGGAACCGAGGATAAAGCCGATGGCTAGGCCCATCACGCCGCGCTCGCGGAGAAAAACGAGAAAACCTGCGACCGCCTTCTTCGGCGTCGTGAGTATCACCGCTTTCCCTGGCCGCTCCGGCTCCACGATGTGCACCACCTTCAATTCATCCGCCATGGATTTTATTGTACACCGCTGTCAATCGCCTCATTCACCAGACGGTCAGCCTCCCTATTCTCCTCGCGCGGGACGTGCACGAAGCGCACGGCGGCGAAATCGGCAACCAACTGCTTCACCTTGGCGTGCTGGGGTTTGAGCGACGGCTCCTTGACGCGATATTCTCCGCGCATTTGCTTCACGACGAGTTCGCTATCCATCCGTATCTCACATTCGCGACCGGCAAGCCCTAGCCGCTTTGCCTCTTCTAAAGCGAGTACAAGTGCTTCATATTCCGCCCAGTTGTTCGTCTGGCTGCCGAGAAACTTCTTCAGCTCGGCGACCTTCCGACCACTCTCATAGATGAGAACACCGACCCCGGCCGGTCCGGGATTGTTTCTGGCCCCCCCATCGGTATAGATAATTACGTCAGACACGCCTCAACCTTACCACGTCACGCCGTCGCCGGAGCAGGAGCGGCCACTACTTCGCTTGCCTGGTGCTCGAGCATGCGGTACGCGTGCACGACCGCAAACACAGAAACGGGAATCGACACCAAAAGTCCCACGATAAGCGCGAGAACACCAATGATATTAATGAGCACGATGGAGAGCGCGAGAAGGAACAGCTTCCATCGATTGCCCTTGGTGATGCGCAAACTCTCCTTCATCGCCTCGATCGGGCCCAAGCCGCGGTCAATGACGAGGTATGTCGAGAAGAGAAGCGCCAAGGCCGCGATGATGCCGGGGATAATGAGAAGGACGAGGCCTACAAGAACGACGAGTGCGACGAGTATCTTCGCACCGACGTATTTCCAGAACGACGTGGGATGCCAAAGATCGTGAAGAGTCGCTTTCTCGACATCTTCATGCGCCTTGAGCGCGAATGAGACCAGTCCCATTTCGATGAGAATGTTCACAGCTAAGACTACGAGCACGAGGAGGAGTGAGAGCGCACCCGTCTGGTACGCATCCGCGATCGAGGTTAGAACGCTAGAGACGACAACGACCAAGATCACGACGCCGATAAAGAACCATGGCCGCTTAATGAACGTATGCCACCCGAACGAGAGGCACTCGCGCACGGAAAGAGGTTGCATGTCCCTACTCTAACACAGTCTCTTATCTGGCGTGCAAAATGTCCACAAGCCGCAGAGCGAGCATTTCGGGCCCCCGGAACGTGTCCCGCTCCAGGGTTGCAAGCACGTCTGCGCGCGCTCCCGGTGAGGGCGGCAGAGAAAAATCCAAGGGCGTCTTGAAGAATTGGAAGCCCCGGTGGGTCGCGCCGCTCTCGGAGCACACCAAGGTCACTTCGGTATGATTCATCTCTTTCCCGAACTGCCGCGCGAAGGTGATGACCGTCTCTCGGACGCGGAATACCGGCTTCGGGTTCCCCACGCCGAATGGCGCCAAACGCGAGAGATCGCGGAAGAAGGAAATGGAAATTTGGGAGAGCGTGAGTTCGGCGTCGGGCTCCACGTTCTCTTTCTGCCTCATCCCCTCTGAAAGTTCTGCTGCTGCGCGCGAGAGCATCTCCGGCAGCATGTGCACCGTCTCATGGGAAATGGAAAAGCCGCCGGAGGCATGGTGCCCGCCGAATTCTTCAAATGACTCCTTCGCGCGCGCGAAGAGCTCGACGACCGAGACACTGCCGTCGGAGCGGCACGAGCCTTTGAGATTTCCATTCGCGTCCCTCCCCCACATGCAGACAACTCCGCCCCGCTCTTCCATGATGGAATTCGCCGCGAGGCCCATCAGGGCGGGTTTCCAGTCGGTGTCGCCGAGAACGACGACATGATCAGCGTCTTTGTAGCGGGCTTTGATGCGTTGTTTCGCTTCGCGCACGATTGATGCGACGACGCTACGGCGTTTCCGGTTCAGGGACTCAAGCTGTGCGGCGAGTTTTTCTGCTTCGTCTGCATCGCTCGTCGTGAGGAGCTTGAACGCGAGCTCGGGCTCGCCCATGCGCGAGGCGGCATTGATTCGCGGCGCGAACGAGAACGCGACATCATCCTCGGTAAGCTCGCGCTGCCGCAGGCGGGTACTATTGCAGAGCGCGCGGATGCCGCGCCGCGGCGATTTGCGCAGAACGGTGAGCCCAAAATGCACCAGTGCGCGGTTCTCGCCCTGAAGCGGCACAAGATCGGCAATCGTCGCGATGGCGACAAGGTCGAGAAGCCACTTCTCCCAGCCATCTGGAATGGCCAGAAATGTGGCGGGGCCTCTTTTGCGGCCCTCTCTAAGAAGTGCGCACGCGAGCTTCCACGCAACTCCTGCACCACAGAGGTCGCGAAATGGATAGTCGCCCAGTTTCGGATTAATAACCGCAACTGCATCGGGGAGCACGTCTTGGATTTCATGGTGGTCGGTGATGATCACGTCGACGCCGCGCGTTTTCGCATGCGCAACGGCCTCAACCGCCGTCGTTCCTACGTCGACCGTAATAATGAGTGCAACATTCCTCTCGGCAAGCGCATCGATGGCTCCTGTATGGAATCCGTATCCTTCCCTATCTCGATGCGGAACATAGACCTCGATGTTCTCATACCCGATCTTTCGAAATGTGTCATAAAGAACTGCCGCCCCGGGGATCCCGTCGCAATCAAAATCACCATAGATCGCGATCCGCTCGTTCGCGGCCATCGCCGCAAAAATCCGCGCGACAGCACGTTCCATTCCTTCTAAAAGAAGAGGATCGTATGTATCGCGCACGAAATCAGGATTCAAAAATTTTTCCACTTCCTCTGCGTCTTGTATTCCCCGCTTGTGAAGAAGCGTCTGCACCAAATCCGAAATCATCCAAAGATTCTACCATTCCGCACATTTGACCTCCGAGCTTCTGTGCATTCCCGTGCGAGAGCAATCCCAGATACGAAGTGAGGACATTTTCGTTCTCCCTGTTCGCGGCGCAGTTGTGCAGCATCCGCCGCTTCGTCGCCCTCCGCAGGACCCGATGGTCGGGGAAGTGCACCCAGCCGAGGAAATCGACGCCGGAAGCGATGGTGCTGATCGAGATTTTGCGGGGATGCAGTTCGAGCTTTAGCTGTGCTCGCAGAAATCCTGCCACGCGTGGCAGGATTTCTGCGAGCCACTTCCTCTCATGCGAAAGAATCACGAAATCATCGGCGTAGCGAACGTAGTATTTCGCTTTGAGTCTGTGCTTCACGAACTGGTCGAACTCGTTCATGTAGATGTTTACGAGGAGTTGGGAAGTGAGATTCCCGAGGGGGAGGCCTTTGCCTGCAATTCCAGAATCAAAACTGTCCACCACGCGGCCGATAAGCCCCAGGATGCGTTCATCACGAATGCACAATGCAAGAACGTGCATAAGCGTTCCTTGATCGATGGAAGCGAAGAACTTTCGCACATCGCACTTCAAGACCCAACAAGTACGTGTGTGATTGCGGGAAACTTGGTATGCAAAGGCGCGAAATCTATTCATCGCCCGGTGTGTCCCCTTTCCCTTGCGGCAAGAGTACGAATCCGCGATGAAGGTGCGGTCGAAGAAGGGGTAGAGCTTCCGATAGAGCGCGTGGTGCAGAAGGCGGTCGCGCACGGTTGCCTTGTGGATGTTCCTCGGCCTTGGGTCGGAGATATTGAAAGCATGGTAGGGGCCGTGCACATACGTTTGATTCGCCAAATCACGATGGAGCGCGAGCACATTATCCATCAAACGATACTGAAACTCCTGCACATCTTTCTTCTTCCGCTTGCCGCGCACGAACTCCTTCCACGCCTCGAGTAAGTTCTCGAGCGAGATGATATCCTCGTAGGTATGAGTGAATCGAACCCCCACCCCTCGAATCCTGCCCCCCCCCCTGACTTTTTTGCAACCGAGGTTGTTGCCTGTGATCGAAAAAACGAAAAACGCATACAAGCTCTGGATTCCGATTCGTCGCAATATGGATCGCACGGAACGGTTCGGTATCGGAGAAAAGATTGATTCTTTGTTTCTCACCGTAATGGAAACGCTGCGGGAAGCGACATATGCGTCCCACGAAGCGAAAATCGCGTTTCTTGGAAAGGCGGTTCGCGCTCTTGATTTGCTCCGTTTCTTCCTCCAGATCGCGTGGGAAATCAAATGTATCGCAAACACACAGTACGCTTCGCTTGGAAGTGCGATTGAAGAAGCGGGGCGGATGGTCGGCGGATGGAGAAAAGGATTGGTGGCAAAAACCCCGCCCAAAGGCGGGGAAAGAAAAGAGTAGCGGGAGACGACCTGGTTGCCGTCGTTCCACCTGTTCGGGTTCGAGACGGAGTTGGCGTTCAAGTTCCAGCCGCCGTTGTCGGCGTTCCAGTTGGCGTTAACCGCCCATGTCGCTTTGTGCACGGTGCCCTCTGTGCCACCGCCCCTCGAATGCTCTTAAGGCTGTATCGAATCTGGGACATCAAAGTCCTCCGGCACCGCGCACCGATTCTATATCTTTTTTGAACATCTGCATCCGCGCTCGCTTGAGACGTATCCGAAGTGATTCTGGAAATGCAACTGCTCGAGGTACTGTGCGAAAGCCGTGGCCGCCGCACCAGAGTATCCTCGCGCATGATTGTATCAAAATAAAAGACCCTCCGAAGCTCCGCTCGCGCGAAGTTTCAGAGGGTCAAAGTGTCAGAAGCCCAAAGTTCTAAGAGCTTCAGAATCAGCGGGAGACGACCTGGTAGCCGCCGTACCACCTGCCCGGGCGCGAGACGGAGTTGGCGTCCAAGCGCCAGCCGCCGTCGTCGGCGTACCAGCGGGCGTCAACCGCCCATGACGTGGCATCCTCATCAAAAATGTAGAAGATGTTAGCGCGGCCGTCGACGAGAAGGTCGCCTTCTTCGCCGTTCGGCTGCTTCTTCAGCATCGCCCACAGATCGGCGAGGTACGTTTTGTGCTTCGCGCCGAGCTCGTCCCGAATCGGCTTGTCGACCGACGGCTTTGTCAGCTTGTGGATCTTCAGATCGCTCGCCGGAACATCCTCCTCGACTTTCGTGAGGAGCTTCTTGAAGTTGTCGCCCATCCAGGCGATCTTCACCTTGGCCTTGCGGCTGGTGTCAACCTTGAAGTTCTCCGAGGCGACGAATCGCTTCGCGCCCGGAAGGCTGACGGTCGTCAGGAGTTCGAGGAGTTTCGACTCCGCCTGCGATTGAAGAGGTGTTGTTTTCTCGAACTCTCCGTCGTGGATGCGCTGAAGCGCGTCCATGACTTTCTCGAAGGTGAGGGATTTGTCGAGCCTGTCGGCGATCGCGGCAACTTTGCGATGGAATGCACCGAACTGGTCGTCGGCAACGCGGATATTGAGCGTCATAACAACCTCCAAAGAACTCTTCCCGGCCCAATGCCGATGAAGGAACCCGCACTGTACCATGTAATTTTATTGGGCGCAAGTTCGCAAAGACCTCAAAATTCGCCGGGGTTGAGCCGCTGACTGGCTATTTTGGCGCGAAATAAGCCAGGCGGGCTCGAGCTGGTTTGCTATACTGCCCCCATGAAAGACTGCATCTTCTGCAAGATCGTCCGTGGCAAATTGCCGTCGTACAAAGTATATGAAGATGAAAAGACGCTCGCATTCCTTGACATGTATCCCGTCACACCGGGGCATGCGCTCGTCGTTCCTAAACAACACTCGACCAACATCTTCGATATCGCACCCGACGATTGGTCAGTGACCTGCGAAACAGCACGCGTCGTCGCCGCGATGCTCGACAAAGCTCTGAATGCCGACGGCGTGAATCTCATGATGAATAATCGCGAACATGCCGGGCAAGTTGTCGAGCATCCGCACATCCATCTTATCCCCCGCTTCAAGGGAGACGGCTTTACGCTCTGGCCGCATAAAAGCTATGCCGAGGGCGAGGCTGCAACGATCGCGGAAAAGATCCGCAACGTATCGCATTAGAACAGCGAATCCCACGCATTAAGCAGTGATTGCAAAATGGATTTGAGCGCGGCCAAGGCAGCGGCAAGATTCGCCTGCCGCAGAAGCGATGCGGTCGAGTTCGAGCAGGTGCGGTATTTGAACGATGCGCTTCCGGAGAGCGTTCCGTCGAAGCACGTGCGGAATTGCTTGTACGCGTCGCAGATGTCTCCCGCAGGAGCACTCTCCCGCGAGTAGAATCCATAGGATTGGTTGTGTGCCACCGTTTCGCCATTGAGCGTGCAAGAGGCGGGCGCGGCCGTCGTACACGTCGCGTGCGAGTATGCCGTGCTTCCCTGCATCGTCCCATCGAGACACGTGCGGCTCTGGCCAAGCTGCGTGCATGACTGCCCGAATGGCGCGGTCGAAGACGTGTAGAACGTACGGCTCGTATTGTGCTGGACATAGACGCCGTCCAACTTGCACCACCTTTGCCCCACGGGCGCACACTGCCCGTACTGGTACTGCGTAGAACCGGAGAGCGTGCCGTCAGTGCACGTGCGGCTCTGGCTGATGTCTGCGCAGGTTCCTTGCTGAGTTGTATCATCCCTCCAGCATTCAAAGGTTTGGCATGGCGTCTGCGACGGAACGTTCGCCGTATAGAACGTATGGCTCGCGCCATGCGCCACCTCGATGCCGTCAACGGTACAGGTGCGCGCCGGTATCTGCGTACACGAGGGGAATTGGTAGGAGGAGCTGCCTGATATGACGCCGTCGGTGCAGGTGCGCGACTGCTTGTGGGTCGCGCAGGATTCCTGATAGGAAACCGAGGTGCGCGAATAGAAATCACGCGTCTGCGCATGCGCGACTGTCGTCGTCCCCACCGTGCACGAGCCTGCTGCCGCGACCGTGCAGGTCGCGTATTGATACGATACGTCGCCCCCGAGTATGCCGTTCGTGCAGGCGCGCGTCTTGCCGAATGGTGCGCAGGTCTGGCCGAAGAGAACGTTCTTCTCCTTGTAGAACGTGCGCGACTGGCCGGTTTGCAGTGTGATGCCATCGATGGTGCAGCTCGTCGAACCCGCCGCTGGACCGCAGCTCGCATATTGGTAGTTCGTCGAACCGGAGAGCGTGCCGTTCTCGCACGTGCGTGACTGTGCGTAGGACACGCAGGACTCACTCACGGCAACATCCTTGCGCGAGAAGAACGTGTAGGTACTTCCTTGGGCGATCGAGACGCCGTCGAGCGTGCAAGCGCTTGCCGGATTCGTGCAAATGCCATACTGGTACGTCGGATTTCCTGAAAGAGTGCCGTTGATGCACTGGCGCGTTTGCGCGTAGGCGGCGCAGGTGGAGCCAGTGGGCGCGCTTTGGACGGAATAGAACGTTTGTGCGACACCGGAAGCAACTTGGCCGCCAATGAAAACACAATTCCCGCTCGCGGTGGGAAGTGGCGTCTGCGGGATAGGAGTCGGTGTCTGCGCACTGCTGCCGGGTTTACACACACCTGAAATGACACCGCGCGTCTTCGGGCCCACCACGCCGTAGCCGGTTGTCTCCGGCGTTCCTGATAAAACAATAGCGTGCCGCACCTGGAACCGCTGCACCGCCGCTTCCGTCAAGTGACCGAAGTAGCCGCTGATCGTCCCTTCCGGATAGATGCGCGAATCGCCCGCAAGGAACGCCTGTAATCCTGTCACATCAGAACCCGACATCCCCCGCCGCAACGTACGTGTAATTGTCGGACAGGGTCCGTAGGCTGAACCGGTCGCGGTCGGAATAGCACTAGGGGAGCCGGTCTGCGTCTGGAGCTGTCCTTGCAAGATCGCGAGCTGTTGAAGAAGTGCGTTCAATTGCGCCTGTAATTCACTTGCCGTTTGCGCGTGTACGAACGAGAACAAGCCTACGATAAGGAGTGGTGCAAGAACAAGGACGACTCTTTTCCGCATGGGGAAAGTATACCCCACACCAATGCTGCCAACAGAGCATTACCATACTTCCCCGTGGATAAATCCGGGGTTAAACAACAAAAGGCCACACGTAGAGAATTGGTGTGGGGAGTGTAGCAAGCGCGCCGGCCTAAGGCCGGCGCGCTGTGCATATGTCGGCGCGCAACTTATTGTTCGTTCGAATAGCACGCCCCGTCGTGGATGACGCTCGCCCCGGCTGCGTCGAGGAAACAACGGTTCGAATATGTCTGCGGAGTTTTAAGAGCGCAGATGGCGGGGCAGACGTCCGTGTAGCCCATTTCCGCACAGCTCTTGCATCCGGGCGGACGACCGCAGACAGGATCGTACTGGAGCGTACAGGCAGTCGTGTCGCGTGACACCTGCACCGTGATCGACACTCTCGCCTCCTTTCCCGCGACATCGCGCGCAATGACCGTCACCATGTACGTTCCCGGAGAGCTGTACGCATGCGTGAATGTGGCCGTCTGGGTAAAGACGGGGAGCGCTGTCATGAGTCCCTGCGCCGTCTGCGCCTCGTCGCCCCACGAAACGGAGTAGCTCAACACTTGTCCCTCGGGATCGGATGCTTTTACTGTCCATGTGCCAGTTTCATTTACCTTCAGGGTCGTGGGGCCGGAGAAGCCCGAGATAGTGGGAGGCTTGTTCGTCGAAGAATCGCCGAAGTACGCAACACAGTAAGCAGCTGTATTCACGGGGCAAAAGCGGAGCGTGCAGGCTGCAATACCTCCCGGCGCCGAGCGAGAGCAGGTATTGCAGCCGTCGAACCATTGGCGACATTGCGGATCACTGCCAGGATCGGTGGTTGTGGTGCGACACTGACCTTCGTAGAGGAACGTCGCGCCATCGGCCTCCATCATGCAGCGGTTGCTGTAGGTCGTCGGGACCGGATTACACGGCGTTGTGATGCACACAATGGGCTTCGAGCCGCACACGGGTTTGTATTCTTTGGTGCAGGCCGGGATCGTACCGACATAGATCTTCACCTTCCCGACGACTTCCAAACTGACCGGTGCCATGCACATCGGATTACCCCTGCACGGATCAGTGGTCTTATTCAGTGTTGCGGTGTAGATGCCGTTCGAAGTATAGGTATGCGTATTCTGCCCGGGAGAGATGCATGCATCCGCCGGCGCGTAGCAATCGGCAGCGCGTTCGCTCGAGCCGTCACCAAAGTCGATTGAGAATGTCGTGGTGTTCCGATCCCCGCGGAACCCGCCAAGCCACGTGCTGAAGGTCACGGTAAGCGGTGCCGCGCCCTGCATGGGCGTCGCGCTGAAGCGCTCCGTGTTCACCCATCCGTCTCTACCGCCGGGCAGGCCGCACCACAGCTTGATGCGCTCGCGCGTCCTTGGACCAAGGAGACCCCAACCGGTCGTCTGCACGCTCCCGCTACTCACGACACCTTCTGACGCTTGCCAGCGCATGAGGGCATCTTGGGTAAGTTGTCCGAAATAGCCTGTCGCTTGTGCACTTAAATATCCTTCCTCCTGCAAAAACTCCTGGAGAGAACGCACGTCGTCTCCCGTCATCCCCACCGAGAGATTGCGCTCTAAGAGTGCGCAGACGCGGTGTCTCCATCCCGAGCTTGCGATGGCGTCCGTGACCGTACTCACGATTTGTTCGGTCCCCACCTGCCCCTGCAGCTTCCGGATCTGCGCCGTGAGTTCGGCGACTTGTGCAAGCAAGGCTTGAATCTTTGCTTGCACTTCATCTACAGTAAGCGCCGATGTCGCAAGAGGCATGACCGCGAGCATGAGGACGAACAATCCTGCGGCAAGTTTGGTTCTCATATAGTATGTGAATAAATGATAATCGTTATAAAACGCTACTGTATCTGCTGCCCCTTGAAAGGACTCGTATCAACCCAGCCGGAATGCTCGCATTTCAAGGTCACCGTCTGCACTTCCTGCGCCACCGTGCACGAGAGCCACTGGCAGAGCTGTGTCCCGATGGGAACGCTCACGACCATCGTAGCACCATAGTGCGGGCACGGCTGGCCAATAGTCCCCGTATAACTGGGAAGCGATCCTTGAGTTGTAGACGTCGCAACCGCATAGGCCTGACAGTTCGCACCCGTGGAATCGCACTTGCGCCAGTTGCCATTCTCACAGCGCATGATGGGTGTTGAGGTCGCATTGAAATAGAATCCTTCAGTAAAGAACGGCTGCCAGACGGTCGTACCCAGGTGATGCACGATCTGCGAGCCCCACGGCGTCACGCAACTCGCCGAAACCGTCGTCGTTGCAAGCGGCGGAAGGAAGGAGAGCGGCGTATTCGTGCCCGTCCCTCCTGTTGAGACGCTGATCGTATATGTCGCGGATGCTTCTTGCCCCGCACTATCGCGCACCGAAATGTTCAGGGTGAAGGTGCCACTCTTCGAGTACGAGTGACTTATTGTTGGCGAGGACGTATAGGTACCGCCAAGACCCGCCAGCGCGCTCAAAATATCCGCGGCCCCTTCGTCGCCCCACGTGACGCTGTAGGAAAGCGTCCCTTGTTCCGGATCGTTCGCGTTGATCCGCCAGGTGCCGAATGCGCCGACTCCGAGCGTTGTTGGCCCCTCGACGCTCGTGATGACCGGCGGCTTGTTCGCACCAGAGCCTGAAAGATTGCACCGCCAGCCGACGTGGCAGCCGAGACTCATCAATTTTTCCCATCTGCCGCTACACGCGCTCGTCGGCGCCGCGAGCGAGGCGATCATGGGACACTGAAGCGTGGATGACGCACTGGAAGACTGCGCGGTGGTACCCGATGCTCCCGCTTTCCCTGCTTTGCAGAGCTCGGCGATGAGCGCGCGAGTACGCGGGCCGACGAGCCCATAGCCGGTGCTTTGCGCGTTAC
>JBBTXY010000016.1:21486-23345 GCA_038062075.1 Patescibacteria group bacterium
CCCCCCCCCCCCCCCCCCCCACGGCAGCTTCCGTAATGGGACCGAAATAGCCCGTCGGCTCTTCAGTGAAAAATCCTTGCGCTCTCAAAAACTGCTGCAGCTGCAATACATCGTCCCCCCGTGCGCCGACACCGAGCGTGCGTGAAAGAAGCGGGCAACCAGCGAGAGGCGCGGTACTCGTTGTAGCCGAAGTCGCGGCAGCTCCGCCGCCCTGGAGCGCTGCGATCCTATCCTGCAACACCTTGATCTGTTCGAGAAGCGTATTGATCTTGACCTGCAACTCCGCAGTTGAGGTCTGGGCGAGCGAGAGCGCAGGAATACCGATAAGTAAAAAGATTACCGTGGCAATTCTTCCGCGCATGCGCATAGTATGCCCCCCGCTGCGACGCGCACCCTACGAAGGGTGTGTATAAGAAACGCGGCGTGCTATTGCGTCAGATACTGCAGGATGCCCTTGAGCGCCTCTTCGAGCGCGGTGAGAGCGGAGGCGAGTTGGAGTGAGGCTCCGCTATCTGCTTGTATTCCGGAAGTGACTATTATCGGGCCCTTCCACAGCGTTCTCACCGTTTTAACCGTTGTATAGACGGGGTTCACACTAGTAGTCTGTACCGACAATAATTGCACTGATGCTGGATAACCCGGCAAAAGAGGGGGAGAAGACCCGGGCCAAGAAGGAGGGGGGTATGCATTCGCGTATGTATGCGTAGTATTGAGTTTGCATTGACCTTGCGTCACTTTGAACAAATCTGTATCTGTAGTTACAACTCCGCACGACTGCTCGACTGTTGACCCGCCAATTTTTAGAGACGTATCGCCGAAGTTGACACGCAGCTTGTAAGAAGTAGCAGGAGAAGAAGGATTTAATGCTAGGGGGAAGATAATGTCGCTCTCAACCTCGACAGTAAGCGGCGCTGATCCCGCTACCGGCATGACCGTGGTCCCGCCAGACCACCCTAGTAATCTTAGCGAATCGTGCGGCGGATCGCTCCCCCACGCCCCCCCTCCTGGTGGTGATGATCGAAATTCCCATCTGCTCCCCGATACCCATCGGCCGTTTGTGCACCGGTTGAGATCCAAACAAGTAATATCACCAAGAAGCCAGACCGTTTGATCGGGAGGTGTCGGCGGCCACGAACTTGCACTTGGGCATTGTGTAGTTTCGCTTCGCGTCTGCCCGCTCGCGTACGTCTGTCCATTATGAGTACACGATGCGCCACCGGATCCTGCTGTTATCGTCGTTGACCATAGTTGTTCAGAGGATATTTCTGACTCAAAATAATCCACCGTGCCATACCGAACAAGCCAGATCTTGGCCGTGTACGAGCCTGCCGCGTATGTATGCGACACATTGGAGAGAGTGCACCGAAAGGGTCTTTCAAATAATGCTGTGCAATCCTGTTCAAGAGGAGCAGATCCATCGCCGAAGGTAATTCGAATCTTGGATCTACCAGCGGAGGGAGGATAGCTAGGATAGATGCCCCCTTCATAGCTGCCCGCAAACGCGACCGTCAAGGGTGCCGGGCCTGATAAAGGGGTGGCGGAGAAGTTTTGAGAAGTCGTGTCGTTATTTCCTGCAACTCTGCACGATGCGCGGTTGTACGCGCTGTTTCCGGAGAGCGTGCCGTTGGTGCAGGTGCGAGATTGAGAGATTGTTGAGCAAGAGTGACCCCAGGGGACGGTGTTCGTGGAGTAGAAGGTGTGCGATTGGCCGTGTAGCACCGTAACGCCGTCGAGGGTGCAGGAGGCGTGCTGTGCCGGGTTGTCGTCTTGTATCCGAGTCTCGTTGTAGAGCGTCTGTATGTCCGAAGCGGATAGTATCGCATTGTAGACACGCACGATGTCCATGCGTCCTTCGTACG
>JBBTXY010000017.1:0-3247 GCA_038062075.1 Patescibacteria group bacterium
AAGCAATGAGGAGTGCGCCGAGCGAGACGGTGCGGGTGGGCATGCTTGTAGTGTAGGCCACTGCGCGGATGTGTCTAGATAAGAGATGGGGATATCAGAAAGAAAGAAGTTCCTCTGCTTTTGCGAGATCGGCAGGCTCCTTGATCTGGACCCAGAAACTCGACTCGACGATCTTAAACGGAATGCCCGAAATGCGGGAAGCAGCAACAGCGGTTTGTGGTAAACCATACTCCGTCGAGCCGGGACCTTTGGGAACAGGGGGATATTCGAAAAGGCGCGTATCGAACGCATATAGACTCATATTCTCAAAACCAGGCCCGCCTGTATGATACGACGCTTCAACGATATCGAGTACATTCCCTTCTTCGTCCACAACGACTTTCGCACCATACCCCAGTGATTCTGTCTTTCGTACCGTCGTCGCCCATGCATGACGAAGACACCTTTTCATATCTTCTCCCGAATAAATATTATCGCCATTCATGACAAGAAATATACCAGTGAGGAACGGTTGGGCTTTTGAAAGAGCGTCCATCGTCCCGCCGACAAAGTTCTCCTGCATGACATAGGTGATCTTTCTCCCCTCATAGGAGTCGTCGAAGCGATCACGAATCACGTCCGCGAGATATCCGACAATTATGATGATCTCGTCAATCTCTTCCGGCATCACATCAAATTTGTGCTCAAGAAGTGTCTTTCCGGCGACTTTAAGCAAGGGTTTCGGAAGCGTCTCCGTAAGCCTCCCCATCCTGGTGCCGCGCCCGGCGGCGAGTATGACTGCTTGCATAAGTAGCTTCTAGCTTATAGCTTCTAGCTTATAGAGGAAAGTCCTGAGAAAATTGGTTCACCTTGAGGGAAACGCCCTATTACTTCAACGCTTCTATTGCGGGTAACGTTCCCTTTAACAAATATTCCAACATTGCGCCGCCGCCGGTCGAGACGAATCCCAATGACTCGCTCGAAATGCCGCTTTCTTGAATCGCTGCGATGGTGTCCCCGCCGCCGATGACTGCGTGTGCCCCCGCCGCGACACGTCGCGCGACCATCTCCGCGATTGCGTGCGTGTAGTGCATAAAGCCCTCTTCATAAAGCCCCGTCGGGCCGTTCCACAAAATAAAGTTCGCCTTCTCGATGTGCGGCGCAAGAATGGTTAATGTATTCGGCCCCATATCAACGATCTTGTCTTCCGCCTCAACTTCTTCGGGCTTCTTAACCTTCGCATGGCCATCGAGCTCTTGCACGGTAACATCAACCGAGGTGAGCAGATGCGGATGATGCACCACTGAAGGCTCGGGAGCATGTTCCGAGATGCGAGAACGACCAACAGGAAATCCTTGCACGCGAAGCACATCATTTGCGATTGCTCCCGTGACGAACACATGATCGTATTTACCGAGGAATGAGCGAATGACGGGATCTTTCGTTTCGAATTTCGCGCCGCCAATAATGGCGAGTGAAGGATATGGTGGGAGCAATGCTTCTTTAAGGCGCGCAACCTCGTCCCGCACAAGGAACCCCGCATAATGAGGAAGCAATGTCGGAAGCACGACCATTGACGCGTGTTCTCGATGCGAATTCGAGAACGCGTCATTCACATAGATATCGCCAAGCGACGCAAGGTTTCGCGCGAAGGTTGCATCCTTCGCCTTTTCAAGATCGTAGTGCTGCCGCAGGTTCTCTAGGAGCACGACCTCGCCATCGCGCATTGCCGTAAGCGCGCTCTGTGCCATATGGCCGAAAAGGTCGGGGATATAGGTCAGCTTGATGTGGTGCGCGAGCGCGCGCGAGACCGCCTCGTTCGTTTCCTTCGGATCACGTCCGATGTGCGAGAGGATGATGACTTTCGCGCCTGCCTCGGCAAGGTAGGTAAGCGTCGGCACGCCACGCTTCACACGGAAAAGATCGCTGACCTCTCCCTGTTCATTCACCGGCAGATCGAACCCTGCGCGCACGAGAACGCGTTTCCCCCGCCATTCCTCTTTCGGGATTTCGTCAATACAGGTGAACATAGGATCACGCGGCTGCTGCGGCCCGCAACAGTTCAGTAAAACCCTGTGCATCCACGCTCGCGCGGCCGACAAGAAATCCTTTCACATCGCCCTCGCGGAGCATGTGCGCGGCATTCGTCGCATCAACCGCGCCGCCGTAGAGGATCGTTGCGTTCATACCCGTCTCCCCGAATTTCTCGACGAGGACTTTCTTGATGTAGATGCTCATCTCGTGCATGTCGCGCGGCTGCATCGGTTTGGGTGCCCCGATCGCCCATACCGGCTCGTAGGCGATGATGAGTTTGGAGAGTTTCGCAAGCGGCACATCCGCAAGCCCCACGAGCAGTTGCTCTCTGACGAAGAGGAGGTGCTCGGCGCTTGTACTACCGCGCGTTTTCTCGCCGATACATAGAATGGGTTTCATCTTGACCGCGAGAACTGCGGCAACCTTGCGGCGCGTGTCATCATTCGTCTCTCCCGTCGCGCGGCGCTCCGCGTGCCCAACGATCACATACGCCGCTTTCGCATCGCGCACTTGCGGGACGGAAATCTCTCCCGTGAACGCGCCGCCGGCTTCATAGTGCACGTTCTGTGCTGCAAGCCCGACTTTCCCACCACGTGTGGGCGCAGAGATGTCTCGTAAAAATATCGAGGGAGGCGCAACGATAACCGATACGCCCTTTGCAACTGTCGCCGCCTTCTTCGTCGCCTCAAAGAGTTTCTTCGCTTCTTTGAGCGAAGACGGGTTCATTTTCCAATTTGCCACAATAAGCGCCTTCATGCGTGCGATTGTAGCATCCAACATCCATCCTCCGAACTAATTCGTCATTGAAAAAAGATAGGGACGTGCTATAACCCTGCGAGTTATTGAGGTGGAAGCACAAGGAGGAACTCATGTATACCACGCTTATGGCAATCGCTTTCGTGGCGGTGCCGGCTGTGCTCTGGGTAGACCTCATCCGTGAGCACTACTGGAAGACGCGCACCATCGGGCTTCCGATTGCTGTCATCTTGGTCATCTTGAACATTACGATGATCTGGCTGTTACGGTCATCGGACGGACCGTATACCTCACTTGATTGGATCGGCACAGTGGCTGGACTCGCAACTCTGGCTGCCCTCGGCGTGATGGGACGCAGGACGAAGATCTGAAAACTCGGATCAAAATGGCACGGAGCAATCCGTGCCATTTCCTTTTCAAACCCTAACCAACCAGCGAAGGAGCGCGCAGGAATGTGTTTTTCCGTCTCTCGCAGGCC
>JBBTXY010000017.1:3257-32280 GCA_038062075.1 Patescibacteria group bacterium
GGCAAAACACATTCCTGCGCGCGACGAGCCTACTGCTCCCTCCACAAGACCAGCTTGTAATCCGGGCTCGCCGCTGGCGTAAAGGGCGGCGGGTCGAAGGCGAGAAGACGATCGTAGGTGTCGACGCGATTTTGGTAGCCGGAACAGACCGAGCCGCCACAGCTCCACTTCGTCCCGACGCGGTTGTTGGAAACGACGCTTCCGATCGTCGTCAAAGACGACTGGATAATGTACGAGTTGTACGACGACGGCACGCCGCGCGTGCCGCCCTGCTGGTAGTAGTTGCGCCCCACGTAGCCGTTCTGCGCGACGAAGACGCCGCGAATGGTCATGACATCCGGCGAATTCAAAGGGATGAGGACGGAGCGCTCCGCGACAGCCGTGAGACCGGAGAAGCCCGTGCCGGAAGCATAGGTGATGTTATTGCTCAATATAACGTCCGGCGAGAAGCTGCCGATATCCGCCGCGATGACCGTTACTTTTCCACCGGCGACACCTTCGAGCCACACCTTCGCCTGCGCGAAAATGACGCGACAATCGGAGGGAATAGTGTAGCGGCCAAGGTAGCTCTCGCTTGAGATGATGTGGTAATCCGTCACCCACGTGCCGATGTTGTCGATGCGCTGCGCGTAGACACCCGTCGTTCCCGTGACGCGATACACATCGATAGTGTCGTCGGCATTGAGGACGATACGGAAGCCGCGCTGATCGCTCCCGCCGACCGATGAGAATGTTCCTCCTTGCTGGACACCGTTCACCCGCACATTCGTCGGGTTCAGTTTGATGCCGTCATTATCCGCATATGTCTGGAGCGCCGGGAAGTCGGTCGAGATACCGGCGAAATTGAATGATGCCGCCGGATACTGCCATAGGGCGGAGCCCGACCCGCCGCCGAATACCCCCGGTTTAGTTTGCGTCGGCGAGCAGCCGAATGAGGACGTACACGACCACGTCGAGACCGCACTCGAGACGATGGAGTTGTTCGTGCCGTCCATGCGAATGCCGCCGTTCGAGTGGTACGAGCCGGTGATGTTGCGATCCGCGCCTGCCCAGACGTTCGCATTGATGATGTTCGAATACTCGGCAACCGAGGGCTTCATGTAGCGCGCACGCAAGGTGCGCGTAAATAAAGGACTGATCTCTGCCGTGCCGACGGAGACGAGATCGGCCGATTGCACGACGCCGCATGAGGTGTTCAGGGTCGCCGTCACCTGCGCGGAACCCACATCGCCACCTTCCGGATCAGGAACGGCATACGTCGCCGGCGAAACAAGTCCTACGCCGTCCACCATGACCCCCGGATTGTGCGCGAGGAACCATCGGTAGTACTCCAAACCGGCCTCTGCGATATTGACCGCCTGTTCGCGCGCATAGAGTGCACGGCCATACCGACCTTGCATCAAGACATAACTCAAGATAGTGCCGAGAAGAAAAAGGAAGATGCCCATGAATGCCAAGACCAACAATACCGTCACACCGCGCGAAGCGCGGCGTGAGCTTTCAGCTTTCAGCTTACAGCTGTCAGGAAATGCGAACTGTGTTGTAGATTTTGTTTTCATGTTTTTCTGAAAGCTGACACCTGAAAGCTACCTTAGGTTTCGCAGGGCCGCGGTCGAGCGGAGTGTGAATTGGTTGGGCAACCTGTAGGGATTGATATTGACGACGATCGTCACTTCGATGAAGCGCAGTGCTGCGATGTCGGAGAAGTCGGTCATGAGGGCGCCATTGAGGTCATAGTAGCGGAACGTGGCGACGCCTTGGTCGACATTACGCACGTAATCGGAAATTGACGAGATGGTTTCAGGATTGGTGTAGACGGGCGGATCACCGGAAGGGTCGATGATACCGCGCTTGAGAGATCCACCGTCAACAAAGTACCGGAGCTGCTCGATAAAAGGATCGGTATCGATATCGGCATAAAAAGAAATGGAACTCGTCGACATCGCGATCACTGGGTACGCGCCATTTGAAGAATAAGAGGCTTCTCGCGCGGTCTTCACCATATCCTCGATGCCGCGCTGCGCCGAGGTGATCGCCGCCGACTGCTCCACGGTGTAGGTATTCGTGCGGTAGAAGTACTGCACGCTCGAGACGATGGTGAGCATGGCGGTCGTGGTTATCGCGACCCACACCACAGTCTCGATGAGAGTCATTCCTGCACAGTGTGTAGTTTGTAGTTTGTAGTTTGTAGTTGAAAACATACGTTGTATCTTGGGACACTACAGTCTACAGTCTACAAACTAATTATTGAGAATTATGGAGAGCCGCGACGTGCCGGAGACGTTCACTTCGGCGGAGGTATACGCCTGGTAGCCGCTTGCCTGCACGTCAATGGAATACGGATTCCCTCCTCCCACCGTCCCCGCAGAAAGGCCGCTGAAGAACGCGCTGCCGCACCCGTCGGAAGAACGCATCGTATCGTAGCCAGTGCGGTAGAGCCGCACGCTTGCATTCGGGATCACGACACCGGCGCCATTCTTTACATCCACGAGAAGCGAGTTCGTTGTGTGCGGCGAAAGGAAGAGGCGCGTCGTCTGCGACGTGCCCGGCGCGAGCGCTTCTGGTTGCGAACCGCACGCGGATGAAACGTCGTAGCCTGTGGAGGCCGGTACGGCGATCGTGTACGCATCCCATTCGAGATTGTTGATCGTTACCGCTCCGGTGGCACCACTCGAAAGCGCCTGATTGTCATACTTATAGATGAGGGCACCGCCCGCGGTCGTGCCAATGGTTTTCGCTCCTGTGAGAGAGAACGACAGGTTCGAAAGCGGCACCGGTCCCGAATCATTTGAAACGCTCCACGAATCAATAGCTGGTGTGACGTTCGCGTCATTCGAGGTCAAGGTCGCGTGGACCGTGAGCGAGAGGTACGTCGTCGTCGCGACATTTTGCAGATCGACGGGAGAGCTGGTCAGTCCCGCGCTATTGCCAGGAATTTGTGCATCGGGAATAAGCGAGGTCCCCGTTACATCATAGATACGGAATGTGACATCCGTTCCTACAGGTTCATCTGCACTCCACGAGAGTGCATGCCACTGCGCGAGCGATGTCGTTGAAACCGCCGTCGAGATGAGCGCGCCGTACGCGGGGTAGGAACCTACAGTCCCCGTGAGATGTGCATCGCCGGTCGAGACGATGATGTTCGTCGATGACGCGATGCGCGAATCATTTGCAAACGGATCGGTCGAGGTCGCGCGTGTAACTGGCGTGTACGTCTCGACCGTCTTTGAACTCAATACGTCGATCGCGAATGTTGCCGCTGTTGTCTGACTTTCCGCAACGCCCAAATGCGCCGGAATGGGATTCGTGTTCGTCGCATTCGCGCCGTAGGTTTGCGTCGTCGAGTATCCTGATTTCGTCACGGTGATTTCGTAATCCGAACCAGCAGGCGCGCCAATGACACTCGCCGTGCCGTCATAATCCGTGTACGTCGTCATATCGATCATGGGACTGATGGTGTCGTTCACGATGCGTATCTCCGCGTTCGCGACCGGATCGATCGAAGCGTTCACGACATCAAAGAGAAGCGTCCCGCCCGGCACGTTCGTCTCAATGCCTGGCGGCGAGATGCGCGAGACCAAGGTGAGCGTATGTGTCCCATCGCGCGACTCCCAGGAAACGGATGCTTTCGCGGCTTTGTAATCGGCCGTAACGCCATTCGTGTCTGCACCGCCGAGCCCGTCATTGGGGTCATCTTCATAGCTCACGAAGGTACGGCGCGTATAGGCAACGTCATTAAGAGTAACGATTTCCGACTGTGCGATCGCGCCCGACGGGATCCCGCCCGCAGTACCGATCGCGTTGTAAGAGAGGCTACGGATATATTCCAAACGCTCGTTCGCAAGCGCGATCGCGCCCGCGCGCGCTTTGTTATTCGAAACCGCCATGATGGCGAGCCGGAACGCACCCACTATTCCCACGAACACGACGAGCATGAGCGCGGTGCCGACGACCGCGTCCAGAAGAGTTGAGCCACGCATTGAGCCTTTAGCCTGTAGCCTGTAGCCTGTAGCAAAAGAAAGACGGCGTCCCTCACGCATCATCTCTCTATTGTAGCGTGCGTTTGTGTAACTGTTTTGGGTAGTTAACAAAAGGCGGTGGAATCGCAAAGCGATTCCGCCGCAGTCGTGCAAGACCGAGTAAGTCGATACTAGGTAGTAGTAGCCGCCTCTCGCAGGGCCGCGACCACCTCATCCTTCGTGCGTCCCGACTCGTCATTCCACCCGGGAAGAGAACGCTTACCGAGTCGCAAGTGTTCACGAACGCGCTTCACGGCTTCATTGCCGACGCGCTTGCCTGCTGACCCGTTAAGGAGCCCGACCGCGGCAACACGAATTGCGGTCTCGGGGCACATAGCAGTCAACTCGTCACGCCGACGAATAGCCTTGCGAAGGCGCTTGACCGACACATAGCCGATCTTCCCCCACGTTCTTTGGATCCACACACCGTCCGGCTCGAGGAGGTTGGCGGCATTTAAAAGTACCGTCGTCGAAAGATCCCGAGACATGAACTCTCTCCTGTCTGATTCGGATGTTGCACTGGACTCTCGTCCATCACCAGCCTACCCGAACGGCGCAGTTTCTCCAACCGCAACGAGACGGTGGCGAGACGGCAGCGGGGATATAACTTCCAGAGAACATTGCGCAGGGAATAAACAGACGTGACGACATACAGCAGTAGCTCACGATACCCATGCGTCTACACGGGTCGTGTTCGGGTGGAAGATATATCCCCGCCGCCGCGAGCCCTAAATATTCTCCGACAGCTGATAGATCGGACTAATCATCGCGACCGCAAAGAAACCGACCGCGCCGCCGATCGCGACCATAAGGAACGGCTCAATGATGGTCGACATGTCCTTCGTCTTCCGATCCACCTCGTCCTCATAGAAGATCGCGAGCTTTTTCATCATGTCAGTCAACTGCCCCGTCTCCTCGCCGACCGACATCATCTCACCGACGAACGCCGGATAAAGGTGTTCCGCGCGCACGAACGCGGCGGAGAGGGGTTCGCCCTTCCCCACGTTCTCCTTCGCCTGCACGATGACCGTTTTGAAATAACTGTTCTGCACGACGTCCGCGACGATATCCAAGGCCGTGATGACATCGACGCCGGATGAGAGGAGTGAGGCCAAGGTGCGCGCAGTGCGCGCCGCATTCACCTCCCGCACGATGCCCCCGATAAGCGGTATGTGCAAGAAGACGAAATCCTTGAAACGGCTTCCGAGTTGCGTGTGGAGAGCGCCATAGATGCCGCCGAAGAAAAGTACCGCGCCCGAGATCGCGACGATCGTATATTGCACGAGGAAATTGGAAACGGAGATGATCGCTTGCGTCGAGGCTGGCAATTCCGCACCCATCTCCTCGAAGGTCTGCGCCAAGGTCGGCACGACGTTTATCATCATGAAAATGCCGATCGCGATGATGGCGATGACAATGATGGTGGGATAGAGCATCGCGCCGCGTATCTTCTTCTTCAAGACATACATGCGCTCCATCTGGTCGGCAACGAGTGTCAATGATTGCGAGAGTTGACCCCCTTCCTCGCCCGCGCGCACCATCGCGATAAAGAGTTTCGGGAAAATGTGCGGGAATTTCGCGAGCGCGCTATGCAGAGTCTCCCCGCGTCGCACGCTCGATGAAAGTTCGGCGACGACTTCAGTGAGCCGCGCATTCTTCGTCTGCCGCTCGATGATGGCCAAGGCGCGCGCAAGGGCAAGCCCTGCGCCGAGCATCGCCCCTAAGTTGCGTGCGAAGAGGACTTTCTCATATTGCGGGACCGTCGAGAACTTCGAGTTCCAATAGGCGAGGCTTGCGACCCCCTTTCCTCGGTCTTCTTCAACGGAGATGATGCGGCCACCTTCCCGGCGCACGATCTCATAGAGCTCGAAGCGATCGCGTGCAAGTGCTACGCCTTTGTAGACTTCCCCGCCCGCCTTCTCCGCCGTGTACGTGAATTTCGCCATGATGCTACTCGGTGATGACGCGCAACACTTCTTCTATGGTCGTAACACCCTGCACTGCCTTGAAGATGCCGTCCTCGCTCATTGTGAGCATTCCTTCGGCGCGCGCCTGTGCATGAATGTCATCGGCCGTCGCGTTCTTCATCACAAGCTCCTTAATGGTCGAATTGACCGGCAGGACTTCATAGATACCCATGCGCCCCGAATATCCTTCGAGGTTCTCGTCCGTCCCCTTCGGCCGGTAGAACGGCACATTCTTCCAGGTCGCATCCTTCGGCACTATCTTTTCTTCCTTCAAGGACTTGAGGACGACTCCTGCATCAATACTATGTTCAAGTTGCGCTTGCTCGTCGCGCGAGAGTTCGTACTTCTCGCGGGAAGCAGTGAGTTTGCGCACGAGCCTCTGCCCGATGACGACCTGGAGTGTAGACACCAAAAGGAACGGCTCGACACCCATGTCCAAAAGGCGCGGGATGGCGCCCGCGGCGGAATTCGTGTGCAAGGTCGAGAGTACCAGGTGGCCGGTCAAGGCGGCATTAATGGCAAGCGAGGCCGTCTCTTTGTCACGAATTTCCCCGACCATGATGATGTCCGGGTCCTGACGGACAAGCGCCCGCAAACCGTTCGCGAAGGTAAAGCCGATATCCGGCCGCACCTGCGTCTGGTTCACCCGCTTCATCTGGTACTCGATAGGGTCTTCCACGGTCGAAATATTCACATCCGGCGTGTTCACGATGTCGAGAAGCGTATAAAGTGTCGTCGATTTGCCGGCGCCCGTGGGGCCCGTCGTCAAGATAAGCCCCGTCGTCTTTTTGACGGCTTCGTGCATCACTTCGAGCGCAGCGCCGTGGAAACCCAATGCTTCCATCGTAAAGCCGGAAATATTGTCCCTAAGGAGGCGCATCACGATCTTCTCGCCGAAGTAGGTCGGAAGAACCGAGACGCGGAACGAGATCTTCTCGCCGCCGGCCTCGACGCCGAAGCGGCCGTCCTGCGGCAGTCGCTTTTCATCCAAGCGCATGTTCGCGAGGACCTTAACACGCGCGGTGATCGCCGGCGCAGCATGCTTTGGAAGCTCCATCGCATCATGGAGAAGACCGTCGATACGATAGCGAATGAGCAAACTCTCCTCGAGAGGTTCGATATGGATGTCAGAGGCGTTCTGGGCGCCCGCGTGGCGCAAGAGCGTATCCACGATGCGCACCGCTGGCACTCCTTCAGCCATTTTGCGCATGTCTTCTTCCTTCCCCTCGGCAGTCCCAGACGCTGCAAGCGCATCCGTCTCCCGCTTGATGACGTCGCCCAAAGTATCCTTGAGCCCCCGCTGGTACTGCTTGAGCGCGGCTTTAATAGAAGGAGCGTCCGTGAGGCGCGGCAAGACCTTGAGGCGCGTTTTTTTCTTTATGAAATCGATCGCGGCCAAGTCATCGGTATCGAGCATGGCGACCTCAAGTTGCTCATCTTTATGGCTGTACGCGACGATGTTGTTGCGCCGCGCGACCGGCTCCGGAACCAAGGAGAGCGTGTCGAAGGGGATGTTCTGGCCTACAAGCGAGACAAAGGGGATGCCTAAGACATAGGCATAGGTGCGGCGCAGCTCATCCTCGCCGATCAAATTGCGCGCAATGAGGATGTCCCCGATCGGCTGCTTCCTATCCTTTGCTTCCCTCTCCGCCGAATCGAAATCTTTCTGCGAGACTAGATTCGCATCGGAGAGGAACGTCTTCAATGGGGCATCAGAAATGTACATGAAGCTAGTTACTGGTTACTAGTAGCTGGTTACTAGTAAACGCACACTTGCGCACCGGTTGATTATAACACTCGCCGCCAACTACCTTGCCGCTACTTTTCTCCACACGAAACGCACGAACCAAAGCAGCACAATGATGAGAAGCGGGTAGAAAACGAACATTTGACCGAAGATAAAGGTGACAACCTGCAGGGCCTGCATCATGAGGCCTTCGACGATACCGCTGGAGTCCTCTACATTATCCACGTGCGGCCGCGCCTGTGCGGTGATCAAGGCATCGACGTTCACGTCATCCTTGACTTCAGCCCTCAAGCGCTCCTCCTCACGCGCTCGCGCCTCCTTGAGAGCCTCAATCTTCGCAGTTGAGCCCTCAAAAACCATGAGGCGCAACGACTCTATTGATTGCACGGCAGTGTGCCCTGCCTCCTGCACACCCCCGAGCACTTGGGATGCCGCATCCTCCCCTTTCGCGTACGCAAAAGGCGGCATCATAAGAATGGCAACAAGCACGATTCCTGCACTTCTCATTCTAGATATTATACGACATAGTGAAGACATTGCTCCGCGCAAGCTCCTATGCTTATATGCAACCTCCTGCACTATGGCAGGTGCTCTTTGGGAGATGGACCCATGAAAACACTGACTGAACGTCTAGCGGCATTCCAGAAACATCTTGCAAACGCTAAGGCAGAGTCCGATGAGATCAAGGCCCGCTGCGGCAACTCAGCAACAACAATACTCATCCTCTCCCACTTGGAGAAGTGCTCCCTGAGCGAAGGGGTGAGTATCCGAGAAATCTGCAACACAACCGGCCTGCACTGGAACGTCGCGCAACGCTCTCTTCAGTCTCTTGAAAGAAGAGGCTTGGTTGAAAAGATGAATAAAGGATTCGCGCTAACCGCTCCCGGCCGCGTGCTCCTCAATGAGATACGTGCACAGTTTTGACGCACGTCCGATGCAGAGAGGCGGGTCTCATAAGCCCGCCTCAAAAATTTGACAAGGGTCTTACTCTTGCTACACTGTCCTCACAGCTGAATACAGAAGTGTATTTCAGTCCGCCGGAAGGCGGACTTATTTAATAAAAAGTATTCTGCTACAAGCTACCAGCTAAAAGCTACAAGCTATTCATATGGCCCTCTTTGACCTCAAGACCCTTAATAGTGCGCTCGACGAATTGCAACAGGAAAAAGGTATCTCGCGCGAAAGTGTCGTCGAAGCGATTGCGACGGCCTTAGCCGCCGCGTATCGCCGCGAATACGGAAAGCGCGGGCAGATTATCCGCGCAACCTTTAACCCGGAAACGGGGGATCTCGAATTCCGCCAGGCAAAGATCGTCGTTGACGAGACCTTGGTGCGCAAAGAAGACGAAGAGCCGACGAGCGAGGAAGATCACCGCTCGCGCTTCAACCCAGAGCAGCACATCATGATAGAAGACGCGCGCCGCATCAAAAAGGACGCGGCGCTTGATGAAGAGATCTCCTTCCCCCTGGAAACCAAGGAGGAATTCGGCCGCATCGCCGCACAGGCCGCAAAGCAGGTCATCATGCAGAAGATCCGCGAGGCGGAGCGCGCATCCATCATTTCCGAATACGGCGAGCGCGAAGGCGAGATCGTGACCGGCCACGTCCAGCGCTTCGAGCGCGGTAACCTCTACATTGACCTTGGCCGCGCGACCGCCGTCCTTCCGTATGACGAGCAGATCCCCGGTGAGCGCTATCGCCAAGGCGAGCGCGTACGCGCGCTTCTCCTGCGCGTAGATGAAGGCGTGCGCGGTACGTTCATCCGCCTCTCGCGCTCGCACCCGCGCTTCCTCACCAAACTTTTTGAAGCTGAAGTGCCCGAGCTCGCTTCCGGCGTCGTCGAAGTGAAAGGCGTCGTGCGCGAGCCGGGAAGCCGCGCGAAGATCGCCGTCTTCTCGAATGAAGAACATGTGGACCCCGTAGGCTCCCTTGTCGGCCAGCGGGGCGTGCGCGTCGCGGTCGTCACGTCAGAGCTTGGCGGCGAAAAAATTGATGTTGTTGAATGGTCGGAAAATCCGTCTGAATTCGTGAAAGAGGCCTTAAAACCAGCGCAGGTGATGGAAATTGAGCTCAATGAAGAAGAGAGCCGCGCGACGGTACAGGTCGCCGAAGACCAGCAATCACTCGCGATCGGCCGCGGCGGACAGAACGTGCGCCTCGCGGCGCGCCTCACCGGCTGGAAAATTGACATCCGCTCCTTAGGCGGCGAGCAGGTCGAGACGGGAGAGAGCGCTGAAAAGAAGGAGAGGATCCCCGCCGATCTTCCTGCAGGAGAAACGCCCACCACAAAGTTAGCGTTCGCCGACGGCGATTTAGAAGACGTTGTCGAACAGGATCGCGATGTGCCGGCTGAAACTCCCGAAGAGAAAGCGGTCGAGAAAGAGGAGATTCAGGAGATAAAAGAGGATGTTGAGTAATCGATGAAAAGTTTCAGCGAGGCCGTGCATGCACGGCCTCGCTGTATTTTGCTACCCGAAAGTCGTCAGGCCGCGGTCTTCTGGGCCGCCGTAGCTTGGTAGTGTTCCCAAGCGGCTTGCGCAGCTGCGAGAACGCCGATGGCATTATTCGGCTCATATGCTGCGAGCACGATCGCTCGTGTGATCGGACAGGCGTTGAATGTTCCCTCCGCCTCGAGCCCGAACGACTTAGCAGAAGAGATGACGTCGCCGTCATAGACCATGCGAGACGGCTCCTTCTTCTCCCGAGCATTCTTGAGAAACCAACCGGATACCAGCTCGATTTTCGCGTAGAACTGACCTGGTGTCAGCATGTGCATCTCCATCAAGGGCGGAATGCCCGGAGCTAGATAACACCCTCGTGCTCCGCATGTCAATCTGCTACACTCCCTAAATATGAACCTCTGGCACGATGTCCCGCTTGGCAAAAATGCTCCCGATGAGATCAATGTCATCATTGAAATCCCCCGTGGTTCCTCAAACAAATACGAAATTGATAAAGAGACAGGTCTCATCAAACTTGACCGCGCGAATTACGGTCCGACCCCCTATCCATTCGATTACGGCTTCGCGCCCCAGACACTCTGGGAGGATGGCGACGCGCTCGATGTCATTGTCCTTTCCTCGTTCCCGATCCACCCCGGCATTCTTGTTCCCGTTCGCCCTGTCGCTCTCATGAAAATGACCGACACCGGTGAGTCGGACGACAAAATCATCGGAGTACCGGTAGATGATCGCCGATGGGAAGATGTCGTAGACGTAGGTGATCTCAACAAACATGCTCTCAAAGAGATAAAGTTGTTCTTTGAGACCATCAAACAGCTCAAAAAGAAGCCCTCTGTTGTAACTGTCCACGAATTCAAAGGTAAGGTAGAAGCTCTCGAGGCCATCAAAAAATCGGTGAAGCTCTATAAAGAAAAGTTTGGAAGGTAATTCTCAACTTTCTTTTCACGAAGCGAGAGCGGATGCGCTTGTTCCGGGGCTCCGCAGGCGGCGGCCGAGGACCCGAGGATTTTTCCAGCTGGAAAAATCCGTACCCGGAAGAAGCACATCCGTCGAGCGCCCTAGTTATACACACCTGCGCCACGCCGCGAAGAGCGGCGGGGCGCTATGCTGTATCCATGACTTCCCGGACACGCTCGATGACGAAATTCAAAGCATCACTCAAACATTTCCCTCTCGTTCTCGTGATCCTCGTCTCCCTCGCGTTCGTCGGCTTCGCGCTTGCACAGGAAACAAGCGTCGACGCGGGCGTAAATGCAAGTGTCGAAGTACAGACCGATTCTTCCAGTAATCTCATCAAGCCCCTTGACCTCATCCGCAAGGCAAAAGCGGTGCAGCAGAACATCCGGCAAAATGCGATGGAAGCGAAGCAAGAACTCCGCGCCGACACAAAAATGCAGCTCCAGGGCGCACAGACTCCGGGAGAGAAGAAGGATATTTTGCAAAACGCCGTCGGAGCGCGCGTTGACATCGCTAAAGACCGCCTTCAGGCAACTGCGAAGCTCCGCTCTCTGGTCCGCATCCACGCAGGCCTCATCAAAGAACGGTTCGTCCTTGCCGTTCGTCAGTTCGAGCGGCTTATTGCACGCGTCGAGTCACGCATTGAAAAGTTGAAGGCGGAAGGCGTCGCGACTGCTTCCGTCGAAGCGAAAGTCGAGGTCGCCACAACCGCCGTCGCAACCGCACAAGCCGATGCGCAAGCAGTTGCCGCATATATCGAAAGCGTCAATGACACAAGCGATCGTGAGACCGTAAAGACAGAGCTTCGCGCTCTCATCAAAACGGCCCAGGCAAGTATCAAAGCGGCTCATGCTGCTCTGAAAGAAGCTGTCCGCGAACTCGTCTCTCTCAATAAGACCGTGCATGCGAACACCAACGCATCCGCCTCTTCAGAAACAACAGGAGGATCCACTAGTAACCAGTAACCAGTATAGGAACCAGCTCTATGGACCCCATGAACACGAACCAAAACCCGATTGCCTCTGGTAATCAGTTCCCGCCGCCCGAGCCGCCGAGATCATCCATGGGCCCCATTGCGGGCACGGTCATCGTCATCATTCTTCTTATCGCCGGAGGCCTCTATTTCTGGGGGGCAAAGATAAACAACCAAATGAACAACGACGTACCCTATATCCCGAATGATAATTCGATGATGCAAGATGAGCAGCCAGTCGGCGAATTGCAGAGCGATACTTCCGCAGGCCTCCCGCCACAAAGCTCGTCCGACGACGTCTCCTCGATCGAAGCCGACCTGAACGCCATGGATATGAGTAGCCTCGAATCAGAGAATAGCGTCGAGCTGAACAATATTTAGTTTTCCATGGAGCGCCGCCGTGCGCCTAGGCGCACGGCGGTTTGTTCCTGCCCCGTACCAAAATCAGCGAACACATCATGTGTGATCAGAAACCTTGTGAGGTTTTGATATGGGGTGTTAGACTCGCCGAATGTCCAAACAGCCAAACGTCACCCGCGATGAAAAGCGCTGGGAACTCATTCTCAAAGGCGAGATAGCGTCCGAATCTATCGCCGAGCACCGCAAACATGTCATCGCGGAATTGAAAAAGGACGCGAACATCCCCGGCTTCCGCCCCGGGAAAGCCCCTGAGGAGCAGGTGGTGAAAGCCGTGGGCGAGCCGGAGATCCTGCGTCGCACCATCGAGCATGCCATTCATCACGAGCTTCCGGAAATGCTCGCGAACCTGCCTGCGCAGGCAGGAGAGAACGCACATATTGTTGCCGCGCCGCAGGTCACGGTCGAGAAGGCACCCACAATCTTCCCCGCTACAGAGCCGATCGTCTTCACCGCCCGTGCACCGCTCGCACCCGAAGTGAAGCTCCCTGATTACGCGAAAATTGCGAAGAAGCATAACGGATCGAGAACGGAAGTCACCGTGACCGACGACGAGCATAAAGAAACCCTGAACCACTTGAAGCGCGAACGCGCGCGCATCACGAAAGTCGAGCTCGGTCTTTCCCCCGCCGAAGCCGCGGACCAGGCGCGCGCAATGGAAGAGAAAGACCTCCCCGAACTCGACGATGAATTCGTGAAATCCCTCGGCTACGAGAGCAGCGAGAAATTCACCGAAGCCGTGCGCGGGAACATCAAGAACGAAAAGGAAATGCACGAGCTCGAAAAGCGCCGCGCGGCCATGCTCGACGAATTGGTGAAGGAGTCAAAGGTCAACTACCCCGCTATCCTCAAGGAATACGAGCTCGATGATATGGAAGCACGAATGAAGCAGGATATCGAACGCATGGGGCTCACGTTCGACAGATACCTCGCCGAGACGAAGAAAAGTGTTGAGGACATCCGCAAAGAATGGGACGACGCGGCCGACAAACGCGCTAAAGTGCGCCTCGTTCTCTCACACATCGCGCAGGCGGAAAAGCTCGACGCCGACCCGGAGCGTCTTGAAAATGAACTCAAACACGCGAAGCAACACTATCCGAACACCGACGAATCAAACCTCCGCGCCCACATCGCGCACGCGCTTAGAAATGAGGCGGTGACCCGATGGCTAGAGGGGCAGTAGATGTACCTCCGCACCGGCGCTCGATCAAAAACTTAGCGTATGAGCCGCAGACTGATAGCTGGAACTTCCTTCCGAAAAAACGCCTTCACCGCGCGCCACGAAGCGTCAAAACGCACTATCGGCTCGGGATCACTCTCCGCATCTTCAAAGTACACCAGCGCCTTCAGGATGTGGTGGTAGTCGTGCGCCACGCTCGGATACTGCACCTTGAGGCGCGTAATGATCGTCTCCAAGGGCTCGATGTGATGCGCGCACCAGAAGAGGTCGAAAAAATCACGCTTACGGCCGCGCTGCGAGATCGCAATTATCTTCATCACTGCGATGTCTTGCTTGTCGAGCACGCGGATCGAGCCGTACCAATGCGGCTCTGCGGCAGGCAGAAAGAACGGGTACGCAATGAAGCTCACCTTTGCACCAAGGAGTTTGCCGTAGATCGTGCCCGGCTCCTCTACATCCGTCTCCCAGCTGCCCCCCTCCGCGAGGTGAGCAAGTAATTCCGTTTCCTTAAATTGATTGTCCTCAGTGAAGAAATCCAAGTCAACCGAAACGCGATGCCCTGCCTGGAGAGCGAGTGCAGTGCCTCCTGCCAAATACCAATGTGATCTCCGCAGCCATTCCTCTTTTGCGAGGTTTTCAAGCGCGCGAATAGTGTCGCTCGGCAACGCGTGCAGGTTCCACACGTCGCTTACTTTTGCAACATAAGCTCCCATAACGTTTTCGTCCGCGGCCGCAAAGCGCGCGACTTTCCGATGACGCGGCGGAGTGTGCGCTTGTCGTAGTAATCCAAAACCCACCGCGCTTCCGCGTCCCGCCCCAAATCGGCGACGCGCTCGATGATATATTGCGCGTGTTTTTTGGGATCGATGCGCTTCGGGTCGGTGTCCCAAAAAAGCGACTGGCGAAACGGCATGACGTTCTTCGGCGCACGCTTTTTCATATGCATATTTTACCACATTTTGCGCTCAATTTCCCGCGCCCCACCTCTCCCGCGCCCTCACAAACGAAGCGGTCATTGCGTGGTTGGAGAAGCAATAAAAAAGCCCGCACCGTCGATCCTCGCCCCATAGGGGACGAGGTATTCCGCGGGGCGGGACCGGGGCTTTTATTTTGGAAGAGGAATCGGCCACCGCCGATTCAGATTTACTGTGCATCCCCGAAGCAGAGCTTCGGGGTATTGCACGCCAATAAAAAAGAAGTCCCGCACCGGATGGGCGCGGGACTTCGTTGTGTGGGAGGATGGTCATTTCCTCCCTCGCATGTGCAGAAGACGCGGCGGCGGAGCCGTCTCGAAAGCTTTGGCGAACGTGACGCTTTTCCGGCGCGCGTACATGTACAAGTACATCCGGTCGGTGTTGCACAGAGCTTCACCTTTCGGACCATACTGTCTACACACGTCCTCACGATGCACTAGATTTGTACACCACGACATCGCGCAGGGTTCAGGTTCGTTCGGGCTTTTCAGTGCGCCGCGAACCGCTTCGCTACCCCATTCCCGCCACGACTTTCCACTGTGCGCGTATCGCCGTGCAGTGCTTTTGAGGTAAATGCGGCATGTGCCGCACGCGTACGCCCGAAATTCCTCCGACACAAGATGGTTGGGATGTCCGAGAACATCCTCGCTGCACCACGGCATGCTGCATGCCACCATTTTGTACATACGAGGACGGCGAAAGGTATTTTTCGGATGGCACGCTTCGAGAGCTTCCATCATCGAAACACCCTTCTCGCGAGACTTCGCCCACACGTACTGATAGCATGCTTCACACACCGAGCGCCCCGCAACATGACGACGAGACTCTCCCTCCACGAAGGTCACGTTGCATCCATTCCGCGCACAGGTCGTCGCCGGAGTGGGCGAACGGCACTGAAGTGCCGGGATGTTGCAGAGAGCGAGGTCGCGTATCTGCACGCCCCTCACTTTCGCGACCTCATATGCACGCTGATAGCAGGGTCTGCACACGTCGTACCCTGCAATCTTACGGCTACTGCCGCCCGTTGCCTTAGCGGTGAGATTGGTGCACGCCTCAACTGCACAAATCCGAGTACGACCTTTTGTTACATCCATTGTCTCGGCCTCCTCAGCCTGTTGCGTGAAATGCGGCCTCGGTTTTTCCGAGGCCGCACGCGTCGTTTGGCGCAGACAGTATGTGTCAGCGAAGGTGTGCTGCAATGTCGGGGATGATGACGTATACAAACACCGTAACCACAATTCCCGCAACACCGAGGCACAGAATTCCCCGGCCGACACGTTCGACTGATGCGCTTCGTCCCGACGCGGCAAACGCAAGGATTGCTCCTGCGAACGCGACAATACTTGCTCCAAACATGAACGTTGCATACATGGATTTCTCTCCACGGCCACCGTTCTTTTGCGTCGCTTCGATGGCTTGCGACGAGAGCCTGCCGAGCACCGTGCTTTGCTCTGGTGCTTGGTTTCCTCTTCAAAATATTCATCGAAACACTTTGAAGAAGGCGCGAAAGTCGCGTCGCGCCACGCACGAGTGCTCAGCCTCCTTTTGGGATTGAGAGCTTCTGTTGATAGGGCGCTCGCCGCCCCCTGTCTACCCGACATGGGTTCCCTAGCGCTTCTTCAGACGCCAACCGGGACGACCGTTCGTGGGAGTCGAGACAAAACAAGTATGCTCGAAAGCATACTGCTCTGACTTCTTCTCACGCTTCGGCCGACCGTCGGCGCAGAATCCACGCTTGCGCAAGAATCGGCTGGCAGCCTCTTCAAGCGCGCGGGACCGCTCTGCGGTCAACATCATCTTTGAAAGCACGACTGTTCGTGCCCTCAAGAATGAGGGTGATTTTTTACGAGATCACCCAAAGTAACTCGCCGGTTCGGTAACCCGGAACCATGAGGTTTTCAACACGCCGAAATCCTGTTTAAGAACTCACGGCGTATTGAAGAATGGTGAGGAGAGCGCAGCACGGTCGGCTATAGCGCGCTCTCCTCCTGGGGCACATGTGGGGCGGGCAAACATCAGGGAGACCGACTTTCCATCCCATCCGCTGCAAGTTCCGCATGACACGCGCACCATTCTTCAGTACACGGAATAAGTTCTTAATAAGATGGACGATGGATTGGAGTCGTCCGGCTCCCACTCTTTTCCACACCCCTTTACTCGCGGGGTTGCCGCTTGGAGCAGGTGTGCAGGCAAGAGCATGGCCTGGCCTCGTTTTTATGATCAGAGGACATCCGACCAACTGCAGGCGTTATCTGCAGAACAGCAACCCCCGTAGAGTAGAGGCGCCTTGGTGTGCTGCGGGATCAAAGATCCCTTTGCTGCTGATGAGGAGAGGTTATCCACACAAAAGATACGATTGATGCAAAAGCATCGGTTATGTATTTGGTGGCCATCATCTGCAGGCAAGGAATCGCGAGAGCGTCCTACGCCCACCACCCGAGGGATACTCGGGCGGGAGGCGCAGGAAACTCTCACAAAAAGAGCCACGAGGCTTTCCCGGCCCCGTGGGTTAAAGACAAAAATAAGACCCTATTCAGTTGTTAAGGAACGGGTCTCCCGGATATGGTGGGCGTCAGTTCACACTGACAATCGAAAGTATATACAGGAGTATTTATTTGTCAATATCCACTGGCATTAAAGTGCATATGGTCTATATATGGCTCTAATATTAATTAGTATAAATGTGGCTTATGTTGGCCATGATTGGCGTATCTACGCTATACCATAACAAAACATTGACAATATACGTTGTCAATGATACATTTTTCCGTGGACGCCTTGTTCTTTTTCATTGGGGCGTCTCGGGTTAGATCCCGGACCCGTCGACAAGTTGGGTTTTAAGTAGTCCAAAACTGAAAAGGAGTGGACTATGTCTAGGAAAGTCGGCGACGGCGAGTGAGCCGTCCCAAAGTCAACTAGGAAAAATATGATGCTGCCGAAAGGTAGCAAAATGTTCTCATGTTGACGTGGGCCGGAGGTGCAGCGAGCATCTCCGGCCTGTTTGTTTTCCTAATCTTTCGGTGAAGCAGCGTGGTTCCAGAGAAAATGGAAAATTGTTTTCATGTTATCTGCAATATGATCGCTTTCGATTACGATACCGAAGAGTGTACCTCGTAACGAACGAAGTACGGTCTTATTATCGAAAATCGCGACATCAATCGTCAACGGCAATTGGTCGGGGCTTATGAATCGACGCTCTGTAAGAGCATCGAGTCCTGCTTTCTCGAAATATGCCTTGTGAAGATGAATTCCTTGCGAATGGATGCCGAGCGATTTGCGCTTGGTGGAATATGCATCTAATTCTTCTTCAGAATAAAGTTGCCGCAGATGATCGTAGGAGAATATCGAGAGAATCTTCTTTTCTTTCGTTAAAAGACTTTCTTCTCGAGTGACAGTCACCCCCTCCTTTCCCGGAAAGAACCGCACTACTGGTCGCTCACCCGCTCCCTCAAATTGCCGAAGGAGATCCGGCAGAAGCGATGCGAGGTCCCGTTCTTTCGCTTGTACGGCGTCCTTCTGTTTCTGCAAAAGTCGGCGTAACAATTCCGGGGATTCCGGCGCGAAGTACGTCTTCTTCCCCTCTTTATATGTACTTATGAGCCCCATTTTCATGAGCGACTCAAGCTGGACATACGTCGTTGAGCGGACAATTTTCGATTGTTTAGCAAGCTGATCGGCCGTTGCTCGCCCAACCTCAAGAGCAGCAAGATATACCTTGGCTTCCTTCTCCGAAAGCCCCAAGTCTTCGAGTTCCTTTTGCATATTTTGGATTATAACAATGGAATGCCTTTGCCGACGAATCAAACCTCCGCGTCCACATCTCCCACGCCATGCGCAATGAAGCGGTCATTAGTTGGCTCGAGAGGCAGTAATCATCGCGTGCGCCTCTTTCTCAAGCGTCTGCTTTATTTCCTCCCAGTTGAGTGAGACATGCATACGCGGCATCGGGTCGGCTTCCGCATCCGCAAAATACGAAATGCTCTTCAGAAGGTGCGTACGACTAAAGGTTGCCCCCGCATATTTACGTTCAAAGAGATCCAACAGCATCGGAAGACCGTACTGCTTAATGAGCATATACAAATCCACAAAGTCCTTGCGGGCTGCGCGTTGCGTTACGGCAAGAATCTTCATTGCGGCAATATCCCGCGCGTCCGCAAGTGCGATGCCCTCATAGGCAAGAGTGGGAAACAGCCGCGGATACCGAAAGGCAAACATGCTGATTTTCACGTCATTGAATGTGCCATCGAACGTATTCTCTTCATCACGCACAACCGTCACGATCCCCAACGATGACAGTGTCTCACGAAAGTTTGTGGGGAATCCTTGTTCACAGACGAAATCAAGATCAACCGACTCGCGGTGTCCGAACTGCAAGGCAAGCGCCGTGCCGCCGACGAGGTACACCCCCTTTTCAATGTGCATGAGGGGCTGCGCGCCGAGAAGCGTGAACGCCGCCGTAGTTTTCGGCTCCAATATCTCAGGATGCATATGCCGATTCGAAATGCGTCTTCCAGAAATGCGCGGTGCGTGCGTCGAAATCGCGCGCTGTGCGCGCAGCGGCGGCAACGCGCTCATTCCCATAGCGCGAGAACGCCCATCGCACATCATCGATGTCCCCCCGCGCAAGCACGCGGCGGATGATGAAATCCGCATGTTGCTCCTCATCGAGCGTTGCGTGATCCACATCCCAAAACAATGCCACCTTCTCAAGCGTTTTCATACGTTTTTATTATACCATTTTTCCGACAATTTTGGAGCTGCGCCCACATCTCCCACGCCCTACGCAACGACGCCGTCATCCGCTGGTTGGAGGAACAATAGAAATCCCCGCACAAGCTTTGCTTGCGCGGGGTAGCTCACCTGAACTTCCACTCTCCCGCCGGTATCGGCATCGAGACCCTGATGTCGCCCGGCAGAACGGCGAATATCTCGAGCGAACCATTCTCCAAAAGGGTGGCTTGCTCGTCAGGGATTTGCGACGGATGCAGACGCACACCGGCCGCAGCCAAAGTAAGCATTGTCGTCCGCGCCACCTCGTTCCATGCAAGATACGTGGCGACGCTAATTTCGATATCGTCGAGCGTGACAATGTCTCCTGGCTTGTACTCTTTTCTTGCCATCTCTTCTCTCCTTCCTCTTTCAAACGCACCGACGCAAACACGATGCGTTTGAAAAAAGAGACGAGGCGCAAACCACGCGCCTCGTCATCACACAACCACTTCTTATGCAGGGCTGGGTGGCATCTCCCCCGCGCGAACTTTCCAACTCGCCACACGAAAGGCGGCAAGTGCAAGTCGCGTGTATATATAGGCTATTCGCCCATACTTGGGTAGATAACCCACCTTCAGGTCCGCGTCGTCATCCGGTCGGTCGACTTTCTCGGATTCCTCGCCGACCTTTATCATCCAATACCACCGCGCGTAGTATTGGTTGGGTCTCGATCTTGACTGGCTCATTGCGATGAGCCAGTCAATCGTGTGCGCGTCCTTCGTCTTATAGCCACACAAGGCTGGGAAGCGTTCGCCCCCAACCTCAACCTTTGTAAGCTCAGCGAGAATCTCTTCCCGCCATTTGTCTTTGGTCATGGCATTCTCCTGCCATGGGCGCCACTTTCGCGACGACTTCCCGCAACCGGTGCGGGCATCCGAGAGGTTTCCCTCTTTTCAACACACGAAAGTTCATGTGCTCAAAAGAGGAGGAGGCGCGAACCGTGCGCCTCGCTCCAGTAACCGCCCTATTTTTACGGGTTGGGCTTCCCGCCGCGGCTCACGAGGCCGCGGAAACCGGCTCGACGTGGATAACGTCGCAATTAAGAGCGACGCCAGCCTCCTGCCACGAGGCCATGATCTGGGCCGCTCGGTAAGACGACCCGCCGAGCTCGACCGTGATGGTGTACCACCACGATTCGGTGCACTCGACGACGATCCGAGTGCCACTCGTCGGCGTGACGAGGGTCAACCTCGCTGGGTGAATGGCGGTGTTGATCTCAACATCCGACGCCCGGTCGAACGGCCCGTCGCCCGGCGCAAGAGCAGCGAAAAGCCGCCCGAGAGCGGCATAGTCATAGCCCGCGGCCGCGACGACGTCCGCCGGGTCGATGTTCGCGAGCGACCCAAAGGGAAGGAACGCTCCCCCGAGAATCCTCGCCACGAACCCGGCATGATCGCCGCGGATGACCAGCCTCTCAACCGGCCGCTCCTTGTATTCGGCGCCGAGCAACCGGACCCGCCGCTGGAAACGATGGTTGAAGCGGATGTTCTCCACTTCCTCTTCCGTTAAATCCGGCGTCGGGAGGCCAAGAACGACGCGGCAGGTCGCCACGTCGCGAGTGGAAATGTTATTCCACTCCGGCCGGTTGGCATTGAACGCCGCCAACGCCTCGGCCGTGTCGAGGGCCGCAATGCTCTCGACCGACTCTTCGCCGGTCAGCCACACCTGGTGGTAGTGACTGCCGACAAATACATCGGCAAGTTCGATTTTTTCCATGGTGTTCCTCCACCATGTGCGCCGCTATTCACGACGACTTCCTGCAAACAGTGCAGGCATCCGAGAGCGTTTCCACTCTCTTGAAAACACTTATGAAAATGTACTCAAGAGAGTGGGCGGATTTAATCGAAGCGCCGCCCCGCTCCGCGGCAGAAACGCTACCGCTCGTCCCGAAGGACAATGACGACGTCATATTCGTCGTTGTCCCCGTACCGCGCGGAGAGAGCCCCCGCGGTACGCTTGGCTTCCTCGTCCTCGGAGTAGAAGTCCGCGAAAGCCTCCTCGGGAGTGTTGCGCGAAGGGCCGAGATCCTTCCACGCCCAGGCGGCGTTGTCGCCGCCTGGCATCCAGGAGTAAATTCTTCTCGCTTGATATTTCATGGCCAACTCCTTTGCCACGGCTGTCTCTGATCGGGAAGACAGCAAACCCGAGAGTGTTACCTCTTCGGAATGCACAAGTATTTGTACATTTGGAAGAAGCCCGAGCAGTTTCCAACCGCTCGGGGAACCAGTTTCGCCACGCTTGCGCACGGCGGGCCGCTATCGGAGAAGCTTGTAACTCTCCTCCGGCAACTCAACTACGATTTCCTCGCGGAACTCGTAGTCGAATTTGAATCGGCTGAAGTCCAGCCGGGGCGCCCCTGCGGCCTGGGACACGAGGCCCATAACTTCAGCGCGCGAGACGAAGCGTGCCGGGATGCGAGCCAATTCTTTTTGGTCGCCAGTCGTGCTGTTCCGCACGATGATGGCGACGTGACGCCGACTTCGGAGCAATTCGCGCACGGTCCAGTAGATACCGCACGCGCTCGCAACCTGGATCAGGTTTGCGAGAGCCCCGAAGCCGGCTGAGAAAATGAAGTCGAACATGGCATGTCTCCTAGCCATGACCGCTCTCCGTCCGGAGCGGCGTCGGAAGAGATTTCTCTCTTCTCAACACACGTTCGCACATGTGTTAAGAAGAAGATGCGACGTACCACGGTCGCACCAAACCGTACCTATCTATTATTTCTCCCGACAGGCTTGGGATAGGGCGAGGCTGATTAGGCCTCAACCCACCCGACGTGAACGAAGACGTTCACTTTGCGGACAGACCCATCGGGTTGGGTCTGCTCCGAGCTGCGACGCTCGGAGAACGAATACACGGGCTTGACGCCCGCCTCCCTGAGCGCCTTTTCCAAGGGCGCCATCAGGTAAGGAGCGCCGCCGATCATGGCGGCGGGTGTTCCAGCATTCGTGGCCATCGCCGCGAGGGCGCTCGCGCGCCGCTGCAGCTCCCCCTGGTCGGGGGCCGTGTCGAATGTGAGCAAGGTGCTCACGGCTGGCTTGTCAGCCGGCTCAACGACACCCGCCTGAACCTGATCAGGTGTTGCTGCGTGCTGAGTCAAATTCAAAATATTCGACATGGGTTTTTCTCCCAAGGGCAGGATTGCCCGTGGAGAGGGGTATGCATCTCCCCCTCCGCGCGCAATCCGGCCTGGCCGTTAAAACCCATCACACTTTCAATCCTGTGCGCGAATAACTTCGCGCACATTCAGAAAGTACGTTTATTCACTATGAGCCTCCGCCGATCTTCCCAATGTAAGACACGCCGTGTCTTACATGAGGTTTGCGACACAAGTACCTGTGAAAGATCTTTGGTTTGAGCAAGGGTTCCCCTTGCTCAAACCGTTTCCACCTCGCCTCTCGGCTTAGCAGAGACATTTCTAGTCACTAAGAGGTGGTTAGTCCCTTACTGACCAGCCGATATCTCTGTTAGTTAGATACGGGTGATAGCGTCCCATCCCTGGGCATACAGTTTCCTAAAGCGAGTTTGCGCGTCACTTTTCGGAAACCGGCGCTATCGTGCAAACGAGTCAGGTGCGCTGGGTTCATGTCTCCGCTTCCTGCCCCGAACTTTCGGGCGATAGTATACTCTTCTAGCTTTACTTTGTCAAACAATGTTTTCTATGTTTAGTCAAAATCGTCATATGTGGCTTTATTACGTATGTATTTATATGATTTATCAACATAAATTTGTCATAGACTATTGACAATTAGGACATCTTCTAGTACCCTTTCAGCATGGAATCAGTCTCATTCGTAGACCAATTAACCCAATCCGGCCTCACCCGCGATCAGGCCGCCCTCTATGGCGCGCTCTTGCACAAAGGCGCTCTCCCCGCCCGCGAAGCCGCGCTCGAAGCCGGTATCGGCCGTACTCTCGGCTATGCTCTTTTGAAACAGCTGATAGAAATAGGCCTCGTCACGAAGGCGAAAGAAAAAGGCTCTGTCGCCCGCTTCTCCCCCGCACATCCTTCCATCTTGCAAGACCGCATAGAAGCGCAGCAGAAATCGGCCGAACGCGCTGCGACAACGCTCAAAACTGTCCTTCCTGATCTCTCATCCCTCTACAACCTCGCCACCGGCCGCCCCGGTGTGCGGTTTTATGAAGGGCGTGATGGCGTGCGCGAGGTGCTCTTTGATTCCCTCACGAGCAAAGACACGATCTACACCTACGCCGATATGGAGACCGTCGACGGGTATGTCGGCGATATCAATGAAGAATATGTGCGAGCGCGTATTAAAAAAGGTGTCCCTAAGAAACTCCTCGTGCCAGATACACCTGCCGCACGCGCAGAATTGTTACAGGATGCATCAGATCTGACCAATATGCGTCTCATTCCCAATCAGGATGCTCCACCGCTTCATGCTGCGATGGAAATCTATGACGGAAAAATATCGTACGTTACTTTCACGAAAGACATCCTCATGGGAACGATCATTAGCGATCCTGCGATTTATTCCCTGCATCGATTTCTGTTCGAAGAGCAGTGGAAACGTGCTCTGACACGAGAGGACGTAGCTCGAGCTTGAAGAGATGTTCTCCGTCAACGGGGTCGTTGAACTCGCCTATTTTTACGAATCCATATTGTTCTGAATACTGTTCTGCCAACTTTGGCACTGCTTCTGCTTCAACGATATTACCTTCTTTCACGAGGTCAAGTATTTTGTTAAGTAGTGTCACGCCCGGTTTTGCGCCGACAAGCTCAGGATCAACATTGAGTGCGCTCACGTGAACACGCTTATCACCCACCGGAACCTCAAGCATGAATGCAACAACCTTGCCCTGAAAAGAAATTCTATGTACTACTGCTCCCCTCTTTTCAACATCATGTCTAAATCGCTTAGCCAGCTCTTCGCCGGTGAAAGGCGGATAATTTTTACGATAAAGCGTACAGAGCGGCTCAATTGCCTCCGGCTCTTGCACAAACGAACTGCCTGCGAGTGTTTCGTACGTGACTCCTTCTATCTCGGATATGTTGGTGATTTTCTTCTCCTCCCTTAGAAAACGGTATGTGGCCAAAAGGACCTGACCTTTTACCGAATTTCGGGCAAGAAGTTTACGAACATCTTCGGGACTATGACGCTGTTGGTATGCTTTTTCAAGAATATCCCGTGCGCTTTTTGCGATCCTTTCTGCAATTGCGACCACCTCTTCGTCCGATTCATCAAGAATACCTATGAGAGCCGAGTACATACCTAAGACTTTCTCGATATTCGAAATGTCTTTCGACGAGTCGGTGAAATCAAGAATTTTAGTTCCCATGTTTCGATCGTACTCAAGAGAAAGAAACGCCCGCAGTCCATTTTCTCCATACTGGCGGACAAATGCGATTGTCCGTTTTTTCAAAGCTTTATCGTCAGTATTCATAAAGTGGAGAAACCAACCTTGCTCGCGGAAATTCAGGTTATTGAAACGAATACCGGTCTCATCGAAAAAACGGTCATTGTAGAAGAAGAAATACTGTTTCGTAAATTCTCTCATCAGTTTCTCTCTCAAAAGTACCTCATCGCTGTTCGCCGCTTCGCGTCTTGTGAAGAGCAGGTCCTGCGTTATTTTGAGCACCTCGGCGCGAACATGTGTTTCTGGCAGTGTGAGATCACCAAGATTGAAGTACCCAATAAGTTCTCTTTCTTTATTAAACACACCAACATCTCCTTTCGCTGTAAGTCTATTCGCAAAGAAATCCGGATTGTTATATTCACCCAAATCGTAGAGGTGTTCGAGGTACCTGACCCCTTCTTCCGATATACCAATGCGACCGAGCTCCAAACGATATAAGATAGAAGCGAGGGCGGCAGGATTCCACGTATCAGAACGGATTGCTTCGAGCAGTTTCGCCGCGGCACGGTCAGGATTTTGTTTCGAGAGTGCGTCTGCGACCGCATTAGCAAATATGGGATTGCGATTTTTCATCCAAAAATCAATCAAAAAATCGGTATTTTGCTCTTTGTCGGCAGACAAGTTCTGGAATTCACGCAAGACGGCAAGAAGCACCTTATGAAGTCCATATTCTTCCACCGCACCCCCTATATCCGCCGTACTCATCATCTCGCGATCAAAAAAAGTATCTTGGAGATGATACGCGGCGAGTGACTGTTTTGTGCGAAAAAGCATTGAGTGGCCAGGATCGTATCTGTTGATAGATTGATTGCGACGTTCTACCATTTCTCGTGTGAATCCCGAATTAAACACCTCTTCGTATACAAGTGCATATTGCTCGTGAGCGAGGCATAAACGCAGCATTTCCGATTTTTGCTCGGGAGGTAGGTTTATGTATGCCTTTGATTCAAACATTCCATTCGTGGTGAGAAAGTGATCGCCACCAAATGTACTTGTCATTTCCCGAGCCTCCTGGCTAATGTCGTGATACGATTTTATCGCGTCTCCGAATGCTTGGAGTCTTTTTGTTATAGAATGAACATATTCATATCCGTTCATCAGTACGCCAGGAGCAAGTTTTCGACGCTCCGCCTTCGCAGAAAAACTAAAGGGGGCGAATCTTGGAGTGTTTTCAAGTCCAGAAACATGTTCCAAAAATGGCCAGATTGCGGACACAAAACGAATTACATTGCTGTTATAGAAAAAATCGCTGTCGGCACCTTTCACGACATACGTAAGCGCCTTTTGGTCTTGGGGGAATTTTGAGAAATATACCCTGATCATCTCGGGGGTCACACTTAAATGTGCCGCGCTTGTTGCAAAAAGAGCCAGTCGAGTAGTCGTTTCCTCTTTCTCCAACTGATCCAGTGTTTTTCTAGAAAAAAGCTCTGCGGGATTCTCTCCAAAATTGCGCCACCACTTTTCCCATAATCCTTGGTCCTTCACAACCTCATAGAATCGCTCAGCAATATTCCATAACTGTGCCTCTTCTTCTGCGCTGGGCTCTTCTTTGTCTTTGTCGGCATTTTGCTCATTAGGTCCATTATTTTGAGAGAGACTTTCGCTCATGTTTTTAGTATAGCAACACTCAACGGCCTATGATACGATTCTGCCCATATGAAAAACCAACCAATCACTGCACAAATGTTAGTACCCATGGTCGTCGAGAAGACCTCGATGGGCGAACGGGCGTATGATATTTATTCACGCTTGCTGAAAGAGAGGATCGTCTTTTTGGGCGGTCCCATTGATGATCATGTCGCGAATCTCCTCATTGCCCAATTGCTCTTCCTCGCATCGGAAGACGCGAAGAAAGACATCTCGTTCTACATCAACTCCCCCGGTGGGCACGTTTCTTCCGGCCTCGCGGTCATCGACACCATGAATCATATCCAGCCGGACGTCTCGACCGTCTGCGTCGGCATGGCGGCATCGATGGGAGCGGTGCTTCTCTCGGCCGGAAAGAAAGGCAAGCGCTTCGCGCTCCCGAACGCGGAAGTGATGATCCATCAGCCCTCCGGCGGTGCAGAGGGGCAGGCGTCCGATATTGCGATCACGGCGAAGCATATTCTCTCCACCCGCGATCGTCTCAATAAAATTCTCGTAAAAAATACCGGGCAGCCGCTGAAGAAAATTGAAACTGATGTGGATCGCGACTTCTTCATGAGCGCGGAGGAGGCGAAGACCTACGGCGTTATCGACAAAGTGCTCGAATAGCTTGTAGCTAGTAGCTGATAGCTTGTAGAAAAACCATTGAAATAGGCCGTACTTTGGCATTTTTCCTACAAGCTACACGCTATTCCCTACCAGCTATTTTGTGCTATAGTGCCGGTACACCTTACTATTTATGTTGAAACTTTCTTCCGCCGAGCATTCCGTTTTGCGACTCTGGAGTCTGGAGGTTATTGGTTTGTGCAATAGTCTGAATACTTCTGTGATGCACGCGTAAAACAAGCTCGGCTGGAAAGCAATCCAGCTTATGTCATTAAAATTAGTTTTTGTTGCCTTAGCCCTCGCCGGGCTCGTTGGCATTGCCTTCGGCTACTTCCTCCGCTGGATCATCAGCCTCGGAAAGCGCGGCTCGATGGAATTGGAGATCAAGCAGATGAAGCTTGATGCAGACGTCGCGGCGAAGCGCATCATCGAAGCGGCAGAACACGAGGCTAAAGAGAAAGTCGAGACTCTCACGAACGAATATAAAACGCGTGAGCGCGAACTGAAAACGATAGAAGAACGCCTCGTGCGCAAGGAAGAGCATATCGACCAGCGCCAGCAGAACGTCGATACCGAAAATGAAGCGCTCAAAGTGAAAGCAGAAGAGGTCCAGAAGTTGAAAGAAAAGGCTGAAGAAACCATTCGCGGACAGCAGGAAAAGTTGGAGAAGATAGCAGGGCTTTCTGCCGATGAAGCAAAGAACGAACTCATCAAACAAGTTGAGAGACGCTACGAGGAAGACCTTGAGGGGCGTATGCGCAAACTCGAGATCTCCGGCAATGAACGCCTTGAGGCACGTGCTAAAGAAATCCTCACCACGGCCGTCCACCGCTTAGGGAATTCCGTCGTCTCCGACGTCATCGCGACGACGATCTCTCTCCCGAACGACGAAATCAAGGGGAAGATCATCGGCAAAGAAGGCCGCAACATTCGCACCTTCGAGAAAGTGACCGGCGTCGATGTTATCGTCGACGATACGCCGGGCACGATCACGCTCTCCTGCTACGACCCCATCCGCCGCCAGATCGCGCGCATCGCACTTGAGAATCTCATCCTCGACGGGCGTATCCAACCGGCAAAGATCGAAGAAGCCGTGCAGAAAGCGGAGGGCGAGATAAACAACATCATCAAGAAAAAAGGTGCCGAAGCAGCCTATGAGGCAAAAGTCACCAATCTCGACCCAAAGCTCCTCATGATCCTCGGCCGCCTCTACTTCCGCACGAGCTACGGCCAGAACGTGCTCGACCACTCCGTGGAGATGGCGAATCTTGCCGCGATGCTCGCGGAGGAATTAGGTGCCAACGTACAGGTCGCTCGCGCCGGCGCTCTTCTCCACGACATCGGTAAGGCACTCGATCATGAGGTCGTCGGTACGCATGTTGAGATCGGCCGCCGCATCCTTCAGAAATTTGGTGTGGACGAGCTCGTCGTGAAGGCAATGCAGGCGCATCATGAGGAATATCCGTACGAGACGCCGGAGAGCATGATCGTGCAGGTCGCGGATGCCATTTCAGGCGGACGCCCAGGAGCGCGCCGTGATTCCGTCGAGAACTACATCAAGCGCCTCGAAGAACTCGAAGCCATCGCCAACAACCATCCCGGCGTCGAGAAGAGCTTCGCGATTTCCGCCGGACGCGAAGTGCGCGTCATGGTAAAGCCAGAGCAAATAAGCGACCTCGAAGCCCGCAAGCTCGCCCGCGACATCGCTGACCAGATAGAAAAAGAGATGCAGTATCCAGGTGAAATTAAAGTAAGTGTGATGAGAGAAACTCGAGTGATTGAGTACGCACGATAAGAGACGTTTAGAGCTGCTCCGCGGCGATGAAACTGGTGTAATTGAACTTCAAATCTTGGATGGACTCGCTGAAGGTGTCGAGTCTTTGAGCCATCTTCTGGTGGTATGCGCAATCGATACTTGACTCTATC
>JBBTXY010000018.1:0-12813 GCA_038062075.1 Patescibacteria group bacterium
CATACACCTTACTTCGTTGCCTCCGAAGCAGAGCTTCGGAGCAATGTTTCTAGTAAAGACGAATCCTCTTTTCTTCGTTCCTTCCGCCCAGTAGAGAGCCGCCAATAACACTGGCCATATAGCGCTCTCCTCAAAGTCGCTCAAAATCAAATCTGCCCTTGCCTGCGCAGTCCTCCATCTGTCTTGGCATCTCTGTGAATTGCCACCACGCGACGATCAAATTATGGCTGCCCCATCTTTGGTAAGTTTTACACCTTGAATGTTATGCCAAACTGTCGTTTTGGGAAGAGAGTATTTCTCCATTAGCCGCGCAATCGTGAGACTATTTTTCCGATCTTCTCTCAACGACGCAATCAGACTGGCAGCGTGCCTACGCATTCAAGAATTATAAACGAGCTTCTACATCTATCAGGCTTTTAGCAAGTTCGCACGTGGATATTTATCCTTAGATTCCAAGCTGCGCACGGAGTTCCGGCTCGTCAAAGCCGACAACGAGATTGTCGCCGATCATGATGACAGGAACCCCCATCTGACCTGACTTTTCTATCATTGCCTTGCGCTGCACGATATCCGCGGCAACGTCATGCTCCGTATAGGCAATATTATTCGCCTTGAAGAATTCCTTCGCCATGCCGCAGAAGTGGCACGTTGGCGTCGAATAAATGGTGACTGTCTGCTGTGCAGTAGGCATAGCTACTTCATCATGCGCTAGTTTCTAAGGAAATGCATTGTACCACATAGAGGTTATCCACAGGTGCGGGCTACATGAAGTGAAGCAATTCACGCAGAGAATGTACCACTTTGTCGGCACCGGACTCATCAAGTTGCTCCTCTGTGGCAAATCCGTGAGTTATACCCACCGTGAACGCCACCTTTGCCGCCTTACCAGCGTGTATATCGACGGGCGTGTCGCCAACCATCACGGCCTGTGATGGATGTATGTCCAACTGTTCGAGAATTTTAAAAACGCTCTCCGGATGAGGCTTGTGATTCGTCACTTCAGAACCGTCTATAACGGCATCAAAATAATGCAGGACATCCGCATGTTTCAGGGACGAACGCAATTCGCTCGCTCTCGTGCTGCACGCCCCTAATTTCATCCCCCTCTTTTGCAGCGATGACAATACCTCGATAAGACCGTCGTATGCTGCCACGAGATCAAACCTTTGTTTTTGGAACTCGCGGTGTGTGTCGCATAATGCATGTACATTGCTCACAGGCGCAAGAGCCGCATAACAATCGGCAAGCGGCAATCCAACTATTTTCGCAAAGCGTTCCCGAAAATTGGAAATCCTGAACCCATGCTTCGAAAGCGCGTGTTCGAACGACTGAAGGATAAACTCTCGCGTGTCCAGCATCGTCCCATCCACATCAAAAATGATTGCAGAAACAGCTGTCATGATGCGGGATACGAGAATCGAACTCGTATCTACTGCTTGGGAAGCAGTCGTTCTACCACTAAACTAATCCCGCCTTCGCAAAAGCTACGGCGGGCAAGCCCGCTAAGCTCGCGACTAAATCTAACAAAAAACACAGGTATGGGCGAGACGACAGCGGCAGTGTGCTTCACGAGGGTCTCTCGCAGGCCGTCGGTCCGAGAGTGAGCGCTGCGCCAGCAGGCGCAGACAGCGACCTGAGGGAAGCACACTGCCGCTGTCGCGAGCATCCTACCAACTAAACCAGCCTTTGAAGCGCTGAAATGCCGAGGGGTGAGATTCCTGCACGAATGCTGGCGGCTCGACGATAACGATCACCCCCTCCCCTTCGTGCGCGAGGTCGTAGCGCTCCCGCAGCTCCTCTTCGACACCGCGGTCACTCTTCAGCGCTGCGATGTCAGAACGAAGCTCGGCCTCGCGCTGTTGGAGATCGTCCAGGCGCGCTTCGGCCTCAATGCGAAGCTGGCGTGATTCCTGCGCCTTCTGATACACGCCCCATACGCTGCGTATCCCGAGCGCCACCAAGACCAGAAGTACCACCATGCCCAAGCGCTTCCACAAAAGCCGCATCGGGTCCCGGCGTTGCTCAAAACGGTACATAAGTTATAATCTTAACATTCTGTATTTGGGTCTTTTCTAGTCGCTATTCACTAGTCACTAATCACTATTCCTATGAGTTTCCTTTTCGACAAACGGACCAAGAAAGCACTCAATATCGCGTGGGGCATCGTCGCCGTGCTTATCATCATCAGTATGGTGATTTTCTTCGCCCCCGGCATTCTTGGGCTCGTTATCTAACCCAAAACACGCATCTGCGTCGTTGCGAGGCCCCTGCGTCGCGCTCGTCGTACGCTTGGTACGCCTCGCGCGCCACTTCCCCGCGCCTCGCATCTGCATGTCTTGGCTTAGATAATTACTTAAGCCTCTCCACCTCGTACGACTTTTAGGAACACATCGTGAGGGATATCCACCTTGCCGCGCGCGAGCATGCGCTTCTTCCCTTTTTTCTGCTTCTCCAAAAGCTTCATCTTGCGCGTGATGTCACCGCCGTAGAGGTAGCCGGTGACATCTTTGCGCATCGCGGATTTGCGACGCGACGCGATGATGCGACCGTCCGATTTTGCCTGTATCTTCAGTTCAAAGAGTTGTTTGGGGAGGAGCTTTTCAAGCTTCTCGACGAGAGATTCAGCCTCGGTGTTCACTCTTCGCCGCGAGACGATACGCGCGAACGCCGGTACTAATTCCTCGGCAACCAAGACATCGAGCCGCACCACATCCGCCGGTCGTAAGCCCAAAAGTTCATATGAAAGCGACGCGAAGCCGGAAGAAACACTCTTGAGCCTATCGAAAAAGCCCCGCATAAGCTCACGCAGAGGCATTTCCGCCGCAACCTTCACCTTCCCGTCCGCCATGGTCTCCGTCTCCCCCATGACCGCCTCATATTCAAAAAGGATCTGCGAGATGCCGCCAAGGTAACTCGACGGTGTGATGACGGCGACCTTCGTCCACGGCTCGCGGATGCTCTTCAGCGACCCATCGTCGGGAAAACGAGCAGGATTGTAGATCTCTTCTACCGTGCCATTAATACGAGTGATCTCGTAGACGGTCGTGGGGCTTGTGACGACAAGCGGCAAATTAAATTCTCGCTTCAAACGCTCCACAACAATCTCTAAGTGGAGCATGCCGAGGAACCCACATCGAAAACCCTTTCCCATGACGCCAGATGACTCTTCCTCATAGGAAAGCGACGAGTCGGAGAGCCGCAGACGCTCAAGCGCCTGCCGGAGCTGCACGAGGTCATCCTGCGATTCGGGATACACGGATGCCCAGATGACCGGTGCGGGCTGACGATAGCCGGGAAGCGCCAGCGCTGACATCTTTGCCGCAACGACCGTGTCACCAACCGACGCGATGCCAGGGCGTTTGATGCCGGTCACGATGTAGCCTATTTCGCCCTCGGTAAGTATGGGGCGTGGTTCTTCTTCGGGCGTAAGAATGCCCACTTCAAGCGCAGTAAATGTCGCATGAGCAGCCGCAAGTTTGAGCGGATCCCCCTTCGCGACTTTCCCGCCGAAGAGCCGGCAGTAGATGATGACACCGCGGTGATCAGAGTATGAGAAGTCGTACACCAGCGCCTGCAATTTGTCGCCGCTTGCCGAGGGCGACGGGATGCGCGCGACGATGCTCTCCAAGAGTTCTTTCACGCCAGCGCCCGTCTTCCCCGAAGTAAGCAAAACAGTGGATTCATCGCAACCTAAGAGAAGCGCGAGCTCTGCTCGTACATCATCAACGCGCGCATGCGGCGCGTCTATCTTGTTCACGACGGGAATGATGACACGGCCGAGCTCGCGCGCCGTCGCGAGGACGGAGAGCGTCTGCGCCTCAACACCCTGCGTCGCATCAACGAGAAGGACGACTCCTTCGACCGCCGAGAGCGCCCGTGAGACTTCATACGCGAAATCAACGTGCCCCGGAGTGTCTATCAAATTCAAAACATACTCCTGCGCGGGTCCCGGCCCGTTAGAAGCGCTCCAGCGCATTCTAACGGGCTGCATCTTGATGGTGATGCCGCGCTCGCGCTCCAAATCCATCCTATCCAATACCTGGTCGCGCATCTCGCGCGCTTGAATGGTCCCCGTGAGCTCGAGCATGCGATCGGCCAATGTAGATTTACCATGATCCACGTGGGCGATAATGGAGAAATTCCTAATATTGTGTGACATGGCTCCTTATCCTATCCGACGTGCCTACAAATACAAAGGCGGTCGTTCATTATAGAATTTCTTCATACGTACCATGGTATGCATAGCGAGATACTTTGTGTTACGCACCCTGCTCGCCGGAAGTAACGGGAGCAGCTTCTTTCCAGAGAGCCCGACGGAACGCTTGCGCGTTCTCCGCAAATTCCCTGCTTCCCAGGAGCCAGTAGGTGAATCCCGCCGCAACACAGCCGACAATACCCGCACTCGCGCCTTTCATGAGAACAGAGAGCAAGGTCGAGGAGAACGTAACGTCGCCGATGAGGTTGAGGATAATGTACGCCGCGATGCCGCTTGCAAAAGCTGCCGTGAGTGATTCCCACCACGTCCGCCGCAGCGACTCGAACAAGCCGCTAAAATGCGCCTGGAAGTAGAGCGCGACGAACAAGGTCCCGATGATGGAGGCAGTGCTATAGGCAAGCGCGAGGCCGAGGACTTCCGTCCCCACGACGTCTTGCACGCGCAAAAACGCTTCAATGAAGTTAGTTGCGTCCCGATTCTCGAGCATGCGCAGGAACGTGATGCCGAGCCCGAGCATCAGTGTGCCGGTAAAAAGGGAGAGTACGAACGGCACGAAGGTCTTCCCGGCGGCATACAAGGCGCGGATAATAAGAAGCGAGAGCCCTTGTGCCACGAGGGAGACCGCGAAGAGCGCGAAGGCGGCAGCAGTAAGGCGCGTGTCGGTCCAATCAAAAGAACCGGAGCCTAAGACCGCGCGCACGACGTGCGCGCGCAAGACTATCGCGAGCGTTATCGCGGGCATGGACCAAAAGAGGATCTGACGCGCCGCGACGCTTATCTGGAGCGCGAACTCGTGCGACCTCCCTCGCGAAAAGGCGTAAGCTAAAGTCGGAAACGCCGCCGTCGCGTAGCTCGCGCCGATAATACCCAAAGGAACTCCTTGAAGATTGTAGGCGAACATAAAGACAGAGATGGAGCCAGCGGCAAGGGAACCTGCGAGCACAAGGAGCCCGAAGAATGCAAGCTGGTTCATCGAGAGTGCGAGAGCTCGCGGCAAAGAGAGCATCACCGTCCCCAGAAAGAGCCGCGGCTCACTTAGGGTCGGGATGCGCCGGAAGAAGCCGTCGCGGAAAATAGACGGGAGTTGTATCCCGAGGTGGAGCGCTGCGCCAATGCATACTCCCCACACCAAGCCGGGAAGACCATACAAAGGATAGAGCGCGATCGCACCGAAGATAATGCCGACGTTGTAGACGATCGGGGAAACAGCGTAGAGCGCGTAGCGGTGTTTGAATTGCGTGATCGCGGCTGCGACGTTGGAGAAGCCGAGGAGGACTGCCTGAAGAAGCAGGATGCGCGTGAGAGAAATAAGTTCAGGAAGCGCGCCGGAGAGCGCAAGCGCGGGGAATGTCCGCGCGAGTATCCAGGGGGCGACCAGGTATGCAATGATGCCGACAACGGCAACAAGTAGTGCGTATCCCGCAACCACATTATCGAGATACCGGCGCTGTGCACTTTCGTCCCGTCGCGCAAGCTCGGGAATGAGCATGTAGGCGGAGACGAGGGCGCCAATGCCGATAAAAACCATGTCGGGGATACGGAACGCTGCGTAGTAGAGATCGAGCGAAGCGCTTGCGCCGAAGAGATGCGCGAGGACACGATCGCGCAGGAGCGCGAGAATGGAGGAGAGGAGAGCCGAGAGCGCGAGAATGTAGGCGGCAGCCTGCAGCGTGCGTACCTCAACGGTGAGAAAGGAGAATGCTCGCCCAGCTCCTGCGGTTGCGTTCAGAATCGTGTCGCGGCCATTGCGCAGGAATTCCATCATACCCCAGTCAGAGCAATGACGCATTCTCGCACACGAAGCGCCAAACACCAAAATTCTCTATCACTGTTGCTGCTGTATGCCTTCGAATGGCGCCTTCCCCGCCTCCACGTTCGCGATGAGATTCTGGAGCCACGCTTCATTCGGATTCAGTTCTGCTACGCGCCGCAAGACAAGTACCGCATCATTCGTCCGCCCCAGGCCATTGTAGGAGAGCCCGAGAATGAAGAGTGCGTTCGCGTAATCGGGCGTGAGCGATGCGGCACGCTCCAAGGCGAGAGCAGCGTCCGCATATACGCCGCCCGAATAGAGAATGTAGCCGAGGTTGAACCAACCGAGAGGGTCGTCGGGCACAAGCTGCACGGCTTGCGCCGCCGCCTGGACCGCCGGGTCTCCCTGCCCCGCTGCCGCTTCTACCTGTGAGAGCAAGTAGTACGCCGCGGCAAAATCAGGCTTCAGTGCGATCGCTTCTTGAAGATAGGTGCGCGCCCCTGCCACGTCCCCCTTTGCAACGGCAAGCTGCGCAAGACGGAATTTCGGCACCGGATTCGTCGGCTGCGTCCCGAGCGCTTTCTCATACGCGCTCTTCGCGTTCTCCAGAGCCCCCTCGACATTCGCGCCCGCAAGATTTGAGTAGAGCTGTGCGAGCGAGAGCCAGTTCTGGTAGTTCCCGCTATCGATGGAAACCGCGCTTAAGCCATGCTGGATGGTCTCCTGCAAGGTCTCCTGGAGGCGGGTGCGTGCCACTTCATCTTGCGACCCTTCTGCAAGCAACTGTCCTAATTCGACGATACCAAGCTCGGTCGCGGCGCGATGCGCGCGGTCGTTACTGGGCGAGAGTGCAAGTGCGCGCTCGATCATCTGCCCGGCCACAGCAACGTCGCCAGCGCTCTGGTACGCATACGCGCCGCGATTGACGAAAAGATTCGAGACGACTTCCCTCCCTGCGAACCCCGCCGCTGTGAGCACGACGGCACAGAAGGTAAGAAAAATGATGAGCGCGATAATGTGTGCCACGCTCCCGATGCCGAGCCGCACAACGCGCGGCGGGGTGTCTCCCGTCCCGGCGACCGCGAGGAGGCCAAGGAGGAGGAACGTGAGCCCCGTGAGGGCAACGCCTGGCGTATAGATCATATGGAAGACTGTTGCATAAATGACCGCAACGAGAAGCACGCCAAAGAGCGTTCGGCTGGTCGTTAAGGGGCGCACCTCACGCACGAAACGGAATAGGAGCCCGAGGAGAACTATAAGAAGCGCTGCCCAGGCAACGAGACCGAACAGTCCCACTGCGAACACAGAGGTCGGGATGACGCCGACGCCGAAATTGAAATCGGAGTTCCAGAAGGGCGTCAAATTCACACCTTGCGGCTTGTGCAACCCCCACTCGCGAATGAATGAATTCGGCCCGGAGCCGAATATAAGGGATGTGGGCGCATCGAGCGAGTTCCGCGCCACATCGAAGGTGCCTTGCCAGGACGGCCGCACTTCTACTTCCGAGATCCGGATGCGCTCTGGAAATTGCTCGGCAAGCTGCGGACTAAAAAAACCGAGGAGTACCATCGCGACGCCTACGATGAGCCAGGGAATGCCGCGCGCGACCGCATTCGTGAGCGTCATCCCTTCCGCCTGCAGCGCGGCCCGCACGACGGCGACGAGGCCTACGAGAGAGAGTGCCGCAACCCCCCAGAACACGTCCTGGAAATGCACGACAAGGAGTATGAAGAGCGAGAGCAGGCCTAAAACCACGGGAACGACGCGCCAAAGGCCGAGAAAGACCCCCGAGCGGAAAAGCGCGACCGAGAGGAAGAGCCCGAGGCCTGCGACAATGCCAAGGTCGTGCCACGAGCCGAAGGGATTCGCCGTCACTCCCCGCAAGATGCCGAGACTAAACTGCGTTGGAAAGAAAATGTAGAGCGTCTCAAGCACAAAGAGCGCTGTGAGACCGATGCAGAGGGCGCGGACACATACGCGGAGTGCCGAGCGATGAGTAGCAAATACACACGCCGAGAGCGCGAAGAGCGCGTACCAGAGAACGACGGCAGCAAGCGTGTCCTGCTCAATACCGTGCCCAACGAGTGAGAACGTATTCCAACCTGCAGCCGCGGTCGAAATGACGTACGCGAGCGGCAAGAGAAGGCCTGCATAGAGCAACATCGCCTTCGGCGTACGGAGTGTTCCTTCGAACAGCCGCGCGATCATCCAGGCAAGTATCACGATAACCGCGACCGCCGTGGCAAGGATGACCTTGCTCGGCGCGACCGCAGCCCATGGATACGGAAGGAGAAAGACCGGGAAGAGCGCACAGAAGCTGATAAGTGCCCAGTGCGCAATTCCGTCGGCGATACGAACGATAAGCGACTGAGAAAGCTGCGCGGGGGGCGCTGATACCGGTACGGACGGAGGCGTTTCCCGTGGCATCATATTGATGACGATATTCGTTGGTGGCATGTTGGAAGAGTATACCATTTGGGAATCGGCATAATCCACAATTGATGTGGAAAAGATACATGGTATAATGTTTTTCTGCGCTAGGCAGTCGCTGGAGCGAAAGCTTCAGAGGAAAGTCCGGACACGCCCGTCGTAAGACGGAGAACGGTAGCGGGTAACGCCCGTCGGGGTAATCCCAGGGATGCGAACAGAGACGCTCGAGCCGAGAGGCGAGAGCATCCGCAAGGATGAGCTTTTGTGGAAACACAGAAGGTGCAACGGCAAAATTCCTACCTGCGTGCAAGGTCGTGTCACTGAAAGGTGGAGAACCGCTTGAGGTGAACGGCAACATTCATCCCAGATAAATGACTGCCTCGCCCTCGAGAAATCACGGGCAAGACAGAATCCGGCTTAAAGGTGCAGAACATGAAAATCGCCAGCTAACTGCTGGCGATTTTCTATTGTTCAGGATTATTTATCGGCTTCGCCTGAATCGGGCTCACCATCGGTTCGTTCGGAAGCCGGCCGTCAATGACGACGTTGTTCTTCTTTTCTATTTCCTCCACCTGCGCTGCAAGCCCGCGCGAGAGCTTTTTTGTGAGGTCCAAGGGGAGCGTAAAGGCATGCTTCTCCTCGCCGGAAACTAAGACGAGATGCAAAAGCCCATTGATGATGCGCGCGTGAAATCCCTCAATGAATATCTTGTCCCCCTCTTTTCTGAAATCAAATTCTGGTTCCATTTATGCATTGTACTAAAAATATCTCGATATGCTATACTTCTTTCTATGAGCACTACCATTGCAAAAACGAGACGAATCATTTCACCGCTTCTTGACCGCAAGGCGAGAATTGTCGCACGCGAGCGCGTCATCGGAGTTTGGAAAAATCAGTATCGAGAGATGATTAAGGAGAACAAGAAAATTCGCAAAGAATGGGACAAGCGAGTGAAGAAACTCGGCCGGTAAATCATGCAATACCTCCTCGATACCAACGCCGTCATCTACTACGTCGGTGGCGAACCTCGAGCCCTTGGGACAATGCGCCCCTTGATGCTCACCGACGATCATACGTTTATTCTTCCGTCGATTGTCGTAACCGAATTATGGAGCGGAAAACAAGCGCTGGTTGAAACAAGAATTATCGAAGAATTCATGGAGACTTTGCTGATGTTCCCGCTTGATGTCCCTCTCGCAAAATCCGCGGGCGAGCTTCGCCGCAATTACAACCTTTCGATCGGTGATGCGATCGTTGCAGCAACCGCCATTGCGTTCGATGCTATCATCCTCACTCGCAACGTCCGCGATTTCAAGCGAGTCCCCGGCCTCTCCGTTCAGCAGGTTTGAGCCAGTTATACTGACTCATGGTCGATCCGAACCCCTCCAGAATCCCTCGATAAATACCTTGTCCCCTTCTTTGCTGAAGTCGAATTCTTGTTCCATATTCACGTCTTAAACCATGTTGAATATGGAGTTGATTTAATCTCGGGACGCACTATTTCGATATGGCTCCGATAATGGCTGCTTCTGTCACTTTCATCCCTGAGTTCAAATCTTCCTTCGTAGCGCTCTTGTATAAAATCCTTCAATGCCTGATGTCTTCCATCCTCAAACCCATCACGTCTAGGACCATTATGAGCATTTCTGCCATATTTTAGTTCGTGTTGTTTTTCTCTTTCTTCCCACTCTTGTTCCCACTCAAAATCTTTAAAAATTTCTTCTTCCGTAAGGCGATTACCGCCCTCTCTAACTAAATGTAAAACCGCTCTATCTATTTTGTCAGTTTGTGCTTCCAACCACACCCTTGCTCTCTTACGTTCCCGTTCAAAATAATCGTCATAGAATGCGTCCTTTGACTTCGCCTCTCCCACAGCTTCTAGATTTTCCCTATCTACTAACTCGATAATCTTTCTCAACGCTGTTGGACCTTCCGACTTTGGTGCTTCAGTCATAGATACAGAATAACACTCAGATATGCCTGAGCAACTACATATAACCAACTTCTACACGGTCGGAGAACTGGGATTGCTTTTACTTGTGTTTCGACCCCGAATCTACTTCGTAATTCGTATTCTGCGCCTCGAAGAAATTGACGAGTTCGAAGACGTCTGTGGAAGTCGCCATCCATTTCGCCGGATTTGTGACATTGTAGGCCTTGCCAAGCCCTAATTCTTCGAGGCGCCTATCGGCGACGTATTGCACATACTGATTCACGTAATCGGCGTTAAGGCCGAGAATCCCGCGCGGGAAGAGGTCTTTGTTGAAGTTCGTCTCCAAATTCACCCCTTCAACGACGATGCCGCGTATCTCTTCGGCAAAATCAGCGTTCACCAATTCCGGATTCTCCTCAAGGATGTTGTGGATGAGGTTGATGCCGAACTTCAAGTGGAGCGACTCGTCGCGCAAGACCCAATTGATCATCGAGCCAAGATTGCGCAATTGATTCCTCTGGCGGAAGCTCAAAGCCACCATGAAGCCCGAGTAGAACCAGATACCTTCCATCACGATATTCGTTGCAGTGAGATTCCTGATGAAATCTTTCTTCCCTTCCGCGGTCGAGACATCCAAGGTGTTCTCCGTCATCCGCTTCATATACTTGTTAATGAACGCCTCCTTGGCGGTCATCGAAGGCACGTTGAGGTGAAGCGAGAACGCGCGGTCGCGGTCGATAGGGAACGTCTGGAGGACGTATTCGAACGCGACACAGTGGTTGGCCTCTTCCCACATCTGTTTCGCGAGGTACAGGTGGCACTCCGGGGATTTCAGATACGGATAGATGCCTAAAGCGATCGAGCGATTCACGATGAGCTCTGCCGGATTGAAGAACGAAATAAGGAATTCGACCGCATGTCGCTCGTCGTCGGTCATCTTCTGCCAATCATCGAGATCTTCCTTAAGCGCGATCTCATGTGGGAACCACGTGTTCCGCACTGCTTGGTTGTACAGGTCATACGCCCATTGATAGCGTATGGGATGGATATTCATGTCGTCCGGAGACGGTCGTCCAACTAACATGTTAGAGATTCTTAGCGAGTAAAACGAGTTTAGAAGGTCTTATATCCCTCCCCAATTTTACTGATTACGTTCGCGGTTAGGCCTCAGAAAAATATTGGTGGGGTTCTATTATTGACGATTTAGAGTCGGAAGTAAAATTGGGGAGGGATCAAGAAAAACATAGTCGCTACACTCCTTATTTTTCATTGACACGCGTCGCATTGTGCACGCTCTGCCGGATCAATGGGACATACAAATGCTTTCTTCTGAGCTATAACGTTCTGCTTTGCAGAATGTTCGCCCGACGTCTCGCTTCGCGAAACGTTTAGGGCTGCTGCGGGCGCTGGCGCAGGAGTGGGTGCCGCAGGCGCGGGCACTGCGGCCGTTTCCATCACAGTCGCAAAGCCCATGCGCGGTTTTTCATATGACATGACGGGAGCGGCGCTCGCAATCTCCGGCAGGTTTTGCTGTGCGGCAGGTGTTATGGGAAGCGCGCCTTGCGCCGCGACGGGAACAAAGCCGGAAGAGGTCTCCGCCGGCAGGGGCGCCTCGGCTTTTCCGGCTACAACATTTTGCGCAGCAAAATGTTCGCCCGACGCGCCGCTCCGCGGCGCGTTTAGGGGCACCATCTCCGGCACCTCGATGGGACTCTTTTGAATGGGAGAAATGGTCGGCAATTCTTCTGTCGTAAAGACCGGCGTTGCGACAACTCCCGCAAAGCCGCGCTTTCCTATCTGCACGGCCTTGTTCACGTTCGTTGTTGATTGCTCGGCCGTGTGCCGCGGCTTCATATGTAGGTAGTAGGTGGTCTTAAGCCCGCGCTTCCAGGCGGTCATGTAGAGCGTCTTCATTTCGTCCATATCGCGGTTCTCAAGGTAGATGTTGCGCGAGAGCGCCTGATCCACCCACTTCTGCGCTCGTGCAGCGATCTCGACGAACGCATAGGGTGAGGTCGTGAATGACGTCTTGTAGATTTGCTTTAGATACGACGGAATTTCAGGAATAGCAGAAATGTCTCCTTGTTGCTCGACGATCTTTTCCTTCGCATCTTCCCAGAGCCCCATGTTCTTCAAATCCTTCACGAGATTGTGATTGATGTCCATGTACTTCCCGGAAATTTTGTTGCGCGAGAAGACCTGTGCGAAACGCGGATCAATCCCCGGCGTCGTCCCCGCGACAAGCCCGATGTTTGCATTCGGCGCAACGGCCATAAGTGTCGCGTTCCGCATGCCACCCTGCACTTTGGCGCGCAGGGTATCCCAATTCAGTTGTTTATTCTTCGACTCGCGCTTCATCCCGGTCTGCATGCCGCGATCTTCCTCAAGCCGCGTGATGGAATCAAGGGGGACCATGCCCTTTGACCAGCCGGAGTCTTCGAAATGTTTGTAGCTCCCGCGCTCGCGCGCCAAATTCGCGAT
>JBBTXY010000019.1:0-60687 GCA_038062075.1 Patescibacteria group bacterium
AAAACCGGTCGCCCACGGTCGCGCCGCGCAGCCGCGTCCGGCGACAGAAAGCGATTGCGACGAGCCGAAGGTGCTCCCGCCGAAGAAGCTCGCGACTTCGCTTAACCCCTGACGTAAGTTCGCGATGATGGTCGCTCCCGCGCTTCCGAGGCGCACATCGCCAGAGAGCCCTGGAGAGAGCCGAACGGCATTTGATGGCCGCGATGTCTGTGAGCCGGTCTGTGTCTCTTGTGTGCCGGTGCCGCCTGCGGACTGCGTACCTTTCTGCAAGATACTGCTCACGCTCGTCTGCGTACCGCCCGAGGTGCCTCCGCCCTGGAGCGCATCCAAAAGATTCCCCGAAACGCCTGAAGAACCTCCCGCCGCATCGGAAACGGCATTCGGATTATAGATAGCGCAGGGGTCGGATGAGGGAACCGTAACCACATAGTACGAGACGCAATAATTATAATTGTCATAGCCTCCATATGTCGAAGTAGGCATCTCCCCCGCCCCCCCGCCGCCTCCGCCGCCGCCTTTCATAAGTTTCTCCATCATTTGTTTAAGCATTTCTGAAAGCTGCCCCATTCCTTCGCCGCCGAGTCCTTGCGAGATCTTCCCCTCGCATTTGCCAGGAAGAGGACATGTACCAATGGTTACTAGCTCATTTGTGGTATCTATACAGATATCGGGAGCCGGGGGGCAGTTGTGCTTGTTTGCTTGAGGCCCTGCGTATGTATCGCACGGCTTTTTACCGTGTACATAACCACAAGCGCACTCGACGATTACCGGAGTGCACATCGTATTAGCATCTGCTCCCAAAGCGTCAACACGTGGTGCAAAAATAAAAAACGATGCCGCGACTGCAACAATAACCCCTAAAGTTATGACTGGAACCAATGCGTAGCGACTGCTCACCCATCTATAGTACGACCTTGCCGCATCTTCCTACAATCAGTTATACACAGAGCGCAAACCGCTCAAGTGCATATTCGAGGTCTTCCCCCCTCCGCCGCGCTTCATGGGGAAGCGCGGCAAGTTCGGCGACAAGCGCACGAGAGCGCGCTTCTTTCCCGCTAGTTTTGAGGAACGCATCTTTCGCCGCCCAAAAGAGAACGCCGTGTATTGCTTCCGGCGCCGTTCCTTTCTCAAGTTCGCGCATATAGCCCACCCAGAGCGCCTTTTTGTCAGCACGGCGCAAGGCATTCGCAAGTGCGAAGATGCTACCGTCCCTCTCTTTTTTCGGCGCGTCAAATCTCTCGACATGCTCCGCATGCTTTTCTAATTTCCTGCGGAGATCCGCGAGAGGTTTCTCCTCAAACACGTATGTCTTCTCGGAAGAAGCCGCAAGCGCGGGAAGCGCGGCAAGAAGTATCGCGCCCATCTCCTCATTGTTGAACACGTTCTCGAACACGAGCACCCGGCGCTCAATGAACATGCCGCCACCACGAAGTGCCGCTTGTAGATCGTCGACGGTGTGCACATCGGTGATGCGAAGCGCGTCGCCGCGTGCCTTTGCGATCTCGGCGTTCATCTTCGCTCGCGCGCGCTCCCTATCGGTCCCGAGGTAGAGGTAGAGCATGGTTATCGTTCGAGCTTTTCAAGCTCTCCCCAATTCTTCCCCAATGCCGCCTCGGCGCGGATAGGAACTCCGGAGAGCGCGTCCTTCGGAACAACTGATTCCATCACGTCCCGAATATCACGCGCCGCTTCATCGGCAATGTCTTCCGCGAGCTCATAGACCAGTTCATCATGTACCTGCAACACGAGTTTCGCCTTCTCGCGCCAGCCTTTTTGCTCGATCAACTCATCCGCCCGCACCATCGCGAGCTTGATGATGTCCGCCTGCGTGCCCTGTATCGGCGCATTGATCGCCATCCGCTCCGCCTGCGCGCGCATCTGCGGGAGTGCGGAATCGAATCCGGCAAAGTACCGGCGGCGGCCAAAGTTGGTCTCGGTGTAGCCCTTCTGCGCGGCGCTTCTCTTCGTGAGTTCGATCCACTTCGCAAGCCCTGCGAAATTCGCGAAATAGTCGCTCAAGAATTTCGCTGCTTCCTCGCGCGAAACGCTCTCGCCGAGAGAGAGTCGGAGCGCATTCACTCCCATCCCGTAGATGATACCGAAATTGATGATCTTCGCCCTCCGGCGCATTTCCTTGTCCACTAATTCCGGCGGAACGCCAAAGACCTGCGATGCGACCGCCGCGTGCACGTCGCCGTCGCGCTTGAAAATCTCGAGGAGCTTCTCGTCACCGGAGAGCCCTGCCGCAACGCGAAGCTCGATCTGCGAGTAGTCGAGTGCCGCAAGGAGCGCCCCCTTCGGCGCCTCGAACGCATGCCGGATGCGCCGACCGTACTCGGTCCTGATGGGAATGTTCTGCAGGTTCGGATTCTGGCTCGACATCCGCCCCGTCGTCGTCCCCGCCTGCAGGAATTCCGCATGGAGCCTCCCTTCTGCACCCACGAGCTCTACCATTTTCTCCACGTAGGTCGAGAGGAGTTTCTGGAGCTCGCGATACGCGAGAATGTCGTCGATGATGGGGTGCGCGTCCCGCATCTTCGCCAATTCCTCCTCACGCGTCGTGCGCGCGCCCGTCGGGGTCTTTTTCGTCCGCGCGCCGTTCGAGAGCTTCAGTTCGTCATACAGGACTCCCGCGAGCTGGCGGGGGGAGTTGATGTTGAACTCGTGCCCGACGTGATCAAAGATGCGCTGCGCGATCTCGCCCAATTCTTCGCGATACTCGCCCGCCATCTCGTTGAGTGCGTCTTTGTTGATGCGCACACCGTCACGGTTCATCCGCGCGACGATAGGGATGAGTGGTTTCTCGATCCTGTCGAACACCTCGCGTAATCGCCCCGTCTCGTGCAAGGTAGCAAACACTTTCTCGCGTGCCTTCTCAAAATCCTGTGTTTGTGCGAATGAGAGGATATCGTCCAAGGTCGGATTGGTGATGTCGGATTTGATGAGCCAGAGCGCGACCGCACACTCCGCAAACGCACGCGGGTCCACCTCTCTGTTCGTCTCGAACGAGAGCTGTTCGTGCACCGTTTCAGGCACAGGCTCTTCTTCCTCGACACGAGCGCGCACGCGCTCCTTAAGCGAGCGGAATTCATACGCGTCGCACAAGGCTTCGATAGCGGCACGGTGATCGCTCAACCGCCAGGATTTTGCGGGAAGCGTGAACGTGATGGGAGCCTCGGCGTGAATGGTCGCAAGCCCTTTCGAAAAGCGCGCATCTTCCTCCCCTTCCTTCAGAAGCTCGACGATGCGCTTCTTGATGCCTGCCTTTTCGAATTCTTCCGGCTCTTCGGCGAGCGCCGTATAGATGTCATCGAGCGAGCCGAACTCGGTCACGAGCGTTTCCGCGCTCTTCTCCCCGATCCCCCTGATGCCCTTGATGTTATCGGAAGGGTCGCCGCGAAGACCTTTGTAGTCGGGGATGTATTCGGGACCGAAGCCGTAGCGTTCGCGCACGCGGTCCTCGTCATAGAGAATGGTGTCGGTAATGCCTTGCCGCAGCGTGTAGACCCGCACCGTATTTCCGGAAACCAGCTGCAGCGTATCGAGGTCCCCCGTCGCAATAATGACCTCTATATCCTTGTCCTTGAGCTGCCGCACAATCGTCCCGATCATGTCGTCCGCTTCGAAGCCGGGAGATGCATAGACGGGAATGCCAAACGCGTCGAACACCTCCGGTGCTCTCTTCAACTGTTCCACGAGCGCATGATCTGCCTCGATCCGCGTCGCCTTATATTCTTCAAAAAGTTCATGGCGGTAGGTACCGCCAGGAAGATCGCGTGTCGCGACGATGTAGTCAGGCTTCAGTTCGTTCACGACCTTGAGGAGCATCGAGATGAGGCCGTAGAGGGCGCCCGTTGGCTCGCCCTTCGATGTTGCAAAATCAGGGATCGCATGAAATGCGCGATGGAGGATGGCGTGCGAATCAAGCAGCACGAGACGTTTTTTCTTTTTGTCTTGAAGAGGCTTCTTCGCCATACCCCGTAGTGAAATTTCGGCTTGTGCAGTGCACAAACGTCAACACGTTTACGATATCTGTTCTGCGCCGATGAAGCAACACTACCAATTCGTTACTCGAAGAGTGAGCCGAAATTCTACTACGGGGCATAGGTGATCTCGCGGATATCCTCACCACTATAGCGGAGTCCGACACAAACCGCACCTTTCGGCATCGCCTCGGCGACTTGTTCCGGCCACTCGACGAAGATCAGGTTGTGCGGATCACGCACCAACTCTTCCCATCCCAAGACCTTCAAATGGTGCATGCCTTTCAAGCGATACGCATCGATGTGCACGAGTTTCTGGAATTTCTGCCGCTCGAGCTCGTAGATCTTCATAATGACGAACGTGGGGCTCGTGACATGTTCGCGCACTCCAAGGGCTTTTGTGACCGCCTTCACGAACGCCGTCTTCCCCGCGCCAAGCTCGCCCGAGAGCGCAACGACCACTGCCTCTGCGCGCGGGTGAAGCGCCGCGACGAACCGCTTCGCTTCTGCCTCCAGCTCGCGCATGCCTCGTACCTGCATATAGCTATTCTACGGTGCGTTATGATATACGCACATGCCCGCACAGTTCAACGAACGCAAGCAGGAGGAGCGCCTCGAGGAATTGCATAAGCGAGAAGAAGAGCAGCTCGCCCAAATGCTCGCCTCCAAATACGGCGTGGAGTACGTCGATCTCACCAAAAAGTCGATCGACACCGACGCCCTGCGCCTCATTCCCGAAAAAGGGGCCCGAGATGCGGAGGTCGCCGCATTCCACAAATTGAACAAGAAGCTCTGGGTCGCGATGCGCGCGCCGGAGCGCCCCGATTCCGCACAAACGGTCGAGAACCTCGTGCGCCTTGGCTTTGAAGTTCGCCGCTTCATCGTCTCGCGCGCCTCTTTGGATCACGCCTGGGACCGTTACCACGACCTCTCCTTCGCCACCGAGACGGAGGCGGGCATTCTCACCCTCTCCAACGAGACCATCCAGCGCATGCTCGCAGAATTAAAGACCTTAGACGATGTCCGCAACCACATTAAGGAGCACATGGGGAGTAAAGATACGCACCGCATCTCCCGCGCTTTGGAAGTCACTATGGCCGGCGCGCTCTCACTTGGCGCATCCGACGTGCACTTGGAGCCGGAGGAGAATGGTGTGCGCATGCGCTACCGCCTCGACGGCGTCCTCATCGAAGTTCTCATGTTCGACGCGCCGACCTACGCGCTTCTCTCGTCGCGCCTGAAGCTTCTCTCTGGATTGAAACTTAACATCAAGAATGCGGCGCAGGATGGACGCTTCTCCATCGTCGTCAATGAAAAAGAGATCGAGATACGTACCTCGGTCCTCCCCGGCGCGTATGCGGAAACTATCGTCATGCGTATCTTGGACCCGACGACGATCGCGCTCCCCATGGAAAAACTAGGCTTCGACCAGTACCTCATGGAGATATTCGAGCGCGAGATCGCAAAACCCAACGGCCTCCTCTTGAACACCGGCCCCACGGGAAGCGGTAAGACGACGACCTTGTACGCATTCCTCCGCAAAGTCTCGAATCCTGGCATCAAGGTCGTCACGATCGAAGACCCGATCGAATACCACCTCCCCGGCGTCGTGCAGACACAGGTCTCAAAAGATTACACTTTCGCCTCAGGGCTGCGTTCCACCTTGCGCCAAGACCCGGATGTCATCATGGTCGGCGAGATCCGCGACAGCGAAGTCGCTTCAACGGCGGTGAATGCCGCACTCACCGGGCACCTCGTCTTCTCGACCTTGCACACGAACGACGCCGCGGGCACCTTCCCCCGCCTCATTGACATGGGGGTGAATCCCGACATCTTAGGCGCTGCCATTACCGTCTCCATGGCGCAGCGCCTCGTGCGTAAATTATGCGAGTTCTGTCGCGTCGCAACGCCGATTACGGGAAACGATGCGAAAACGATGGAGCCGTTGCTCGCGCACCTCCCGCCCCCGGAAGGCTTACCGGCGAACCGCGACACGATGTGGACGGCGAAGGGATGCGAGAAATGCGGCGGCATCGGCTACAAAGGACGCATCAGTGTCGTTGAAGTTATTCTCATGGATAAAGCTATCGAGGAGACCGTCCGCCGGACGTCGAGCGATCGCGAGATATGGAAGGCCTCACGGCCTCAGCAGATACGCCGCATGGCGCAGGATGGCGCGGTGAAAGTGCTGAATGGCATCACATCGCTCGATGAATTGGGCCGCGTCGTCGATCTGCACGACGAAGTGATGCTCGAAACTCTCTCATGACGTACGCAACACCGACGCCCATTGTACTAACTCGTTGTATCTTCCATTAACTTTCATAAGTTGGTGTAGCGGACATGTTGGACAGAGCCCCCACGCTCGCAGTGAAAAGAATTTTCATAAGTTCACTCCGCTTCTGATCAAGATATTCTTTTGCGGGACCATAGAGCAGTTCTTTAATGTCCTCCGTTTGCGGTTTATCTTTAAGTTCGACTTCAGCTCTCAATGCCTTAGTTGGGTGCACATACACAATACGGTCACATAGCAAAAGCAGCGTGTCTACGTCATGCGAAACTAACAGGAGAGTCCTTTCTGAAGTAACGCGGAGGTAACTATAGAGAACTTGCAGGATGCGATATTTTGCATCAATATCAACTCCTGTCAGCGGTTCATCTACAATCATGCATTCCGGCTGGCTCGCAAGAGCAGCGGCGAGTACAACACGCTGGTACTCTCCTCCCGAAAGGGAGTCCGGATATGCTTCGGTCGTATGATGGACACCGAACGTATGAGCTGTATGGAGCCAGTCCGATTTCGTATCAACAACCCTGGAAAGAATGTCGAAGTTTTTCCCAACCGTGTACCAAGGCAGTAGCCCGTGCCGTTGCGGTGCATAGCTGACGTGCATGCGAGACAACGTACTTTCAAATTTCTCAGCTTTTGATCCTTGTGGCAATTTCCCGTGTACAAGACTGTGTAGAAGCGTCGTCTTGCCGCAACCTGATGGGCCCGTTAAACCTACTCGTTCGCCGGAATGCATACGTAGCCCAAAGTTTTCTAGAAGAGGCTTTCCCCCAATCGCGAGTGCCAGATTTTTAATGTCTAAAACGTCCGACATAATTCTTAGGTTTTGAAAGGGGTGATGCCCGTTGCCCGAACAAAAAGCGCAATACCGGATGTTTTCCATGCAACTGACGATACGAGACCGAGAAAGCCAAACATAAGGAGGGCGGCAATACCCGTTTGCCAATCATTAATCGAGAACGAATAAAACAACCGGTGCCCCAACCCGCCTGCCCAAAAGCCTTGAGAATAGGTGGCGATTAACTCTGCCGCCACGACTGCAAGCCAGCCTAAACCAATTGCTATTTCGATACCCTGCAGGAAACCCCCGACAACTCGAGGCAATGTGTAAATGCGAAAGATATCTCCCTGACTCATTTTGCGTGCATGCAGTACCAGTTCTAACTCATAAAAACGAATTTTTGCTGCTTGCCGCACAGAGATCCACATCGGGAATGCGACGCCCCATGCAATAAGGCCGATCTTCCCGAATTCGCTGATCCCAAACAAAAGCTGTATGACCGGAACGAGCCCGATGATTGGTACAGCGCGGGCAAAATTAAGAAGCCAAGAAGTTCCGGCGTCCGCAGTACGATTAAGGGAAAGAACTCCTAGTCCAAACCCGATTAGGCATCCGGCGGATACACCGAGAGCCCAGCGCAACGTACTAATGAGAATGTCATAGAGCTGTATTTCAATGTGCATGTCCTAACTAGTCCTTCAGTGCCTCTGCCACCTCCGGTAGTTTCGAGAGCATGTTGGAGAAATCAGGAATGTCTTTAACTATCCCTGCAGTGCGTGCGAGCTCTGCTTCTTTCATCTTTGCTCCCACGCATCTTTGCTCGTTATGATGTAAGTCCGGAGGGTATATGCGTTAGGCAAGGCTTCTGCAATAACACCGGCCTCTTTCATCTGTGACGCAAACGGCTCCCAGATAACCGCTACTCCCACATCTTCTTTTGCGAATGTAGTAGGGATCCCAGAAGGGGTGAGCGCAACGAGATTCAACTTCTTGGATAGGTAGAGATCTTCGAGACCTTTCGCTTTCAAGTAGGAAAATAGGTAGAACTCAGAAATTGTGCCCGGAACGTAACCGATTGGCTGTTCCCACCACCGATCATATACTCTTTCGCGGGCAACGAGCGAAAGTAGTTCTGACGACTGCATATAGCTCCCGAGGACTATCACTTCCTCATTTTTCGAGGCTGAGTTTACTAATGGAGCAGAAGCAACGATTCCAACATCGGCATTCCCTTGGACCACAGCATTTTTCGACTCAAGCCCAGTTGCTACGCTAAAACTTACTACCTGCAGATTATGCTTTGCGTATAAGTCACGCTCCCTCGCAAGACGCGACTGCGTATCCGACCACCAAACACCCGAACCTTCCGCGAAACGAAGTGTGTATATTTCCGCCTTTTTTGTAAAGACGGAGCCTGTATATATTAGAGCGAATCCTGTACCGAGTATGAGGACAATGGCACTAACATACCAAAACGCCTTATAGGTTTTCATAAATATAGAGATTGTTCCCCTGGATAAAGTAATTTGACACTAAGGGACATATGAAGTAATGTAAATATGTTGTCGAATCTCGACACCATCTGTTTATTTTATGAAGCACACCATTTCATTACTTGAGCAGTTGGGATGCAGCATCCACGAAGCCCGCACTTTCCTTGCTCTTTGCGAGGCACGTGAGGGAGCAAGCGTCGTCCAGCTTGCACGGAAAATGAATATTCCTCGCCCCAGCGTATATGGCTATCTTTCAGGCTTGATTGCAAAGGGATTGGTTAAAAAAAGTCGTGGCAACGAAGGCGCTCGTTTCCACGCCGAGTCACCAGAATATGTAGGAAGTTTATTCGCCGAGAAAGCGCATGAGATGAACACGGCACGTCCGCATATTATCCATGAACTGAGCAACCTTACGGACATGCATGTCCATGAACCGAAGTTTTTCTTTTACGATGGTGCTGATGCGGCTGATCGGGTATTCCGCGATGTGGTGCGATCTGGTGAGAAGAATATTTTTTGGTTCGTACCGATACGAGACACACTTAAAGTAATCTCATTTGAGGTGATGCAACGCTTCCATCGCGAACGCATAGCGCGCAACATGAAAATTCAAGTGCTGTGGCCATTGAATCAAAAGGTACGAATACGCGACTATCCCCAGCTTCTTGATGAAGATCCTCGCAAATCTTTGCGCGAAGTGCGCATTTTACCGGCCCACATGGACATGTGGCTTGGTTACGGTATATACGGCACACGTGTCGCATTTAACGCTTCACAACGTGAGAACTACGGATTTATTGTGGATAGTGTGGATTTAAGCAGGACTCTGAAAAAACAGTTCGACTATTGGTGGAGAATTTCCAAGCCATTGGAATCTAAAAAGTAAAAATTTCCAAACAGCATTATCAATGTCTTTTGAAACGCCTCATACGCCGGGTATGTGAGTGGTTCTCGGAAACTGATAAAGCGAAAGTCCTCCGGGGGCGTCACGTCGCTCGATGAATTGGGCCGCGTCGTCGATCTGCACGACGAAGTGATGCTCGAAACTCTCTCATAGAGTTTCGAGCCTGTGGACCAATCCCACACTTTCTTCTCCGAACCACCAAAAGCATCAACAACGCGGCTGATTCACACGAGTATTTTTCTCAACGGCATACCCACAGAAAGTGAGGGACCAAAGTTGATGCTTGGTGTGAATCAAAACACGAAAAGTAAGTTGTGTATTCGCATCGAAATGCTATCGTGAGTAGAGAAATTTTGTCGGAGAAGCACATCCCCGAGTGATGCTTTCAATGGATCATCGAAAGTTGGACAAAATCTGAGGAGAGGGGCAGCAAAACAGCCCGAAAGCGGTCACCACCGCCGTCCTCGAAGGAGTCCTGGTATCACTCGGAGATGTGCGTCCCTGACCTGTCCGACGCTCGCAAGGCGAGCGGATAGGAAAAAAGAAAAGAGGCGTTGGGACGCCGCTCTGCCGGATAATCTATCACGCTGGAGCGCCGTTGTCAATATGACTGAAAAACACCAGGAACCGCTCGGTAAAAGCGTCCGCTCGCTCGATCAGGCGCTCCGCCCTTCTGTGTGGGCAGAATATGTGGGCCAGCCGACGATAAAAGAGAATCTGCGCATTCTCCTTTCGGCCGCCAAAGGCCGCACCCAGCAGCCAGAACACGTCCTTCTCTACGGCCCTCCCGGATTGGGAAAGACAACACTCGCGCATTTGATAACGAAAGAGATCGGCGCATCACTTCGCTCCACGTCCGGCCCCGCGATCGAGCGCGTGGGCGACCTCGCCTCCATCCTCACCAACCTCTCTCCTGGTGACGTGCTCTTCATTGACGAGGTGCACCGCCTGAATCGCACCATTGAAGAGATCCTCTATCCTGCGATGGAAAGCGGCGTCCTCGATATCGTCATCGGCAAGGGGCCGAGCGCACGCACGGTGCAACTGGAGTTGCCTGCTTTTACCTTAATCGCCGCAACTACACGCATCTCAATGCTCTCGTCTCCTTTGCGCAGCCGCTTTTCAGGCGGCACTTTCCGCCTCACCTACTACAATGAAAACGAGATCGCGACCGTCCTCAAACGTTCTGCAAAAATCCTCGGCATTGAAATTGACGACGATTCCATTAAAGAGATCGCGCGGCGGAGCCGTGCAACGCCGCGCACTGCTAATTATTTATTGAAACGCTGCCGCGACTTCGCACAGGTAAGCGACGAGAAGCTGGACATGAAGACAGTGAAGAAAGCACTCGCGCTTCTCGAGATCGACGAACTCGGCCTCAATCAGATCGACCGCGACATTTTGAGTGTGCTTGTCGACAAATTCAAAGGTGGTCCGGTTGGCCTCAAAACCATCTCTGCCGCGCTCTCCGAAGAAGAAGCAACTATTGAAGAAGTCCACGAGCCCTACCTCATGCAGCTCGGCCTTCTTGATCGCACCCCCCGCGGCCGCACCGTCACCGAAAAAGGCTACCAACATCTTGGCGAAGACATGCCGAAAACAGAACAGCCAAAACTAATATGAGTATCATACAATTTACACTACGTGATACGCTGATTATTTATGATAAGAGCTGAAAAAGTGCTTTATAACAACTTTTCGCCTTGTGGCTGTTTCTCGTCATTCAAAGATCAAGAAACCGACTTTCTTAGGGAGTATTCACATTGGTTTCTTGCGCTCAATTGGGAGCAGGGCTTTCTTGGCCGCTCAATTCTCTTCTTAAAACGACATGCCCTTGATGAGGTAGAATTAACCGAAGAGGAGGTTTTAGAAAAACATCAGGCATATGTAGATTGGCATCGTGCCGTTACGCAAGCCTTTCGTCCTGACAAAATCAATCAGGCGCAACTAGGTAACGAAGAATTTCTACATAAAGGCCATATCCATTGGCATTTCGTGCCACGGTATCGACGGCCAATCACATTCGAAGGCGTAGATTTTCAGTCTGACGATTCGGAGTCGCAAAAAAGGATTTATTCCGATGTCCATAAGCGCATTGTGTATCCAGTAGAGATTCGAAGAAAAATCAAAGGCGAATTACTTCGGTATTTATAGCCCTCCCCAAGCCATGCCGGAAAACATCAATAATAGGCCTAAAGAAAGTGACGCTACGGAAATCAGACATGAGATTATTGCGTCGGGTAAACGTTGTGCTCTTGGAAACATGCTTGAAGCATATCTCCCCGCGCACGTAGAGTATCTTAACGATCCAGAAGTGAACCGTTTTATTGCCACACGACCCCCTTTTAGCATCGAACAACAACGCGCATGGTTACGAGATAGAACCGTCGCTGGCGATAAAATTTATGCTCTGCTCGCTCCTGACGAAGAAGGAAAATTTATTTATGTTGGAACGAGGACGCAGTTATGCAGATATGTCAAAGCACATTGACGAGCCCCTGGAACGACTCCCCTCTGCAATACCCCCCGCAAACCTCGGTTCCATCCCTTTGAGTGTCTATGCCCGCATCATGGATCACTTGCAACCAGCGAGACAATTTGTGGAAGTTGCAAGCATCGCGCGAAGCAAAGGTGAAGCGTACGAAGGGAGTCTCGACGCGGCATGTGATGCTGCATGGAGCGCTATTTATACTCTCTACAAAGGTCTACAGGCTCTGCCACGACAGCTTTGATCTCTACGGGGAACAAGTCGCATGCAAACGAAATGCTATAAAGAGTTTTTGCAATTCACTCCTGCGCGCGGCATACTAGCGGCCTATGGCCGGACACAACAAGTGGGCACAGATTAAACGCCAGAAAGGCGCGGCGGACGCGGCGAAAAGCAATCTTTGGGGCAAGCTCGGAAGGCGCATCGCCGTCGAGAGTAAGAAAGCGAATGGCGATATGGACGCGGCGAATCTCCGCGCCATCATCGAGACCGCGAAAAAGGCGAACATGCCGAAAGACACCATCGAGCGCGCGGTCACAAAAGGCACCTCGGCCGATGCGTCCACGCTCGAGCAGGTCGTTTACGAAACTTACGGCCCCGGAGGCGCGGCCATCATCATCGATGCACTTACGGATAGCCGCAATCGCACGGCGCAGGAGATAAAACACCTCCTATCAAAGAATGGGCTCGAATTGGCCGCTCCCGGCTCCGCTGCATGGGCATTCGAAAAAACCGCCGAAGGCTACGCGCCGAAAACCACCGTTCCCCTCTCCGAAACCGATGACACGACACTTGTGGGCATCTTAGAGCAACTCGATGCCCACGATGACGTGCAGGAGGTGTACACTAATGCTGCTTGACTGGTGCTCCACTTTTGATACACTTTCTGCATGGCCACGACAAAACCACGTTTGCATATCTCGCTCTCAAAGACTGAAGAGCAATTTTTGGCGTCGCTCGCGAAGCGCGACCAGGTGCCGCGCGCAACAAAGGCCGCGCAGCTCGTGCGGCAAGCGATGGAAATTGAGGAAGACTTTGCGCTCTCAAAAATAGCGATGGAGCGCGATGTGCCGGGAGCGCCGCGCATGAGTGCAAAGGCGTTCTGGAAAGCCGCCTTCAAGAAAGCAAGAAAAACATGAATTATACGGTGGAGTTTCTTACCGTCGTGGAAAGAGAAGATATACCGAGACTCGACAGGGTAGTTCTGACGAACGTTCAGAAGGCCATTTCAGCAAAATTGCTGAAATCACCGACTGTTTTTGGCAAGCCGCTTCGAGAGTCCCTAAAAGGGCACCGATCGCTCCGCGTTGAAGACTACCGCATCGTGTACACGGTGGAACAAAACAGTAACATCCTCGTTGTCGCGATCCGACACCGGCGCGATGTGTACAAAATTGCGGAAAAGCGTATCTGATTATGCGTGTTCTAGCAATTGATCCTGGCTATGGCCGCTGCGGGATCGCGATAGTCGAAAAAGAGAACGGGAAAGAGCGTTGGGTGTACTCCGACTGCATTGAGACACAGGCAAAAGATGGATTTGCCGAGCGGCTCGCACAAATAGTCGCCGAGTGCGAACTTCTTATCAAAAAGCATAAGCCCGACGCGCTTGCGATGGAGCGGCTTTTCTTCACCTCCAACCAGAAAACCGCGATGCATGTCGCGGAAGTACGCGGCGCGCTTCTCCAAGCCGCGAACGAGGCCGGTATCCCTTCATTTGAATACACGCCCGCGCAGGTGAAGAGCGCGACCGCAGGGAGCGGTCGCGCCGACAAGAAGCAGATAATGAGCATGCTCCACCTTCTCCTCAAGATTGAGAAACCTATCACACACGACGATGAATATGACGCCATCGCCGTTGGAATTACACACTTAGCCCATGTGCGATGAAAGAAGTTTTGAGGAGAGTCGTCTAACAGATTGCTGGACAAGTGTGTCTCTGCACGCCACAATCTAAAAACTTCCGGCACACGCCGGTTTTTCACGACAATGGAAACCGACTCACGATATCGGCGTCTGCACCGCGCGACCCGGACTCACTCAAGAAATCACCGGCTCCATTTCTTTCTGCGCCTGCTCGCGCTTACGACTATTGCCGGCGCGGGCGTCTTTGCCGCGTGGGCTGTCTTTGCCTCAGTGCCCGCCGTCGATACCATCCAGAACCGCATCGTGGGCGAGAGCACCAAGATATACGACCGCACCGGAGAAGTCCTTCTCTACGACGTGCATGGCGCCATGCGCCGCACCGAAGTCCCCATTGAAGAGATCTCCCCCTACATCAGGAACGCGACCGTCGCCATCGAAGACGACTCCTTCTATCAGCACCGCGGCTTCCGTCCGCTCTCATTCCTGCGCGCCGTCCTCGTCAACCTGCGCCTCATGCCCGGCATCGTCGGCCAAGGCGGCTCGACGATCACCCAGCAGGTCGTGAAGAACACGCTCCTCACGAAAGACAAGACGCTCATCCGGAAGGCAAAAGAGATCGTACTCGCGATGAAGTTAGAGAAGATCGCCACGAAAGACCAAATATTAAACATTTACCTCAACGAAACCTCGTACGGTGGGACGATCTACGGCGTCGAAGAGGCGACACAATATTTCTTTGGAAAACCCGCCAAAGACGTGACCTTGGCCGAAGCAGCCTACGTCGCGGCCTTGCCGCAAGCCCCCACGCGTTATTCGCCCTACGGCAACCATCGCGACGAGCTGGAGGATCGTAAGAACCTTGTCCTCTCGCGCATGAAAGACTTAGGGTACATCACCGAGGATGACTATGCGATCGCGCAGGCAGAAGTCGTGCAATTCCGCGCACAGGCGGAGGCCGGCATCAAAGCGCCGCACTTCGTCTTTTACGTCCGCGAACATCTGGAAGACAAATACGGCCCCGACGCTATCGCGAACGAGGGCCTCAAGGTCATCACGACCTTGGATTGGGAGTTGCAGCAGAAAGCAGAGGAAACAGTCGCGAAATTCGCGCCGGATATGGAGAAGAACTTCAACGCGACGAACGAAGGCATTGTTGCTGTTGACCCGAAGAGCGGGCAAATTCTCGCTATGGTCGGCTCGCGCGGCTACTTCGACGAGACCATCGACGGCAAGGTCAATGTTACTCTGGCAAGGCGTCAGCCAGGCTCCTCATTCAAGCCGTTCGTGTACGCGACCGCATTCGAAAAAGGCTATACACCGGAAACGGTCGTCTTCGACGTGCAAACGCAGTTCTCAACCGCCTGCAGCCCGACCGACGTCACGAATGACACGCCCCCCTGCTACAGCCCGCAGAACTACGACGGCGTATTCCACGGCCCCATGAAGCTGCGCGACGCCCTCGCGCAGTCGATGAACATCCCGTCGGTGAAATCGGTCTATCTCGCGGGCATCCAGGACTCGATCGAGACCGCGCGCGATATGGGAATCTCGACCCTTGAAGACGCAGGCCGGTATGGACTTACCCTGGTTCTCGGCGGCGGCGAAGTGACGCTCCTTGATATGACGAGTGCTTATGGCGTCTTCGCGAATGACGGCGTGAGGAACCCCGCGACCGGCATCATTTCAGTAGAAGACAATAACGGGAAGCTCCTTGAACAATATGAGAAACAAGAGAGCCGCGCCCTCGACCCACAAGTTGCGCGGCAGATCAACGATGTGCTCTCCGACAATATCGCGCGCACGCCGGAGTTCGGCGCCGACTCCCCGCTCCACTTCCCTGGCTATGATGTCGCTGATAAGACGGGGACCACAAATGACTTCCGTGACGTCTGGATCGTGGGCTACACGCCGGGCGTCGCCGTCGGCGCGTGGGCGGGGAACAACGACAACTCGGAAATGGTGAAAAAAATAGCGGCTTTCATCATCGCGCCGATGTGGCATGAGTTTATGGCATTCGCGCTCTCCAAATACCACTCCGGTGAATTTGTCGCGCCCGCGCCAGACCCTGTCTATGACTCACTCCCGCCGGTTCTGCGCGGCGAATGGAATACCAATCCTTCGCTCGGCGTCCACGACATCCTCTTTTGGATCGACAAGAGCAATCCGCGCACCGGGAACCCCAACCCGAGCGACTCCCAGCTTCCGTACTGGGAATATGCGGCCGCGCTTTGGGCGCAACAGTTCGGCGGATTCGCGACCTCGACGCAGAACCTACTTGGTTTCTCTATCATCTCTCCGACACCAAATGCACAAGTCCCGCTTTCAGAGCCTTTTGACGCAAAAGTCTCGTTCGAGCCACGTATGGGCATTAGGAGCGTCACCTACTACTTGAATGGCACGTTCGTTGGCGTCTCCGCGCAACCGCCGTACGTGATCGCGGTCCAACCAACACAGAGCGGCATGCAAAACCTCCGCGCCGTCGCCGACACACAGAGCGGCCAGCACGAAACACAGATAACCTTTAGCGCCCAGTAGGAACTACCCGTCTCACATACGTGCGAGACGCTCGAAGGGGTTGGAAAAACTGTAGTTTTAGAGCATGCCCCCGTGGAGGAAGGAATGGGAAACCGAGAGGTTTCCCAGATGGAGGGGTCGGGGGCAGGCGTCCGTATTGGAGAGCCGCCCCACCCTAATTTCGCATTGCGAAATTAGGGTGGGGCGTTGAGAACCGAGGGTTCTCAAAGATAAACCTATGAGTAGCAACTCGTAGGTTTATCTGTTCAGTGGCATCGCGAGGTAGGTAAACGTCGCATCGGAAACACCTTTAATGACCACTGGTTTCCCCGCGCCGGCAAATCCAAGGGTTATCGAATCCGATTGGATCGATTGGAGACAGTCGGCAATGTAGCCGATGTGGAAATTCACATCGATATCCTCACCGGAGACCGCCGCTTCAAGGGAATCCGACATCTCGCCAATTGCGGCGCTTTGCGCCGTTACGTCGAACACTTTCTTTTTCGGATAGACATGGAAGCCGACGTGTTGGTCAGCGCCTGAAAAAACACGAGCTTTCCGTAGTGCTTCGGCAAAGTCGTTCTTAAGAAGCGTCGCTTCGGTCGAGAATTTCTTTGGGATTATCTCTTTGTAATTCGGGAAATTCCCGTCGATGACGCGCGAAATAAAACGCAATCCATCCGCCACAAGCGCGAGCTGCGAATCGTCGACCGAGAGTTTGATGGTCTCAAGAGGAAGCCGCTCGAGGATATATATGATTTCCTGCACATGTTTGAGGGGAATTAATACCTCAGCGTCACCCCCACCCGAGGAATCAATTACCTTTTTCTCCGCGAGCCGGAACGAGTCGGTCGCGACACAGGTAAGCGCCCCACCATCAATAGAAACATACACACTCCCTAGTTCCGGGCGGATCATTGAGGTGGATGCGGCATAGGAGACTGATTGGAGCGCCTCTAAGAATGACTTCCGCGAAACCTCAAGTTGTTTCCAGCTCTCTTTAGGAGCTGTAAGGGATGGAAATTCGTCGTGAGGAATTGCCTTAATAAGGGTCTTAGAGCCTTTTGCCTCAATAAGAAGATTCCCCCCATCCATCTTAAAACTCACCTTCTCTCCCGAAACCGCACGGAGTGTTTGAGAGAGAATACTCGCCGGAACCGCGACCATCCCCTTTTCACTAATCTCACCCAGAACAACACCATCAACTCCCGCCTCAAGGTTGGTTGAACGCACTACAATCTCCTTATCAACTTGTATAACAACACAAGAAAGAACAGGAAGAGACTCCTTTTTCCCCACAACACGTTCGGCAATAAGTACGGTGTTAAGTATTTTTTCTTTAAATGTTGTGAAGTTCATAGTAAAGTGTGTAATTTAATTTTTTATTTAATACTTATTATTACTATTAGTGGTGTTGATAGGTGGAAAAGTTTTAAAAATGTAGGTATATGGTGGTGATTTTCATAAGGAATGTTGTGGATTAGTGTGGGTATTGCTGTTGGTGTGAGGTGTGGATTGTTGTTTTGTAGGGAATATATTTTTTCATTCAGGTGTTGTTGTGTTCGTTCTCAACAGGTTATCGACAGGCCCTATACCAAAACTCTCAACATATTTTCCACAGTTGTTCATAGATTTGATTGGGGCACTTGTGTTCCGTGGTGAACATCTCATTCATACATTGAGTTTGGTACGGGGTAGGGTTATACATGCACGAGGGAGCGGATGTGTTCCAATTCTTGCTCGAGGATGTTGTTCCGTTTTACTTCTTCTTTTATCTTCTCGCACGAGTGGATGACGGTCGTGTGGTCGCGTCCGCCCAATTTTTCTCCAATAGAAGGGTAGGACACATTGAATTCCTCACGGAGGATATACATGATGATCTGCCGCGGCTTCACCACTTCCTTTTTGCGGGTCTTTTCGTAAATGCTCTTCTCGGCGATCTCGTAGTACTGTGCGATGCGGCGGACCACTTCCTCGACGGAGACCCCCTTGTTGGGGCGGATGTTGTGTTTAATGAGAGCGCGGACGTCCGGGAGTGAGATGGTCTTCCCTTTCAGTTGTGATTTGCAGACGATCATGTTGAGGATGCCTTCGAGCTCACGGATGTTGCCCCGCACATTCTCGGCGATATAGGCAACAATGTCGTCGGCGAGGCTAAAGCCCAACTGCTCGACTTTCGCTCGGATGATCGCTGCGCGCGACTCCACATCAGGCTCGGGGATCTCCATAATGATGCCCCCTGAAAGGCGCCCGCGGACGCGCTCTTCGAAGCCGGGGAGGAGCATAGGATGCTTATCACTCGAGAAAATGATCTGCTTGTTGTTGTCGTGCATCGCGTTGAAGAGGTGGAACAATTCCTCTTGCGTGCGCTCTTTCTCTGCCATGAATTGCACGTCGTCCATGATGAGGACGTCGTACTGGCGGTACTGGTCCTTGAACTCATTGGCGCGCCCCTTCTGGACGGCGTTGATGAAGTCGACCGCGAAACGCTCCGACGAGACGTAGAAGACCTTTTTATTGCTGTGGTTTTTCTTGAAGTGGTTGCCGATGGCTTGGATGAGGTGGGTCTTTCCATGCCCCGTCGAACCGTAGACGAAAAAGGGGTTATAGGCTAATCCGGGGCGCTCGACGACTGCTTTTGCAGCAGCATGTGCGAGTTGGTTGAAAGGGCCGACGATGAACGTGTCGAAAGTGTAGCGCGGGTTCAGGTTGTCGCGCTTATCGATGTAGAGGGTGCCGAGATCGAGGGCGGCGTTCTCTTGTGCTGATTGGTGTTTTTCGGGACGACGCTCTCCCCCTATTGCTACCGAGCGGTGGACGACGTAGTCAACGGAGCGGATAGTATTATCTAAGGTGCGCAGAGTCCCCAAAATAAGCTTGTGATGCTTATCCATGAGCCATTCCTTGACGATCTTTGAAGGGACCGCGACCTGTACGATGCTCGCGTCACGCGAAACAATATCGGTATTACGGAACCACGTCCGGAAACTAGCTTGCGAGGTGCCAAGCTCGATTTGCACCAAAGCGTTCTGCCATAGCTCGCGATTACTCGTCATATGCTAGAGATTCTTAGCGAGCGCAGCAACTTGAGAGGCTCTTGCATTCCGCCCCAATTTTGAATGCAAAACGTTATGTCATCAGAGCCTGTTTTAGATGGATGAGTACTCAGACAGACTCTCTTTCCATCCGTATCAAAATTGGGGCGGGACAGGCGCACGCACATAGTGGGGACATTATACGCTTATCACTTGGTTGTGGAAGTCATACAAGAAGGCACCAAAGATGTTCACAAGGTGTGTACAACGTGGGGATAGGAGGAGAGCTCTTCGAGAGTGGTAAAAAGCGAAGGATCGTGCTACTCTTCTGTGCATGAAGCGAAACTACCAACCGAAGAAGAAAAAGCGAGCCACAACGCACGGATTCCGCGCGCGTCTGAAGACGAAAACAGGGATGCGGGTTCTCGCGCGCCGTCGCCGGAAGGGGCGCGCACGACTTGCGCTCTAATGCCAAAGAACTATCGTCTCACACGAGCTGATTTCGCTCGTATGCGGGGCTTCAAACGACTCCCAGGAGAGCTTTTCTCGCTCTCCTATGGCGCCATTCCTGGTCGAAAGATGCCAGGATTCGCCTGTGTGGTGTCTGCCAAAGCTATCGCTCGCGCCTCTGCCCGCAATACGGTAAAACGCCGGTGCCGTGCCGTGTTTCGAAGGATCGTCGATACGCGGCACCCTCTCGTGTACGTTTATTATGCGAAAAAAGCGGCGCAGAGCGCTCCCTTTGGTGAGGTAGAGCGCGATGTACGTGCGCTCTATGCGCGGGTGCACTCTCCTCTCGCCTAGCGGGATACGACAAGATACAATACCCCGATGTTCTCATATTTGTTCTCGGCACTTATCTACGACCCGCTTTACAACGGGCTTATTTATTTGGTGGATGTCGTGCCCGCGCATGATGTGGGTATTGCCGTTGTCATTCTCACCGTCGTGGTGAAGATCATACTCTTTCCCCTCTCGAAACAGGCTATCCGCACGCAAGCGGCGATGCGCACTATCGCGCCGGAGATCGAAGAGATAAAGAAACGTCTCAAGGACAAACAGGAAGAGCAGGCACGCGCCATCTTTGCACTCTACCGTGAGCGCGGCGTCCGTCCTTTCTCGAGTTTTCTCCTCATCCTCATCCAGCTCCCTATCCTCATCGGTCTCTACTGGGTGTTCTGGAAAGGAGGGCTCCCGAGCGTGGATGTCTCACTTTTGTATTCGTTCGTGTCTGCCCCCGAGACGATCAACATGGACTTTTTGGGTTTTCTTGATATGGGTGAGCGCAGCATCGTGCTTGCGATACTCACCGCCCTCACTCAATTTACGTATACGCGTCTTTCCATGGGTCCGCGGCAGCCGCGCCCTGCAGAGGCATCCCCCTCGTTCTCAACGGACATGGCGCGGAGCCTCGATCTGCAGATGCGCTACATCTTGCCGCTCTTTATTGGCGGCATCGCGCTCACGCTCGCCTCGGCCGTATCACTCTACTGGACGACGAGCAACATCTTCATGATCTTGCAAGAGCTCGCGATGGGGCGGCGCTTCACGGAGAAGGCCGCTCTGTTACAGGCGTCCAAAAGCGCTTGAAAAGGCTCTATTTGGTAGAGCGCGGGTTTCGTGGTAAACAAAGGGCATGCTACGCGAAGCCCACACGATCCTCGAAGAGTTCCTTGCCGCGATGGGAGCGCAGTATTCCGGCATTTCAGAGGCGAGTGTGGCCGGGCAGACCGTTCTTACTATTGCAGCAGAGGACGCGAAACTCTTGATCGGCGCGCATGGCGACACCATCCATGCGATCGATTTTTTGGTGAAGCGGATACTCGAGCAGCGGCGTCTTGCGAGCACTCTCGTGCATGAGGGTGCTTCTCCGGAAGAGCCACATTTTCTCATTGATGTGAACGACTATCGCGCGCGGCAGATTCGCGATCTGCAATCGAAGGCCTTGATGATGGCCGAGCGCGCGCGAAGCTTCCAATATGACGTCGAGCTCTCTCCCATGAGCGCCTACGAGCGCCTTATCGTCCACACGACTCTGCAGGATGCGCCGAACGTGAAGACCGAATCGCAGGGCGAAGGGCGCAATCGCCGCGTTGTTATCCGGTACACCAGCACTACTTAATTGTCACAAAGTGTTTGTATGTTGGCTGGCGCTTATTGGCCTTTCACGGAGCGGAGAATGTTGAGGTTAAGAATATCGGGGTTGATCTGATTAAGAATGAGCCAGACGCTGAGTAGGAGAAGAAGGCCGAGAACAGCTTGACTGATGATCTCGCGCGCATTTTGTTTCTGCTGGAAAAGATCAGTCGTCATGTATTTGAAACCAGCGTAGCCGAGGCGCAGAACCGCAAGTATCGCACCTATTGCAAGCGCGGTGTAGAAGAGCGCGGAGAAAAAGTCCGCGAGGCTCGAATTGGGGTCGAAGAGCGCCGAGAGTTGCGACGGCTGCACTGCCGTTTCTTGGAGCAGGACCTGTCCGAGGGGTGGTTGTGTATTCGGGTCCATAGTTATTCAGCGATGCGCAGAAGCCACAGCGACTTATCACTCGCATTCATGAAGGCGATGTAGTTCCCACTCTTATCGATCACGGGGCGCTCGACGTCGATCGCGGTCGCGTTGTTCATTGCGAAAAACTCTTCGGCTGTTCCAGCACTTCCGTCGACAACGTACCACGAGTCGGTCGTGTGCACGGTGCCGCGATACCAGTTGTCCAGGAAATTCGTTCCCGTCGGAGATTGTGGGACGGCGCAGTAAGCGACGAGTGTCCGCGTGGTAGTCGAGGGAGCATTGTCCGAGCGCGCCTGCGGCGCCCATGCGCATTTCTCTGCAGTGGTCGGAGTGGACGAGAGCGGAAGCAGAGTTCCCGTAGCCGATGTTTTCACCGCGAGGGAGAGCCCCGCGCCGCTATCGGTGCCGATGAGAAGTGCCTCCGAGCTTGCATGCGGGAGGAGCGTCAGGCCGGGGACCCCGCGCATAAGCGGCGTGAGGGTGCCGCTTATGCTCACCTCATATGCGTTCCCGAGGATACCGCTTGCTGCGCGCTCGACGAGGACTATGCGTCCATCAGAGAGAGGCGCCAGCTTAAAGTCTCCCGCGGCAAGCAAGAGTATCTCTTTCGCGCCAGTGCCGTCGAGCTTGGTGCGAACGAGATGGGTGCCTGCCGCATCCGATACGATGAATGTCAGCTCGGTGCCGGAGAGAAACGCGATGTCGGAGATATGTGCACCGAGATTTACTCCTTCGAGCGCGAGGAGGCCGTCCTCGGTCGTGGTGCCGAATTGTCCCACAAACGTCGTTACCGCGTCATCCCTGAGGAACCGTTCGATGACGGTCTCGCCCTGCACGTGCGCAGCATATATTTTCGGAAGAAGGGTATTCGTCCGGCGGACGACGGTGCCGCCTTCAGGGTCGGCGTCGAAGACGTGCCCCGTCGAGCGCTCGACGAAGCGCACGAGGGACGACGTGCCATGGGGAACGAAACTAAATCCTGCGATCGGTGTTGCGTTCACGTGCCAGAGGCGCGGTGGGCGCGCACCCCCCTTTTTCTCAGAGCTTGCGCGTTCGCCGAATCCGGAGACGATGTTCTCGACGGTCGAGCCGCGCGAGCCGGCGAATGACGGGATACTGATATCGAAACCGCGCGCGAGGTCCGTCCCCTCGATGTTCGCGGTCTGCCGTGAGATGAAAAAGTACCAACCGGCAAGGCCAAAGAGAAGAAGAGTGATGGCCGCGAATCCGATGTAAGTGAACGTGCGCTCGTTGGGCATAATGCTATTGATTTGTGAACGGATCAGTGCCGAAGATAGTCGCATTTCCCTGTATGAAGGTCAGCTGCCACGAGCCTGTGGCGCGCAGAAAGATGTCGGTGAGGCTCGTGAGCGAGAGCTCGATCGTCGCAGGGCCGGTGTAGTTGTTCGTGGTGATGAGGAGCGTGTGTGGTGCCTTTGGATCGGGTGTGACGTTTTGGTCGTTCACGCGCCACACGTAGGTGAGCGACTGGTCGCGCGGCGACTCGACGTGGGCAAAGTAGGCAAAAGCAACAACTTCCTCTTCGGTCTCCGTCGTACGCGCGCCTGAAACGAGCGCGCGGTGGAAGAGCACCCCGAAGAGCGGATGGTTTTCGTAAAGCTCGAGCGAAGGATCCACTGATTGAATGCGAGTGCGCGCTTCCCCGCGCAGCGTACCGTCAGTCGACTCTGCGACGACGCGGATATCGTCGGTCCCGAAAAGTGTTGGGCCGGGGAATGAGAACGATGACCTGCCGCGTCCGGAGGACATCCTGGTGTTCCCTTTGTACCACGTGTAAATGATGGATGTGTCGGGAAGAAGCGTGCCATTCGTTTGTTTGAATCGCGCGAGCGCCTGCGCGCGGATAATTGCGCTCGTTCCCGGGAGCGCACGTCCCTCATAAAAGGGAGGCACATAGGAATCCGACTCCCACAGAAGATCGACCTCGGTGGGGCGGATCGTCGCTTGTGCGCTTCCGATAAGGCCCGCCTCATCCTCCGCAACGACCTCGACAGTCGTGCGTGAGCCAAGTGCTCCTGCGGTGACCGAGGCAGTCGTTACGCCGGTGCCGCGGGCAATTTCTTTCTCGTTCTCGTACCACACGACTTCACTACGATTAAGGTCGAGCCCGTAGCTCTGCACGGTGAGACGCACGGTGTCTCCCGACATTGGGTACTCCGGCGTCATCGAGAGTGTAAGCGGCCGCTCGAGCCCCGTGAGTGAGAATTGCGCGCGCGCGGCAGGCGCATAAGCAAGGGAGAGGAGCGTGCCTGTAATAGTGAGAGAAACGAGAGAGAGGCGTGCGATCATAGCGGCTGCGGGCCAGGCGGGAGCGGCGTCTGCGGCGGGATGATAGGGGCGCTTGGCGGAGGCTCAAGCGGTGTGCTGGCAGATAATGCCGAAGAAGAAGGTGGCGTTGTAGGAGGAGAGAACGACTGGATTGGTGTGGGTGCCGGGGTGGGGATTGATTGAGGTGGAAGAGGCGATGGTCCTGGAGCGATTTCTGGCAGGGATTCGGATGCTGCTTGTTGCGGGACGCCACTCATCTCTTTGAGCGCCGCCGCCTGCAGGGTCGCCGCAGCGCTTGAGACTTGGGTTCTCTCTGGCGCGGCAAACGCTTGTTCCGCGTCGAGTTCCGAGGAGCGCGCGAGTTCTTGTTTTGCCTTTTTGATGGCGAGGATCTGCGAGGGGTCGGACGTGATGATCTGGTCTTCGGTGTACGAGGCGATGACCTTAATGGCGACGTGCTTCAAGCCGGCGAAGAAAATCCCCTCCCCCACATCCGACTCCAACAACAAATATTTCTCTTCATCCGACAACTTAAACGTTTGCTGCACAAGGTCGACGGATGTGGGGGATTGGCGCAAAAGTATTTGGATCGATGAGTTGGTGATCATGGCAGTCCCGTAGGGTGAGGTCAAAAAGTCGTTCACGTCCTGCGTGATCGTTGAGAGACCGAGGTAGTATTTGCGGCCGCGCTTCGCGATACCGAAGAGGAAGGAAGCGGTGTCCTGCGATTTCATCATCCACCACGCCTCGTCGATGACGAGTAATCTCTTGCGCAGCTCTTTGCGCACCGTATTCCAGATGTGGTGCGTGATGATGTACATCGCGACGGGCTTCAGGTCATCTTCCATGTCGCGCACGGAAAAGACCACGAGCTTTTTGTTCATGTCGACGTTCGTCGGGCGGTTCATGAAACCCGACCAGGTGCCCTTCGTATACTTCGAGAGGCGCGCGACCAAGGAGTCCGATCCCTCCATGCCGGAGAGGACGAGTTCGAAGTCGGAGAGAAGGGGCGGCTCGACGGACGCGAAGTTGGCTTCCGCAGTGATGTCTTTGAGCGCATAGGTTTCCGTGATTGCTCTGTCGATGACTGCGTCTTCTTCAGGCGTAAGGCCGCCGAGCATGATGCGGAAGAGGCCTACAAGCGTGATGATGTTGTTGCGCAGGATGTCTCCTGGACTTTCGTCCTCACGTGGAATGGGAAGATCGAAGGGGTTGATGTGGTGCTCGGAGGAGAGTGAAATATTAAAGTAGCGGCCGCCGACGGTCTCTGCAAGGTATTCATATTCACGTTCCGGGTCGATGACGATGACTTCCGTGTCGAACATGAGGGAGCGCAAAATTTCGAGTTTCGTGGTGTACGAGTTGTGTACGAACATGCCGCCGTGCCCTGCGAGAAACACCTCATCATCGACCGTAAGATCGTAGACGTACTTGTCTTTTTTGTTCGGCTTTTTGACGATCGACACGATCGGGTCCCAAAAAAGGTCTGCATTCGCGAGTGTCTTGAAGGTGGCAACGATTTCCTCGACGCGGTTCAGATTTTGCAGCGTGCGATGATACTCGTGCACGATGAATTGCGCCGCCGTGCGCAGGAGTTCGTACGACGAATTGTCACGCGTGCCATTGAGCGTTCGCGCCAAGTACTCATCAAACCCGTTTGCATGAACATTAACTCGTTCGACGCCTTCCGAGATCATTCCCTTCAAGTCGTCGACCGTTTTAGGGGCATCTACCCCTGCAGTCTCGAATATTTTGAGCGCATTTTTCGTTCGTGGCGGCATACCTTGCTTTACGGTAAACCACGAACTGCTCAGTTTTTCGATAAGTGTGCGATTGAGCTCGCGATCCTCGTCGGCTTTTTTGACAATCGCTTCTACCGTCGGTAGATCTTGGAGTTTCTGCATGAAAGGATACAAGTCTTTGAACCTTTGCACGCGTGCCTCCATCATCTCGACGAGTTTTCCAAGCCGTTTCGGCGAGAGATCGTGTCCTTGCTTGAGTGCGGAAAAATCTGAAATGTCCGAGAGCTGCGTGTCAAAAAGCCCCGCCAGCTCCTGTGCAAGCGGCTGCAGTCCCGGGACGATGTCGCAATTGGTGTTTTCTACTTTCGTGGTAAGCCGCGCGAGCGCTTCTTTTTTGCGTGTTGAGATAAAACCTATGTGCTCCTGGAACTTGCGGAGATTGTCCTGTCCCGAGATGCTCATCTGCCAAAACGTCCGCTTGCGACCGGTTTTTGCGTATGTTTTCTGTCGTCGGTGAATCCGCACGATGATACCGAAGTAGTAGCACAGATAGGAAAGGTCTGAAATGAGTGCGCGTGATTTTGAAAGTGCAGTGACTGCGGCGCCATCTACTCCACCGTCACCCTCGAAATAGGCACGGAGGTATGCAGCGACTGCTTCTCGGGGCGCATCGAATATGGGTCCCGCTACGTGCTTTTTGTGAGAGAGGCCTGCGCCTCGAATACCATGCACATAGTCGCGGAACGCGCTGCTGTAAATTGCAATCCACCGTGGATGGCTACCATGTCGAAGACTGAGTGCTGCGCAGCAGCGTTTAATGTCGGCAAGCCCCTCGGGGTCTTCATTACTAATAATAATAGAGCGGTCTGTGGTGCTTCCTTCGGCAGCGATCCAGCCAAGAAGAGCGCCTAAATCTGGAGACATCGGCGTCAGTGTTTGTGTGGCAGCAACCGTGATTGACCGTGGAAGCGGGATATACTCTCCCTCTTTCACATCCTCGCTTTTTGCAGCAACAACTCTCCCATCTCGCAAAACAAGCATATTGTGATCTGCTGTGGTTGTAATTTCGCGACCGCTTTTTGTTGTGAATGTGTAGTATGTGTCAGTGGCATCCTTACGCGCTGCGACCGACACTTTACTCCAACGCCCTTTCATGTGCTTGTCGAAGCTAAATACTTCCACGTCGGGATCGATAACCCCCTCAAGCTCCTCATCAATTTGTGTCGCACCATGCTTCCGAATGAGTGCGTCGATATACAGGCCAATTTCTACGTTGCGAACCACTCCGCGGTCTCGCATCAGAACGCGTTCCTTGACAAATATCGATTTTCCCGCTCCGCTTTTTGCGAATGTGACCGAATTATAGTTCTCCAAACTAAATCGATCGAACAAAATCAACGACGAATTGTGTCGGTTGATGCCGTAGAGGATGCCGCGATCCGAGGTGAGGTCGAAGGAGATGAAAGGGAAAATAGATGAGAGCGGCGCGGAATTAAGCTTCGTGTGCACGTTGAGTTCATCAGTTGCGAGGGGCAAGACCGAGCGGAATCCTTGCTCCTGCTGGAAGAGTGCCGGGCGGATGTACACAAGACGGCTCTCAAGGATGGAGCGGATTTCTGATTCCACCTTATCAATATCCTCGCGCGTCGAGCCGTAAATGGTGAGGTAGAGACCGACTTCGAAAATGCGCTCTTGCGCCTGCTGGAGGGAGTCGCGCAGTTTTTCAAGGTCCGCGTAGGCGGTGTCGAGGATTGGGTCGCGCACCATGCCCTTCTCTTCGCGCGTCGCGATCTGGCTCTGCACCTCGGCGACCTTTTTCTGGAATTTACGGAGCATCTCGTTGGTGTCCATTGGGTGGATGTAGATGGAAACATCGAGGACCTTGTCCATATTAATGATGGGTGCGAACCACCCCGTGGTGAGAAATCTGGGGTAAGAAATGACGAAGAACGTGCGCGCGATTTTTTCGCCGAGATCAAGTTCGCGCGGGGATATCTTCAGCGCGTGCGGGGCGATAACGTCCTGAAGGCCGAGGACGCCCGTGCGATAGATTTCTTCCGGAAGGACCGGCAAGACCGTCGCCGGTTCGGCCGTTTTTCTGGTGAAGAAATCAAAGAGTGCCATAGTGTTTATGCTTGCGTGAAGCCCTCGACGGGCATCGGCTTTCCTTCCTCGCCGGGGTTGAAGAGCTTGTAGAGGAGTTCGATCGCCTCTTCGGTCCCCAGCTGCACCGTGCGCACGCCACAGCGCACGAGGCCTTGTTGCACGATCGCGATACGCTGCTCAAGCTGCGAGACTTTCTCTTCGAACGTGCGGTTCGTCTCTTCAGTGCTTCTCTTACTTGCTCTCCCGAATGGGAGCTTGTCTTTAATACTTCCTCCTTCGGCGATGGATGAGATGATGGCCGGCGAATATGGGACGACGACGAAGAAATTTTTGGTCATGATGTTCGCCGCTTCCGTGAAGCTCTTGATGAACTCAATGTATTCGCGTATTTGGATGCGCATCAGATCATCAAGCTGGTTCTTGTAAGCAACCTCCAGGGTCGCGATGTACGGGCGGATATCGAGCATGCGCGATTGCACGAAGATCTGGCAGGAGAAATCCAGCGAATTGAGGAAATTCTGAAATTGCACGATAAAAGCGGTCTGCTCGTCTTCGGATTTGAGCGCGAAGTTGAGGGACGACGCGAGGAGGATAGCGCGCAAGCTTCCGTCGCGCATAACGACGATGCCATCACGCACTTCAGAGACGGGGACGAACCCCTGGGTGGTACGGTTGCTGGCGCGAATGGTTGAGGCTTCGGAGGGCATAGATTTTTAGCGCACGATGGCGTCTTTGGCGGTGCGTACCGGTGCGACGATGTCGGGAAGGGGCGAAGCATTCTCCCGATCTACCGTGTCAGCAGTCCCTGCCGCGATGCGCTCCTTGATGTCGAGGCTCCAGGCGAGCTCGTGCAGTTTGCTTTCAGAAAGGTGCGGCACGTAGGGAGCGGCCGCTGGCGTTGTTGGCGCGGACGAAGCGAGTTTCTTCTGCGTCTCAAGAGCCTCTTCATTGCTCCAGAGGTAGAGCTTGCTCTTTATGAGGTAGAAGAATCCGTGCTCGAGAGCCGCGATGAAGGGTTGTCCGTTGTAGGTAAGGAAGGCGAGGGCCGCGCCAAAGCCGAGGAGGGCAAGGATAAGGGGACCGGCGACGTAGACAGGAAGCGTACGCCAGAGCATGTAGCTTAAGCCCGCACTCCCCGCGAGGTAGACGAACTGCTTGAAGGTGAGAGGGCCAAAAATCTTGTCCTCGACCTCAATGAACTGTGGCACTTGAAACTGCATGGGATAGCTGTCAGCTTTCAGCTTCTAGCTTTCAGGAAAAACGCATCCAACAAGCGCTAGTTGCTAGCCTTCAGTCCATTTATCATACCATGCAACATACGGCAGACTTCCGACAAGAGTTGGCTGATTTCACTAAATTTGCTGTCATTGCAATACGAGAGCTTGTTGCTGATAATAAGTTGTGTTTCGAGTTCCGTGCCGGATCCAAGAGCCGTATGAAGAAAGTTTACAAAGTCTTTTGAGGTGCTGCGGCTTCGTCCTTCGGCAATATTCGATGGAATTGAAATGGCCGCCCTGCGCATTTGAGAAGCGAGTCCATACACTTCTCTCTGTGGGAAGTTTTCCGTGAGTTTGTATACCTGGATAACCAGCTCGATGGACTTTTGCCACACAAGCAGATCTTTGTATGACTGTGCTGTTTTCATGCCCGAAAGCTGAAAGCTGATACCTGAAAGCTACTGTGGTGGTTCCCTATATGGATCATCAACCACGGACTTTCGCTCAATCGATGCTTCGCCGGGCTTGTAGGCGCCCGATGCGGGCGCGCGGGCGACGGTTACTTCCGGCGGTGGTGCAGGAGGAGTCGCAGGTACAACTGGCGGCGGGAGGGGTTGTTGTACCGTTGCGGGAAGCGCTTCTTGTGTCCCTCCTCCCAAGATCTGCGTTCGAGCAGCCTCTACTCCACTTACGGTTTCAGCCTTTGCTTCCGGATGCTCGAGCTGGCGCTCGAGTTCTGCTCTGATGGGTTCGAAGACGGTAGAGTTTATACTCTCCGCGAGCGCGTGAGCAATATCAAGTGTGACCCCCACTTCCCTCATGAGGTTTTTCTCAAAGTTCTCCACCGCTTCGATGCCAAGAAGGGTAAGCATCACCTCATTTTCAAGTGATTCCCATTGGTCCACATGTAGTTTGTGTGTATCTGCTAGTTGTCGTAGTCGCTTTTGGACGTCAGTTGATGTAATAGCGTCTTGAACCACCTTAGGCAGTTTCGAGAAGCGCTCCTTTATCAAAGTACTAAGATCTGATTCCTCGGGCATAAGGTGTTAGTGGATCGTGGTTCCTCCATCGTGGGTCGGTGCCTTGGGGGGTGTGGGTGATTGCGCTGGCGCAGGCGTCTCTTCCTCAGTTGTTTTTTTTAGGTAGTCAGCAATTTTCTTAGCTTCTTTCTTTTCACCACTTTCCCTTACTGCTTTTCGTGCAAGTTTCGCTAACTCATCATTTTTCTCATCGATAGACACTCCGACAGCTTCCTTTAAAACATTGGTAAACCGTTTATTTGCAAGCGCAGAAGCGAGTGCTTCTTTCGTTTTCGGTAACGTTCCCGCTTGTTCAGCAACTTTGTGAAGTTCCGTAAAGGCTTTCTGTTGGGACGTCCGGGCTTGTTGAGTTGCGAGTCTTGCCTCCTCTATTCGTTGTTTCTCACGTTGCATTGCAGCAGTGTGTTCAGTACGTGTGCGGTTCATTTGATCTTTTATGTCCTCAATATCCTTCTTTGTTCTTTCTGTTGAATGCATGGTGTCGCGCAAAGTGACATTTTCCAAATTGGTCGTCAGTTGCTGCATGTTCTTCTCGAATGATGAAACTGTTTCTGCCTGGATGGCCGTTAGTCGCTCGATTTGCTTTTCTCCTTCTCGGACCGTCGCCGAAGCTTCTGCATGTTGCTTGCCTAATTCTGGCGCTCTCTTCATTGCGTCTACTATCGCGGCGCCGAATGCCTGCTCAGTTTCTTCCTTTGATAGCCCCATTCGTTCTGCTTGTTCAGCGTAACGTCCTGCTCGAGCTTTTTGTGATCCCTCAAACCCTTTCACAGCTTTTCCGGCGAGAGTATCAAGTTTTTTCAAGCCAGGAACGTTTCCGACCAATCCATGCACCTCTTTACCGAAGGTAGTGCGCATAAGATTCATATCTTGCTTCGCGAGGCCTTTGAATTGTTGTGCACCAAAATCGTATAATTGCCTGGTCCATAAAGATTTTGTCGTGTCTTTTGATACGTCTTGCATCTGCCTTCCTACCCACGCACTTCCTCGACCGATAGTTTGACGGCCGGCGAATGCAGCAGCCCGGGCAAATAAAGCTGTGCCAAATGCCGGTACCACAGCTGCCCAATTAAATCCGACAATTTTCGTGGAGAACGCGCTCGCGAAACGGATACTGCCGAAGAGCATTCCGAGAATGAGGAAGAAAGTTAGGAGTGCCATGATGCCTGAGCCACTGGTGGGGTTGGAAAAGAGCTTATCGAACGACCGGTTCGCTCCCGGCCCTTCCACGAGCGCGTATGAGATGATAAGCGTCGCCCAGAGCATGAGCATAAGGAGGGGGGCGAAGACCGCGTTGCGCAAGAGCGAGCTCCACCACATGTCCCAGAATTTATCTCCCCACTTCGGCACAAGATGCGCCGCGAAAGCGAGTGACGAAACGACCATGAGGAATATGAACAAAATAGTGCGGGCAATGAGAAGAAAAATGGCGTAGAAAAGGACAAGGCCTGTGGCAACCATGATCGTCGCCGTAGTAAAACTGTATGCGATTGCCCAAACGCTGCCGGAGAGCCATCCATCTTGCGCATCGTAGACGGACCTGACCGTACCATACGCCTGAAGGGCGTCGTTCAGGCCAAGGAGTTGGACGAATCGGCCGGAAATACCAGCTTTGCTCGCGTAGTCGAGAACGCCGGGCGCTTCACTGCCTGCGGCAGCAGCAGAATTGGTAAGGGACTCAAGGGACATGGCCGAGTAGAATTTGCCCGCGACGAAATTCGAGCTCGCAATGATGATGCGCGTGAAGAGCAGGCTGAAGTTGATAAGGACGGCGATGATGAGAACACGTGCAATGAGTTTCCGGGCACCAAATGATTCGATACCAAGGATCGTTGCGATAGCAATGAAGGTGAACATGCCGATGATAACGATGTTCGCGATGTCGCGGAAAGCCGTCCACACTTCACCGAGTCGGCCCGCGATAGCGGAGTATATCTGGCTGTCGAACTGCACGACGAAGAACGTAAGGGTGTGGTCAAGCGCCATCCCCATAAAAGCAACGAATATTCCCGCCAGGTTGATGATCCCCGCGCCGATTGTTGCGGGGGCAAGGATTACGCCGACGGCGGCAAGGAGTGCTGGCAGTGGCAGTAGTGGTAATAGGAGTGCGAGGGCAGGCATACGTTTATTGTCTCCACGCGTTGAACCACCGTTCAACGACTGCTGTGTTGTTTATATTGCACCACCCAATATTCGAGTCAGTGCTGTCCCCCCAGGATTTGATGGTGTCGGTGACAAGGGTGCCCACTGCGCTCACGACGTTATCGCGCTGGGTTGCCGCATTTGTCGCGTCGGCGGCAGTGTGGAGCTGACGGTTCGCGACCATCGTGTCGAGCCGCAGAAGGGCCTGTTGCTGGTTGGCTTGCGAGGCGCTGTTCGTGACACTTGCGATGAGTTGGTTGAGGATCGCGATAGTTGCATCGGAAGCACGGATGTCGTTAATTGTCGTGGTTGCGAGCGGGGCTATCTGCGAGTCGATGATTTGTTGCGAGAATTGGGTTGAGGTCGCGATGTTGAGGGTCGGATTTCCGTTCGCTTGAGCATAGGTTTGCACTGCGGGAATAATGAGGCCCCAGCATTGGTTCTCGGCGCTGCGCAGCTGCTGTATCGCATTCGTAAGTGCAGTTGCAATTCCCTCTTTCGCTTGACGATAGGTGAGTTCGATTTGACGTGCCGCGCTAATAACCGCGAGCGCGGCGTTCGTTGCTTGCTGCCGTACGTTTGCGCCGGTCTGCGACGTCATGCGATCGAGGTACGACGGCTGGCCGTTCAAGGATTGCGTGAGACCAATAAGTCCGCGAGTATCCGCGACAAGTTGTGTCGTGAGGCCGCCGAAGAGGTTGCCAACAACTTGATCGATCTCATTCGCGGTTTCAAGCTGGCGGAAGCCGGAGCCGATAACCTGCCCGACCGACTGCGCGATAATGTATCCAGGGGTAAGCACGCGTTCGGCAAGTGGGTCTTCCGTGTTATCAGTAAGCGGGAAGACGCCATTTCCCCAATCGAGCATTTGCCGGATGTTACGGTCATATTTGGCGAGATCGGCGTTGATTTGCGCTTGCGTGACCGCGGTCGCACCGAATACGTTTCCACTGGGTCGTATGGTGTTGAACCAGTTGCCATACGTAAATCCCTGGTTTTGCTGGCTTGATGCGGCCGGAAATGGGCATGAATAGATGCTCGTTGGATTATTGAAGGTCCGTGCGTAGTTTCGCGCAAGCGCGTTCTGGACGGTTCCCTTGAACGCCTGGCACATCGCCGACTGGTTCATTCGCTGTATATCTGCGACAACCACTCCGATCATCGGGGGGGTTAGGTCGAGGTCGAAATTCACCAGATACTGAGGATTCCCGCCCCGACCGGCGTTGAAGGCTCTGAGTTGAGTCGCAGTGTATTCTGCCGAGATATTTTCGGCAATTTTTCTTGTGACGCCATCAAGGATGCATTCTTTATAGACGAGAAAGCCGGTGTTTAGGGTTACCGCGGCATCGTTGACGGGAACATAGATGCCGCCAATCGCTGAAAGCGTTCCTACGTTTGCAACTTGCGCGCCGAGGCCTCGGCATCCATAGATACCGTCATTTGAAAGCGTTTGTCCCGTTGGGGTGGTTACGGGTACTCCAGGCGTTTTGCTTTCAATGACACAAGTCTGAGGATTTTGAGGATCATGTATCATCCCGGGGGCGCAGTGGTCGGATAATGCGACGTGCGGTAGTGAACCGATACAGAAGGCACATACTCCAAGAAGAGATGCTATACGTGCGATGTTAATTTTCGACATGTGCAACATAGAATTTCGCCAATGCATCAAACGCGAGAAACATTTCTCGCTCGTCTTCATTATACGTTCTTAAAAGCGCCGCGGTGGCTATTGGGTCATTCGCGAAGCGAACAAGCCGCTCCAAGGTTTCCGTAAATTTCCCGAGTGCATTTACGGCACGCAGGTGCGTCTCGATCGCGCTTGCAGGAGTGGATACCGCGAGCATGGCGTGCTCGACGTCTCGGTAGTTTTTCGCTGTTGCAGACAGTTTGTCGAGCCATGAGGTATCCTCCGTCGCGATGAAGCGTGCGAAGATCGTGAATTCCGGCTCGGCGGAGAAGTCGACCATACGCGCGGTCGCTTCCTGCATATCGGCACGGTAGCGCAGGATACGCTCTTGTGAGGTGTCGGCATCGATGATGAGCTCATCAGTAGTGTGCGGCATGAATATTGCGGGGGCACGCAAGTTCGTCGCGATCGTCTGCGCCAACTGTTCACCGCGCGCCGGCGTGTACTGGTTGTATTCTTTGAGCGAAAGATAGCCACTTACGACCGATTGCAGAACACTGCTTCCCATAGTTGCAAGGGGGTCTTGCGGGGCGGCAGGTGCTGCGGGTTCGGTTGTTGTTGCGATTGCAATGCCCGCTTCTGCAAGTGCGTCACGCCAGTCGGGAACGCCGTTTCCGTCAGCATCCTCGATCGCTATGTAGGTTTGCCGCTCTGCCGGCTTGCGTGATTCTGCAACAGCCACAACCTTTTGCGCTTGTGTCGCACTGCCAATATACGAGCCGATGGCGGCAATAAGAACAGCAACCGAGAGCGCGGCAGTAATGGCAATCGGAGAAACTCCGCGAACATATTTCGCATCCACAGGAGAATTATACCTCGTCCTAGAATCCTGCACTGACGTTGGCATTGAACATAAAGACACTGCCCGGATCCGATGAAGAAAAGGTTATGTTATTGGCTCCGAAGAGGGCGACAAGCATCAAAAATCGCTTGGTGAGCTCCTCCACACTCGCATTGTACGTCGCTATTGTATCGACGAATGCTTCATCCGTCGTCGTTTTCGCGACGTCTTCGAGTGCAAAGCCTATCGCCCGGTAGGCATTCGCGTAGGCCTTATGCATGCCCGAAGCGGCGCTCGGCACATAGTCCATCTCAACGAGACTTCTCCCGAACTCTTGCATGTCAAAGGCAAGCCGCTCAAGTGCGGCTATTTTTTGCGGGTTCGTGCGGTCTTCGACGTGGTCTTTGAGGATCTGCGCTCCTGAACGATGGGTGTCCTCGAAGTCTTTGATGTAGGTCCCGATCTGGTTGCCGTACTCGTGGAGGCTCGATTCTTGGCCGACGACGACCGTTCGTGATTCGTTTGAGGTCTTAGTGCTGATAAGGCCTTGCGGGATGAATGCAAACGCGTCAGATGTTTCCTCTACTCCTACTCCCCCGCTGGAGCTCGGGGGCTTCGTGAGAAGGGCAAGAAGTGCTGCGATGTCATCCGGTTCTTCCTCCCCTCCTTCTTGTTGGGTATCTTGGGGTTTTTTCGGGAGCGGGATGAAAGGAACCGCGTGCCCGGCGGATTGCACGTAGGTAATGTCTTCTGCGCTTGGCCGATAGGGTGCCTGGGCGCGCAAGTTGGCGAAGAACAGCCCGCCCGCCCCTCCCCACGCACCGCTTGAGTCCGCGGGGTTCACGTCCGTTCTTTGGAGGAAGAGCACGCCGCCGAAGAGGAGAAGCCCGACGATACCGATAGCGGCGGCAAGGTACGGGTGTGCGTGTATCCAGCCGGGCTTTGAAGGAGTTTCGGTAACTACTACTTCAGGCTCCTGCAGAGGCTCTACCCCCGCGATCATTTTTTGATAGTCGCCGCCTTCGTGGAGCACCATGTGCATAGTATACCCTTGTGTACCTGCAGAGCGGTGTACAATGTGCACATGCGTGTTGCTGCTATTCCTATAATCGTCGGCGCTCTCTTGCTCGTCCTACCTTTTTCAGTATACGCATTCCCCTTTGGGGGACAGATAACGACCATTCGGCCGTGCTACAACAACGCGATCTACGTGTTTCTCTCGCCGCCGCGCGGCGGCCAATACATCTGGACGCCCGCGACGCGCACGTATCAGTTCGGGCCGCCGCGCCACGTCGGCCAGTGGCTCTTGGGGCTTGCGAGCGCTCCCTACTACTGCGTCGTCTCCATTTTCCCGCTTATCGTCTGGCCGGGGACGAACATCGACATGATGGGCAGCAGCCAGTAATCAAAGAGTGCCTTCGCACTTTTTGATACGGAGCTGCTGAGACGGAGACATGTTTCGCCAGCAGGCGAAACAGTCGAGTCGGGGTCGCGGAAATTTCCGAGCGGCGGCGAGGAAATTATCTGTGACCAAGCAGTAACAAACAGTGCCTTCGCACTGTTTTGTACGGCGAACTCGGGCGGAGCGATGTTTTTGCCAGCAGGCAAAAACCGCGAGCCGTGGGTGAGGCGCGGGTTAAGGAGCGCCGCAAGGACGGAGCGCGACGGCGCGAGGCGGGGTCGCGCAGCTTTTCAGCAGAAAAAGCATGCGTGACAGGAAATTTTTTCGTAGCGACGAAAAAATTATCCGTGCCTAGCCAGTAACTTTCAGCTGCCTTGTCAGGCACTTCCACTTTTCCAGCAGGACGTCCTCTGCGCGTGATTTTTGCGGGAGATCACATGTCGCAAGCAACGCCTCGGGATTTTTCATCACTTTTTTCAGATTGTTTGCAAGAAACTTCCTTTTCGAAGCGAATCCGGCGCGTATCACGTTGAAGAAAGCTTCTTCTGACACGTCCTTGAAAAAATTTCTCGAGACATTCTCAATGAGGAGGATCGCTGAATCGACGCGCGGGGGCGGATTGAAACAACTGCGCGGGACCCGTGCGACGATTGATGGAGTCCCGTATGCTTTTACCGAGAGCGAGAGGATGCTCTCCTTCCCATCACGGGCGATGATGCGCTCGGCAACTTCCTTTTGGATGAGGAGCGCGATCGCGCGCGGCTGTTTCTGCGCTGTAAGGAAGTGCTTGATGATCTCGCCGGTGATGTAGTAAGGAATGTTCGCCGCGACGGCATACGAATCGAGACCGAGTTTCTCTGGAGTTATGTCGCGGATATCCCCCTCGACGACCTTCAATTTCCCTTCCGTGATTTCCATCTTAAACGTTTTCTGCAGAGTAGACACCAGTATCGGATCTTTCTCGATCGCGACGACGTGAGCGCCGTGCGCGAGCAGTTGTTTGGTAAGTGCACCTTTTCCCGGTCCTACTTCCACGACAGTTTCGCTAGGGTGCAGAGCCGCGTTCTTTACAAGCTCGCGCGCGACCCATGGGGCGTTCAGGAAATGCTGGCCGAATCGTGCCCCGCGCATAGTCAGCGGATGACGCGCTCGAATGTCTCCGGAAGTGCATGGGAGATAAGCCGCGGATCGATATCGTCGAGAAATTCCGAGGGAGTCGTGAGTTCGCGCGTCCCGTAGCGCAGGCGGCTCTCGGCGAGCGTGAGGTAGAGATGCAGGCGCGCACGGGTGAGTGCCACATAAAAAAGGCGACGTTCTTCCTCCGGGTCGCGTCCGCCGGCTGACGAGTCGTCCTCGTGCTCTGAAGGAAAAAGTCCCTGCTCGAGGCCGGTCACGAAGACCACATCAAATTCAAGGCCCTTTGATGCATGCACGGTCATAAGGGAGATTGCCTCGTGGCGCTCTTCGAGCGCATCCTGCTCGCTCATCAAGGCCGCGTCCTCGAGCAGACACTCGATGCCCTCCAAGGGCGGCAGTGCGTCGTAGCGCATGGCGTGGGCAACGAGCTCGTAGATGTTGGCGAGTCGTTCCTTCTCTTCGTCGCCGCCTTCCGCAAGCGCAGTCTCGAAGCCGCTTTCTTTGAGGATGAACCGCAGCGTCTCCGACGGGCGCATGGTGTGCGCTACGCCCTCAATTCGCCTGAGGAGTTCTCGGAAGAGTGCGATTTTCGCCCGCGCGGCGGGAGAGAGCATGGCTTCATGCCCCGCAGCGATTTTGTCCAACGTTGTCTTTCCGATGCCGCGCGATGGAGCCCCTGCCGCGCGGGCGAAGTCGGTAAAGCTCGCAGGATTAAGGGCTGCACGCAGGTAGGAGAGCACGTCTTTCACCTCCGCGCGGTCAAAGAACCGCACGCCCAAGACACGATACGGGATGCCTTCGGCGATGCACGCCTCTTCGAGCGCGCGCGATTGGAAGTTCTCGCGGAAGAGGACCGCGACCTCCGAAGCCTTCACGCCCGATGCGAGGAGTTCGCGCGCAGTTTTGGCGACGTAGCGGGCCTCATCGCGCTCGCTTCTCCCCGCAAAGAGCGTGATAGCCTCGCCGGTTCCATTGCTCGTGAAAAGCTTTTTAGGAATGCGATTCACATTCTTCTCGATAATGGCGTTCGCAGCAGTAAGGATGGTCTGCGTTGAGCGGTAGTTCTGCTCCAAGAGAACAGTTTTCGTTCTCGGGAAAATCCGCTCAAATGAGAGCAGGTTTTCCATCCGTGCGCCGCGCCAGCTGTAAATGAGTTGGTCGAGGTCGGCGACTGCACAGATGTTTTGACTCTTGCCAGTAAGAAGACGGGCGATATCATACTGCACGTTGTTCGTATCCTGGTACTCATCGATCGTAAGGTGCCGCCACCGGTCTTGGATTTTTGACAGCACATCTGGTTTTTGCGCGAGCAGGAGCAGGGTGCGCAGAAGAAGATCATCAAAATCCAAGGCCCCCTCTGTGGCAAGCGCTTGCTCGTACTTTTCCCACATCTCCGCAATGGATTCCTCGTAGAAAGAAGAAGCCTGATCCCTGAAGCGCTCGACGGTAACACCATCCCCCTTCTCTCTGGAGATACGCCCGATGACTTGCTTCGGAGGGAAACGGTTCCCCAGATCGGCGGCACTCAGGATTCTCTTCAGAGCCCGGGTACTGTCATCGCGGTCCCAGATGGCGAATGAGCGTGGCACTCCCGCTTCTTGCGCGAATTCGCGCAGCAGCCGTACCCCGAGCGAGTGAAAGGTGGTGATGAGCGGTACACTGCTTACCCTCTCTTCCTTGAGGAGGTTCAGGATGCGTTCGCGCATCTCCGCAGCTGCTTTGTTCGTGAAGGTGACCGCGAGGATGGCAGACGGGCGAGTGCCGGAGGCTATGAGGTGGGCGATGCGGTGGGTGATGGTTTTGGTCTTTCCGGCACCTGCCCCAGCAATGATAAGGAGAGGGCCCGTGAGATGTTCGACCGCCTCTTTTTGCGCTCTGTTAAGCCCTTCTAAGTGTCTCACCGGTAGACTATACCACATGGGGGCGGCTCCTTGACCAATGCGTTATCCCCCGGCGTAATCTATTCTGTATTGACTCAAAATCACCCGGGAGGATACAGTTGAAGGCGGTGGTAGCTGACAATCCTGTCTGGCCTGTGTCTTGAAAAAACAAGATGTAGAGCCATATTTTCCTGAACATCCTGCTAAGAACCACCGAAAAATGGCTTGAAACCTTGCTTGAGACGAAAGGGTCCCCCGTACGGTCCTGAAATCCTTGGAGGAGGCAAAGCCACTAACTTAAGCATATTTCTATTGCAGAACAGGATCTCCATGCACGCATTCGTGCGGTGCAGGGAGTGAAAGATCGTGAACATATTCCCGTGGGGGCGATTGCTCTGATGCTTCTTCTTTCTATTGTCGTTACCCCCTTCCAGGCACATGCGAGGGTCTTTGACGAGATACAGACGTGGTTCTCAAGTAGAGCTGAAGCGTCGGTTACGAGTAGCATCCAGAGCGTTCAGACGATGCCGCTCCCGAAGCCTGCCATGAACATCAACCCTCATCCCGCGAAAGGTGGCGGCGACGTTGTCATCGTTAAAGGCGAGGCGGTTGTGCCGGAAGAAGGGCCGGCAGGCACTATCGCCGATATCGTGCGGCCGAAGAACTCTGAGATCAGCATTTACGTGGTCCGCGAGGGCGATACGCTCTCCCAGATAGCGGAAATGTTCGAAGTGTCGGTGAATACCATTCGATGGGCAAACGATATTCCGCCAAGCGGCACTATCCGCGTCGGGCAGACGCTCACGATCCTGCCGATCACCAGTGTCAGGCACATGGTCAAGAAGGGTGACACGGTGGCTGCTATCGCAAAGCGCTATGATGCGGATGCGAATGAGATAGTCAATTATAACAAGATCGAAGGGGCACTTGTTGTGGGGAGCGAGATCATCATCCCTAACGGTGAAATCGCAGCTGCTCCCGCGCCTGCAGCGAAGGCAAAGATACCGGCGGTTTCTTCGGGCAGTTCATCGGTATCGTACGCCGGCTACTACCTGCGCCCTATTGTTGGGGGCTCACGCACGCAGGGAATTCATGGCTATAACAGCGTCGATCTTGCGGCACCTCTCGGCACGCCGGTTCTGGCATCCGCGGCTGGTGACGTCATTGTGGCGCGGCAGGGCGGCTGGAATGGCGGGTACGGTTCGTATGTCGTCATACGGCATGACAATGGCACGCAGACACTGTATTCACACGAGTCTTCCGTGATCGTGGGCGTCGGCGAGCGTGTCGTGCAGGGGCAGGTTATCGGCTATGTGGGCCAGAGCGGCAAGGCGACGGGACCACACGTCCACTTCGAGATCCGCGGAGGACCACGAAATCCATTTTAAGGTATGAATCCCGTTAGAAATCGCGGACGCACGAAGTACATATTCGATATTCAGGTCGGGCTTAATCGCCGTAATCAAGTGTGGTGCGGAAACTCCAACTTGTCCGCGTCCTATTTCTAACGGGATGAATCTCCAATTCGTCGTCCAGTTCATTCTGGCACTTCGTTATTTTTTCTAGACCAGTTCGCGTGTGCGATACTGCAAAGCCTCCAGCATGTGCGGAGGCTCGATAATTTCTGAAACAGCAAGGTCAGCAATGGTGCGGGCGAGTTTGATGGTGCGGTGATAGCCGCGCGGGGAGAGACGCATGCGCGTTGCGGCCTCGATGAGCGCGGCCTCGGCTTTGTCGGAGAGTTCCGCAAAGGCTTCAATGTCTCTCGCACGCATGTCGGCATTTGTACTGAGCTTTTTATTGTTTTTGAATCGCGTTCGCTGGATCTCACGAGCGCGCTCGATGCGCTCGCGCGCCTTTTCTGTTTCTCCTCCTGCTCGCTTCCCGCGCGACGAAAGTGATTCGAGCGGCATTTCAGGCACCGTGACCCACATATCGATCCTGTCGGCGATGGGGCCGGAGATTTTTCGCCGGTATTTCTCCACGATGTGCGGCATACACTCACAGCGCGGCGTTCCCCAGAAGCCGCAGGGGCAAGGGTTTAAGGCGGCGATGAGCATGAAATTCGCGGGGAATGTTGCCGAGCTCTTCGAGCGCGCGATGGAGACAACGCCGTCTTCCAATGGCTCGCGCAAGGCCTGAATGACGTCGCGGTGGAATTCGGGGAATTCGTCGAGGAAAAGGACGCCGCGATGCGCAAGCGTTGCCTCGCCGGGGCGCACCGTTCCGCCCGAGCCGCCGCCGATCAAGGATGCGTATGAGGAGGTGTGGTGCGGGCTGCGCAAAGGCGGGCGGAACACCGCGTCTCTCTGGAGGACACCGGCAAGCGAGTGAATGGTAGTCACCTCGATCGTCTCCTCGTCAGTGAGGTCGGGAAGAATGGAGGCTGCTGCGCGTGCGAGCATGGTCTTTCCTGTTCCCGGCGGGCCGTAGAGCGCGATGTTGTGCCGCCCCGCGGCTGCGATCTCAAGGCCGCGTTTCGCACTCTCTTGCCCCCTGATCTCGTCGAGTGCTGGCTCGGTGTCGGTGTGGCGGGGACGCTTGCGCGGCTTGAAAATCGTATCAGCGTCTCCCCGGAGTGCTGCAACGGTCGCTTCGAGGCTTGTAAGAGGGTGGGTATGCAGGCCTCCAACGAGGGATGCCTCTTCGGCGTTCTCTTCCGGGATATAGAGATCGGTGAATCCGCGTTCGCGGGCTGCCGCAGCAATGGAGAGCGTGCCGCGAATACCGCGCACTTCGCCATCAAGCGCAAGTTCCCCTGCAAAGAGCTTTCCCTTTGGATCGAAGCGCACCTGTTCGGAGGCGAGGAGAAACGAGAGCGCAAGCGGCACGTCGAAAACCGCCCCTTCCTTTTTCAAGGCTGCGGGGGCGAGCGAGAGTACGATCTTTTTGTTGCTGCGCTTGGGCGATTCGAGCCCGCTATTTTTGATCGCCGAGGCGATGCGATCTTTCGCTTCCTCGACCGATTTATCAGGAAGTCCCACGATCGAGAACGCATGCAAGCCCTTCACGATGTCGCACTCGACGGAGACGACCGTTGCATGTGGAAGCGCCGGTTGTGCGCCGAAAACGCGCGCGAATCCGGAGGCAATGGTCTGCTTATGAGCCACCCGCGTATTGTACTATGCGCGCTTCCTAGATGTTCGCCATCGCGGCAGGATTCGCGCGCAGGCGCTTCACGTCAATAGGATTACCGTTCTCGTCGATACCGTAGGTTCCTTCGTCCATCCGCTTAAGGGCCGCGACGATCTCTTTGTAGCGCTTCTCAAGTTCTTCGACAAGCGGGACGTTCACGGACAACTCTTCCATCTTGTCCGCCGCGTCGATCTGATCGGCTTCTTCTGTTTCGAATCCTGCCGGCGTTCCCTGCCAGTCGCCGTTCACCTTGCGGCCGTGCTCGGCGAGCTCGTCTTCAAGCGATGCTTTTTCGGCATCGAGTGCGGCGCGCAGTTCTTCCAACTCTTCGGACGTTAAGTGGTTCATGCGAAGTATGATACACGATTGGATGTTACTGCCAAGTACAGGTGAGCCACTAGCCATTAGCCACTCGCAATTAGGAAAATTCAAATGCGTCTGGATTTCCCTCGTGGCTAATGGCTAACTATCTATCCTTAGAGCCTTCGATCAGCTCTAAGACGACTTAATACTTCAGTAAAGGAGAATGGGCTCTCGGCGATGATGAGGATGTTCCGCGTGGGGAACGAATAGTAGAGCTGGATCGTGCCGCTGTCGTCTTTGAGGGCACGAACGTCGTAGTTACGCATTACGGTATCCGCGAATTCGCGGGCGATGGGGACGCCATCGGGGCCTGTCGCTTGCGCTGAGAGCCCGGTAAACAAGGGATCGAGATCGGCGTTTATGTATGGCTCCCATTCGAGCATCGCGGCGAAGGCGCGCTCGTAGGAGCGGACGGGGACGATAATGACCGGCGCGTTCTCATCTACGGTGTGGATGCCGAAGAAGAAATCATCTCCGAGTGCACGCGCGAGCTCGGCGGGGGCACGCGTGCCGAGGGCGGTCAGGAATGCTCCGAACGTGATGGGTGTTGCGCTCACAGAGCCGCTTATCGGGTCGGTCACCGTGGTGACTGGTTCGATCTGGAGGATTGCGCCGAGGGTAAGTGCGTTCGAGGTGCGTGCGGACGCGAGTATCCGTCGCACATCTCCCGGCGCTTCGTTATCGATGGGAAATGGCACCTTCTGCTCCGCGAACAGGATATTCGATTGAAGCGCAGCATTTGATTGCACGGCGCGCTGGTTAGTGATGACGTAAACAGCACCGAGCGCGAGTGCGCCAGTACCGAAAAGGAGGATGACAATGAAGAGTGTGAAGAGTGAGTGTTTGCTCGCGCGGACTCTCGGCGGTGTACGCTTCTCGATGCGGTGCCGCTTCTCTTCTTCGAGTGCGATGGCACGCACGTAGGAAATTTTGTTCTCCTGGACGACATGCTGGAGGTCGTCCTTGAGCGTGTGAAGGGAGCCCAGACGGTCGGGATGCATTGGCGGAGCTCCTCCTGGAGCCGTCCCACTTTCCGGGGTGGGAACAGGCGTAGTTTTCGGTAGAGGGACGTTCGGGTCGGCAAGCGACGTCGCGTATTGTTTTTGTGGGGCAGGGCCCTGTGGTGCTCCGGGAACTGTTCTGCGCTCAGGCAACTTTACCTCGCCGAGGATCTTCGTGATATCGGTCTGCAGTCCCCCACTTTCTAACCACTGTGGGTTCTGCGAAGGAGCCACTTCTTTTGCCGGCGCGGGCACTTTCAGCTCACTCCCTGATGAAAGTGGGGGATTAGATGCGGCGGCGTTGTTCGGTGTTGTAGCGTCGTTCCCCATTGTTCTCGCGGCCGCCGCCCTGGCTCGGGACGAGTCCTTTCCTCGCCGCGAATTCCGGGTCGGCTGCCTTTATGGAGAGATTATACCGCCCTTTCTCGTCGATCTCTTTCAGGACGACGGGCACAACGTCGCCGACCTGCACCGCCTGTGCGATGTTCTCGATACGAAACGGTGCGACTTCGGAGACGTGCACCAAGCCTTCCGTATTGGGGCCGATCTTCACGAAGGCGCCGAAATCCATAAGACGCGTGACGGTGCCCTCGAAGCGCTCACCGGGCGTGTACTCGTGCGTGAGGTCCTCGATCTCTTTGTATGCGGCCTCGGCCGCACCGAGTTTGCCCGTAATGAATATCGTACCGTCTTCTTCGATGGTGATGTCGTCGGCCCCTGTCTTTTCCTTGATGCCATTGATGGTCTTTCCGCCCGGGCCGATGACGAGGCCGATCTGGTCGACTTTGACCTTCAAGGTAAGTATCTTCGGCGCGCGCGGGCTGATGTCGGCGCGCGGTGCTGCGATTTCTTTCGCGATGACCTCCAAGATCTGCAGACGCGCCTTTTTCGCTTGCGCGAACGCTTCTGCCAGGACGTTAAGCGGCACGCCGTCCACTTTCACATCCATTTGCACGCCGGTGACACCTTCCGAGGTTCCTGCAACCTTGAAATCCATATCGCCATGATGGTCTTCGGGGCCTTGGATGTCGGTCAAGACTTTGTAGATGCCTGCCTGTGCATCTGACATCATGCCCATCGCGATGCCAGCGACCGGCTTCGTGATGGGGACGCCCGCATCCATGAGGGCAACGGTTCCTGCGCAGACGCTCGCCATTGAGGTCGAGCCGTTCGAGGCAAGACAATCCGCGACGATGCGGATGGTGTAGGGGAATTGTTCTTTCGCTGGCAAGACAGCGCGTAGTGATTTCTCCGCCAAGGCGCCATGGCCGATCATGCGGCGATTAAAGCCGCCAACACGGCCGGTCTCGCCGACGCTGTAGGGCGGGAAGTTGTAGTGAAGCATGAAGGTTTTCTTTTTGTCTTGGAATTCGATGGTGTCGATGAGCTGCGCGTCGCCGGGACCGCCTAAGGTAAGCGCGGCCAAGACGTGCGTCTCGCCGCGGTAGAACAGGCCGGTGCCGTGGATGATGGGCGAGATGCCGCCAGCTTGTGCGAAAAGCGGGCGTATCTCATCGAGTGCACGGCCATCAACGCGTTTCCCCTCTTTCGTTGTGAGGTCGTGCACATATTGGTCAATACGATGTTCATAGTACGTGTCGATGACGCCTGCCGGCACATCAGGGAACGTGAGTGCTGCATGTGCCGACCAATTCGTTTTGAATTTCCCAAGGTTTTTCTTGGTGATGCGTCCATTCATTGCCGCGAGCTCTGTGCCGACGATCTCTTCGAACGCAGGCGCAAGTTTCGCATCGTCTTCGAACGGCGCGATGAAGGTGGCCTTTGCGACGGCGCGTTCAGCAACGATCTGTTTCTGCCATGTCTGGATCTTCTCGATCTCTTTGACGGCGCCCGCAAGGGCAGCGGTGAGGACATCTTCCGATACTTCACGGGCATTCACTTCGATCATGTTGACCATCCCGTCTTTTCCGGAAACGGTGAGGTCCAGTTTTGCCTTCGGCGGCAGCTCATCAGAGCGCTGGCCGTAGCTCGGGTTCACGACGAGTTCTTCCCCATCGCCGGGGATCCCGATGCGCACGGCGGAGACTGGCCCATTCCATGGAATGTCTGACGTTGCGAGTGCGAGGGACGCCGCGTTCACCGCAAGGATGTCGGTATCGTAATCTTCAAGCGAAAGGACGGTAACCATCACCTGCACGTCGCGCTTTAGTCCCTTCGGAAAGAGGGGGCGGATAGTGCGATCGACGATGCGGCCGGAGAGCACGGCCTCGTCCGAAGGCCGGCCTTCGCGACGCATGAAGCGGCTGCCCAAGATGGCGCCCGTCGCATAGAACTTCTCTTCGTATTCGACGGAGAGCGGGAAGTAATCGAGGTTCGACTCCTTCGCGCTCATGACGGCGGTCGCGAGGACCGCACTGTTGCCGTATCTCACGAGGACCGAGCCGTTCGCCTGATTCGCCCAGTCATTGAACTCGGCGGTTAACGTTTTTCCGCCAACTTCGACGGAGTATTCTTTCTTTTGCATTGTCTCTTTGGTAACGACCAGACCTGCCCCGTAGTGAGTCTCTATGTCTATCCCGCAGGACAGTTCAATTCCTGATTGTGTCTCCCGATCGGTGTCAGACTACGCAATCAAAAATTGAGACTCTACTACGGGGTTTCAGCAAAGAACCACCACTGCCTATCCGAGCGCCACGGCTATTCTAATGTGGAAACAGTACCATATACCATCCTTCTTGTCGCCTGCGGCTGCATGATAGTATTCGTAACATGACAGAAACTCCTTCACATCAACCCGGGAGGCAGAAAGAGTTGTCTAAGGAAGACATAAAAAAGATAGAAGAGAAAGCATCTGATATATTACAGCCCATTCTCGAAGAGCTTGAGGATTCGACTAAGGAGCGTTATGTAAAAGCTAATAAGGCCATAAGGGATGCGTTAAAAGAAGTTGACCCTAATCATGAAATGACCTACGAGGAGAGTTTATACATGGTCCAATATTTTCATAGAAAAATGACAAGCGGGCTTATTCGCGTAATGAACGAACATATGCTTAATGGCATACCGGGCGACCAGAAATTCGTCGGTGATTTCATTGATGAATCCCTTGCCCGCCAAGGATTCCCTCGCCGTAAATAGTGAAGAAATTTTACTCCAACTCACGCTCTGTCTCGTCCGGTGTCTCCTGCGGGGTCTGCGCAGAAAATAGAAAAATAGGGGTCAGAAAAATAGGGGTCAGGTACCATTTATGCCAAGGCGAATATTCAGTTCCCACTTCGCTCCTTTGCGTTCGCTCTTATTGACTCTCCGTTTTCCATAGGGACGGGCGTGTTTCCACCATCCGGTAGCGGATCTGGATTTTTTGGATGCGTACCGCAGTTTTCTCATGTGGCAAGTATATCCTCATAATTGGATGCAGGGACACTGTGTACCTACAATAAGGCACTTGAGATTCAAGATCGATAGCCGTCACCCCATCCCTCATCCGGCATTTCGGTCGGAGCGGTTTCGCCATCACGTGCCGTCCTTTTCCGCGACGTGCGCGGCAAAGCCACCGCCTTGTTTGTAGGCGACAAGCTTTTTGACAAATTCCTCTGGCGTCATGATGTTGATGCCTTTCAAAGGCCGCAGCGAAAGGATGTCATCGTCGCCTGTTATGAGGGCGTTCGCCTTCCCCTCGAACGCGGTTTCAATGACCATATTGTCTCGTGGGTCGCGGCAAATGTGCAGTGTTCCAGGAATCTCGACCTGGTCAGAAGCTTGGATATATGTCGCAAGAAGTGCGAGCCGCTCGTTCCGCGGAGTATACGCGTCGAACTTCGAACTGGACATGACGCGGCCGTATTCGCGTATCATCGCATCTGAAACGAGCGGCGTATGGAAACGCATGGTCAGCACCAGGGCACTGCGCGGCACGCTCTCATCGAACAATGCGGCGCTGACGAGAACGCTGGTGTCTACAACGACCCGCATACTGACCTATGCGCCCAGCTCGTCAAGAATTTTTCGCAATTTTTTTTGTGTAAGACCGCGTTTCTTTGCCTCAGCGCTGAGTTGGTCGGCGAGCATCAGCACGCGATACCTCGCGATAAGCTTGTACTCTTCCGGCGACATGACGATAAGTTCGGGCTCGCCGTTGTTGGTGATGGTAACGGGCGCGCGCCGGACGGCGCGTTTGAGCATACCAAAGCGGTTTTTTGCCTCACGCGCGGAAACGGTTGTTATGTCTCTTGCCATGCGATGTATTGTAGCTATGAGAGCTACAATCTGCAAGCGGCGCGCGCGGGGCATCTTATAGAGAGCTACTCCATCCCCATTTCTTTTTCCATCTCGTCTGGCATTTCGGTGGGGGCGTTGTGAGTACCGCGGGAGCTGGTGCGGCGAGAGCTCCCGCGGAATCCGAGGAGATAGCGCCGCGGGTCCTCATCGAGGTCAAGGAAATCATCCGCCGCTTCTTTCAGCTTACTTGAGGTCGACCGGCCGAAGGAGACCACCTCGACCTGGCAGCCGCCGTGGGTCTGGAGGTATTCCACGAGGGGGACGAAGTCGCCGTCCCCGGTAACGAGGATGATGGTGTCCAGCTTCGGGGAGGCGGTAATGGCGTCGACAGCAAGCCCGACATCCCAATCGGCCTTTTTGGCGCCTCCGAAGAATATCTGTAATTCTTTTGTTATCATCTCGATGCCAATTTTCCCCAGGGCCTCGAAAAAGGCTTTTTCCTCGCCGCTCTCCGTCGTCACGGAATATGCGCGGGCGCGGATAAGGCGCCGCCCCGCGACTGAATCCTTGAGAACGTTGCCGAAATTGACGCGCGCATGATAGAGATTCTTCGCGCTATGGTAGAGATTCTGCGTGTCGATAAAGACGCCGACGCGCTGTTCAGGGTGTTTGATAATTGACATAGCTTTCAGCTGTCAGCTTTTAGCTTTCAGCAATAAAATACCAAATCTAATAAAAACGTATGCAAAGCGCATGAATGCGCTTTCTAAGTATAACTGACGGGGCGGTTTCCGCTTTTCCTGAAAGCTGATACCTGAAAGCTGACAGCTACTTCTTCAGTCCGAGCTTCCTGGTCAAGGCGCTATAGGCGCGCTTGTTGGTGGCCTCGAGGTACTTCAAGTGCTTCCGGCGGTCGGCGACAAGGCCGAGAAGCCCGCGGCGGGAGCTTTTGTCCTTCCGGTTCTTATCCAAATGGGCAGAAAGTTCCTCAATGCGACGCGTCAAAATAGCGACCTGCACCTCGGGCGAACCCGTATCGGTGTCGTGGCGCGCTGCTTTCTTCATCTCGTTCTCCTTCTTACGCTTCGTCAGCATGGGCGTTAATGTAGCACATTCCCCGCCCCTTCGCAACCCCTGCGCGTGTTTTTTATTCTTGCGTTTCCTGGACTCCTTCAGCGGGTGCCGCAGGCGCACTCTCGACCTTTACGAGCTTAATGTCGAAGACCAAGGTCGAATTCGCAGGGATGATGACTATGCCAGCTGGGTCTTTCACATCCTGGTTGCCGTAACCGAATTCCGGCGGGATGGCGATGCGCCGTTCTCCTCCCTCTTTCATGCTGTTTACGCCAATTTGGAAGCCGGGGATAATTCCTTCTGCGCCGAGCTGGAAGACGAGTGGTTGGTTACCGTTCTTCTCGGAACTGTCGAAGACTGTGCCGTCTTGGAGCCTGCCGACGTAGAGCACGGAGACGAGGGAGCCCGGTGTCGCTTCCGCACCGGTGCCGATGGTAACGTCTTGTCCCTGCACTTGCGATGCGGCTGCAGTTGCCGCCTGATCCTCATTTGTGTCAGTTGTTTCTGGAGTGGACGACATAGAGGGACCGAATTTCCAATAGAGAAAGATTCCGCCGATAATAACTACGATAACGATTGCCCAAATGATGATACTTCGTGTCATCGGGTAACCATACTCCGTTAGATTTTTCGTGCAACTGTGCATAAGATTCGCTCGGGCACATACTCCTTCGAAGTCGCTGTCTGGCCGCTCCTGCGGCAGCGCTCACTCTCGGCCCGGCCTGCGAGAGACCTCGAAGAAGTATGTACCCTCGCTCTGGTTGCTAGAAAAATGCATACTGCAGGTATGGTTGAGCCATTAGCATCACAGATACGACCGAAGAACCTTCATGAATTCGTAGGTCAGGCGCATCTCGTCGGCGCGGGGAAGCCCTTGCGCGTTGCCATTGAGAAGAAAGAGTTCTTCTCCTTCATTCTTTGGGGACCGCCCGGCTCGGGAAAGACGACGCTCGCGCGCATCTACGCGAATGCCGTCGGCGCAGATTTCTTCGAGCTCTCGGCGGTGGATGCGGGGAAGGAAGATATCCGGAAGGTGATCGGTGCGCGCGGCACGCTCCTTGCCGCGAAACCCCGCGTGCTCTTTGTGGATGAAATCCATCGTTTCAATAAAGCCCAGCAGGATTTCCTTCTCCCCTTCGTCGAGCGTGGTGACATCACGCTCGTGGGGGCCACGACGGAGAATCCGTCATTCGAGGTCATCGCTCCCCTTCTCTCGCGTTGCCGCGTGTTCGTGCTGAGTGAGCTCGGCGAGAAAGACATGGAGAAGATCATCGCGCGGACGAAGCTGAAGGTCCCGAAGGATGCGCGCGACTGGCTCATCCGAATGGCGCAAGGCGACGCGCGGCAAGCCATCACGGTTTTAGAAACCGCCGACAAACTCTATAGAAAGATCACCGTTGAAACACTAAAAGAAGCCATCCAGTCGCGCCACTTGCGTTACGATAAGAAAGGCGAAGAACACTACAACACTATCTCTGCGTTCATAAAATCCATGCGTGCCGGGCAGCCCGATGCTGCCATCTATTACCTTGCACGGATGGTTGAAGCCGGCGAAGATCCAAAATTCATCGCGCGTCGCATGATTATTTTCGCGAGCGAAGACATTGGACTCGCACAACCTACGGCGCTTGTAGTTGCCAACGCCGTCTTTGAAGCAGTGAACAAGATCGGCTATCCGGAAGCGTCGATCAATCTCGCGCATGGCGTCGTGTACCTCGCGCAGTCGAAGAAAGACAGGAGCGCCTACGAGGCTCTCGGCGCAGCATTAGAAGACGTGAAAAAATTCGGTAATCTTCCCATCCCGATGAAAGTTCGTAATCCAGTCACGAAACTCATGAAAAATCTCGAGTATGGAAAAGGCTATGAGAAGTACGATAAGGAATCGTATCTGCCGGAGAAGCTTAAAAAAAGAAAGTATCTAAAATAGTTGGCATAAATACCACGAAAGAAGCCAGCTGCGTTTCCGCAGCTGGCTTTAGAGGGTCACATTTGTGCGAGCTTTTACTGAAGATTGGATTTTTCCTCCGTGTATTTATGCTCCGCCTGACGCCTTTCTTTAGCTGCCTGTGGGATAAAACGACTGTCGTAGAATTCTATCCCACACATTTCATTGAGCGTCGTGCCGCGTCGGGCTTGCCAGATTGTGAACCACTCGATCCCGCACACATCTTTGCGAATGGATGCGAGGTTTACGATTTCTTTGGAGATTTCCGTGGTTCGATACTTGGTAGAGGTTGCGTGAGCGGATGCAGTTGCGATTGTCAGGCTTGTGTCGCACGCAACTCGTTGTAAGTGGTATACGCAATCCTCGACCAGTATGAATGCCCACAGCTCCTCATCTTGTTCGCAGAATCGCTCAAATAAGTCCCTTGTCGGAACAGATTCTTTTATTGTTACAAGAGTTTGCCCCGGGGTCCAGCGACTCCTGATTCCCCATAACCAGGGGTATTTGGCAAGCAGACGCGCTTGGGTAGCGAAGAAGGACATATCTATGTCTCCCTTGTGGTGTTCTGTACGACCATCAGAACTGTGCTACGAGAATTTAATCTAGTCTATTAATTTTGGCAGCCATGTTGCATTGGGTCAAAATATGTTGATATTTATTGTTCTTATTATAATATAGTGTTGTCCAGAAAGACGACAGTATGCAGAAAATGGAAGACATGCTTGAGATAGTTGGGCTTAGCCCCAAGGAAGTACGGCTGTACGTGGCCGCGCTCAACTACGGGGATGCACCGATGTCGCTGCTTGCAAAACGAGCTGGTATAAAACGCTCGACTGCGTATCAGGTATTCAAGGGCTTGGAAAAGCGCGGGCTTATGGGCTCTTTCAAGATGCGCGGTGGTATGCGTTTTGCCGCGATGAGCCCAGACGCGCTCTATGCACTGCGGAAGAAAGAGCTTGGGGATTTTGCATTGATATTACCGCAGCTCAAGGCACTTGAGAAGAAAAAGGGCGTGCATCCGAAAGTTTCGTATTTTGAAGGTCGGGAGGGATATCGGCTCGCTATTGAGGATTCGCTCGAAAAACCGGGCAACCTCTTGCGTACTATCGGCTCCCTCACCGAAACGTACAAGATGATGGGGGAGGAATACGATTTGAAGTATTACGTGCCGGCGCGAATCAAACAAAGCATCGGTATTAGAGCACTTCTCTTTCCGGACGTACGCGATGACCTCGCGGGGCGTAACCACGCGGGGGAGTTGCGCGAGATCAAATGGCTGCCAAAGAAGTTTTGGTTTGAGGGCTCAAGCCTTATCTATGACCACAAAGTGGTCATTGTGAGTGGCGTAGAAGAGATGGTAACGGTCGTTATCGAAAGTGAGACGATCGCCGAGGCAGAAAAGCAGAAGTTCGACTTGTTGTGGGAGCTAGTTGGCAGCGGTACAAAAAACGCATAGCGCGTATCATGGTCTTCAGTCAACGCGAAGTATTCAAAAATCTCTGGCCGCTTGTTTAGACGATATTGTGCGACGCCTGTGTCGCACAATATCGTCAGGTTTTCCGACGCTTTTGCGTTGGAATAACTTATATTGTGCGACATGCACGGTATAATTGCTGGATGGCGCAGGATCTGAAGTCGCTCAAGATGCAATTTTTGGAGTACTGTGAGATTGAAAAAGGACGCTCCGTGAAGACGGTCGAGAACTATGACCATTATCTGACGCGGTTTTTAGAGCATGCGGGAGTCAATTCACCTGCAAAACTGAATGAGACAGTTGTCCGCGAATTCCGTCTGTGGCTCAACCGCCAGCCGGGAACGGCCGGCGACATGAAAAAGAAGACGCAGAACTACTATCTCATCGCGCTCCGCGCGTTCCTCAAATACCTGCGGAAACTCGGCATCGAGTCTCTCTCCCCCGAAAAGATTGAGCTCGCAAAAGTGGGTGGTCGCGACCTCGATCTCATTACCGCCGATGAGCTTAACCGCCTCATGAAAAGTCCCGTTGGCGATTCTCTGAACGAACTGCGCGATCGCGCGATACTGGAGTTATTGTTTTCGACGGGACTGCGTGTTTCCGAGCTCTGCTCCTTGAATGCTGACATTGACCTCACGCGCGACGAGTTTTCCGTGCGCGGTAAGGGTGACAAGGTACGGGTCGTCTTTCTCTCCCCCTCCGCGAAGAAGGCGGTCGCGGAATATCTCAAGAAGCGTGGGGACATGGGCGAAGCGCTGTTTGTCGGTTATGGTGCGAACCAAGATTCGGCGCGCCTCACCCCTCGTTCAATAGAGAGAATCGTAAAACAGCATGCCGTAAAAGCTGGCATCACACGCAAGGTTACCCCGCACACCCTGCGCCATTCTTTTGCGACCGATTTACTAGATGGTGGTGCGGACTTGCGCTCAGTTCAGGCGCTTCTAGGGCACGCGAACATTGCGACCACCCAGGTCTATACGCACGTGACCGACCGGCACCTTCGCGAGGTACACAAAAGCTTCCACGGGAAACGACGCCACTAACCTTTTGCTATCATAGGGGCATGAAACTCGTCTCCTGGAACGTGAACGGTTTGCGCAGCGTTCATAAAAAAGGACTCTTTACTCTTGCAGTGGAGGCTCTGAAACCCGACATGCTGTGTCTCCAGGAGACCAAAGCAGAGAAGGGTCAGGCGGAGGTTGATCTGCCAGACTATGAAGAATATTGGAACTCGTCAACTGGCCGTAAGGGATACAGTGGTACTGCTATTTTCACGAAGATCAAGCCGCACGCGGTGTTTCTGGGATTCCCTGAAGACATCATCAAGAAATTCAGGCTTGCCGGAGACAGCTACGGCGACCCGAATGCGGAAGGACGCGTTATCGCTGCTGAATATAGCGACTTTTTCCTGGTGAATGTTTATACACCAAATGCAAAGGAAGATCTCAGCCGGCTACAGCTCCGGCACAAGCATTGGGACCCCGCGTTCCTTGCCTACTGCAAGCAATTAGAGAAGGAGAAACCCGTTATTTTCTGTGGCGACTTGAATGTAGCTCATACTCCCGATGATCTTGCGCATCCTAAGGAAAATGATGGCAAAAAGGGATTTACTCAAGAGGAGCGGGCGGGTATTGATGCAATAATCGCTGCTGGATTCGTTGATGCGTTTCGATTATTCACAAAGGGTGGGGGGCACTACACGTGGTGGAGCAACTTCTCGAATGCGCGGGCGCGCAACCTTGGCTGGCGTATTGACTATTTTTTCGTAAGTAAGCATTTGGCGTCAAAAGTCACAAAGGCAGAGATATATCCCCGGTTTATGGGTTCTGACCATTGTCCAATAAGTTTAGAGCTTAAAATATAGATATTTCCAATAACCAGTATCTAGTAACTAGCAACCAGTTCAGGTTATCCACAGTACGTCCTTTACAATGTCCTTTACGGAGATATTCTTTCCCCTAGGAGTCTTCGGACTCTTTCGAGGTTAGAGGTAGATAGGGAAACTTGTCTCTCAAACCAATGTCAGGTACACCGTACTCGACATGTCCCGTATCCGTGTTCTTTATAGAGTAGATTGCTGTACAAGTACCAAGCTTGCAGGGGGAATTGCATAGCAATTCCAAAACTTGGAAAAAGTACTATCGTAACAGTCAATCAATATACTCAATTTTCGCGAACGGGAAGTAAGAAGCCGTCTTGGTGCGGCATACGGAAGAATCCGTATGTGGCACCAGGGCGGCTTTTCTTTTTAACTGACATGGTGTTTTTTACGCAGTTCTGCGACCGCACTTCGCTCCTCCTCTTCCCGCCTCTCCTTTCCCCCCTCCCCTATCTCTTTTAGATTCTCGTCAGAGAGCCGCAGGAGCTCCACAGCTCGTTTTTCAAGGTACTCTGAAGTGTTTTTTGCAGGATCGTCGAGAACTTCCTCGAGGAGCGCATGCAGTGTCCAGCCAAGCCGCGGCCCGGGTTTTTCTCCCCCAACCTCCATAATTCGTGTGCCATTGATTTTGAGCATTGAGACAGAAATCGGGTCGCGGAGCGCTTCGTCAACCATTGACATGTATTTGCGGAGTCGGAACGGATGTGCTTTCGGGCGGCCAGTGCCGATCCGGTCGCACACACGCGTTTTCAGGAGTTCTTGAATGTTGTCGGTACCGACGCGGGCAATCGTGCGCCGCACCGCCGAAAGCGTCACTTGGTCGGGGTCGGAGAAGAACATGTGCCATCGCACGAGAGACTCGACGGCGTCAATAGTTTCTTTCGGGAAACGCAAGTCTTTCATGATTTTCTTTGCCATACGGGCGCTGATGACGTCGTGGCCATGGAATGTCCAATCGTTCTTTTCCTCCGACCACTCGCATGTTGCGGGCTTTCCGATGTCGTGGAGGAGGGCGGCAAGCCGCACATTGAGCGACCATTTCTGGTCTGCTGCATATTGCACACAACGCAGAAGGTGCTCGAATACTTCATATGAATGCGCCTGATTCTGCTTGATGCCAATCCCTTCCTCCAATTCAGGAATGATGTGCGTTAAAATACCGAGCTTTTGAGCCATGAAAAGGGCTTGCATCGGCCGGTCGCTCTCCAGAATGCGTATAAGTTCGTCCCGTACCCGCTCGCGGGAAATCAGAGACAGTTTCTCGGCATTGCGTGCAATTCCCTCTGCCGTTTTCCCATCAAGTGCAAAATCGAGCTCGGCCGCGATACGGATTGCTCGAAGCATGCGCAAGGCGTCTTCGGAAAAACGATCGGTTGGCTCCCCTACCGTGACGACGAGTTTTCGTTTTAAATCGTCCGACCCCCCATGCTCATCAACTACTGTTTCAGTGACGGGGTCGTAGGCGATGGCGTTGATGGTGAAATCACGGCGCTTAAGGTCATCGGAAAGGTTATCGCTCCATGTTACCTCATCTGGATGACGCACATTTGAATACTTCCCTTCGATGCGGTAGGGCGTCACCTCGATGACCTTAAGGCGAGGATCCTCAGATTGTGTCACGACGCCGACGGTGCCATACTCGTTCTCATAGAACGTCTCCGCATAGAGCGGCTGGATTTCTTCCGGTTTTGCATTGGTGGTAATATCCCAATCTTTCGGCTCTTTTCCGAGAAGAAGATCACGGACGCAGCCGCCCACAAGATACGCCTCAAAACCCGCGTTTTTCAAGCGAGAATGGATGTCGAATACCTCCTTCGGCACATCTAATTTCATGCGCGCATTCTAGCACCGAAGCGCATATTCAGGGTATGATGCACCGTATTGCTCCCGTGGTGAAACGGATATCACAGCAGTCTTCGGAACTGCTATTCTAGGTTCGAATCCTAGCGGGAGCACACGTGTGGGGATAGGTGAAGAAATTGCCCTCCCCTGTTTCTGCTGTATAATCACCCTGTTTTCAAAAGCGGGCATGGTTAAGTGGTATAATGCGTCCTTGCCAAGGACGAGTTGGGAGTTCGATTCTCCCTGCCCGCACCACAAGGTTTTCGATTTTTTCGATATTACTCTTGAAGAAAGAAGCCCTGGGAGCTGGAAGATGATATCTCCTAGTATGTGGAAAACTCTGGGGATATGTGGATATAGGACAGTCTTATAATCAGGCGTCTTAATGAATAATCCAGTTTTTAAGCCAGATATATGGGACACCATCTTATACTTCCATTTCTCAGGAGCCTGTAATATGTTACTTAAGTTACGTATTTAAATGACTTTCACGTGAAAATGCATTATGGCAAAGACGGAGAAAAGAAAGACAGGAGATATTGGAGAGGATGTTGCTTGCATCTTTCTTGAGCGTAAGGGATTTAGAATTGTCGAAAGGAATTATCGAAAACCATGGGGGGAGATCGATATAGTCGCTGAAAAAGATGGAATAGTACGTTTTGTCGAAGTAAAATCCACTTCAAGAGATATGGCGGCTTTTTCACGTGAAAGTTATGGGTATAGACCAGAGGAAATGGCTACTCGGGGGAAACTCATGAAAGTTGCGAGAACAGCAGCTCTGTATATGGAAACTAAGAAAGATAGGCGAGAATACCAAATCGATGTTATTGCTGTCTTGCTTGACCAAGAAAAAAGAGTAGCCAAGTGTCGATTTTTCGAGCAAGCTCTCGCGGATAATCTATAGAACATCAGTAATGGACATGTTTGTCCCTTAAGATATGTGTTAAAATCAGCCGGATTCCGGGCGTGCCTGTAGTCTCGTGTGTGGGAGCGTTCTTATTTTCGGGGAGTAGTATACCGGTAGTACGCTTGGTTTGGGACCAAGTAGACCGAGTTCGATTCTCGGCTCCCCGAAAATAAGAATGTCCAGCGGGCAGATTACTGTATTCGGAGAGGATATTGACCGAGTCCGACCTGCCCCGCCCGCCGAAGCCTCGGCGTAAGCAGGTAGCCAACCGAGCGATGCGAGGCGGTAGTACTGGGGTCTCGGCGTCCCGACCAGAATAGATAGTTTATCGGTTCTCGAGTTCAGTAATCAGTCTTTGGGAGAGAAGAGGGGCTTTAACCTGCATAAATTGAGCCGCTTGCGCTTTCATATCTCGAGACAGGAACTCCTTGAGGTCTCCTGAAGTAGAATTAAGGAAGTCGCGGTTGATATATAAGAGTGTTAAAGCATGGAGATCCCGTTCTGCGGTCGTTTCGCCATCGCTGGTGGTCGTAATGATGCCTATGAGGTGCCCCCATGCATTAACGACCGCGCCACCCGATGAACCGCTCTGTGCGAGGACCGTACTGCCCAGAGAATAGAGGTCGACAGTGTTCTCGTTGAACGTGAGAAGTTGTTGAATAACCCCTATCGCAGAGGAGGCGGAGAGAAATCCGCGAGTTGCATTCCCCCCTGAGAATTCTGCCGGGTACGCTGCAAGGAAGACGTTGTCGTTGACCGTTGCTGTGTCTCCACGGGTATCTAGTGGCAGGAAAGGGAAAACAGGGGGAAGTGGCTCCGGGGTCGCACTTTCTGTGATGAGGAGGAGCGCGTAATCTCGCTCTCCCGTCCCCATTGGTCGGCTCTTGGTAAGGTCGGCGGCGTGTTCATCAAGCCACTGTTCGGGGAAATAGAGAATGCTGGCTTTCCAGCGGGACTGTGCGGGGGGGTCGGTTCGAATGACACAGTTCAGGTCAACCTCAGGGCGTGAGCCGAGGAGAACATATTGAGCGACGTGGGCATTCGTGAGAATAACGCCGCGGGGATCAATAATGACGCCGGAGCCGGCAATCGGCCGTACAAGAGAGCTGGACGTGGTGCAGAGAATGTTGATCAAGGCGCTCCGTGTGAGTGTATTCAGTGCATCGTCGGAGAGCGGCGGATAGGGGTAGGAAGGCACCACTGCTGTCTCTTTGTTTTGAGCCGTATTTTGGCTATTTGCTGTGCTGTTTTGAGAGTCAGGTTGTGTGAGGCCTAGATCAGTGGGGGGCAGTTTTTCCTCTTGAGCTGGGGCTGGTTCATCTGATTCGGATATTGCTTGTGAGGTGGCGGCGGTAAGCCCCGGTGCAGTGTCAGAAACTGTGCGTGCAGTATTTACTGCCTCAAATGAGGTTGAGAGTATCTGGGGAAGGAACACAAAAATCACTCCAGCAATGCCGAGTAAACCAATCAGCTGCAAGAGGGTACGGATCATGGTTGGTGCGGGATGCCGGGAACCCCGGTGAGAAACACTTCGCGTTCTCACGGGGCAGGTCGAACCGCTTGCGGGATGGGAGAATCGAACTCCCGCCAACAGGTTGGAAACCTGCTGTTCTGCCATTAAACTAATCCCGCCCTGTCCGGAAGATTAGGACGTGGCTCTACTCTACATGAATTGAGCATTTCATACAAAAACTGCCGTACGGCAGTTTTGTATCGCTAGGAGCTATAAGCTGAAAGCTCGAAGCTATTTTATTGCGTCTTTGAGTGTCTTCGACGCGCGGAATTTGGGAACGCGCATCGATTTGATCTGAATAGTTGCGCCCGTGCGCGGATTCCTCCCGGTGCGGCCAGCACGCGTCTTAGCTTCGAAAATGCCGAGGCCCGCGATCGAGACTTCCTCGCCGCGCTTGAGGCAGTCGGTGATCGTGCTAATGATCGCTTCGACTGCGCGCTCTGCGTCGGCTTTCGTGGAGCCGATGGTTGCATGAACTTTGTCGACCAGATCCATTTTATTTGCCATACAAATTTGTGTATTAGAAATATGATAATGCGACCGACCAATACTCGACCATTTTGAGCCGTATTTTGGGGCTGTCAACCCCGTTAGAAGCCTGAACCTGAATACTTATGCTTGTCTATGGCAGCTCAACAGCAAACGCAGTAAAGTCTATTTCGCCAAGCTTCTAACGGGGTCAATCCTTGTCATTCCTTCACAACCCCCGTATTATTCGCACCCATGGCAGTCAAAATCGGTGTCATGGGCGCCAAGGGAAGTTTCTCCGAGGAAGCTGCGCGTGTCTATGCGAAAAAGCATGCGAATCTCAAAAAGTTCACAATCCTCTACCTCATAACGGCGGAAAACGTGCTCTCGGAACTCGAAAAGGGAGCTATAGATATCGCTATTTTTCCGATCGAGAACTCGAACGGTGGCATCGTCATCGAGGCTGTCTACGCGATGGCCAGGCATAACTTCCGCATCAAGAAAATGTTCGATATCGACATCCACCACTGTCTCTTGGTCAAAAATGGCATCACAGCTGACGCCATTAAAACCATCGTCTCGCACGATCAGGCGCTGAAACAGTGCCGCATGTACCTGAAGCGGGCGTGGCCGAAAGTGAAGCTCCAAGAATATGCCGATACCGCAAAGGCGGCAGAGGACCTTGCGAAGGGGAAGCTCCCGAAGACGTCTGCAGTAATTGCGTCGCGTGCCGCCGCCGAGCTCTACAAACTCGGTATTTTCGAGGAGTCCATCCAAGATTTGAAGTTCAACTACACGAGTTTTATCGCTGCTGAAAAGCTGCGGTAAGACTATGCGAAGTATTTTTGAAGCATCGTGCGGATAGCATCTTTTGTCCGCGTATCAAGGACTCCCGCTTTTTTCTCAACGAACGAGGCATCAACGCATGCGATTTTTGACGTCCGTACGATGGATGGGATGGGCAGACCAGCTTTCTGCACATCATCAATGTCAACGTCTCCTTTCCAACCTTTTAGATGCGTGCTCGTTATCATAAGGAGCCAATAGAGTTCAATATCATCGGCCGGATTGAAAGCGGCAACGCACACTGCGGGGCGCATCTTTGAGCGAAGTTCGTCGGCAAACGGGAATGCAGTGACGAGCACGTCCCATCTTTTATAGCGCGTCATAGGCGTCGTTGGAAGGATCGTTCCACTCACTGAAGGTTGCAAACGGCACGTCAAAGACGTCGATGCGTGCATCGTTTGACTCAATCGGCACTATACGTGCCAAAGGTTTTCCAGCCCTCGCGACAGTAAACTTCTCACCGCGAAGCGCCACGCGATTCATGATCTCACCAAAGCGCTTGCGCGCCTCCATCGCCGAAAGGGTTTTCGTTGCCATACACTTGTCATATTAATTCTATCAATTGATAGAGTTCGTGTCAAGCATGCGTTTCAAACAAATCCTCTCTCGGGAAAAAGAGGGTGTCGGCAATGTCGGTGACATCGGAAAAAAGCATAATAAGGCGATCCACTCCTACTGCGATGCCACCGGCTTTCGGCATACCGGTTTTAAGCGCTTCGATAAAGTCCATATCTATAGGGTGATCGACTTTCCCTAGACGTTTTCGCTCAAGTGCTTCT
>JBBTXY010000020.1:0-29346 GCA_038062075.1 Patescibacteria group bacterium
CCCCTATGGTAGCTCAACATTCAGGCTCGAGAGGAGGTTTCCAGACATGCTCTAGGAGGGTGAGATGAAGGATCTAGCAAAAAAGGTCTTTGTCGTATCGGCTCTAGCGAGCGGTGTCGTTGGTCTTTTTGCGGTCGGAGTTGTTGTGGTATTTCTTCTGTACAATGAGATCGCCGTACCCCTTTGGGGGCTTAAGGCAATCACATTTCCAGAAGCTACCGGAGGGCTGTTTGGATTACTTTTCTTCCTGTGGCTGTTCTTCGGCAGTAGTACCGCTCACAAAGACTAAACAAGGGTACCCTAGAGGTCTCTGGACAAATTATTCCGGAGACCTCGTTTTTTAGTGAAGTAATTCAATTGCCCTCTCCATCTGCGGGTCTTTGCCGGCCTCCACATCTTCCTCTGATATCTTCACCTCCACGTCCGGTTTAATGCCGTCGAGAGGGATCTGCACGCCATCCGGCAAGAGCCAACGAGCGACCGTTATCTTCAAGCCAGTGTTCTCGGTAATGGGCACCAATTCCTGCACCGAGCCTTTGCCGAACGTTTGGATGCCGACGAGTTCGGCTTTTTCGTAGTGCCGCAAGGCGCCCGCAAGGATCTCGGAGGCCGAGGCCGAACCTTTATCAACAAGAATGACCATTCTCAAATTCTCGTTAAAGATATCGTAGCCGCGGCTGCGATGGTCGATGTTGGCCGAGTGCCCGGCGTAATCTTCCGTGACGACGATGCGGCCGCTGGGGAGAAACCAGCTTGCCATGTCGACTGCCGCCTCAAGGTAACCACCAGGATTCCCGCGCAGATCGAGGATCAGACGTGACGAACCAGAATCCACGAACTGACGCAGGACATCGCGGAAGAGCTGCGGCGAATTGGCGGTGAAATTATGGAGCGAGATGACGAAGATGCCGTCGTCGCGCCGTTCGGCTTCAAGGACGGGAATATTGATGACATCACGCGTCACTTCTATCACCTGCGGCTCCGTCCAACCTTCACGCATGACGAGAAGCTTCACCTGGCTTCCTTTTGGCCCGCGGATGTGGCTCACGGCCGTCGTGATGTCCATTCCGCGCGTGTCCATCTCGTTGATCTTCAATATCTTGTCTTCCGGTTTCAGGCCCGCGCGCTCGGCAGGCGTCCCCTTAAGAGGTGCAACGACAGTGAGAACCTCATCGCGTATCGCGATCTCCATGCCGACACCCTCGAAGTTGCCGCTCAAGTCCTCTTCAAATTGCTTCTGCTCGACGGGCGGCAAGTAGAACGTATAGGGGTCGCCAAGCGATTCCGCGAGGCCTTGTATCATGCCGTAAACGCGGCGCTCTTCAGGCGTCCCTACGATCGCCGGCTCACTCGAGGTTGCGGTACTTGAGGCAACGGAAGCCGGTACGAATTTCTCGTCAATAACTGCCCATGCCTTCCATACCGGCGAAAAATCGACGCCCTCGGGCGGCGTCGCGATGCCAATGGCATCGGCGACCGCGGCAGGCAAGGCACCATTCGACGTCCCCACATGCCCCATAGCGAAACCGCCCGTGAAGCCCGCGGCTGCCAAAAAAAGCGCGCCGATGAGAAGCGCTGGTTTGCTCAGACTTCCGTACCTGTCCATTGGTTTTAGTATACAATACCATCATCATCCATGGAACTCTTCGCCGAGATAAGCGTTCTTTTCGTCATTGCGACCGCTATCGCGGTCCTCATGCGACTTTTGCATCAGCCCCTTATCATCGGCCATATCTTGACCGGCCTCATTGTGGGGCCTTTCTTCTTCAACCTCGTCCACTCCACGGAAACCTTGGCACTCATGAGCCAGATCGGCGTCGCCATCCTCCTTTTCACCGTCGGCCTCCATCTCTCGCCGAGCGTCTTGAAGCAATTCGGACGCGTCTCCCTGGTGACCGGCATCGGGCAAGTGGTCGTCACGTCTTTCGCGGGATACCTTGTGTGCGTGTGGCTTGGCTTTGGGCTAGTACCCGCCGTGTACATCGCAGTCGCCCTCGCTTTCTCCTCGACCATCATCATTACGAAACTCATCTCCGATAAGGGCGAGCTCGACGTCCTTTACGCGAAGATCGCCATCGGATTCCTTTTGGTGCAGGATCTTATCGTCATCCTGCTCCTTCTCGGTATTCCCCTCTTTGCGACGGAACACGCTTCTTGGCTTAGCGCGGGGCAATTTCTCCTGACCGCAGCGGTGCTCGTCGGGTTCGTCGCGCTGACCGCCCGCATCTTCGTCTCCAAAGCGCTTTCGTTCCTCGCGCAATCACAGGAGCTTCTCTTCCTCTTTTCTATCGCGTGGGGCATCGGTGTTGCTGCTCTCTTTAATCAATTTGGGCTCTCGCTTGAAAGCGGCGCTCTTATCTCCGGTGTAGCGCTCGCGTCCTTGCCTACGCGACGCGAGATAAGCGCACGGCTCTCGCCCCTGCGCGATTTCTTCATTGTCGCGTTTTTCATCTTCCTCGGCTCGCAACTACAACTCGAAGACATCACTGCCGTATTACCGATGGCGCTGATGCTCTCAATTCTCGTTCTCATAGGGAATCCCCTCATCCTTATGGCGCTTATGGGCTACCTTGGGTATCGCAAGAAAACCTCGTTTCAGACAGGGCTTGTCACCGCCCAGATAAGCGAGTTCTCGCTTATCTTCATCGCACTCGGCGTCTCGCTCGGTCATCTCGACAGCCAAGTCCTATCCCTTGTTACCTTGGTCGGCCTTATCACCATCTTCGGCTCGACGTACTTCATCCTCCACTCCGACGCTCTCTATCGTCTTTTCGCCCCTCTCCTCGGCATATTCGAGCGCCGCGGCGCGCATGAACCGCGGCCGCGCAGAGGCGGTTACGAGATTATTCTCTTCGGGAGCAATCGCATCGGCTACGATTTCATCGAGACCTTGGTGCGGTTCGACACGCAGTTCCTCGTCATCGACCACAATCCGGAGGCGGTCGCGAGGCTCCAGCACGCTGGCATCGCGACGGAGTACGGCGATGCGAGCGACCTCGCATTCCTCGAGAGCCTCGATTTTTCGAAAACGGAGCTCGTCATTTCCACTATCCCCGACGCCGAAGTGAACGCACTCATCCATGCAACCGTCAAAAACCAGAATCCCGAAGCGGTCGTCCTTGTCGTCGCGCATCGCGTGAAGGACGCACTCGCACACTATGATGAAGGTGTTGATTATGTGATACTGCCACACTTTCTGGGAAGCAAGCACGCTGCAGAGATCGTCGTGCGCTTCAAAGCAGATCGCGCAAAATATAAGAGCTTGCGCGAGGAGCATATTGACCACCTCCAGCTCCGGCTGAAAATCGGCCACGAGCATCCGTATCCTGAATCCCTGCGGGGGATGTAAGAGAAGCGGGAAGCTGGTAGGATGTCGTCATGTCAGCCATTGCCGAAATTATTGCGGGAAGTCTCATACAGCTCGGCGAGTTTCTTGGTATCTTCTTCGAGCACAAAAAACAAAGCGGAATCCCACTCCGACTGCACAACACACTCTCTGGCACCAAAGAGTCGTTCACGACCCTTGAGCGCGGTGTCGTGAAAATGTACAACTGCGGCCCGACGGTGTACGGGCCGCAGCATATCGGGAACCTCTCGATGTTCGTCTTTACGGATATTTTGCGCAGAACGCTCGAGTACGCAGGGTTTCGGGTAAAACAGGTCATCAACATCACCGATTTCGGCCACCTCACCTCCGACGCCGACGAAGGCGACGACAAGATGATGCGCGGCTTGAAACGTGAAGGCCTCACGCCGAGCTTGGAGAACATGCGAACGCTCGCCGAGAAATACGCGAACGTCTTTCTCAAAGACATTAGGACACTCAATATCGAAACGGCGGAGACGCAATTCCCTCACGCATCTGACTACATCTCGCAGCAGATAACGATGATACAAACGCTCGAAAAGAAAGGTTTCGCCTATCGCGGGAAAGGCCTGCCCGGCCAGAGTGGTGTGTACTTCGATACGTCGAAATTCCCCGATTACGGCAAACTCGGTAACATCAAGCTCGAGGCTCTCAAGGAAGGCGTACGCGTCGCGGTGAATGAGGAAAAGCGCAATCCGACCGATTTTCTTCTCTGGAAATCCGACCAGAAAATAGGCTGGGACTCTCCCTGGGGCAAAGGTTTTCCCGGCTGGCACATCGAGTGCTCCGCGATGATACGGGACACCTTGGGCGACCAGATAGACATTCATACCGGCGGCATCGAGCACATTCCCGTGCACCACAACAACGAGATTGCCCAATCCGAGGCTACGACCGGCAAAAAACCCTTCGTGCGCTTCTGGCTCCATCGCGCACATCTCCAGCTGGAAGGCGGGAAAATGGCAAAATCCGAAGGCAACGTCGTGTACCTTGCTGACATTCTTGAAAAAGGCTTCCACCCGATGAGTTTCCGGTATCTCTTGCTAGGCGCGCACTATCGCTCACCTTCGAGCTTCACGTGGGAGGCGCTCGAAGCGGCGCAGAGCGCTTTCCTCAAACTCCGCCGCCTCGTCGACACGCTTCCATCGGGCGGTAGGGCGCCGACTGACTACAAAAATCGTTTCGTCGAGCGCATCAACGACGACCTCGATACGCCGGGTGCTCTCGCGATCGTGTGGGAGATGGTGAAAGACAAAGGCCTTGCGCCGAAAAATCTCCGCGCAGGGCTTCTTGATTTTGACCGTGTTCTTGGACTCGGTCTTGAAGAAGAAGATGTACAGGCACGCGAACTGTATGAAAAAGAATTCGGCGTCGAAGTCTCAACAGCCGACATCCCGATGCGTATCCAGAACCTTCTTGCGGAACGGGAAACGGCGCGCGCGGAAAAACGCTGGAACGATGCGGATGCCGCGCGAAAAAAGATCGAACATGCGGGATATGTGATCAAAGACACCGCTGACGGACCACGAATTGTAAAAAGAAAAGGCGTCTAGCTGGGGAAGCCAGACGCCCAACGCGATACTAGACACACACTACACCTACGCTTACTGCGCCCGCGTGAGCGAGAGTATCGACGCCGGAGATTCCCTCGGCTCCCTTGGCGAGAGCAAAAGGACGATCCCAAGCATGAACACGCTCGACAACACAAAGGCGACGGCAAGGTTCAGCTTCATGATAGTCTCCCCTTTCGCAGCCACACAGGAAAGCTGCGTGGCCACTTTTATTATCCCACGTCCATCTCTACTTAGCAAGGACTAAGTTTATCAAGCGATTTGGGACGTATATCACCCGCGCCACTTCCCTTTCCTCCAGCCACTTGGCCGCGGCCGCCTCCGCAAGCTTCCGCACATCTGCTTCGGCCGCATCCGGCGCGGCAACCATCTGCGTCCGCGCTTTGCCGTCTATCTGTACGACGATGACAACTTCTTCGTCCCGCAAGAGTTTTTCATCGTACTCTGGCCACCGCTCAAGATGAATCGAGGTATCGTGCCCGAGCTCCTGCCAGAGCTCTTCCGCCATGTGCGGTGCAAACGGAGCGAGAAGTTTCAAAAAGCTTTCCCACTGTTTTGCGCCGATTCCCTTTTCTTTTTCCACGGTATTCAAAAAAATCATCAGCTGGCTGATGGCCGTGTTGAATTTGAGTGCCGCAATGTCTTCGCCAACTTTCCTTATCGTTCGGTGGAGCAATCTTTCCGTATTTTCTGAAAGCTGATCGCTGAAAGCTGAAAGCTGCCCCAGACGCCACACACGCTCAAGAAAGCGTCGCACGCCGACGACACCGTCCGGGTTCCACGGATAGCTTGAGACTTCATTGTACGGGCCGATGAATGCGAGATACATGCGCACGGTATCCGCGCCAAGATTCGCGACGACCGCGTCAGGATCAACGACGTTGCCGCGTGACTTCGACATCTTTTGCCCGTCAGGCCCAAGAATGAGCGAGCGGTTCATTCTGCGCAAATAGGGCTCGCTGTCGACGACAAGTCCAAGGTCGTACATCGCTTTGTGCCAAAAACGGCTGTAGAGAAGGTGCATCGTCGTATGTTCCGCGCCGCCGGAATAGAGGTCAACAGGCATCCAATTGGCCATCTTTTTCTTCGCAGCAAACTCTTTCTCATTCTTCGGGTCTGTATAGCGCAGGAAGTACCATGAGGAATCAACGAACGTATCGAGCGTATCAGTTTCCCGTTCGGCTTTTCCGCCGCATTGCGGGCACTCCACTGCAACCCACTCGCGTGCTTTCGCCAAAGGCGACTTGCCATCCCCTGCCGGCAAGTAATCGTCGATTTCAGGTAAAATTACTGGCAACTCTTTCTCTGGAACCGGCACTGCGCCGCACTTCTCGCAGTGGATGACAGGGATCGGAACGCCCCAGTATCTCTGGCGGCTCACGACCCAATCGCGCATTTTGTAGGTGGTTTTTGGACGACCATATTTTTCAGCGATTTCCTTTTTAGCTTCCTCCGAATCCATCCGATCAAATTCGTCCGAATTCACCAAAAGACCCGATTTTGTATATGCGTCATTCTTAATTATTCCCTCGAAACCGCGCCAGATGGTATCGCGCTCAGCAAGGCTTAGAAAATCATACACTTCGTTTCGTTTTTTCCACAATACATCATGCATGTCCGTTTCCTCTTTCGCGACGGGAACCTGTTCCCCGTCCTGAAGTTCAAAATAAAGATATCGAAAACGAGCAAGAACATTGGTTTCCTTTATTTGGTGATAAAAATGAACAAAGGAGAAATTGCCTATTTGTCGTACGAATTTCGCGTGTGTATACCCTGTCTCCTCTCGTATCTCGCGTTGTCCAGCTTCAACAGGATCTTCTTCTTTTTCGATCCCGCCAGAAACGAATGAACGTATCTCCGGATGATTCTTCCACTGAATACACAAATACTCATCTTTTTTCCAGTGCTTTACGATACACATGATAGCGTCTCGATCTTTCTGAGGAACATTTTCTCTCACCGCATCGCTTCCTATAGTGCTTTTTAAAACTGGTGCAATGACCTGCCGGATCGGAAGCCCGAACTTCGTTGCAAATTCGTTATCACGCTCGTCGTGCGCCGGGACCGCCATGATGGCGCCGGTTCCGTAGTGCCCTAAGACATAGTCGGCAATGAAAATCGGGATTTTCTCTCCTGTTGCAGGGTTCACGGCCTCAACTCCCTCGAGTTTTATGCCTGTTTTCTCCTTTTGCTCCGCAATGCGTTCAAGCTCGGTTTTTTTTGCCGCCTTCTTGACATATTCCTCGATTTCTTTCGTGTTTGTGCAAGTCTGACTTGCACAACACTTCTGAACGAACAGGTGTTCCGGCGCCAATACCAAATAGGTGACTCCAAAAAGCGTATCAGGGCGTGTGGTAAAAACCTCAATCTTTTCCTGAAAGCTGGCACCTGAAAGCTGAAAGCTAATTATTGCTCCTTCCGAGCGGCCGATCCAGTTGCGCTGGGATTCTTTTATCTGCTGCGGCCAGTCAAGCGGTTCAAAATCATCAATCAAGCGGTCGGCGTAGTCAGTTATCTTCAAGTTCCACTGGAGCATGTTGCGTTGTTCCACTTCGCTATCGCAGCGCTCGCACCGGCCGTTCACGACCTGCTCATTCGCCAAGACCGTCTTATCTTTCGGGCACCAATTAACTGCCGTTTCTTTTTGATATGCGAGCCCCTTTTTGAAAAACTGCAGAAAAAGCCACTGCGTCCATTTGTAATATTCCGGCGCGCAGGTAATGACCTCCCGCGACCAGTCGAATGACGCGCCCATCGAGCCGATCTGCTTTTTCATGTAGGCGATGTTCTTCAGGGTCCAGACGCGCGGATTGAGTTTGTGTTTGATCGCTGCATTTTCAGCTGGGAGACCAAAAGCATCAAAGCCTATCGGATAGAGCACATTCTTCCCTTCCATCCGGAGCTTACGCGCCAGGATATCCGGCACCGCAAAAGCGTACCAGTGGCCCACATGGAGATTCCCCGATGGGTATGGGAATTCGGTTAAAAAGTAGAAATTGTCTTTCTTGCCCGCCTTAGCTTGAGCGGCGGCGGGGCCTTTTGCAGTATCTGGCGTTTCGTACAGTTTCTCTTTTGCCCACTCTTTTTGCCACTTGCGCTCAATTCGTTTGTGATCGTAACTTTTCATAAAAATCGAATTTGGTGGGATTTTGTGGTCACCTGCCCCGTAGCCATGTGCAGCATGTGGTATCGGGGTACTGACGCATTGCCACACAGTATCATGAAAAAAGCGCTATACTAAGCCTCATGTGGCAAGACTGGGTTATATCTGTATTGCAGTGGGTATTTATTTTTGCGCTTTTGCCAACCGTTTTCCACGCAACCCAAAAACCGCCGATCTCGACTTCCCTCTTGAGTGGTATCGGGCTACTTATTATGTCGATGACTTATTTTACACTCGACCTTTCTGTTTCAACGTTTTCTTCTTTTGTCTTGGGCGCGCTCTGGATTATCGTTGGCTTCCAACGATATCGATTGAACAGGAAGACTATTTCTTCTGTGTAAACCCACTGATTACTAAGGCTGCTTGAGGAACTTTCTTATCCACCTTCGCATATTGAACGGAAAATTCAATGTTGCGATTTCTCACTGGTTCAAGATTATTTGCGTGTCGTGCTATTTCTTGCGCTGGTTGAAACAATTGATAGATATCCCCATCTTCTTGCAGTAACGTGAGCACACCAGGAAGACCCAACTTGCGTTCGATTGTGAATGTTACTCGATGTTCTCGCGCAATACGACCAAGTTCTGTAAGAAAACCACTCAACATCTCGGCGATATACGCACCATCCTCAAGTCCAACAGATTGATTTCTAACACGGTCCACTGCCTCTCCCTGTGTTCCCCACGGTCCTCTTTCTGGATCAGCCATGGCTACCTAACGAGCTGGAACCGGTGCGATTTTCTCATACGGAGGATAGCGGTCAGGGTCAATGGTGCGATCGAAGCAAACTTCTCCTGCGCCATGCTGCCAGTTTTCGTCGATGCCTCCTGCATACATGGGCTTTGCGACCGTTGTGTCAGGTTGCTGGCTCTCGGCATTGAAGGTCGCACAGAGACGGAATGAGAGATTGCCGGCCTTTTCGTACTTGTAATTATCACCCGTCTGCGGATCTACCGGCAATATCCAGCCGCTCAAAGGATCTTCAAGCTCCGAAGGGTTCATGGGGATGACTTCTTTCTGCTGGTAGTAATTGACGATTTGCCACTGAATATTCTGGAGGTCGCTCACTTTCTGCTCGTCGAAGCGGTAGAGGCGCACCTGGCCGGGCGTCCCCATGATGAAGAAGCCCGCGACGATGGAGATGAGGACGACCGCCGCGGCGGCCCACCCCATCATGCGCGCTCGCGCCGGGTTCTGGTTCCAATAGCCGCGCAGATCCGCAAGGAAGTGGAGGAAGACGCCCCCTGCGACGAGGAGGACGACGAGAACCTTCATGATGAAGCGCGTCGTGAGATCTCCGCCGAGGAAGTAGTTTATGAGCGTGATGAGGTCCCCGATGACCGCGACTCCCGCGATGAAGACCGTGAGGAACAAGACCCAGCGCCGGACCCAGAGGTCAGCTTTTTCAGGGATACGCGCGATGTCGCTCCTGATGAGTCGCATCAAGAGGAGCATCACCGGCACGAGGACGATGAGGCTGGCCATCTCGAAGCGGAGGCTCCCGGAATACGGGGTCACGTAGTAGGTCAAGGGATCAGGGAATGCGTAGTTGATGTACTCGAATAAAAGCGCGATGAATGCGACTACCGAACCGTATAATGCCGCCATCGCCCCGACCCAGAGGAAGAAGTCCTTCGGGGTTACTTTAGGTGTATTCATATGTATGAAGGGTATCCTAACCCACCAAGCAGCACAAGAGGCGTGCGGGAATAATAGAAGAAGGCCGCTCTCTTGCGGGGCGGCCTTCGGTAGTGTGCTGTCTTACTGCGCCTGCGTGACCTTGCGACCGCGCTTCGCACGGTCGATCGCCGCACGAGCACGTTGCTGGCCGAGAGATTTCAACTGCTCGGTCGGCACGCACCAGACTGCCGGCATTATGCATACCGACGTTGGGTTATAGAGCCGGTAGCCGTGGAACGGCCGCCCTGCGCATGACATGCCGTTAGGCACGATCCACTCCAGCACTGTACCGCGCGGGGTCACGAAGGTGCACGCTTTCATGTGCATCGTGACGTCCACCGATTGCGGGTCCACGATCTCCTGGTGAATCGACAGGTCGCCGGTTGCCATGTCGTAGATGATCCCGAGGTGCTTGTCTACGATGGCGTCGATTTTCCGGTCCTCACACTCACCGGTCGACATGACCGAATAGTGCAGGACTTCGATGCTCGGATCCCGAAGCACATCACCGGGACATGCCGAGTAATGCATGACCTCGAGCTCCTGAGCCGAGACGCCAGCGACGGACAAAATGTAAAGAGCAGCAATCGCTAGAAGCCTCATTGCTTCCTCCTCTTTGTTGAGCGATGTCAAAATTGTAACACTATATTTAAATAATACAAGTGCTTTAGGAGTGCCTGAATTCCATAACATCGCCGTCTTCCACGACATATTCCTTCCCTTCGGTGCGCACCCAGCCTTTCTCGCGCGCGGCGGCCCAGGAGCCTGCTTCGAGGAGTTTGTCGTAACGGATGACATCGGCGCGGATGAATTTATCGCGGAAATCGCTGTGGATGGCCGCGCCCGCTTCGGGGGCTTTCGCGCCACGCTTGATCGTCCACGCGCGCGATTCTTTTTCCCCCGTTGTAAAGAATGAAATGAGATCGAGAAGCTGGTAGCCGCCTTTGATGAGGTCGTCAATGCCATTTGACGAGACGCCGAGCTCGCGTCTGAATTCTGCTTTTTCATTACCCTCGATGTCGGAGAGTTCGTTCTCGACGCCGGCATCCACAAATACCCACTGCGCATTTGCGGCATCGAGATACTGTTTAAGCGCGTTCCACCTAGCGCCCGCTTCGGCATCCATATTCACGGCACCGCTTTTGCGATTGAGACAATAGAGGACGGGCTTCATCGTGAGGAGCTGGAACATCTTTGCGATCTCCATTTCCTTTTCATCAAGCTCGACCGTGCGCGCTGCTTTTCCGGTTTTAAGTGCCGCTACAATTTTCCGCAGAACATCACGCTCCGCAATTACTATTTTGTCATTCCCCTTCGCATCACGCTCTGCGCGCTCAAGCCTCTTGCTGACATTTTGCTCATCGGCAAGAACCAGTTCCAAGTTAATGACTTCGACATCACGCAGCGGATCGACTTCACCGTGCACATGATGGATATCTTCGTCATCAAAAAGCCGCACGACTTCTGCGATCGCATCCGTCTCGCGGATGTTGGTGAGGAATTGATTGCCCAAGCCTTCACCTTCGGACGCGCCTTTCACCAAGCCCGCGATATCCACGAACTCGACCGCCGCGGGAATTACTTTCTGCGAATGCGACATCACGGCAAGCTTATCGAGTCGGTAGTCCGGCACTGCAACAACACCGACTGAAGGATCGATGGTCGCGAAGGGATAATTCGCGATAAGGACGCCTTTCCTGGTAAGTGCATTGAACAACGTAGACTTGCCAACATTAGGAAGACCAACGATACCGACTGAAAGAGACATCGGAGCATAGTATCTGAAATATGTCAGAAATACAGCACCATTAGACGCGATCGTCCAAACAAAAGACCGCGATACGCGGTCTTTTGCCATGTGCACAAAATCCTACCCCTCTATCTTCGAACGATTCGTGGGACAGTTCTTCCCGCAACCGGTGCATTTTTCATCGCCCGGCTTACAGGTAGAGTGCGAACCACAATTACATTCATCCATATAAAAATAGTTACTCGAATAATTGAATAATGGTCTCACCTTCTCCCAAAAGAGCAAGGGACGCACGATGCGTGTGTCCTGCGTACACAACAGCACCCTCCTTGTCCCCTGTGGGGCGAGGATCGACGGGGCGGGCTTTTTTATACTCCCCTTCTTCCTAGTGCATGTATGTTACCGAGCCATTTATGTTTCCGCTCCTCCGGAACGTTCTCAGCCGGGCCGTACCAGGTAGTGCGCACGGAAAAACCAGCGAACCAAAGAATGCCCCATCGTAATTGTGCGTTCACATTTCCCGGAAGGAATCGTACGAGCCACGGCGCCGTGCCGGAGGTCACGATAATACGGGCTGTCTTCCCTCTGAAGAGCCGGTGCCAGAAAATAGTGCGCTCTCCCGTTTGCGTTTTGATGTAGCGGAATGCCGAGCCGGGAAGCCACGCGCGGTCGAAGAGGCCTTTGAGGCCAGCCGGCATGCCGACCCACCAGACGGGATGGATGACGACGAAATGATCCGCCCACTGGATGTTCTTTTGGAATTCTTTTAGAGCGGGTTCGAGTTCCTGTATCTCCCGATATCCCTTGTGGAGAATTGGGTCGAACTGCATCTCGCCGATATTCATACGCACGAGCTCGTGTTTCCCTTCCTTTGCCCCCTCTTCATACGCATCAGCAAGCTGTCCGCACATGCCGCGCGTGTCAGGATGGCCGAGGAGAAGGAATATTTTCTTCGACATTATCGTCTAGTCTAACATGGCCTACAAAGGTAAACCTGACCCCGTTAGAAGTCTTGGGCAAGAATATGCGTCTCAAGCGCATATTTTTGCGAGCCTTCAGCCGCGACGGATCCCTGGGTACTTGGACTACCTAATTTAGGTTCATACAGTAATTTTCCAGACTTCTAATGTTCTTGACCCTCAAGGCACAATGTGGCATATTTGGGGTCTTACCGCAGACCGATAAGCATCGTTCGCATGGTGCGGCGATGAATGAACCTTGAAAGAGGATTTGTCATATGACGACGCAACATGTTGTCGCAGACGACGTTCTGGGCAAGATCAGTCGGAAAGTCTGGGAGTTGATTCGCCGAGTTCTCGAAGGGTCGATAGATCCCGAACGGACTCTGGCCCTACTGCAGCCAGCCCTCGAGGGTGTGCCGAGGCCGCATGACGGAAAATCGACCCGGGGCACATATCTTCTCGAGAGCCGCTGGTCGTGGGACAATTCTCACCGCGAGTTCGCGACGATTGAAGTCGAGGAATGCGACTTGTCTATTCAGTTCGAGGATCTTCTCAACCCCTCGGCATCAAAGGGGGATAAAAAATGGGTTCTTGGGAAGCTGAAGCGGATCTTTGAAGCGCAAATACCGATGCATGGTGGTTACAAGATGATCAGGCTTTACCGCGTGCTCTCTACAAGGCACTTCGGCTATAGTCCCGGTTGCGGCCTGGACGGTACGCTCGAGCGAGAAACGGTCGACGTCCATCTCATCTTGAAACCGATCTGCGAATTCGCCGACGACGGCGAGCCGATCCCTTGCAAAATCGATCGGAAGAAGAGTTTGTAAGTTTCTTCAAGGGGCCCGTTTAGTAGCGAAAGCGAACAGCGGGCCCTCTTCCTTTTTTCGAGAATTTTCTACCAAATCGATTGTCTCGCGATACACAGGCAGGGTAAGCCATTAAGGTGTCTTTTGAGAGTTCATGTGAAGAATCACCTCATTGCTCAAGGAATGAGGTGATTCGATTTTTTAACCTCCTCGTGACCGAAGAGTCGGGCCGAAGCCATTGTGGACTCATGTTACTATACCCTCTGATGCACAAGGACTTCAAAAAATGGCACGCAAAAAAGTCAGACATACATCAACTTCCCAAGCGTCCTTTCTTTCATGAAGGCGAAATATGGTTTTGCCACATAGGGGCAAATGTGGGTTCCGAACAGGATGGCATAGGAGAGGATTTTTTACGTCCCGTCGTTGTGATTCGCAAATTTAACAAAGAGATATTCTGGGGTATCCCGCTGACGCGAACACGAAAAGCGTCTCCCTATTATTTCTCTTTCACATTCAAAGACGAAACGAGTGTTGCCATTCTATCGTAGATGCGTCTTATTGATGCTCGGCGATTAAGTTATTTTCTCGGAGCAATTTCTCATGTCGATTTTGACGTACTGAAAAAGCGGCTCAGGTCATTGATAACCTGAACCGCTTTTTCTGTTACCTCCACCTTACGGCGGAGTCGGGCCGAAGCCATTTGTACGAAAAGCATAGCAAATGCAGTATGATTGTCAAGTGAAGAATTGGTATATGCGTGTATTTCTTAGAAATCTTGTTGTCGCCCTCCTCACCGCCGAAGCGAAGCTTGTTTTGAGACGGCACGCGCCGAAGATCATTGCCGTTACGGGAAGCGCGGGGAAAACGACGACGAAGGATGCGATATTTGTGGTGCTTTCGCAGAATGGGAGGTTCGTGAGGAAAAGCGAGAAGAGCTACAACTCGGAATTCGGCGTGCCTTTGACCATCCTCGGGTTGGAGAGCGGTTGGGATTCTCCTTGGCGCTGGCTTATGAACATTGTGAGTGGCTTGTGGGCTGTCATCTCCGGCGAGCAGTATCCGGAATGGTTGGTATTGGAAGTGGGCGCGGATAGGCCTGGTGATATCCGCAGAATTGCCAAATGGCTCCGGCCAGATGTTGCTGTCATCACATCTATTCCCGATATTCCGGTGCATGTCGAATACTTCATCTCGCCGCAGGCTTTGGCGCGCGAGAAAAAATGGCTTGCGGAATATCTGAAACACGACGGCCAACTCATCATCAATGGCGACGACGCGCACACGAAGCGCATTCACGAGGAATTCAAAACCATAGCGACATCCTTCGGTTTCGGCGGGCAGAATGCATTTGTGGCAGAGGATGCTGGAATTTTGTATGACGAAAAGCGGCCTGCCCCGTTAGAGAAAAGCGGCTCTGATGAGCCGCTGTCGCCTCGCCGAAGGCGCGGCGGTTCTCTAATGGGGCCGGTCGGGATGCACTTTTATGTGAGCCACTCGGGAGCGCGCATTCCCGTTGCGCTCTATGGCGCTTTGGGCGCGCCGCGCATCTACGCCGCACTCGCGGCATTCGCGGTCGGGGAAGTGACGGGGGTTCCCCTTGAGGAAGCCGCAGCAGCGCTCGGCGAATGGGAGCCGCCGCCGGGGAGGATGCGGCTTCTGGAAGGCATTCGCGGTTCCATCATCATCGACGACACGTACAATTCCTCCCCGGCGGCGGCACACGCCGCGCTCGATACGTTGAAAGAGCTCAAAGGTGTGAAGAAACGCATTGCCGTTTTAGGCGACATGCTCGAACTTGGGCGCTTCTCCAAAGACGCGCATATGCAAGTTGGCGTGCATGCCAAGAAGTGCGCCGACCTTTTGGTGACTGTCGGCTTCCGTGCGAAAACGATCGGCCAAGCCGCGCTCGATATGGGGCTCCATGAGTCGAAGATACGACAGTACGAGCAAGGCGAATCGGAGCGTGCAGGGAAGGAACTCGAACCGGAATTGCGCGAAGGTGTGGTCGTTCTCGTCAAAGGCTCGCAAGGCATGCGCATGGAAAAAACGGTCTACGAGATCATGGCCGAGCCGCTGCGCGCTCCCGAACTCCTCGTCCGCTATGATGAGGATTGGCGCTTAAGATAATGAAAATGTCCAAAAAGAGAGGTGTGCTTACGCAGTGCCTCACCCCAAATTTCGTTGATTTGTTGGTGACGTTCGCTCTTATTACTGTCGCTATCCCGATCGTGATTTTCTTTGAAGTACGCCCCCTTATCTCTACAATTTATTTTTTTATATTACCCTCATTGTATCTTCTATGGCGTAAACCAAAAAACCTCGTCCGTACATTTGCAGGATCTTTTCTCATCGGCATTGTTTTTGGATTTTCTTTTGATTTTGTCGCAATAGTCAACAATGCGTGGGCCGACGGTAATGGTCAGCTTATTTTCGGACATATCTTTGATGTTGTACCCATTGACCACATAATCTGGTTCTTTTTCTGGGCGTTTATCATCATTGTTTTCTACGAGCACTTTCTTGAGCATGAGAATACGAATAGAATCTCAAAAAATTATATATATGCAGCACTTCCGACGATATTCATCGCAATCGCCGTACCTATCGTGCACTTCATTAATCCCAATGTGTTTTTGATGGGATATGCATATCTGGTACTTGGCATATTCGCCACACTCCCACTCGTTCTTCTTGTGTGGAAAAAGCCGCATCTGGCAATCAAATTTCTTAAGATCGCACCATTCTTCTTTATCCTTTTTTTGGCATTCGAGCTCACGGCTTTGTATCTGAATCAATGGATGTTTCTCGGAGAATACATTGGCTACGTCGAAATACTGGGCCTCAGATTTCCGATCGAAGAATTTTTCTTTTGGATATGTGTAAGTAGTATGGTCGTATTATCCGATTATGAAATCCTTGTGGATGACCTACAGTAACTATTGAAAACAAAGACGGTCGCTGCGTGAGCAAGCGACCGTCTTATGCATAGCGAGGCCTCGGCTTGACGGGAGTGAAGGAGAGCTCAGCAAGTTTCCCGCTGCTCTTTTCTATCTCCCGACCGTTCACGCGTCTGCGACGAATCGTAGGTTGACCCACGTTTTCCGCATCTGTTGGATTATCCGAATTCTCAACTTGTTCTTGTTCGGTTCGTGAGGGGAGACGAGCCTAATACCGCGATCGTGCGGTATCAACACCCCTTTCCCGATGGCGACCCTGTCTCCGGTATCTCGCCCCACAAGCGGGATAGCAATGAGTTCGCCGGATCTCTGTCGCATATCCAATGGTACATGGATGTCGTGGAAGTACGTCGTCTCGGCCGCGACTCGAGATAAGTAAAGGACATCAAGATCGTTCGAACGTTCGTCGGAAGCAGACAGATACAGCCAGCCGCTTCCGAAGTTTACGGATGTGACAGGCATGATCCTTCCTCCAAAAGTATCTCCGTCTTCTGGGAATACTGCGATTTTCTAGCTCGATGTCAACATTGCTATGCAGTATGCGGTCGGTGTCTTGCTATGGGTGGGGTGGGGTGCATAATGGAAGCATGAAAAAAAGAAGGGGTACCCGATTGGCAAAAGAAAAGAGTGGAACGACAAGGAGAGCGGGTACGAGAACGTTTTGCTGTGCTTGCGAGGTTTGGACTTACCCAAGACAGCAATCTGGGGAATGAACGCGTTCACGTACAAACAGCTGATGGAAAAGATTATAAAGTCTTAAACATCACTCCCGAAGGGTTCATTTCTTACCGATATATGACTTCTATTCGACAGATAGATCCCTTAAAGACAGAAATACGCGCTATTAAGAAAGGTACTGAAGACGAGGAGTCGCATGAGTCATAAGGGAAGAAACACTTGCTCTGGTAAGTAACAACTGTTATTTTCAAGCCTACGGCCCTATCGTCTAGCGGCTAGGACGTGGCCTTCTCAAGGCTAAAACCGGGGTTCGATTCCCCGTAGGGTCACAAATAGAAACTTCTTCGGAAGAAAGTGCGGAACGCGCCCCCGCTAAGCCCTGGGGCGCGTGCATTTTGCCGCGGAGTACCGCGGCGTATTCGGATGGTGGGGGGATTCTGAAATGCATGGATTTGCTTTCAATATTGGGGTTCGTTCCGATTTTGCGAACGAAATCGGAGATTTCGTGCAAGTTGTCGGACGAACTCAAAACCATGGCCTGTTTCGTATCTAAAACCCACTCCCGCAGGGGTTCGACCCAATTCTTTCGTCCGCGCTCAAAATCTTTCTTTTTCTCTTGCAAAGCGGCGAGGGAGCGCATGAGCGCGTCCTTTTTGGCGAGGTAAATAGCTTTCGGTATGTCGCCGTCCAGATAGGTTGAAACAAGTTTGTCCATGCGCTCCTCGCTCGCTTTGACTTGTGAAGAAAGATTTTGCATCTCACTTCCCGACGCGGTGGTTTCCTCGCGCTCCCACTCATCTATCTTGTTCAACATCCAGCCGGTGTACCTATCGGGAAGCGAGATAGTTTGAAGCCGTTCCTTGATTTGACTTGCGAGCAGGTCTTCGCGCAAATATTTCGCGCCACAGTTGCCTTTCTTTTTCGTACAGCGATAGTACCGATAACGGCCGCCCGATTTTCCCGTTGTCCATTGTGCCGTGAACATGCCACCACAATTTTCGCAACGAAAAAGATTGGTAAAGGGGAAATCGTGCGTGCCGCGTACCTTGCGCTTATGCTCCCTGCTTGCAAGTATTTTTTGGACGGCTTCAAACTGGCGCGGGGAAAGAATTGGCGCAAAGCTTCCGGGAAAATACTCGTCGTAGTGCTTTGTAAATCCCAAGTACGCGCGGTTGGTAAGTATTCTTTGTTCTCTGGGCCGTTGTCGAGTGTCAACGTGCGCTTCAGGTCCGGAGGCAGTTCCTTGAATCGCCTGTCGAGAACGATGATGGTGTCGGTACTCGACTTGCTGGCAAGTTTCGTGATCTGCACGATGCCGCTCTTGCGCTCAAGCGTCGTGTTGATGCCTGGCTTGTGATCGCATGACTCGACTGTGTCGCCTTCCCAATCGCCGCAGCGTTTCTTTTTCTCGACGATCTTCGGTCGCTCATCGATCGATGTGCCGCGCGGCTTGAATACGCGCTGACAGCAGCGTGCACCCTTCGGGATTCGCTGCTTGCGTCGCCTGCGCAAGTATGGGCGCAGGTCTTCACACCCCTTCCTCGGTCGTCCGTATGAAAGCTGCGCGTACACGAACTGGTATATCGCCTCCGGTGAGATCGAGCCGATACCGTCCCTCCGCATCCGCCCTGCAATCTGCTCGGGTGACCAGCGGAGCTTCAGGTGCTCGACGATGTATGAACGGGTCCTTTCGTTCTTGAGCCGATCTTTTCTCCCTCGACTCTTCCTCTGTCGGAGCGCTCTCTCGTGGGCGAGACGCGGCGTGTATTGGTTATGGATGGGCGGTTTATTCTTCCTGACCTCGCGCGCCAGGGAAGAATGCGACCGTCCGAGTCTCGCTGCAATGGAGCGAATCGACTCTTTCCGCCACAAACCCCGCTGCAGCTCTTCGCGCTCCTCTACCCTCAAATGTTGGTATTTCATGCCCCGCTATATTAGCGGAGTGGTGCACTTATTTATTGAACTAGCTTGATACGTGGTTGCTGGGTGCTTCGATTTAGCCGTCGCGTAAAAAGATCCAATCTTTTTGCGCGACGTGGGAAAAGGTCGGAAAACGGCAGTTTTCCGGGTTGGAGAGCAGGGCGAAGCCCGTTGAGAACCGAGGGTTCTCAAAAGGTAGAAAATTTTGACCAGCTTCAAAATTTTCTACCTGTCGGGTGGGATGTTGTAATAATTGATGAGGAACTTCGTAAGTTCCGCAAACGGCCGCGCCAAGGTGCGCGAAGCATAGAGTTCACCGCGCGGCTCGACGGCGTAGAGAAGAATGATGAACTTCGGCTCGTGCGCAGGGAAATAACCAAAGAACGAGTGCAGCCAGCGGTCGGTGTAGTAGCCGCCGCCTCCCGGATTCGCTATCTGTGCGGTCCCCGTCTTCGCGGCAATTGAATAGTGCTCTTGCTTCAAGACGCCTTCGAGGAGCGCATCGTCAAAAACCTTTACCAGCATGTTCGTTACCGTTTCCGCCGTCTCCGGTTTCAGCACCTGCTTCTCGTCGGCAAGCGCGATCTTCCGCTCGATGCCGGAGGCCGTGCGTACCGCACGCACAACGTGCGGTTCCGGAAGCTTGCCCTCGTTCGCGAGCGCGGAGAGCCCGCGTATCATCTCAATAGGCGTGACCGCAATGGATTGACCGAACGAAGCGGAAGCGAAATCGACATCCGCCGCGCCTTGCGCGAAAAGTGCATCGATATTCCCGGGGATCTCGCCAGGGAGGTCGATGCCTGTTTCCTCACCCAAGCCATACGCTTCCACATATTTCGCGAACGTCTGATTCCCCATTGTATCGACCACGTATGAGACACCGGTGTTCAAGGATTGCGAGAGTACTTCTTGCATGTCGACGACCCCGCGCCCTTTGCCGTCGAAGTTGCAGAGTTTCGCTCCCGTCTTCGTGATACAACCGCGATCGTTGTAGGTCGTGTGTGGTGTGACAGCACCCACGTCAATAGCGGCGGCCATGGTCAAAGGCTTCACGATGGAGCCCATTTCATACCGGCGCTCGACCAAGGGGTTCGTGAAGACGCTTCCGTCAGAAACAAGATTGTACGTATTCGGGTCGAACGCAGGGCGCACGGCCATCGCGATGACTTCCCCCGTCGAAGGGTCCATGATGATGCCGCCTGCCACTTTCGGCACGTACGTTTCCATCACGCCATCAAGAATGGTCTCGAGCTCGCGCTCTACGGAGGGCTCCAAGGACGTGATGACGCTCCCTTCCTGCGAAGCAACGTCGCTCGCGAGTAAGGCACCCACGTTCGAGAAGATTTCCGCGAACGGGTTCACATACAAGCCGCCGCTATCGTGGCGAAGCGTGTCTTCCCAGTATTTTTCCAAACCATAGACGCCTTCTTTTTTGTCGCCCTTGTAGCCCACGAATCCGACCACATGCGCCGCAAGAAGCCCTGCCGGATATGAACGCCACTCGTCGCGCACCGTAATGACGCCGGGAAGATCCAGTGCCCGTACCGCCTTCGCCTCGTCGTCGTTCAAGCGGAAACCGACTTCTTCATACGGGTCGTCCGTCTTTGCGGCGCTTGCGAGGAAGCGGCTCTCGTCGATGGGCGCAGTGACGGCGAGTTTTGCGTAGGTCGCCTCCGGTTCTACTATTTCCTTAGGCGTTATCGCGATGCGCCAGCCATTCTCCATCGCCGCCGCCGCCGGATGCTCGCCATTCTTCTTTGTGAAGAAGATGGTCCCACGCGGTGATTCGCTCCCAGCGCTCTCAATGTATTGCCCCATCGCCTCGCGCGCATATTCTTCTCCATGCACGATCTGCAGGAAGTAGAGCCGCACTAACAGCAACACTGCCGCTAGAATGAAAAAGACGGACAAGAGCCGGACACGCAAGACGAATTGCGAGCGCATGGTCGCATTATAGTCCCCCTTTTAGATATCAGTGCGTGCGCCCGCCGCGGAACCGACGGCTCCAGGGCGTCGCACGAACGATGTGTCAGAAACGCTCGTGAGGCCAAGACGTCCTGCCATTTCCGGCGTCACCTCCTTTGCAAGCGCGAAATATTCTTCTTCAAGCATGCTTACCTCGCTCTGCAGCCGATCGCTCTCGACGATGGCCTCTTTGTGCGTGACGACGTTCATGATGGAGAGCGACACGAAATACCCGTATGCAAAAACGCATGCGACAAGCACGAATACAAGCCCCTGGAAGGCGTAATGCTCCCCGGGATACGAGTAAACGCGTATGAAGATCGAATTGGTCTTTTGTTTTATCATATGCCGTCCCTAACAGCACTGTGAAAATATTGTTTTATTGTTTCTCTATCACACGAAGTTTTGCGCTCCGCGCGCGTGGGTTCGCGAGCACCTCTTCACGCGCCGGTCGGATAGGTGATTTCGTGAGCGACTGTCCGCTCCCCTCATTCACCCACTCCTTCATCAGCCGCTTCACTTCCCTATCTTCGACAGAATGGAATGTGATGACGGCGAGCCTGCCACGAGAAACGAGCAACTGCCACGCACCCCTAAGCCCTTCTTTGAGAGCGCCCATCTCGTCATTGACGGCGATGCGCAGCGCCTGGAAAGTCTTCGTCGCTGGATGTAAGCGCCCTTTGCGGTAGAAGGCCGGGACCGAGGCTCGCACAATCTCCGCTAATTCGCGAGACGTTGCAATGCGCGTCTCCTTTCGAGCCGCAACAATGCCGCGCGCGATTTGGCGTGCGAAGCGTTCCTCGCCCCATCCGAAAATGATGTCGGCGATGGAACTTTCTTCCCACGTGTTCACAATCTTCTCGGCAGTGAGCGTTTCCGGCCCTGGCGCAGCAGCATATGTCATGAGGAGCGGTTCCTCCTTAAGGAATGAGAATCCGCGCCCCGCAACGAGTTGATAGCCGCTCCAACCGAGGTCGAAGAGCGCTTTCGTGATATGCGGTATCTCATGCTTCCCTGTATGCGATATCACATCCCTGAAATTGCCTTCGACGAGGCGCACCGTGCTCGCAGTTCCCTGCAGAGCCTCGCGTGCGCGCTCTATTGCGGCGCTGTCCGCATCGATGCCGATAAGAACCCCCTTCGATCCCAAGAGCTTCACCATCTCTCGCGCGTGCCCTGCGCCGCCTAGGGTCGCATCGAGGACAATGTCGTCCGCGTGGATGGTGAGTGCGTGCAAAACTTCCTGTAAAAGAACTGGCTTGTGCCCAGACACACGCTCAGCGTGTGCCGGGTTTTGATCCGTCACACGCCCCGCGTGTGTCGGACGATGCCCGCCGGTAAGCGGCATCGGGTCGCTAGAGGATCGTTGACGTCGCGTGCGCATGACGATATGCAAATCCTCTAGCTACCCCATACCACTTGCTCGTGTTCATAAGGCGCCTATTTCACCAAGTTTTTCGGCAAGCGCATCGGCTTTTTTCTCGATACCGCGCTTGTACTCCTTCCATTGTTCCGCGTCCCATATCTCAACTCTGTCCGAGACGCCGGCGAATACGATCGTTTTTCCCAAACTTGCGAATTGCCGCTGATGCTCCGGGATGAGAATGCGTCCTGCTGCGTCCGTTTCTACTTCAGCCGCGCCAGAGAGGATGAACCGATTGAATCCACGCGTGTCGGCTTGTGCAAATGAAAGTTCCTGGAGTTTTGCGGCGACCTTTTCCCAACTGGCACGCGAGTAGACGAAGAGGCAGTTATCCAAACCCCGCGTCATCACCATTTTTTTCCCGAGGCCCGTACGAAATTGCCTCGGGAGGCTGACGCGATACTTTTCGTCCAGCGTGTGTTCGTATTCGCCGATGAATCTCATACCCGGTAGTAGAATTTCGGCTCGGCGTCCTGAATGACGTTGTTATTGCTCCAAACGAAATCTGTTGTTTGCATGGTGGTTTTGGTATCTACGCTGTCGCGCCAGCGACAAGCCGAAATTTCACTACCGGGCATACGTCTCGAAATTTTTCCGGGAGGTAGTGGGGCGAAGAAGCGCGCAACGATTCGCTTCCTCATCCCACTTTCTCCCACTAAAATAGAGTATAGGACACTATACCCCACCATGTATCACTTATCCACACGAAATATGGATTGCACCACGATGCGCCACATTTGCGGGGAGACGTCAAAAAGAAAAGGACGGCCCCGCGGGTGTGGGACCGTCCCTTGATGTTCACCCCCTTTCTATGTAGTAAGAGGTGCAAAAATAACCTACCACATCCTACGAGACTCTGCCAGATTATTCAGCTGTAACTTGCCCTGGTGCCGGCTCTGGAGTGGGTTCAGGAGTCGGCTCTGGTTCAGGCTCCGGGGTCGGTTCTGGTTCGGCTGCAACAACCTGCTCTGCAGGCTGTTCGCCCGATGATGGAGATACGATCTCAATCATTTGGCTTGCTGGGGGCGACTCTTCAGAGGGTTCGTTCTCGCTCGCCTGCTCTTCCGGCACCAACTCGCTTTCGGGCTCATCCTGCGCCGGCGGAGACTCTTCCTGCACCAGCGGAGCGGAGTCCTGCGTCGGGCTCCCGCCACCTGAAGCGCTGGAGCTGCCTTCTGATTCGGGGGACGGAGGCAGCTCCGGCGGCGATTCTTCAACTACAGGAACACTGGTTTCTCCAAGCACCTCCCCCTCGGCGGGCGAAGGCACAGTTAATTCCTCGACCATGACCGGTGTCGGCAGAGGTTCGGGGTCCGGCATATTCGGCGCACCCGGCGTCGGTATCGGATCGACGAATGCGCCGGTGCCGTCGGGAATGCGTGCGAACGACTTGTTTGGCGGCGACGCCTCTTGTGCCTGACAACTTCCAGCGGATGGCGTAGAAGAAGCGTTGGTACTTCCCGGCGTCGGCTCGTTCTCACAGAAATCGTGCGGATCAGTCCATGTATACGAATCTATAAGCACGTTTCCTGTCGATGTTCCAGTATATAGGAAAATGCTGTCCCCGTTCGGGTTATTAAGCGTCTGGTGCATGAGATAGACAACGAGCCATCCGTGCGGCGGGACTATGGTCGACGCGGGCACCGTGTTACCTCCGGTAATGATTGCCTGCGTGTTGCCGAGGCCTCCACTTTCATCGGCAAGTATCCATCCTGCAACATCGACGGGAACAGCCCCGTTGTTATAGAGTTCAACCCACTCACCAGATCCAACAACCGAATCATTATCGTCTCCGAAGTCTAATCCGTTGGCTTCATCATCAGGATTCGGCAAAAACTCGTTAATAACAATGTCCTGCGGATCTGCCGGCTCCTGCCACTCACCCGCGCGAAAGATGTTTCCAATCGAGCGCTCGATGTCCTGAAAATACGCAATCGTCCCGCCGGAAGCACCCGCAAAAAGCGTAGACATAAAGACGAGTGCCAAGACGAGTGCCGTCGAGGTGCCATAGGCGTCTTTGTGCAGACGCAAATTTTTCAACCACCACTCCCTCTGTATGATCGAGGGCGTTATAAACATCGGCACAAAAATCTCGTCCATCGCTCTGCGGCGCGCGTAGACGCGCCGCAAGGTCTCCGTCACGCCGGTATCTTCATCCGGCTTATCATTGTCACTTCCGCGCCGCCGCCGAACTGTTCTTCTCACCTCCTTGAAAATTGCCATGAGCTCTTCGAGAATGACCAAGCCTGCGGGAATGCCTATAAGAAGTGCGAAGCCAAGGGGTTGCCGCGCAAAATCCAAGACAAACCCGGCGTACGGCAGGTGGAACACGACTTTACCGATGATGTCGCGTTGCACTATCTGCGTCGTATCCTGATCTTCGTTTGCATCGCCTTTCGTTGTATAGGTCGTGCCGGCGCCGCTCCCGGCAGCAGCAATAACGCGGTGTGTTGTGGGGATGTCGCGCGCTGTGTCCTCGCCGAAGGTAATGATGTCGCCCTTGCGATAGCTCTCGGCGGGCTTCACGACGACAAGCGCGCCCGTCGGTATCGCCGGCTCCATCGAGCCGCTTTTCACTATCTTCATTTCGATATTCCCCGGAATAGGCAGCATTGAGCCTAAGACCAAGCCTGCAATGCCCAAAAGAAGGGCGATGAAGAGAATGTAGAAAAATGTGCTAATGAATTTAGTCATACATGGGCGAATACTTCAGCCGGACCTATGAGGTTTAACCTCATCATAGTGAGAGTATCTAACATCCCTACTGAACGGAATGTACGGACTTCGTAAGTCCGTAATATGCTTGAAGTCCGTAATATTACTAGTGTGGATTTACATATTACGGATTTACGAAGTCCGTAATATACTGGAAACGTGCGTGTGAAATGAGTGTGCATAGACTTATCGCCCGAAAAGCAACCGGACTTGATTGATGATGTTCGTTGAGGTCGCCGTCGAGGTTGCATCGCCGGTTATCACCGTTCCTCCGCTTCCTGCTGAATTGCCGCCGGTGTTCGAGCTCGAAGTCGTCGTCGAATTCACCACTGCATTGTTGTTCACGTTGATGTTCACCGGCCCCGGCCACTCGCAGGTCGTTCCCTGCTTTGTGCAAACGAATCTAGAATGAGTGCTCGTCGCGACCGCGCGGAAGGAAATGTCAACGGAAAACGAATCAGTTTGGGCTTCATTTCCCAGCGCTTCACCGTCGCATCCGATTACGCCCGTCACAAGATTGACCGTCAAATCCCCCGCGCACCACTGAATGCCGATGTAGCGCGTGGTCGAGGCGGTAAACGGCGCGCCTCCTTTCGAATCGGCAAGGGCGTACGTCTTTTGGTTCAAAGTTATCGTTGCCGCCTGCTTCCCTGTCGTTGTTCCGAATATCGGTACTTCGCCAATCTCGAATATGTTGTCGCCATCGTCAAACCAGCCGAAGAATTCCGTCCCATCCGCAAGTTCGCCGGAAGACGCGCCGCCGGAATTATCAACGTGGCTTTCCGGCTCGTTCCGCCCATTCTCCCGCTCCCGCAAGCGCTCGAAATCGAGACACAGCCACGCATCCATATTCACGTGGAGGCTAATGGTCGCTTCGCCCCTATCTCCGGGCTTCACGTCGCGCAAGTTGAAGAACTTGTCCGAGTGTGGATTGAGGTTCTTCAGACCCCACGTCGAGTCGGAGGTGCCGTTCGTGCCGTCTTGCGGGACGCCGTTCCAATACGCCTCGCTATCAATTTTGAGCGTGAATCCGTCTCCGGTCGCATAGGTGAAGCCGATCGCCTCCGTACGCAATCCGAATGCAAGAATCACCACGGAGGCGAGTCCCCCGAGCAATACTATTCGTATGGTGAGTGGAATGGTCATAGCCTCCCTACTGACTCACGCCGCGGCCGCCTGACAACATGTTGTCAGAGGGCCGCGGCCCCCTGCTACGGATTATCGTCGTTCGTGATCGTACAGGTGATGGACTCTCCCTCATCCAAGGTCGCCGTGCCGCCTAAGACCGCCGGACATTTCGGACTTCCGGTAATCGAGACAAACGAATACCCTGCTTTCGGATCTTCAGTTATAGCGTGCGGCGTATTCGCCGTCACCGCGACAGAGGTGTTCTGCGGCACGACGTTCCCATCAATGCGCATCGTGAATTGGAACGGCTGTTGATTCCCGCCATTGTTGTTGGTGACGCTCTTAATGAGCGTGATCGCCGCAGGGATGTCGTCATTCGTTATCGTACAGCTCTTCACATCCCCCGGATTTAACGTGATCTGCCCGTTCGAATCGCAATCACCGCCGAAGGTAGCCTGATAGCCGGAGACTCCAGATTCCGTGACAGTATATGTGTCAGCGATGAGTACCGTTTGCACCCCGCTCGTGACAGGCGTCGCGATTGTATTGAAGACGAAGAGTTGGAAGTCCGCGATGACGTTGTTCCCGCCATTATTGTTCGTGACGATCTTGGTGACGGTCAATTTCGCCGTGTCGGTCTGATCGCCGCCGCAGAGGAATTGCTCGTTGTGCCGCGACTGTACCGCGCGGAATCCAACGTCAAGCGTTACGCCGTCGGTCTGTGTGATGTTGTTCAGAGCACTTCCGTCACATGTGTATCCAGTGCCTTCGCGACCGGGCTCCTGCGGCCCGTCCGTTCCCAGTCCGTCTTGTGCGAGCGGTGTGAGCCCCATGGTTCCAAAGCACCATGCTTTGGCAATGTAGTGTGTCTGCCCACCGGGAATAGGGCCGGGAGAGTTTGGAGTCCAGACATTATTGAGAGCATCAGCAAGGGCAACAGAGAAGATGAAGTCGGGGCCGAACATGTCGGAGACTGTTTGTACTCCATTCATCAAGGGTGTCTCGCCTTGTTCGTAGACGTTGTCACCATCGTCCGCCCACCAGAACATCTGCAGGTTCTGTGCGAGCTCACCGTCCCATGAATCGTTGATATCCTCCGGTTGGTCGCCATCACCGAGTTCTGGGTCAACGGACGAGATGTCGTTGTTCGAGGTGAGCGTCATGTCCAAGCAGACATACGCGGGGTTGTCATCCACGTGGAGCGAGATCGTGTCTTCGCCGTCATCATCCGGCTTCAGGTCGGTGAAGTTGAAGAAGAGGTGGCTCGGATCGAGATCAGTGAGATGCCATGACGTCGTACATGGCGTATTCGGCTCCGGAAACAGCGATGGGCCTTGCCACTGCCAGACGTCCGGCGCTGTCTCGACACACCGATTCCCGTTGTAATAACTATCATTGTCGATCTTCAAATCAATCGCGCCGGCAGTGAAGCTGTTCCCCGTCGAAGACTCCGTGTCGGAGAAGAATGCGCTCGTGCCTCCAGCGAGCGCCCCTCCCGCGCCCACGATGAGAATAAGCCCCAAAACTATCCTAGAGATGTTCATAAATATTGTCGCTGATTCCCCTTTTGCTGATAAATCCTTGTAATTACCCGTCACACGATGTGCGTGTGTCGGGGCCCTTGCTGCTCATATGCAGCTTTACCGAGCACCTTGCGCCTCGCACAAAGGTGCTCGGCCGAGCTGTCTACGAAGAATCACCTCGCCGAAAGGCTCAAACACCGGTAAATGAGCCTTTCGGGTCGATCGGCACCATTTGACCCGACTATCTGGTCAAATGGCTAGAGAACTAGGGTCCAACTGGAGGAGGTGCCGCCTCGTAGTTGTTTTCAACAACACACACAACGTTTTCACCTGGGCCAACAGTTACGCTCGCTGTGCCATTGCCATTGTCAACTTCAGGCGTTGCGTTCCCTGTACAACTCCACGTGACCGAAGTTGGATCGGGGTCTCCACCTGACTCTGAAAGTGCATAGACCCCTGGCTCCACCGGAGCAAAGAAGACTGCTGGCGAACCCTCAATTCCCGAAAGGTCAGTTACTGCGCCATCAGCGATCAATGTGTACGACGAGTCTGGCTCCTGTTCAGCCGGTATGACTGTCTTCGCCAATGTAAGCGTTGTCCGCACTTCCGGCGGCGTGCATTGGAAGTCCGGGTTGTTTCGGTGCTGCACTGCCTCGAAGATCATGTCTAGCGTGAGGCTGTCTGTTTGGATTTCATTTCCAGCGGTTCCCGGAATGCTCCACGCGAGACCCCAGTAATACGTCGCGCTTCCAACCATACGACCGTCTAACGCGAGGCCGTGGCATAGTCCGTATTCGGTATGCCCTGTCGCATCGGTGCACTGGTGTAGCGCGTACGCAGTCGATAAGACGTTACTCATTGCGAACGGACCTTCTGATGCTTCATCCACCGTTTCATCGTCCCAGAAGAGCTGTTCAACACCGTTCAAGATGTTGTCGCCCTCTTCAGGATCTGCATCGCAAGATGCGCCTGCTGTTGCCGGTACATCTGGATTATTACACTGGAATCCCGGTGTGGTACCTTCATCAAGCCATGCGTCGAAGGTAAGTGCTGCACCGAGTTCGCCCACTGCAACATTTCCATTGGGTGTGCAGCTAAGGTCATCCACGTCTTCGCTTTCAGGCTCGGTGCAAGTTACGTCGCTATCTACGACATTGTCCACCGTAAAGCACCCCCACGCGTCATTGTCGAGGACGTGCAGAGAGATTGTGTTTTCCCCCTCATCACCCGGCTTCAAGTCGTCAAAGTTGAAGAATCGGAACGCAAGCGAGTCTGCGATCAGGTCGCTCTCAGCCCAAGTTCCCGTGCAGGGATCGCCCGGCTGAGGAAAGTGTTCAGGCCCAACAAGCGAATCATCTGTTGGGTGATGCCATCCTAGAACTCCTGGGTTTACTTCATTCTGGGCGCCGATTCGACACACCAATCCGTTAAAATGCGACTGTGAGTCCACTTTGAGATCCAATGCCCCTGCCGTAAACGTGTTTCCCGTCGAGGTTTCCGTATCCGAGAAGAACGCGCCCGTCGAACCTGCGACAACCGCGCCCACGAAGACAAGCATCGCGACACTCGCCAGTATTCGTGCATTTAGTATTCCTGTCATATATTTTTGTGCCCCAACCATCAAGGTGACACCTTGCTGGTTGCGGCTGTTAGTAATTAATGTTTGTAATCTTGTTAATGTGGCTCTCTGTCGGGATCGACCTTTTCACCCGAAAGAAAAATCGCTCACGACAAA
>JBBTXY010000021.1:0-16752 GCA_038062075.1 Patescibacteria group bacterium
CCTGTGTCATGACGAATTTCTTCAAAGAAGGCGATCGACCACCCGCCTCGAGAGTGCCTGTCAGCCTCGCCATGTCCGGTCGTTCGCGATCATAGTAGGCAATCTGAATCTCACGCAGCGCTTCGCAGAATTTCGGAAGCGTCGTATTGAGGTCATGCCACGACATCTGTACTGAGCCGTCCGGCTGCATGAGGCGTGCGAGCATGATGTCGAAGGCTTCATGCGGGGGGTTATATAGGATTTCAAGATTGTTCTGTTCGAATTCGCGTGCGATCTCAGGCGGAAGCTCCTGCCGCTCCGGATTCTTCTCGGATTTGAGATTTGCGGTGAATATCATCTGGAAACCCGACTGAATCGTAACGCGACCATTCCCAACAATATTCACGGTGTCTCCTGGCTTTGCATTGAAAACACCCTTAATGAACACCATCTGCTCTTTCGGAAGCGCAGTGAATTCGTCGAAGATAACTGGTTTCCCTTCCTGCATCGCGCGCGCGAGAGGACCGAAGACGTCGACCGTCTCTATCGCGCCATTTGCGGCGGGACGGATACCGGTTTTCCCCCAAATATTTGATTCGCGCGTCTGCGGATTGCAATACACCATTTCCGCGTCGTGACCGCTGTAGCTTGTTGCTGCCCGACGTGCAAGCGAGGTTTTACCTGTCCCAGTCGGACCGTGGAGGAATATTGGTTTCCCCGTTCGCATGCGCTCACCAATACTCGTTAAACATTGGTTGACATATGGTGTTTGCGCGATATGGCCTTCTCTCTTGAGTTGATCAACGTACGTCGTAAGATCTATTGCGCGCGATTCGCGCGGGTGCTCTTTTCGGATCTTACTATCTTGTTCGCTGATTTGTTTACGCATATCACGCATAACGCTCTGTAACTCGTTTCGAGCCGAATCAGTGTTGGATCTGAGCCAACTCGTTTCGATATCACGTAACTCATATGAATCGCGCTCACGCTGCATGTATTCATCGAATACCGGTCCGATCTCGCGGCGAAGCGCGTCTTCGTCGAGGACTGTTCGTTCGCTTATTGTTTTATCTGCACGCAATTGCTCTTTTGCTTTTGTAAGAGCGCCTTTTCCTTTCAAAGAGAAGGTTTTTGCGCTTTTATCTACCTCTGCAAGGTTGTCCGCAATGCGGGAGGTAATCTTCCTCTTTAGGCCGGGAAGCGAGGCAAGAGAGTGTTCTTCGGGCTTTCTGCCTGCACGAATATCTTGGAGTACGGCGGTGGAATTGCCTCCTGCCTCCTCGAGGGCCTTGCGGAGTGCGGCCCGTTGTTGTGCGACTTTATCGAGATTTACCTTCGGTTTTTCAACCATAGTGCGTTTATCGTAGCACGGCTATATGTCGGCCAAATGTTCTTTGAGGATATCCGCGAGGACACGCGGGAGGTCTTCTGCACGGGGAGCAAGGACGGCATTCGGGGCGTATGTCTCCAAGGCCGGAGCGCCACTCTCAGTGACACCGATGCCAATCACGACGACACTCTTACTTCGCAAACCCTTGAGTGCGGTTTGCACGCGTGAGACGCTATCGCTCCCACCGTCAGTGAATACGATGATGATTTTCTTCAACTCGCCGTCCGCGATTTTTTGCCCGATCTCGGGAGTGAGGCTCCCGGCAACGGCTTCGAGTGGCGTAAAATCATTCGTGCCTGTACCGGGTGCGGAACCAAGTACCGTCGCGATGTCGATGCGTTGTTTTTCGGAAAGCTCTTTACTCATCGGCTTGAGTGGTGTCCCATCGCCCGCCGAGGCACGGAACGCGTAGGCTTCCGAACGTACCTCGAGTGACGTATCCATGCGTGTTCGCTCCTCATCGGCGCGCTCATTCAGCGCTTTCAGCGCTTCCATTACAAGCACCCCGGCCTTGCGTTGTTCCTGCAACTTGCCCCCGTGCTCCATCGAGCCGGACCTGTCGAATACGAGTGTGATTTCGATTTCGCCGAATCGCGCGCCTCGGCGTTCTTGTGTCTCTGTAGTCTCCCACACTTTCGGTTCAAGGTTTCCTGCCTTCACATCAGCGACAAGCCCTGCCGGATCGACGAGATCTTCCCCTTCTTCCAACGGGTAGCGTGGTGCGGGGGTGGGCTTCAGGCGCTTGGCGATAATGCGCTCAATGAGTACTCGCAGTTCTTCTACGACGCGCTCGTTGGTTTCCGGATTCGTTATGTGATTCAATGATTCTGCGATGCGGCGATAATTCTGCAAGTCGTGTTTTTTCACACCCAGCTTATCCGCATAACTTTGATCTGCATTTTCAAGCAAATTATCCCCCTCTTTCCATGCCTTCAGCGCTTCCTCCTGCTTCTCGATTGGCACCGCGTTCATTACTTTTTCCTGCGCTTTTTTGTAGTCATCTGCAAAAATCTTGTTCGGATCGGTTTCTTTGGGTACTTGTGCGGAAGATTCTGGTGGTGTTTTCTGAACCTGTGGTTGCGGTACGGTTTTTTCTTTTTTCTTTTTCCCTAACCAACCCCGCCTTCCTTTCTTCCCTTGTCCGCCTTCTTGCAGCTGACCTTGTCCCGATTGCGGCTCATTCTTTGGCTGTCCTTGCCCTTGTTGTTTTTGTTTATTTTCCTCAACATCTTTCTTGCGCAACTCCTCAACAATCGGCCACAAATACTTGTCTTGCAATTTAAGTCGCGTTGACATCGGCGTATCCGGATGCGTCATAGCACCAAGTAGGCTCGTCCCATCGTTTCCCCTTTTTGCATATATTCCATCTATTTTTTCTCGGACTTCAGGTGCCACGGTGCATTTCTCGCTCGAAACACGCGACTCGCGCAAAAGCGCTTGCGCGAACTGGATATGCTTCGGCTCTTTGGTGAAATCGACATCTTTGAAAAGATCGTTGCGATATAAATCTTGCTCCAGTTCACGGAACGCATCGCTTGTCTTCGAGACAACCGCGCGATTTTCCCGGATATCCGCCACACAATTATCCAAAAGCCCGAATGCCTTATCGTCTTTTATCCGCTCGATATATTTCGCGAAGACTTTCGCGCCCCCTTTTTCGGCAAGTAATTGTTTCTTTTCTTCAAAGTGCTCAACTTCGTGGCACGTTGCAAACGATGTTTTTTCATCCGAAAACCCCCGCTTTTTATAGAACACGGAATTAATGTAAATGTCGTTGGAATTCAGGTCGAACGCGAATGTTTCCAACCCCGGAGGCGCTGGCTTAAAAGATACTTTTCCGCGTGCATAGTGCTCGAAAAAATCGCGGTGTTTGTTCACGAATGCAACCGCTTCCGCATGGGTGCCTTTGTCGGGATTATCAGGATCAGCCGTGCTCTGACGAATCATGACCGTTTCTCTCATAGCAAAAATAGTAGCATGTGTCGGGCGTTTTTTCGGGTGACTGCTTAACGGCCCACATGGTGTAATTGAGCCGTTTGAGCACGAGTGTATGACCCCCAACATCAGCATAACTTCTCGTGGAGCGCCGAGGGCGCGTGGCCGTCAGAGAACCTGGCGCAGCATACGAAAAAGCATGCAAAACATATCGTACTGGTGATATATGAACACACGTGCAGGAACTGTAAGTTCGGGTGACGGCCACGCGCCCCCGGCGCTCCTCCTAAACATCGCGTATAATGAACGAGAATGCATAGGGAAGCACAACCATTCGTGTGGTCGCACAGCGCCGAGGAGGCGCTCGCGGCGCTGGAGACGAGTGCGCTGGGCTTGACCTAAGTTGAAGCGGATGCGCGCCGGCGGCGCTTTGGCGCAAATACCCTGCCGCGCGCGCGGCGCTTCACAGTCCTCGGCATCCTTGCCCGGCAATTCACCTCGCCTCTCATTTTCATCCTCATCGCGGCGGCGGCTCTCACAATTATTTTGCGCGAGTGGATTGACACGGCTGTCATCGCACTTGCCATCCTCGTGAATGCCGGCCTCGGGTTCTATCAGGAATTCCGTGCGGAAACGACGCTTGAAAAACTCACAACCTACATCAAAGAGCGGGCGCGCGTCGTGCGGGATAGCATCGAAGAAGAGATAGACTCCGTACTCCTCGTCCCTGGCGATGTCATCCATCTCGCTTCCGGCGCGCGCGTCCCCGCCGACGCGCGCCTCCTTGAAGTCCATGACCTCTCGGTTGACGAATCCGTTCTCACGGGAGAATCGCTCTCCGTCCATAAAAAAATCAAGGTGCTCTCCGAAGGAACCATCCTTCCTGAGCGGACGAACATGGTCTTCGCCGGGACCCTCGTTGTCGAAGGCACCGGCGTCGCAATCGTCAGTGCGACCGACGCACACACTGAAATCGGCCGTATCGCGCTTCTTGTCTCGGAGACGCGCCAGGAGGCGACGCCTTTGCAGCGCGCGCTCTCGCGTCTCGGATGGTTCATCTTCTCACTTATTGTCGCTCTCGTCATCGTCATTTTCTTCCTCGGGCTCGCGCGCGGCATTCCTCTTTTCGAGATGCTCCTCATGGCCGCTGCGGTCTCCGTCGGCGCCATCCCCGAAGCCTTGCCCATCGCGCTTACCGTCATCCTCGCGATCGGCGTGGAGCGTCTGGCCGCGCGCAAAGGCATCATGCGCAATCTCGCGGCGGCGGAGACCCTAGGCTCAACGAGTGTCATCATGACCGATAAAACAGGGACCTTGACCGAAGCGAACATGAAGCTCGTCGACATACGAACGCGCGATGAGCTCCTGCACGAACCCGAGGCGCGGGAGACTTTGGCGCGCCTCTCGCCCGCGGAGAGGGAAATTCTGGAAGCAGCGCTCTGGGGCGCCGATGTGATTCTTGAAAATCCGGATGATCCGACGCAAGAGTGGCGCTTTCTCGGACGGCCCATTGAGACAGCGATCGCGCGTGCAGCGCGCGAGCATGGGTTTGATGTCCGCGGCTTCGGCCGCACGCGCGCCTCGCTCCTCTCCTTCAATTCGACGAACAAATTTTCCATCTCCGGGAACCACGTGAAAGAGATCTATGTCGCGGTCGGCGCGCCAGATATCCTTTTGCAGCGATCCCGCCTCACCAAGGACGACTACCTTTCGATCGAGAACGAGATCCATCGCGTGAGCGCCGAAGGCAAGCGACTTTTGGGAGTCGCGCGCTTCCCGCGCGAGAAGACCGCGCACTTTAAAAATGGCAGCGCGCGGCCGGATCACGCCTCCGATCTCGAATTCCTCGGCGTCCTCGTCTTTCGAGACCCGATACGCGCCGACGCGAAGGGAGCCCTCCAGAAAATGGAACACCTCGGCGCGCGGGTCGTCATGGTGACGGGAGACCTCAAAGGCACAGCGATCGCCGTCGCGCGGGAATTGGGATGGGATGCTGATGAGAGCAGCGTCCTCTCCGGCGAGGAGATACGGCAGCTCTCTGACGAAGAGCTTACGAAAGCCCTTCCGAAAATTCGGATCTTTGCTCGCGTGACGCCGGAAGATAAGCTCCGTATCGGAAAACTGTATCAAAAAGCCGGAGAAGTCGTTGCGATGACTGGGGACGGCGTGAATGATGCTCCGTCCCTCAAAGCAGTGGACATCGGCATCGCATTAGGAGCCGGGACCGATGTCGCGAAGAGCGCCTCGGGGCTTGTTCTTCTCGATGACAATTTCACCACCATCGTGCGCGCCATCGAAGAAGGCCGGCGCATGCTCGAAAATATCCGGAAGGTCTTCGTGTATCTCACCTCGACCTGTCTCGATGCGGTTATCTTGATCGGCGGTGCCTTGATCGTCGGCTTGCCGCTCCCCATCTCCGCCCTGCAGATCATCTGGGTCAATTTCTTTACCGACAGTTTGCCGGCGCTCTCGTTCGCTTTCGAGAAAGAATTCGAGAGCCACGGCGGCGCACAGACAAAAGCAGATATCCTCACGCGCGAGGTGAAGGTCTTGACGCTTGGCATCGGTCTTGCTACTTCCGTCCTTTTATTCGGCATGTATTGGTTCCTTCTCTCCCTCGGCGTCGACATCGAGCACGCACGCTCGGTTGTCTTCGTCTGTTTCGCGCTCTACGGGCTCGTGGTCGCGTATTCTTTCAAAAGCCTGCGCCGCCCGCTGTTCTCATACCCTCTCTTCGAGAATCGCGCGCTCAACGTCAGCGTGGCACTCGGCGCTCTCCTCATCGGCGCAAGCGTGACCATTCCCTTCTTCCAGAACCTCTTCGAGCTCACGACGATTCCCTTGGCGCTCACCGGAGTTATTCTCCTCTGGCTCATCATGAATGTCGCACTTGTGGAGATTACAAAATGGGGGTTCCGGACATTTCTGCATTCGTGAATACCTTGAATACCCCCTCTCTCACATTATTGCAAAGGTACCTACACATCAAACTCTCACGGTCGTGAGAGTTTGATGTGTCCATGTGTGCACGAAAGAACCGCCAAGCTTCACATTGTGAAGCATGGACGAAAGGGGTCGGGAAAACTGTAGTTTTCCCGTGTTGGAGAGCAGCCCCGCCTTAATTTCACTAGTGAAATTAAGGCGGGGCGTTGAGAACCGAGGGTTCTCAAAGTAAAACTCTGCGTATTGCGCAGAGTTTTACTGAAGGCGGTTCTTTCGTGCGCATTCACAACGTCTTCTACTTTTTCTTTCCCAGTATCTTGAACATCTTCGTCCCGCACTTTGCGCACACGCCTGACATTGCGCGCCTTCCACCTTTCATTGAGACTTCTTTGGCATTCTTCATCTCGCGTTTCGCGCGGCACTTCACGCAATACGCCATTGTCTCCGCCATATCGTCATGCGCTTAGGATAATGCCTTTATTGTACTTCCCTCTACCCCTCGCGTAGGCGTGCAACCCTTACTCCGTGGACAACCCCGCCTGGCCGCCCGCCTGCCGGTCAGGCAGGGCAGGCAGGATCTCTTGGGCAAGTATGGCCGCGCCGTGGAGGCCTCCATTGTCGCCTAGTTGAGCCATCTTTATGATGGGTGGTTTGGGATGCATTGTGAGCCGTTTGGCAAGCGATTCTGCGGTTCGCGCCAGGGGAATTGGATTCACGCCGACGATCATCGAGCCGCCGAGTACAATCGTATCTGGCGACCATTTCTCAACAAGCACCGCGAGGCCTTCCGCGAGAAGGTCCGCAAGCTTGTTGCGCTCCTCAAGCGATTCCAAATCCTTCGGATGGATGCCGAACTTCCGCGTCACGGCGGTCCCGGAAACCAGACTTTCGAGGTCAGACTCTCCAACGTTGGTATGGCCGATGCCGCCCGCGGCATCTATCTTCCCATTGACTATCCGTGCACCTCCGACGCCGGTCGAAACCGTAACGTAGACCAGCACTGATGCGCCTTTTCCCGCTCCGACATGCGCCTCCCCCAGCCCCGCCGCGGCGGCGTCATGCACCACAGGCACGCGCACGCCAAACGCGTCTGAAAGTTCATCCACGATGTTCACTCCCTCCCACTCCTGTAAATTCCGTGCATCAAAAATCTCACCTTTTTCATTTACACTTCCCGCGATACACCCTGCGACAGCTTCAATACCACTCTCCGCCGCCACCGCGCGCGCGAGCTCCTGCAGCTGCGCGATCCCGTCGCCCGGTTCGTGCGGCGTTGGCGCGATCTGCACCTCGCCGAGCTCGTCCCCGCGCGCGGCGGCAACACGCATCTTCGTCCCGCCGATATCGAATACGATGTTCATGCCGAAAGTTTACCACGCCACTCCACGCCACTCAGTATGCGATGCTGGAGCTCGTTGCATGAGCTGAAAAAAGTATCGCCATATATGATGTGTAAATGCACCCGTCAACCAAAGATACGATAACTGTATCCGCCCAGACATAGTTATCGTTTTGGTAAAATTGGTTCGAGGATAGCATCGAGAGCCTTGGGCAGTTGGAGAGGGGGTGGTTCATCGTGCGGTCGGGTAACAAGCCCGAACCGCGACCGCCACTCCGAATCATATTCGAGCACATCAACAATAAGATAGATGAGATGCTTGCCGACTCTAAATTCTGTTTTCAGAAGCGCCACAAATTCTTCGCATGGATAGGGATTTATCCAAACACTGTGTTGAAGTCGCTTGAATCCGGCCATGCGTAACTGCTCCCGTATGCGGGCACGAACTCCACTCCGTTTATCAGGAATATCAAATATCAATACTCGCCACTTTTCATCCCAGCGCGCTTTAGACGCAATGCTTGCAAGTGAGAGCGCGAGGAATTGCAGGCGAGCCACCCCCTTCGATGTTAAGTGTAGATGGCCGTCTTTTTCGAGTAAGTACCCTTGTTTTTTGAGGCGACGGCGAGCCACACTGACATATTCTTCCTGTCTCGCTTTCGGCGTGAGACCGAGCTTGCCCATTGCTCCCAGGACATTTGGTGCGATTAACACAATCGCAATCCCACCTGCGAGCCAAACCGAACCCAGTATGAGTGCAGAAATCAATTCATTGCGTGTTCGTTTCCGACTTTTTTCCTCAAGATGCCCCATACGATAATTATATCCGGCCGGACAGAGATATCGTAAATGCTAATGTGTGAATAATTCCTTCGCTCGATCCCAGAATTCCGGATGCCCCTGCTCTTTCATGTAGTACCACCACTCCGGCCCCCAGAGGTACTGGGTGTCGAGGCGGGTCTTTTCGGCATAGGCCAGAATGTCATTGAATTTTTCTATATCCATGCGCCAGAGCTGCGCTTCGACCGGAGTCTCTACGATAGGTTCGATAAGCCACGGCTCGCCGGAGAGCTCAATGAGGAAGACCGGTTTTGCGCCAAAGAGAAGTTGCGCAAGATTCGTCTTGATGCGGTAGAAGGCCGGCGGCAGTATCGTCTTGAATTGCCCCAACTCCGGCGTCCAGAAGTGGACATACACGCTCGTGCCGAATGCGTCCCCTGCCGTATAGGCACCATACCACGTGCCCAAGTTGCCGCTATCAGTGACGAGAACCGGCCGCGTGGGGTCGAGCGACCTCACCAGTGCAATTTCTTCTTTAAGAAAATCCTCATCAAGCTCTCCGCAAAACTGACGTGCAAAGACCTCTAAGTACGGCTCGTTCTCAACTTGCCAATAGGTGAGCACCTTTTCATCTTTGTAGCGCTCAATGACAGCCGCGAGGTATTGCCGAAGTTCCATTTTTTGCTCCTCCCACGACATGTATCCGACCCATCGCGGCGTATGGCACTCCGGCCAGCGCGGAAGCCTGCGGCCAACCGCGAGGATTATCTCGGCATCACGCTCGCTCGCCTCGCGTATCTGAAAATCAAGCGCGGAAAAATCGTAGACATCACGCTCCGGCTCTACCATCGGCCAATGCGCAGCGAGCCGCACGTGCCTCACACCGAGATCGTCGAGCATTGCCAGGTACACCTTCTTCCAATCAAGCCCAAGCTCGTCGGCCTGCAGCTTCGTGAACGAGACGCCGTAGGTGATTGCCTCCGGCGCGGGGCGGAGCGACACAAGCCACAGCGCCGCGCCGAACACAAGGAGGAAGATGCCAAGCCATATCGCAAAGCGCCGCATGGTAGTGGTTATTGAACGACAAAGAGTGCGATGATACCAAGCATGATGCAGATCGTGCCATAGAGCTTGTGCGGGAAATGATGCCGATGCACCTCCCCTTTGAACACTACAGGAAGCCAGTGCGCCCCCAGATACGCGAACATAAGGAGGAACGCGAACTGCAGGCCGGTCATTGCATTCACGACCGAGACCGAGCCGAGGCTGATGGCAAAGAGCGTCAAGACCGACGCTACCCCCGCGAGCGCTTTATTCCCGACGATGAGCCATTTGGTCGAGCTGCGCGAGCGCCGGACGCTGTGGAAGATAGCTTCCCTGTTCGGCGGCCATAGGAGAAGGAGGAGCGCGCCGACGACGAGCGCGGCGCGCGACCAGAAGAAACCGTCGATGAACGAGGCCTGGAGGAATATTATTTTCAAAAGGACTGACGAGGCGCCGAACAAGGCGCCTGAGAGAATGACGAGCGAGAGCTCCCGAAGCGAGAGGTGGAAGTGCGAGATGAGGAACGTGCCCACGACGAAGAATCCAAATGCGGGCAGGAACGCGAGCGGCAGGTCTTCCTTGAGGAAAAAGAACGCGAGGATCGAGGCGGTGATCGCCGTCGTCGCCCCGATGATGGGGATCGCATCCGATGCGTGCCCTTTCTTCAAGGCGGCATAGAGGAAATAGAGTCCGGCAAGGAAGGCGGCGGCCGCATGGAGCGAGAGCCCGGCGACTTCCCGCGTCGGCCATGAGATGAGGCCGAACGGGACGAGCACGAAGACAAATGACGAGAGGATGCTCACGTAGAACGTGTACACGATTGGCTTCCCCGCGTAGAACCGGCTCACGAGGACATATTTGTCCACAAGAATTGTGAACGCCGTGATGAACTGCGCAAGAGCCGCGAGCGATACCCAGACGATCATAGGTTCATTCTATCATCGGAGATTGACTGAAAATCGATGAAGTGCGAGGCGCGGGGAAAGCGGCGCCCGAGACGTATCGAGCATACGGCGAGGGTGACGCAGGGGACCCCGCAACGAAGCAGTTCGCGATTTTCAGTCAATCTACCAAGGCGTTTCGCTCGATTATCTCTTTAAACACGTAGGCACTGGGGCGGATTCTTCGCTCCAACGTGTCGTAATCAACCTCCACAAGACCGAAGCGTTTCGAATAGCCGTGCGCAAGCTCATAATTATCAAAGAGTGACCAATACATATAGCCGCGCAGATCGACGCCTTGCTGTATTGCCGTATGCATGCAGCGGATAAGACGCGTGATGTAGTCGGCACGCATATCATCGTCCGCATCCGCGACACCGGCCTCCGCGACCCACACCGGCTTTCCATACCGCTTCACCATCAAGAGCGCGCCACAGAGACCTTCAGGATAGACATCCCAGCCCATGTCCGTTTTTTTATACACCGCCGTGTCGCCGAATTTCTTATGGAGGTAATAGTTGATACCGATGGAATCGCACTTACGATAGATATGCATCAAAAAAGAGTGCGTCCAGAACCAATTCATGAACCACGCCAGCAACTTGTTGAACGGATTCCCGTCCGCATGGAAGAGGATTACCTGATGCACAATACCGACCTCGGCACCGAAGGCGTTGGTCTTGATCGCGTCGTACGCGAGATTATGCGCCCGTGCGAGATGCTTGCGCACGCGAAAATATCGCCAAACATTCACCCAACTTGGACGTTTTTGAATCTCCCGATGGCCGGGAATGTGCGCAAGCGCCCATCCGAGGCCGGGTACTTCCTTGAAGGGAGGCCATGAGCCGCGGACCCAGCCGTTCGTCGTATATGGCAACGGCTCATTAATGGTTGCAAAGTGGCGACAGTCGTTCCCGAGTTTTTTGGCGACGAAGCCGCAGTAGCGCGCGAAAATCTCTGGCGAGTCTTTTCGCTCGAATCCTCCACTCTCTGAAAACCACAAGGGCAGTGTAAAGTGCCAGATGGTAATAAAGGGCTTGATGTGCCGCGCGCGCAGTGCCGCAAGCACTTTCAAGTAATGTTCTACTTCTTTCTCATCAAACTTCCCTTCCTCCGGCTCAATGCGTGACCATTCAATTGAGATACGATGACAGTTATGCCCGAGTTTTTTTGCGATATCAAAATCTGATTCGTAGCGATTATAAAAATCACAGGCACGTCCGATCGGAGGAACCTTTCCCTCGCGCGCCGCCTGTGCCCAATCCATGTTCTCGATGCCGCCTTCGGTCTGAAAGGACGACGTCGCGGCGCCCCAATAAAATCCTTCCGGAAATTTTCTTTCCATGTGGCTACGCACGTCCAATACCGACATGCTTTTCAATACGTGCGATGCGCTCTAGCGCATGATCTATCTCTTTACTATGACCAGAATGATTACCAACCTGCTCTTCGAGCTCTTTGAGTCGCTCTTTTATCTCTTTGATTTCAATCAGAATTTCGCCTATATCACCTTTTGTAGCTACCTGATCACGAACAAACCTGAAAAGCTCCCCTATTTCACTCTTCTTTTTTACCGCACGCTTCTTCATACCAGAATATTGTTTGCTTTGTAGGTTTCCAATACTTCGGTAATCGGTGCGCCGCAATTCTCGCACAGATGGTAACCGCAATGCCGAATGCCAGATATGGTGGTCACTTCAATGCCGCCTTCAATGACTATTTTACACGCGTCGCAAGCCTTGAGATACATGGGTTGAGTCTAGCACAACGGCATAAAGGAACGGTAAAAAGAGACGACTGTGCACAACGCATCACAACACAACTTATATTACCCGACAACCGGCAGGCCGCCGGAATCGCTCTTTTGCACTTCTTTGTAGAGCGGGTTTTTGACGAGGGCAGGCTTCCCATCTCTTTCGACAACGTAGTAGGCGAAGCCGCGCATCTGCCGCACCATTTCGTAATCGGCATGGCCGGGCATGGAGACGGGATTTTTGTCGCCAAAGTCTACAGGGCTGTCGTCAGCGGTGACAAGATACGTTTTCCCGATGTTCGCGACGAGGTGGCCGTAGCCCGGCGGCATATAGGCGGAATCGCCTGCTTTCATGACGATAGCACGAAACTCTTCCACCCGATCCGGCTGGGCAACGTCATCTTCATGCACGAGTTTTTGCTGCAACAAAACGCCTTCACCAAGCAGGAGCCAATACGTCTCGTCGAGCTGCCCGATGTGATAGTGCCCGTAGGTCTTGATGTACTCACCCCCGACCGTGCCTGGCTCCCAGACCGTGATATTGCGCTGCTCGGAGCCCCCGCGGATCATGTAGTAATGGACGGCAGGCCCCGGCGCGTCCGGCACCAAAAGCACATCTCGCATCTTCTCGTGCGTCCGCACGGCCAAATGTTCCTGTGACATTATGAACAGTATACCCTGGACAATGCCGCGGTTGCCATTTGCGTGGGGGGTATACTAGCGACATGGCAACCTTCTCAATGACCTGCTCATGCGGCCAGGTTTTTTCTGGCGAAGGTGCGACACGCGACGAGGCAGTCAAAGACCTCCAGAGCATTATGGACCAAACAGCGATTACGGCGCATTTTCAAGAAATGCACCCCGGTGAGCAAGCCCCCAGCGTCGCACAAGTACACGAACAAATAGCACGCAACCTCGCCGCAGCTACATAAGTTTTTTTGTGACGTCTGCGTATGTGCTATCGGTGAGAGACAGCTCCCCATCACCCATGCGCATCAGATTCACAAAACACGCCGAGCAGAAATTCGATGTGTTGCGTGCGCACGGCGTAAGAATTACTCAAGCACTGGTGATTTCCGTGCTCCGCAATCCGGATTATGTTGACAGAACCTCGCGATTTCCGCTCTGTATCGCGCAGGGCCACTTTGATGCACGACGGGTGCTTCGCATTGTGCACAAAGTAGAAGGTGATACAATAGTGATTATCACTTTCTACCCGGGACGAAAATCACACTATGAACGCCAAAAACAAGGTCAAAGTGCGCTACGACTCCGACGCAGACGTTCTAAGTATTGAAGGACACCCTCATGCGGTTATTGACCATGCAAAAGAAATGGGAAACCTTGTCGTACACTTCGGAAAGAATGACGAGCCGATATTGATAGAGGTGTTAGAAGCATCACGAACGCTCCGCGGCCAATTGAGGCCTCTCCAGCAAGTTGCAACATTCGCGGAATAGCACTGCCGCACTGAATCTCGCTCGCACCAAACCTTCTGGAAACAACTGTCCACAGAAAAAGTGCACTTGTGCACATACTTCTCCACACGATATCCGCGAAAATTGCCCGCACAGCGCATTGACTTTTCTATTTTTTTGCCCACACTTGAAGGTAAGTTTGTTCTTTCGGAATAGTTCTCAACTAAACCTTTCTCGGGATCCGACTCGGAGCCCACGTGGTACAAATGCAGAACTCATTCTCCGAAGGAGCAAGCTCGACAAGGGAGAAGCCCACACGTTGGTGTGGGCTTCTCCATCGGGGAGTCGAGAGACTTTTGCTGCATGAAGAGGCCTGCGTTTTAAAAGCCTAACGCTGGTAAATCGTATGGCGACATTCACTATCATGTGTTCGTGCGGCGACGTGGCATCCGTCCACGCCGACACGCATAAGGAAGCCGTTGAAATTCTCGCACAACGCTGGAGTGCGGGCGCGCTGCGTGCGCACCTACGCGAAAAACACCCCGACGAGCACATCCCCACCCACGCCGAACTATTTCAAATGATTGCAGGAAAATTGATGCCAATGACTGCATAAAAAGCGTAGCGGCAGGTCTTACGACCTGCCGCCCCATAGGGAACTCCAGAATAGAACAGCGGAGTGGAGCATGTCTTGCAATACGCCACGCCGGCACACCATACAACGTGATCGGCGAACCAATTCCGATTTCATCCTTGCGCCACGCCCGCCGTAGCAGGCGGAGGCGGGGAATCATCAGGCGAGATTCACATCTCGCTATCGGAAGTGGCAGGAGAAACTTTCGTTCCTCCTGCCCCGTAGCGGACGCCGCCATAGCAAACTCGAACCTACCAAGGCGAACGTTACCTGTGCTCATTAAATGAGCTAAAGAACGAATTGTCTTGAAAGATCGGTGAAGGCCGCAAGCGGCCTTCACCCCGTACTCTGCGCTTCCATACAAAAGTACACGGCACCAAACGGCATGCGACCTTGCAAAGAAAAGAAAATATACAAAAAATGGCGAGGGCACGCAAGCGCGCCCTCGCCCCTCAGAAAACACTCCCAAACTCGGCTGGACTTTTGTACAGCGAACCGAGCATAGTAGGCTTGCTTACGCACTATTCGCGCGCAAGCAACTGTTCTGCGTCCTTCACACACTCTTCCCATTTCAAGTTGCCGCGATAGGCGGCTTGCAGGTGGTCGGGAAGCGATCCGAACGCGAAGTTGCGAAACTGCTGCGAGATGAGGAAGGTGACGCCGATGTCATTCGCCGAACGCACGTTGCGCCCGCGCGCCTGCAACATCTCAAGCATCACTCGCCACTGCCACAGCTTCCACCGCTGTCCACGAAGCCGACGCTCCTCAAATTGCGTCTGAGGATCGTCCGGATGCGGATACCCCGGCCGAAGACAGAATATGACCGGTGCCACTTGCGCCGGAAGATCAAGCCCCTCGCCGAAGTTTGCTGTCGTACCAACGAGGCAATCCCCTTCACCTGCGAGGAATCGCCGCGCGCACTCTCGTGGCGGTATGCCGTTGCCGTAGGTGAGCGTTGTGAGCCCCTCTTCCTTCGCAAGCTCGAGGAACTTCATACGCTCTTCGTTTGAAACGACGATCACGAGCGACCGTGTCTCTTTGTCAGCGAATCGCTTCGCCGTCCGTGCAATAAGGCGAATGGTCTTCGTCTTATCGCGCTTCTGACGAGCCTTCACGGCGAGATTCGCCGTATCAGTCGGCAGATACAGCCGCGTATTCTCCGACGGGAAATCCGACGGAATCGAGAAATACGATCCGCGGATGCCGGTTTCGTACGAGAATATCTCCGGATCGACGATGGTCGCCGAATACGCGTATGTGGCTTCCGGCAACATCTTTTGGATCAGGGGCACGACGTAGTAATCCCTGATCGTGAGACGGTACTGCACCTTATCGTGCGGGCCCATCTCCGTTTTACCGGAGGCGATGACGTACGCAAGTGGGTAGCCCCGAGCCGTCTGGCCGGAGAGCGTGAACTTGAGCGTATGTTGGAACCTGCGGATTGACCGCGAGATTTCCTCGATTTGCTTCAGGGTGTCACGATCCACAACCGGGTGGAGCTTTCCTTTCTCAACAGCACGCTTCGCATCTGCTTCGAGCCTGTCAGCGTTGATGGCCGAAAGAGTTTCATAGAGACGCAATATCTGCTTTTCCTCGAGCAGCGTCTCCACATCGAGCGCGTAGCGCTTGACGGTACGTTTGAGGGAAGCGAGGAATTCTGCCAGTTTTTCGCATTGACGCGGGCTGGTTTCCTCGACCGCTTCCATGGCCTGCACAAGCCGATAATCTGTGATCTCGGTCGAGAGCACGGAGCGGAACGATTGCGCAAGACGATGCGCCTCGTCGATGACAACGGCTTCCGGCTCGAACTGCTTCGAGAGAAGAACGTTGAAGACGAGGAACGCGTGCGTGCATGCGACGATGCCGCCCTGTTTTGCTTCGTATTTCTGCTGCAGATACGGACACCGTGCCGCTCCCGGCGTGTGCGTCTCGCCCGTATCGGGATTGACTCGATGCGGGCAGTTCGTCAGCATCGAGCACGGAATGTCGTCCGCCCGTGTCCCCTCCGGATACCCCGGGTAGAGACACGGATGTTCGTTGCGACCGAACATGACTTTGACGTCGGGGAACATGGTGTGCACTTGCTCCACGTGCGTCTTATTAGGAGCGCTGTAGAACAGTTGTCGTGCGCCGATGTTCTGATACGCCTTCAGGAACGTGTAGCCGAGCGCCGTCTTACCAGTGCCAACTGGCGACTGGTGAACGACCGGGAACAACGCTGCTGCATTCTCGAGGCACGCCTTCAGATGCTTGAGGGCGATGCGTTGACCAGCCCGCATCTGCGGGTGGCGATCGAATGGGAATGCTCCCATGAGATCGAGATGTTTCTTCATAGCTGTCTCCTTTCAAGAAAGAGTCAAAGACCTTCTGATTTCGTCCTTGCGCCGCGCCCGCCGTAGCAGGCGGAGGCGGGGACTCGTCAGGCGAGATTCACATCTCGCGATCAGAATTGGCAGGAACGTGATTGCTCACGTTCCTGCCCCATAGTGCAGTTAGCTCTTCACCAGCGGAGGACGCCACGCGTCGCGCAAGTGTAGATTACACTATGCCCATTTCGCAATGAGCTAATGAATTATTGAAAGAACAGAATTGCCGC
>JBBTXY010000021.1:16762-46634 GCA_038062075.1 Patescibacteria group bacterium
GGCGCCCCCGGCCCGGAGTCGACCCCAGGCTACCATTCCGAAGTCTGCGCCAGGGAAGGCTTGCTAACCACAAGGATCGGTATTCTGATTTCATCCTTTCGGACTCATCAGGCCGGACTCGCATCCGACTATCAGAATGAAGAAAGTTTGGCAGGAGCATCTGAAGATGCCCCTGCCCCGCAATCTGGCTTTCCACAGCGGTGCTTGGTGTGCCGAACTCTTCAGCAGAGAACGTGACGAAGCGCCAGTGGACTACATATGCTCACTTTGCAATGAGCTAATCAACGAACTTTGACGGAGTCGCAGGCGCGCGACTCCGTCCCAGAGCGTAGATGGGCACGCCACCGCTGAACATAGGTAGCAAGAGCGTGCTGAAATACATGAATCAAAGATCTAATACCGCGAGCGAGCGAACTCGCTCGCGGCCCTCAGAGCACGAGACTGGAAACAACTATGCGTTGGTTTGCCCAGCCATTCCATGCTGGAATCCGATTTCACGCTTTCGCGATCATCAGGCCGGACTTGCATCCGACGATCAGAATCTTTGCGACAGAGTTTGGCAGGAGCTCCCGGAGAAGCTCCTGCCCCATAGTATACGAATCCAAACCTGGAGCGAAGCATGCTCTACGCTTGTGTAGGAAGCTCTACGCAACGCAGGTGGATTCCGATTTCGCTCTTTCGAGCTCATCAGGCCGAGCTCACACCCGACTATCAGAATTAAAGAGATTTGGCAGGGGCGATTTCGCGCCCCTGCCCCGCAGTGCTCACAATCAGACCGGAGGTAGCTGGACCATTCCCAGCGACACCGCCCAATCGAGAAGTGTTGCTTACTCGCTCGCGTTAGGCTTAGGCGGCTTTCGCGAGCGCCTTCTCGACCACCTGCCACTTGGTGATGGTGAAGCGACCGAATGGGCCACGACAACTCGGACGGAAGTCGCAAAGTCCTGCGACCTTGCCCGCGTACTCGAAGAGCTGGCGGACCTTGGACGCGTCGATGTCGGCGAAGCTCGCCGTCACGTCGAACTCCCACTCGTCGAAGCGCGGCCGGACGATGCAGACCGCGACCGACTTGCCGGCGTTATTGAGGACGCCGCGGCGCTTGTCGACGGCCCACGGAGTCTTCTGCTTCTTGAAGGGATAGAACATGTCCTCCAAGAAGATGAAGGCCGGGACGAGCGAGCTGTCGCTCGTCGACATGTTCTTGCGCGGGTCGTACTTCACGAACTTGCCGGCGGTCACGAGGGCCGCGAGCAAATACTCGGCCGGGATGCCGATCTTCCCGTCGGTGTGACGGATGATCTTCGCTTCTGCGGCCTGCTTGGGTGTGATCTCCACCTTGGCCTTCCGCCCGCCGCTCGGCGCCCACAACTGATCGAGGATCTCCTCGGTCATGGGGTTCATGAGGATGGGGGAAACACCGGTGAGCGTTATGTGGATCGTAGGCATGAGCCTATCCTTTCCAGTTTGGTTGCTACTGTGGTGTTTGGCATCGTTCTTTATCAAAGAGCGCGCCGTGTGTTTCCTATCACGAATGTTACTAATTGACAATACCCACCCTACGCTTATGAAATTATGCAATCAAACGGGCCGCTTTGTGGGCGGCCCGTCCCCCGTCAATTGGGGTGGTGGGAGATTAGGTGCTGCTTGGTCTGCGCCAGCGACGGCACCAGCTGCCCTGCCGCGAGCGCGCGAGGTCGAGGATGAACGCCGGGAGGATGTCCCCCCGCCGGCAGAGCTGCCGAACACCGTTGTGATGCCTTGTCGGCGCCACGACGACGATTGTCTTCCTCTCGATCACACGCCCGCCGCGACGGGTCTCGACCTGAATATGCATGATGCATTTCTCCCTGTTTCAGGTTGACAGCGGCACTGAATCATGAATCTGCCGATGTGTCAAGAAAGACTCGATTGTGTGGGTCGTCTTCATGTTGTGAGAGGAGCCATTACTGTAACCTCTCGGATTATGACCAGAACACAAGTAATGAACATCAGTCAGTGGGATCTGAATCTCCTGATCGCGAGCATAATCGTGCTCGCGCTTATGTAGCACGCCCCCGTACGGGCGCGGGCGGCCCCTCGGGGCCGCCCGCGTCTTTCGGTACACTCCCGTACCCCCTTACCATACGATGACTACATCCGGCCGGATGTAGTTATCGTATGCTCCTTTTTCTGGACGTAGCGCGTAATACAAGGCTACAATGGCCGTCTACTATGGCAGACCCCCGTCGAAAGCAGGAACAAGCCTATCTGGAAGCGTTCAACACCTATTCCGACCAGCTTTTCCGGCACGCGTTCTTTCGCTTAAGCAACCGCGAACGCGCGCTGGAGATCACGCAGGACGCCTTTTTGAAGACGTGGGATTATATCCGCGGCGGCGGCGAGGTGGAGAATTTTAAGAGCTTTCTCTATCGCACCGTGAACAACCTCATCATCGACGAATATCGAAAAACGAAGCAGGGCTCGTTGGATGAGATGCTTGAAGACGACACGGGAGAATTGGAGCGGAAGCTCTCCGAGGGGAGCGTGCGCGAAACAGAAGAGAAGCTCGACGAAACACTCCTCTTCGAACGTATCCGTGCGCACATTCCCGAGCTTCCCGACGCTTATCGGGAAGTCGTCACTATGCGCTACATCGACGGCCTCACGCCGAAGGAAATCGCGGGTATGATAGGCGTTACCGAGAATGTTGTTTCCGTGCGCCTGCACCGCGGAACACTCAAACTCCGCCTGTTGTGCACGTCGTTGTACAAGTCAGACTTGTAAGCAGTGAAATGAATGATATGAGTCAAGAATTTGAAAAACACATTAAGAAAGCGACCGACAGCGTGCGGCTCTCGCACCCGGAAAAGATACGCATGTGCAACGTCCTCGAGAGCTACATGCGCTTCAATCCCCTGCCGGAGCCTGTTACGTCATACACCATCACGCGCGACTGGGTCATCTACCTGCACCGTCCGCTCGCGGCCGCATTGGTTCTTGTTCTCGTTTCGACGACCGGCATTTCCTATGCCGCCGAGAGCGCGCTCCCCGGCGATGTGCTCTATGCCGTGAAGACAAAAGTGAATGAACCGGTCAAGGTCGCCCTGGCGTCGAGCGCTGAAGCAAAAGCCGAGGTGCAGATGACGCTCGCCGAGCGCCGCATCGAGGAAGCGACGACGCTTGCCGCCGAAGGACGCCTCGATGAAGCAGTGCAAGAATCACTCGCGGTTGCGTTCGTATCGCACGCCGAGGCCGTCGCGGAAGAAATTGAAAAGGTAGAAGCCGAAGATGTGGAAGACATCGCGGCACCTGTCGCATTGAGCACGCGTTTCGAGACGCGCCTCGCCGCACGCGAGGAGATCCTCCACGAAGTGCGCAGTGTAAGCGAAGAACATCCGAACGGGCGCTTCGCGCAAGCACTCGGAGAAACCAGCCGCGCCGTCGCCTCCATTCGCGAGCACGCAGAGGAGCGGCTTGCGTTCAACGCGCCGCTTCCTGCAGATTTCGCCGCGTCCATCGCGCCTTCGGCCGCCCGCTCTCTCAAAGCAGAGCAGGCGGAACATGCAGTGAAAAATACAGATGCCCCGGCCATTACGATGGCTGCAACTCCAGTAGAAGCGCCCGCTCCCGCCGCAACAACGTCTCCGGAAACACCCGCCGATGCGCCTGACACAAAAGCTGTCGAGCGCATGCGGGGCGCCGCCGAAAAGAGCCTGAAGGCGGCGCAGAAGGCGCTTCGCTCCGCACGTTCGCTCACCAAAGATGCGCGCGCAAAAGCAGAAACAGACATCGAATTTGCCGAGGAGCTTTTGAATGACGGCAAAGAGCTTCTCGAAGATGGTGCGCACGGAGATGCATTCATCGCCCTGCAAGAGTCGCTCAAGACCTCTGAGAGCGTGCACGTCTACATCAAAGCGGCACCGACTCTCGAAAAAGCCCGCTCCCGCTCACAGAGGAATGACACCTCTTCTCGTGACGACAGCAAAAAAGACGAGCAGAAGAACGAGAATAAGAATGGAGATGATCGCGACCGTGATTAGCACAGACTCTCGATATCTCGCGCGAGATGCGCTAGAGTGAGGCAATGGCCGTGCTCAAAAAGACGATGTTCCGCGAATACGACATTCGCGGACGCGAATCGGATGATGAATTAAACGAGCATTCTATCTACCATATCGTGCGGTGCTTCGCGAAAATGCTGCGAGATGCGGGCATTACCGACGCAATCGTGGGCCACGATGCTCGCGGCACCTCCGAGAGCTTCCACACACAGGCGAAAAAAGCGCTCATAGAATCCGGTGTCAACGTCATTGATATCGGTACGGTGACGACCCCGATGAGCTATTGGGCGCAATATCACTTCAATGTTCGCGGACTTTGCATGATAACGGCAAGCCACAATCCGGTCGGCTGGAACGGCCTCAAGCTCGGCACTGAGCTTTCGAAAACGCTCGGTCCAGAGGAAATCAAGAAGCTCTACGGAATTATTGAAAAAGAGAATTATGTGAATGATGGACATCGTAAGTCCATCATTGGGCAAGAAAACATCGCCGAAGCATACATGAACGATCTTGTCGGGCGGACGCAGTGCAAAAAGAAATTGAAAATACTCATCAACACCGGAAATGGCACTGCTGGCCTCTATGCCCCGAGTCTCTTTCGCAAAGCGGGTTATGAGGTCGTTGAACATTTCACCAACGTCGACCCAACGTACCCGAACTACACGGCGAACCCTGAAGGAGAAAAAATGATGCAGGATACCGGCGCGCAGGTTGTGACAAATGGGTGCGACATCGGCCTCGCTTTCGACGGCGATGGCGATAGGCTTGGCGTCGTCGATGAAAAAGGCCAGATTGTGTGGGCAGATAGATATCTCATGCTTCTTTCACGTTTAGTGCTTGCAAAAAAACCTGGCGCAAAGATCGTTTTCGATGTGAAAGTCTCCGAAGCGCTTCCCGAAGACATTGCCGCTCACGGCGGTGTTCCTGTCATGTGGAAGACTGGCCATTCCTATATCAAGGCAAAATTGGCGGAAGAGAAAGCCGCACTTGCAGGCGAGATGAGCGGCCATATCTTTTTCGCCGAAGGATACTACGGTTTCGACGACGCGTTCTTCGCTGGATTGAAGCTCCTTGAATACATCTCCTCGCAAGACAAAACTATTTCCGAACTTATTGCGGATACGCCCTATTACATTTCGACGCCAACTATCCATGTTAAAACAACTGACGAGGATAAATATCGAATTGTCGATGAGCTTGTCGCCACGTTTAAAAAAGCAGGCTACCGAGTCGTGGACGTGAACGGCGCCCGCGTCTACATCAACGATGGTTGGGGCCTCGTCCGCGCCTCTTCAAATGTCCCCTCTCTCGTCCTCCGCTTTGAAGCAAAGACGCAAGAAACACTGGATAGGATTCAAAAGCTTTTTAAAGAGAAACTCGCAGCATATTCGAGCGTAAGCCCAGATTGGGATACATCGGGGCATTAAAAAGTTACAGCAAGATACGCGCCATTTGCTATTTTAGCTTGGAATAGAGACCTGTTTCAGACATTGACAAAATCATTTCCTAATATATAATTTTCCTAGGTTCAGAGCAATCTGTTCCTTACACAACAGGAAAGGGTTGATCGATGAAGAAACTAAATTTCGCTCCCGGTTCACACCTCAACGAAGCTGCGAAGGAGCTGGTCAACGCGGCAAAAAAGAACGGCAAAGCGCAGGGGTACTTCAATGGTATCCTGCTCGCCGCCGACAAGACCTCCACAGCGGAAGGTATCGTCGCCTATTACCGTGAGGAAACCGAACGTCGTGCCGAAGCGTACCGTAACTCGCCGAAAGGCAAGAAAGCGGCACGCGAGGCGAAGGAAAGGTTAGAGAAGATGCAGCAAAAGCATGACGAGCTGATGCGGCAACTGCCAAATCTCGACTTCACCAACAACATCGCCGTCCTGAACTGGCTCTGCGAGTATCAAGACCCCAGCGATTACATCGGGGTCATGAAGCAACAGGACGAGGTCGTGGCGACCTTCGTTGCCCACGGTTACCATCCGAACGTGAACCTGCATGAGAACTTTAAGGAGGACGACCGCGACAACTACGCCCGCTACATCATCGGCCAGGCGCTGAGCATGTTGCAGGGCGAGGTGGGCGCAATCCATCACGTCATCCACCACTTCACCAAGAAGTGGAAAGAGAAGTTCTTTCCTGTAGCGGCCTAACGCCGCGACCCGCCCCCTCCACAAGGGCGGGTTTTGTTTTTGGGAAAAGCGAATATGATACAATGCCTCGTCATGTCCGAACCCGCACTTGAAATAAAGGACTTGAAGAAAAAATATGCGAATGGGACCGAGGCGCTGAAGGGCGTCTCTTTGACGGTACCTGCGGGGGATTTTTTTGCTCTCTTGGGGCCCAACGGCGCGGGAAAGACGACCATCATTGGCATCTCGACCGGGCTCGTGACGAAAACGGAAGGTTCCGTGAAGATTTTCGGCTACGACATCGACAAGGAACCGGAAATGGCGAAGGCGCAGATCGGACTCGTGGGGCAGGAGGTCAATTTCAACCCGTTCGAAAAAGCATTCGATATCGTGGTGAACCAAGGCGGCTACTACGGCATTCCCCGCCACGAAGCCATTCCGCGCGCGGAACAGCTCCTCAAAGACTTGGGGCTCGGCGAGAAGATGCACCAAAATACGCTTACGCTCTCCGGCGGCATGAAGCGCCGCCTCATGATTGCCCGCGCGCTTATTCACAAGCCACGCTTCTTGATTCTCGATGAGCCGACCGCGGGGGTTGATGTGGAGTTGCGCCGCAGTATGTGGGATTACTTAAAAAAACTCACTGCCGAAGGTCTCACCATTCTCCTCACGACACACTACCTCGAGGAGGCCGAGCAGCTTGCCGCGCACATCGCGATCATTAATAAAGGACAGATCGTGGCTCAAGGAACGAGAGAGGAAATTCTCGCACTGCACGACGAAAAGAAACATGAGGGCGGCTACCGCGGCGGAAAGCTTGAAGAAGTCTTTCTTCAACTGACGCGTGAAAAGTGACTATGAACTCCTACCAAAAATGGACCAGCTTTTATACGATGCTGCGCAAGGATGTCGTACGCATGATGCGTATTTGGACGCAGACTTTCCTTCCCTCGGTCATCACCTCCGTCCTCTACTTCCTTATTTTCGGCTCGGTCCTCGGCGATAGGATCGGTGGATTCGGCGAGCACTCGTACGTGCAGTTCGTCATTCCCGGCCTCGTCATGCTCGCGGTCGTGACGAATGCTTTTTCCAACACCGCGTTCACCTTCTTCACCTCAAAATTCTTCTCGCGCAACATTGACGAGATACTCGTCTCTCCGACACCGGTATGGGTCATGATCGCGGGATTCATCGCGGGGGGTGTTGTGCGCGGCGTCATCATTGGGCTTCTCGTACTTGTCGTTTCCTTGCTTTTTGCCGCGCCGGCAGTCGCGAATTTCTTCGTCATTCTCATATTCCTTATCCTCTCAAGCATCCTCTTCGCGCTTGGCGGCCTGATTAACGGCATCTATGCAAAGAACTTCGACGGCATCCAGATTGTTCCGACATTCGTCCTCACTCCTCTTGTCTATCTTGGCGGCGTCTTTTATTCCGTGCACATTTTGCCCGAGTGGTGGCAGACGCTAACGTATATAAATCCAATCTTCTATCTCATCAACGGCTTCCGCTACGGCTTTCTTGGTATCGCCGACGTCTCGCTCTGGGTCTCCTTTACCGTGCTCTTCGTGATGATCGCTGTGTTCATCGTGATTAACTGGTACTTGATTCGTACGGGATTGGGGTTGAAACAATAGAAGCAATCCCGACGCTTCGGTCGGGACCCCGACCTCCGACGAGACGTCGGAGCGTCGGGGCTGGTATCTCATACGTACCGGCCTCGGTTTGAAGCAGTAATTACTTCCTCGCAGCGATCTCCGTAGCAAGACCGATGTAGCTCTCCGGCCGAAGTTTCTTTAACTTTTCTTTTATCTTTGAACCCACATCGAGCCCATCGATGAATGCGGAAAAATCTTCCAACGTCACCTGCCGACCGCGGGTCAATTCTTTCAACTTCTCATACGGAACAGCAACGCCTTCGCGTCGCAGGACGGTTTGGAATGCCTCCGCCAAGACTTCCGGATGTGCCATAAGAACGTCCAACATCGCTTTTTCGTTTACTGCGATCTTCCCCAAGCCGCGCACGAGCGACTGGTAACCAATGAGCGAATGAGCGAAAGCAGTGCCAAATGCGCGCTCGACGGTGGAGTCCGATAGGTCGCGCTGCAAGCGCGAGATAGGGAGTTTGCGCGAGAAGTGCTCGAAGAGTGCGTTTGCGACACCGAAATTCCCTTCCGCGTTCTCGAAATCAATCGGGTTCACCTTGTGCGGCATCGCGGAGGAGCCCACCTCCCCCTTCTTCGGCACCTGTATGATCCAACCATCACTGATATAGCGCCACATATCCTGCGAAAAATCGATGAAAATCGTGTTGATGCGCCGCAGTGCGTCAAAGAGCTCGGCATAGGTATCGTGCGGCTCAATTTGCGTCGTCATTTCATTGAGTTCCAGCTTAATTCCCCAATCTTTATTAAGTCGTGAGACGAATTTTCTTGCGAATACCGGCCAATCAACACCAGAAGCAGCTATTGTATGCGCGTTCCAATTTCCGGTCGCGCCGCCATATTTTACTAAAATGATGGACCTACGAAGTCCATCATACTGCCAGGCAAGGCGTCTTTCGAAAACTCGCATCTCTTTTCCGAACGTCGTGGGGGAAGCAGGCTGGCCGTGGGTGCGCGCGAGCATCGGTGTCGCGGCATGCGCACGAGCAAGAGCTGCAAGTTCTGCCCTGATTTCCTCGAGTGCGGGAAGTATGACCTCCCCAAGCGCCGAACGCAGCGCAAACCCGTACGCGACGCTGTTGATATCTTCTGACGTAAGCCCAAAATGCACCCATTCTGCAGCATCCTCAAGCGACGTGCCTTTGAATTTACTTTTCAGATAATATTCAACTGCCTTAACGTCATGATTTGTTGCCGGTATGCCTCTGTATCCTTCTTTTTCGATTTTCTTCACGACGCGCGCATCGTCCAAAGAAATATCGGCAATCTCTCGAAGCATCTCCTTTTCCTTCGTACTCAAGGCACGCATGCCGGTTTTCCGGTTCTCGGAAAGTGCGATGAGGTATTCGCATTCGACAACGCACCGCTTGTGCATGAGCGCATACTCGCTGAAATACTTCGCCAACGGTTCCGTTTGGGCGTGATAGCGGCCGTCAACAGAAGAAACAGTAGTGAGTGGTTCAAGCTTGTGCGTCATAATTTACGAGCAAATATCCTCCAATCGTCCCGCAGCAACTGCTTCTTTAACCTCCATGGCTATGCGCTCGCCCATGGAGACTGGTCGGCCAAAGAGATAGCTTGAATAGGGCGTCGCCGCGATACCAGGACTTCCAGGAGTGCGGAAACTGACATCAAAGACCACGAACTCTTCTTTCTTCCCATCAGTCTCGACAGCGCCTTGGAGCGCAAAGGGGCCCACGATGCCGTGCGGATCATGCTGTTTGCAGGCGGCAACAAATTTTTCTCCGGCTTCATACGCTTTTTCGAGAAGACTTTCTTTGACGGTCACTGCGATGTGTCCTGTTTCAATATGGAACGGAGCGCCGCCCACTTTCAGCTGTTCTGAAGCGGGCAGGCGGAGCCAGCCGTCGAGCGACGTTTGCCGGCGGATATCGGTCCCCATAAGTTCAAGTCGATTATGGAGAGGTGAGAAAAAGAAATTGAAATTGATGGGAGCCCCGAGAATGAATTCTTCGATGACAGCCTTTTGCATGTCGGCTTCCGCGACCGCGCCACTTTTTACTTTCTCTTTCGCCAACGCGTGCCACTCTTGAGGCGTGCGTGCAAAAAAGTTCTCGCGCTCATACGTACGCGTCGCGTTGTGCACTTTGGTGAGCGTTAGCCGGTCAATATCCTCCGGTTTTGCAAATATCCGCGGGATACGGATGCCTGCGGAGCGCAATACGTCATACTGATTGGGGCTTTGATCGCGCTCCTCAAGGCGCAAAAACGAACGGGAGCCGATAAGCGGCACGCGCAACTTTTCCTCAACGTCCTTAAAATCAAAATAGACCCAAAAATACCGGCTGTGCGCGATGAGTGTGTTTTTCGAGCGCAGTGTTTCCTGCATTTTCTCATCCAAAATATCGCCGAACTGCTTGACTGTGACGACTTCGTCAACACAGCCGAGCTTCCCCTCTGTTTTCAAATACTGCGCATAGGGCCGCGCACGGTCTTCCCGCGCGATGACAAGTGTCTGAAACCCCTGCGCTTTTGCCCCTGCGGCAATATCGAGCGCGACGTGCCCACCCAAGCTCGCGATCGTGATGTCGTTCGTGTCATACTTCGACAGGATTGCTTGTATGTCCACCATACTCAACCAAGCACCTTATCAAGCTCATTCTGCTCGATAGCCATTTTGATGTCGCGCGCGATGCGACGGCCTGTTGACATCGGCTCCGCATACTTCAGCGCTGTGTAAGGAGAGCCCTGCACGTACGGATTCGTGCCGGCGACGATGCGCGCCGATATTTCAAACACATAAAAGTGGAGATCGGAGGTCACGACCCCTTCGAGACAGAATGGCCCGAAGAGGCCCGGCGGCGCGAGTTTCGCGCTCTCTGCAACCACCCGGTCGCCGCTCTCAAAAAACTCGGGAAGCAGGCTCTCGCGAACCACGAGCGGTATGTTGCCGACGATGGTATAGCTCGTTTCGAGATCAACAGTAATCTGATCGCCTGCGGCGACGCGCCCGATGGAATCGGCGTTGCTCTCATACCGCTTGTCGAAGCCCATGATCTCCAGCTCGCCGGTGAGCCGCGAATAGAAATAGTGCGCATAGACCGGAACGCCGATGATGTATTCTTGAATGACATACTCGAGACTGCCGTCGCGCTGGGCAAGCTTCTTTTTGAACTCCTCCGGCGTGCGGGCGAGAAAGTAGCCGCGGCCGCCGGCCGCGCCATGCGTCTTCACGATGACCGGATGCTGGATCTCCTCGGGAGAGCTGAAGATTTTGGGGACCTTGAGACCGGCCGCGGTGAGCCACTCCCTTTGGACATTCCGATTTGCTTCGAGTTTTAAAATGCCGCGCGTCCCGTAATGAGGAACTTTCAGTTGAGCCATTTTGTCTACCCCGACATAGGCGACGAACGAGCCGTGCGGAACGACGATGGCGTTGCGCTCGAGGAGCTTATCTTCTATGGAGAAAAAATCGGAGAATTTCTCAATTTCGATTATCTCGTCCGCGACACCGTAGGAGGAGTAGGCGCGCGACTTCCCTTTTTCGCACACGACAATCGTTTCAAACCCTTCGTCTTTGGCTCCCTTCAGTATTTGGAGCGCCGTGTGGCTCCCCAGAGTCGCGATGCGCGTGGTCATTGATGCCATCCCGTTAGAAATAGGACGCGGACAACAAAGTGCCGCCTCCTACTTGGCTAGTGGTAGTAAAAACGACCTGCGGTGAACGCCATTTTTGTGCGTCCGCGATTTCTAACGGGACCATGCATTACGATATCATACTGCGCGGGCACCAGCTAGTTGCGAGATTGCTCAAGCACTGCCGCGACCAGTTCGTATTTATCCTCTATCTTGGAAAGCTTCTCCCCATCACGGAACGATTGCTTGCTTACGTCATTCCAATTTTTATCGCGCAAGCGCCAGCTGTCATTGTCTATGACGTCAGAAATAACGACTCTCCCATCCTGCGTCACGCCGAACTCAATTTTGAAATCAATGAGCTTGAATGCATGCGTGGTGAAGAACAACTCCAGCGTTTCAAGCGCTCGCACGATAGCTGATCCCATTTCTGGTATCGTTGCACCGCCTACAACACGAGCCGCGTCTATCGTGCGCCCGAGGGAGGCTTCGGGATCGGTGCTTTGTTTCTTTGGATGCACAAGCCGCCACTGTGCGTCATGCGGATTCTCGATGAACGGGTCTTCTTCACCTTTCGCCGGGTCCAATCCTTCAACGATCGTCTCACCCTGAGCATCTTTCAGGCCACCGCGCGTCGTCTTCAGAAAGAATTCCACCATGGGCTTCTCAAAGCGATGTGGTGGCTCGCCCTGGCCGGGCAGGCCCGGCCAGGGCAGGCCTTCCGATTTCGCGAATTCAGGATGGCGCTTCAAGTAGCTTCCAACCGCATAGCGCCGCACCACGACTTCAAGCGGTACCATGGTGCACTTTTCCGCGAGAAATTCCGTATCGCTCAATTGCCGAACGAATGCAGTCGGCACTCCCGCCGTATTCAGCATCTCAAAGACGCGCGACGTCGTCGTATTCGAATATTTCGCCTTCGTTGCGAACTCCTTCGTGAACGACGGGTCATCGAATGCTGTAATGGTGTTCTTGTACTCAACGATCGCGTGTTTCGCGTCACCTTGAACGGCATATATCTTTTTTGTCTTGCCCTCACTTACTAATTCCCCGCGTGCGATTTTCTCCATAGGTCGTAAATCTTCACTCATACATCGAAGGTTAGCATATTCCCCGAATGTTCGGTTCCTTTACTGACCAACTCAATTTTCTTTTCTGAAGTGATCTCGCCGGCTACTTGTGCTTGAATGCCGTGTTTACTCGCTTCTGCAATTACTCCGTCGGGTTCAGGAGTAATGACGGCCATGCCTTGTCCCATGTTCCATGCGCGATACGCATCGCGGTCGGAGATATTTCCGGCTTTCTGGCAATAGCGCATAATTTCAGGCGGTTCGAAAGGGTCCGAAAGGTGCACGCCCAAGCCACTTGGGCGCAATATGCGCGCCATCTTCTCTGGCACGCCACCCCCCGTGATGTGCGCGACGCCGTGGATTTTGCACGAACCCTCGGAAGCAAAGCCGCCATGCATCGCGACGACAGCGCGCGAGTAAATGACGGACGGCGTGAGCGCGAGAAGCCCCAGTGTAGAACCTTCATGTTCAACATTGTGCCATTCCTCACCATGGACCTGTTTGAAAATCTTCCGCACCAACGACCATCCGTTCGCGCGGAATCCTTTTTCTTGGAGCATCACAACGGCATCGCCCACCTTAATCTCGGAACCGGTAAGGAGCTTCTCTTTACGCGCAAACCAAACACCCGCTGCGCCCCAGTGATATGGAAAGTCGCCGTGCCCTGTCATTAGCGAGCCCATTTGTGCTATCTCACCATTAATGATGGCGACGTTGGCTTCCTTCGCAGCAGCAACATACCCTTCCGCCAGTTCGCGCATGATAGGAAGAAACCGGTCGTCAGTCCCCAATGTCTTGATATCCAAATTACTGCCGATAAGAACCGGCTCCCCGCCGCGGATCAAGGCGTCGTCGCAGACCATCGCAAAAAGATCGAAGGCGATGGTGTCGTGCTTTCCGACTCGTTGTGCAATCTCGACTTTCGTTCCCGCGGTATCAAATCCCATCGAGAAGTAGCTACCCTTCGGCAAATTCTCGACAGCGACCATCTTTAAGGCCGCAAAGTCGTCAAATGGCGTAATAATCTCGCCGATCAATCCCTTCCGATTTTCAAACGTCTTCTTCGACGCCTCATACATGATGCGACTAGCCTGCGCCTCGACATCCACATCAACCCCGGCAAGCGCATATGCGTTTTTTGTGGTCATGATGTCTTCTGCAGAGATACGAATTTCTCAACAAATTTCTTCTGGCGCGGGGAAGGAGAAGGTTCAAGTGCTAAAAACTCTTGCGGTGTCACCCATTGGAAGTCATCGTGTTCATAACTCAAGACAACATTCGTGTTTTTCGCGCGTGACGTGTAGCATAAGACAACCCAAAATTCTTGTATGTCATTAAGGCCAGAAATCGCGTGGATTAAATTAAGATCGTGAACTTCTAGTCCTGCTTCCTCTTTTATTTCTCGTGTCATTCCCGCTTCTAGGTCTTCTCCGGTATCTAATTGTCCGCCCGGCAAATCCCAATGAAGCGGACGTGTTGGGGATGTCTTTGAACGACGTAATGCGAGCAACGTCCCATCTTCTCTAAGCACGATTCCTTTCATTGAGAGCAGTACTGTGTCGAGATCACGCGCCATAATTAAATCAGGCCTTGATCTTCAAGATATTTCTTGAATCCCTTTTGCTGGAGTTTTTGGTCTTTCGCGACGATGTCTTTGGCCATTTTTTTCTTGTAGGCGCTAATGTTCTTCCGGATTTTTGCATCGCCCGTGCCGATAATTTGTGCGGCGAGGATGCCGGCATTCTTCGCGCCGTTAATGGCGACGGTCGCAACGGGAATCCCCGGCGGCATCTGCACCGTCGAGAAAAGCGCGTCCACACCGCTCGTCGCTTTGTTCATGACCGGAACGCCGATAACAGGAAGCGCCGTATGCGCGGCAACGACGCCGGGAAGGTGCGCGGCGCCTCCGGCGCCGCAGATAAACACCTTGTATCCTCCCGCCTCGCTCTTTTTTACGTACGAGACAACTGCCTCCGGCGTTCGATGCGCCGAGAGCGTATGCACTTCCGAGTTTACTCCTAATTCCATAAGTATCTTCGCCGCTTCCTGCATGACGGGGAGATCCGAATCCGAGCCCATAATGATGCCGACAAGTGATTTTTTCATACTTTGCGGTATTTATGATACTGCATCAAAATATCTCGTACCATCTTTCATTGCCTTAAAGAGTAATGAGCAAAACAAAAGCAGGGGTGATGGCAGTGCGTCAAGCGAATACCATTCCCACGGGCCACTTTTCTCGGGCTCGAGCTGCTGTGGCTCGCCCGATTTCCAATCGGCTTTCAATCCTAGGTGAATGTAGTGTTTAGGAGCGAAAGCGGTTACATTGGCAACAAAAACAAATTCGATGTTATCTATCTCAATACCGCACTCTTCCCGCACTTCCCTGCGTGCGCACTCTTCGAACGATTCAAGGTGTTCCAAATGCCCTCCGGGGAATTGATAGCCTCCGGCGCCATGGGATGCTTTGCGGAGTGCGAGCAACACCTTTCCATCTTTAACGACCATGACACCAACACCAACCTTGGGGATGCTCTGTTCACTCGCTATCATGTCGAGCACTGTATCACAGTATAAAAGGTCATACATAATAGGAGAGGGCGACGTTGCAAGAGACGCCGCCCTCCTTTTAAGCCGTCCTGTTCAGAAAGATCCTGACAGCGCGCACAGCACGTCGTCCGGCCTCCTCTTGGCTGATACCTTCGTTCCGGAGCAGGAAATCAAAATCAAGATAATCTGCCGGACGTGGGGACACAGGATCCGTGCAGATGAGCCGTTCGATTTCCTTCTCTGAAACTCCTGACTGCCGAGTACGGATCCGAGCGCGTCGCTCTTCTGACGAAGCGAAGACGCCAATGAGGAATGCGTGTCCGCCTTCAGCTCGCACACGCTCGCTCATAGCCCGTGCTCCGCTCGGAAGCACGTCAATGACCGAGCCGATGGAAGACATGCGAAACTCAGATCGTATCGTACCCGAACGTTGGGTCGGGCCGATATCCCCGTACCACACGAACGCCCCTTGATCTATGAGTTCCTGGAACCCCAGATTCGAAACGAAGTGGTATTCGCGCCCATCCTGCTCACTGGGCCGAGGGTTACGGGTCGTATGCGGCACGATGCGGTACAAGCCGGGGATCAACTTCAGAAGTGTCTGGACTATAGTTTCCTTGCCAGCACCGCGAGGGCCGCTCACCGTTATCAGTCGTATCGACATGTGAACCTCCTCCGGTTTCTGTCGACTCTATTTCCTCAAGGACTACACGAGGCTACATTGTAGCCTATCAAATGAAATGTCTTATGCAAAATACCGGACCGCGTTCTTGAAGAGCGCGATGCCGGGACCTTCGGCGGGAAGTTTCTTCATTCCTTGCGCGAGATAGGTCCAATGCGGGAGTTGCGTGAAGCGCACCGCACGCTCTGGATGCGGCATCATGCCGAGGACGCGGCCTTTGTAACCGGTGATGCCTGCGATATTCTCCATGGCACCGTTCGGGTTTGCAGGAAGATTGAAATGCTTCGCCGTCTCGCCTTTTACATAGGTGAGTGCGACATCGCCTGTTCTTTTCAACTTCGCGAGCATGTCTTTCGTCGCGAAGTACTTCCCTTCGCCGTGGGCAATTGGAAGCGAGAGCGTCGAAATGCCCGTAAGCCACGGACTGTTGCTTGTGACTTTGAGATCAACCCACCGCGTAAGGTAGCGCGCGCAATCGTTCGCGACAAGCGCACCCGGCAAAATACCCGCGCTCGTGAGTATCTGGAAACCGTTGCAAATGCCGATCATCAGAGTATCCCGTGCCAGAAATGTATCGAGTGCATCTCCGAAATGCCTCTTCACGCGATTCGCATAGGCTTTCCCAGAACCCGTGTCGTCGCCATACGAGAATCCGCCGGGGAACGCAGCTATCTGGTATTGCTTGAAAAGAGCGGGTTTCGCAATAAGGTCATTGATATGGATAATGTCCGCCGCCGCGCCCGCCATTTCAAACGCGGCTTTCGTCTCCTCTTCGCAGTTGAGACCGTAGCCAGAGAAAATCAAAGCTCGGGGCTTTGATTTTCTCAAGGTTCTCGATTTTAGGTTATAGGTTCTAGGAGACATACAATTACCAATTCTTGAAGGTCTTGCGATACGCTTTCGTAAGAGCTGAAACTGGGACACGGATGTTCTTTCCCCCCACCACAACAGCAAGCACCGGCTTCGACGTCACTTCGCCGATGCAAGTGCAGGCGACTCCGCGCATGAGTGACTCGAATGCCCTCCGATGTTCCGGACGAACGGAGAGAATCATACGACCTTGGCTCTCCGAAAAAAGGATGCCGTCAGGCTGTTTCGCATTTCCTTTCAGTTTTGAGAGATTAGCCTTGATGCCCAGCTGCCCCGCGATAGCTGTCTTTGCGAGCACAACTCCGAGACCGCCACGACCAACCGGGAACGCCGAAGCAATGAGCCCCTTTGCGATCGCCTTTGAGATCGCGTCATACGCTTTTGCACTTCTACGGACATTAACCATTGGAACATGTGCCCCAATGATGGACTTACGATGTCCATCATTATTGGGTCTTTCGGAAAGCATTGTGAAATACTCCGACGCGCCGAGCTCGTCGTTCGTCTCACCGATAAGGTAGAGGAAGTCGCCGGCGTTCTTGAGGTCCAGCGTAACAGCCCGGCCCACGTCAGGAATGACGCCGAGCGCGGAAACAAGCAAGGTCGGCGGGGCGGCAATATGTATGGGTTCGCCTGTCGCGGTAAATCCGCGAAAATCGTTGAACATGCTGTCTTTCCCGGAGATAAGGGGCGTACCATAAGCGACCGCGACATCATGCAGCGCCTCTGCGCTGCGCTTCAGTTCATACAGTCGCTCCGGCGTATTCGACGTCGACCAGCAGAAGTTATCAAGTATCGCGAGGTAGTCGCGCGAGGCGCCGGCTGCGATGGCATTTCGCACCGCCGTATCAACGGCTGCCGCGGCCATGGTGTAGGTGTCGATATCCGAATACCACGGGCAATATCCTTGCGAGAGCACGATGCCACGTTTCGAATCAGGAAGTGGCTGCAAGACTCCTGCATCGGCATTCACGCGCCCACGACCTTGGAGGGGCTTCGTGACTGATGTCCCCTGCACTTCGTAATCGTATTGCTCTGCAATAAAGGCCGTGCTAGCGATATTCGGCCGCGAGAGGAGTTCGAGGAGAGACTTCGCGACATTCTCCGAACGCGCTTTCGGAGCCGGCTCCGGATATGCGCGTTGCACCGGCGTACTTTTCTGCGACTCGATGGGACGGCCGTCGTGGAGGAACGACATGTTCATATCCATGACGACTTTGCCGGCAAAGCGAACGACGCACGTCGGCTTTTTCGTGAACATGCCGATATGTGTCGCTTCGACGCCGCGGCTTTCAAATAATTTCTTGAATTGCGGCCACTTCTGCTTTGGCACGGCAAGCGTCATGCGCTCTTGCGACTCGGAAATCCAGATCTGCCATGGGGCGAGCCCTGGATACTTTACCGGCACTTTGTCGAGCTCCACGATGCAGCCGCCCTGGCCGGGCAGGCCGCATTCTTTCGCCATTTCCGCAACAGAGCACGAAAGCCCGCCTGCGCCGTTATCGGTGATGCTCGTATAAAGCTCCTTGTCGCGCGCTTCGCGGATAATAGCGTCGGAGAGTTTTTTTTGCGTGATGGGATCACCTATCTGCACCGCCGTCGCAGGAGAGCCGCTGGAGAGCGACTCCGATGAGAATGTCGCGCCATGAATACCGTCGAGCCCGACGCGGCCGCCTACCATCACGATATAGTCTCCGGCTCTGGCCTTTTTCTCCCACAGCTTCTTATTCTTGTTCTTACGCGGGAGGAATCCTACGGTCCCCGCAAAGACCAGCGGCTTCCCGCGGTAGCGCGGATCAACGGCGACAAAACCCAGGGGCGTCGGAATACCACTCTGATTGCCACCCGCATTAATACCCTTGATAACGCCTTCGAGAATACGCCGCGCCGGGAGCAAAGGCTGCGTGAGCGCTTTATCGCGGAAAAAAGTATCTTTGCCCGCGGGGTCTCCTACACAGAATCCGTAGACATTCGCAATAGGTTTTGCACCAAGACCGAATCCCAAGGCATCGCGATTCACCCCGACGATGCCCGTAATGGCGCCACCAAATGGGTCAAGCGCTGACGGAGAATTGTGCGTCTCCACTTTGTGCGTCACTAAATACTTGTCATCGAATGCGATGCCGCCGGAGTTATCGGTGAATACTGAAATGCAAAAATCTTTCTTACCTTTCTGCTTCCGTATCTTTTGCGTTGCACCTTTGATGTAACGGCGGTAAATCCCCTCCTGTACGTCATCCAGAGGGTCGGCGAAGATGGTGTGTTTGCAATGCTCCGACCACGTCTGTGCGAGCGATTCCAATTCGATATCCGTCGGATTCCGGCCTTTCCTACGGAAATGGTCGCGGATGATTTTCAGAGCTTTGAGCGAAAGCGCGAGGGGTCCGCGGCGGCTTCCGTCCGCATTTGCGACTCCCTCCTTTCCTATCTGCATCAGTTTCGCATCATCGACTTCGAGGTTCACCTCGTCGGCCCGCCCCGCCGCATGCAATTTCACTTTCGGCACCACAATTGGTATTCCTCGTCTTTTGACATCGGCAGCGGATATCACCGTTGCACGCTCGATGAGCGGATTGTGCAGTTCGCGCGCCATTCTCCCCACAGCGTCTTCCGAAAGTGCTCCTGAAAGAAATAACAGCCGCGATGAGTAGACTCCTTCTTCCGCTTTCATTTTCCTCCCAAGCACATCTTCGATCGTCTCGCGCGCCGTGTTCCCGACGTTATCCGTCACCCCCGGAAGAAACCCTATTTCAATGCAATAGGAAAATGCCTTCGGTGCAAGTGTCCGCGTCGATGACTCTTCGATAACAGGATTGGTCAGACTTCGTGCGATCCACGCAAGCTCTGCAGATGAGAGCGCGGCATCAATCGTGTATGCGTCGGCGAGGGCAACGCTCCGCAATTTTGTCCGAGGGAAAAGCGTCTTTAAAGTGCGCAGGAGCCCATCCGCACGAGCATCGGTCCCCTTTGCTCGTACCATGATGCGCTCTGCCATGGAGGGCATCATAGCCGTCTCTTAAAAGTCGGCAAGTCTTACCTGCGCTCGAGATCAACCCAGCGGTATTTCAATCCCTCATATTCGCGCGATTCTTCAAAAACGACTTTGGTGAACTGGTCTTCGTAGGGCGGAAAATGGGAATCTGCTTCTTTCGTGTCGTCAATGAGCGTAAGATACAACTTGTCGGCATACGGCAGCGCCTCTGTATAGATCTGTGCACCTCCGAAAATAAAAATCTCTTCGCTGCCCGGAGCTTTTTTCGCCGCTTCAATCCCCTCTTCTATTGAATGCGCAACCACGGCCCCCTCGTGATGCCAGTCCGAATCTCGCGTAACAACGACGCTCGTGCGCCCAGGAAGCGGCTTCCCTGTTACGGCAATGATGGAGTCGAACGTCTTCCGACCCATCACCAATGGATGCCCCATGGTGAGTGTACGCACCCGCTTCAGGTCGTCAGGAATCCGCCAGAGAAGCTCGTTCCCCTTCCCCAGTTCGCGATTTCTCCCTATCGCGGCTATCATACTGATTTGAGCCCGCTTCATAAAGCAATCGTACACAGAATTCAGAGTATCTATGATGGACATCGTAAGTCCATCATATACACTTTCTCTATGGATCTGTATCACGTCCTTAATCGCGGAGTAGAGAAAAGAAATATTTTCATGGACAATCGCGATCATGCGCGATTTGTGCACGACATGTACGAATTTAACGACACTAAGCCGGCCGGAAATTCTTATCGGGCATTCCCCATGATGGACATCGTAAGTCCATCATGGGTGCCACGTCACGCGGCAGAGCGAGAGCGAGAGCGACTCGTTGATATTCACGCCTGGTGCTTAATGGGTAACCATTACCATCTTCTTATTTCCGAAATAAAAGAAGGTGGACTTAGTGCATTTCTCCGTAAATTGAACGTGGGGTATGCAAAATATTTCAACGAACGTTATAGGCGCGCGGGCACGTTGTTCCAAGGAAGGACGAAGAAGATTCTCATTAGAAATGACGCGCATTTTCTTCATATTCTGCATTACATTCATTTAAATCCGCTCGATTTTAACCAAAAGACTAAAGAATGGCGAACCGGACGTCTCAGCGGACACGTACAAGCGCTACAGAATCTCAAAAAGCATCGTTGGAGCAGTTTTCTTGACTACTGCGGTCAAAAGAATTTCCCTTCCGTTATCACGCGCGATCTCTTTGGAGACATCTTCGGCAATTACGACAAGACTATTGCTGAATACCTGCGTACTATGGATAGTGATATTGTGAATGAGTATACGCTCGAATGATGGACTTACGATGTCCATCATTCGATGTCCATCATTTTTTGGAAAATCTTTTGAATAACGGGCGATACATATCGTCTGCAAGGGCGATACGCAGTTCGTTTCGTGTTATTTTCTCACGGAATTCAACCGGTGCACCTTCAATGATGGCGAGCGGCCGCCGCTCTTTTCCCTCGCCCATCTCCAAAACCGCGGCCGATGCAAGCGCATCAGCGACATCGGTCATGGTCATAACGAGTTTACGGCCAAAAATATCGGGTTTTCCCCGATAATCACGGACACCACTAAAGCCGGCATACCCCAGCGCGACTCCGACGACACCCGCGCGAAGCGGGAGCGTCCGGCTATCGGTAACGATGACGCCGAGTCGTTTGAGCTTGAACTGTTTCTTGAGCGCCGTGCGGATCGTCTCTGCCGCCTTGAAACTATCTCGAGGAAGAAGGATGATTTTCCCGTTCCCATTTGATTCATCGACGCCGGCATTCGGCATCATCATGCCGTCTTTGACGGTAAGCCAGACATACTTCGTCGGTCGTGCCCACTCGCTTTCGGCGCGGATGAGCTTCTCTTTCGCACGCGCATCGCCGCGCGCGCTCGTGCGATGCTCCGAAAGAGCCGCGATTTTCGAGGTCACGACGAGCACCGAACCCTCCTTGAGCCGCGGAATGTATTTTGTGATGAATGCGAGTAAGTCTTCTCCTTCTTTGAAAACCCGCGTGTGGATTGGTCGTACGATCATCCCGTTAGAAATAGGATGCGGACAAGTTCGAGTTGTTGCCTCCGATTTGATTACCTCCACTAAATCCGACCCGCAGATACATAATAAATTTCGTGCGTCCGCGATTTCTAACGGGAATCATGCCTTCACGTTATCGTCGCGCAAGAGCCAGAGTCCCATGTACGAAAGCGGCGTGTAGAGAACCCCCATCGCGACCTTGAAGAGCCACCACGAGACGATGAGACTGACCAATGCTTCATTCGAGTAGACACCGTAAAACGCGATGATCATAAAAATAACGGTGTCCAAAAATTGCGACCAGAGGTTAGAGAGCGTGGAACGCAACCAGAAGAATCTCGTACCCCACTTTTCGCGGAAGAAAAAGAACGCAAAGACGTCTTGATATTCGGCGATTGCGAATGCGACGAGGCTCGCAATCGCGATGCGCGCGGAGATGCCGAAGACCGTGTTATAGCTCTCATGCACCCACTCACCCGCTTGCGCCCACGGCATCGCGAGCGAAACGAATGAATAGAGAATAAAGAGCGCCGTCGAGACAAAGCCTGCGAGCACAAAGAGTCTCGCCATGCGTTTGCCGTAAATTTCTCCAATGACATCGGTCGCAAGAAAAACGAAGGGAAACATGAAGACCCCGACCGAGAGGTGGAGCCCCCACCCAAACGGCATGATCTTAAGCCCCAACGTATTCGCCGCCATGAGCGAGGTGAGGTAGATCGCAAGCGCGATAAGGAGCTTGCGGAACGCCGCGTCAGAGAGTGTTGGCATGGTGTGGCCAAGTGTACGCGTTGACGCTCTTAAACACCAGAGAGCTATACTACAGCTCGTTTCCCCCTCCCTGGCAATGCTTGCGCGCCGAATACTCTCGTTATAATAGCCGGATGCACTCGTACGAAGTCGAGATAAAGTCGCTCCTTGGTAGTTCCGAGCGCGCGGATGAGGTGCGAGAGAAAATGCAGAAACTCGATCCTTCGGTCACCTTACACTCGAAGAACAAACAGTTGAACCATTATTTCACCGGCGGCACGCTGCAAAAGCTGGCGACGGTCATGCGCTCACATCTCTCCGATGATGCCAATACTCGATTGGACGATCTTGCGAAGCGAGCGAAAGAATTCTCCGTGCGCACACGCGATAAAGACCCCGATAGAAGCTCCGCTTCTGACGGGGCAGGTGGCACGGTGCTTCTTGTGGTGAAGGCATCTGTTGACGATACTACGAGCGCGAACGGTATCGCGCGAATGGAATTTGAAGAGAAAGTGTCGATGACGCTCGATGAACTCGACAAACTGGTGCTCTCGGCCGGCTTTTCTTATGAAGCGAAATGGTCGCGTGAGCGCGAGGAATACGTCTGCAAGAGTACGAACGTAACCTTGGACAAGAACGCAGGCTACGGCTGGCTCGCCGAGTTTGAACGCGTTATTACTGATGAATCGAAGCTTGAAGAGGCGCGAAACGGCATCCGTGCCCTCATGCAGGAACTCGGCGTTGAGGAACTCCCACAGGAGCGCCTCGCGCGTATGTTCGACTACTACAATATGCATTGGCTGGAGTATTATGGGACCGATAAGATTTTCGTACTAGAATAAGTGTATGTACCTCTCCGACGTCGACATAAAGAAAGCCATTCGGGCCCGGGAGATCATGCTCGACCCGTTCGATACGGCGCGGCTCCAGCCGGCAAGCTACGACATCCGGCTCGGCAACAAATTCGTCATCAACGAAGAAAGCGCGACGCATATCATCGACCCCGTCAATAAGATATACGCGAAGACGCGCGAGGTCGTGATACGCGACGGCGAGGAATTCTTCCTACACCCCGGCATTTCCGTCCTTGGGACATCCAAAGAATTCTTCGGCTCCGACTACTACCTCGTGCAGATCGGCGGAAAATCATCACTTGCCCGCATCGGCCTTATGATCCACAACACTGCTGGCATCATCAATCCCGGGCACTTCCTGCACGTTACCCTCGAGCTCACTAACCAGAACAATGTGCCTATCGTCATTCGCCCCGGCATGGAAATAGCGCAGCTTACCTTTTCGAAGCTCACCTCGCCCCCGGAGCAGAGCTATAAAAGAATAGGCCGCTTCGCGAAAGACAACTGGAAAAATTTCGCAACGGCAAAGAAACGCACGCACGCATCGAAAAAGAAAAAGGCGAAGAAGGCCGGGAAAAAATAAACTATGGAGCGCCATTCTGAATACCAGTACCTCGACCTCATCAAAGAAACCTTAGATAAAGGCGAGGAGCAGGTTGATAAGGGGACGGGCGTAAAGACCTACAGCATCTTCGGCCGGCAGATACGTTTCGATCTCGCAGAAGGATTGCCGCTCCTCACCACGAAGAAAGTCTTCTGGAAAGGCGTTCTGCAGGAGTTGTACTGGTTCATGTCGGGGCAGACAAATGTCGCCTACCTCGCCCGGCAAGGCGTGCATATTTGGGACGACTATCCCCTGAAGATATACAACGAAAAAGCCCAGAAAGAAGGGCGAGCGACGATGGAAAAGGAGGTATTCGTAAAGCTTCTCGAAACCGACGATGCGTTCGCTGAAGCGAACGGCCACTTGCCGCATATTTACGGGGAGATGTGGCGCACGTGGCCCGCAAGCGACGGCCGCACCATTGATCAGCTCGGCTGGGCCGTGGAAGAGCTGCGTAAAGACCCCGATGCCCACAACACGCTTGTCACCTCATGGAATCCGGAGTTCCTCTATTCCATGGCACGCCCCGGCGAAGGTGCACGTTTCCCCATCTGCCACAACATGTACCAACTGAATATCAAGCACGGCAAAGTGTGCCTCCAACTCTACCAGCGCACGGCCGATATCTTCCTCGGCGTTCCCTTCAACATCGCAAGCTATGCGCTTCTCGCGATGATCATTGCGAAGATCCTCGGCCGAGAACCCGGAGAATTCGTCCATACCTTCGGCGACCTCCACATTTATGGGAATCATAAGGAGCAGGCACAAGAGCAGATAGCGCGCGAGCCGCGGCCGTTCCCTAAAGTCTCATTCACGCAGGATTTCAATTCGCTCGATTCGTTCAAGCCGGAATACGTGCAACTCGATGGCTATGATCCGCATCCGCCCATCAAGGCAGAGCTCACCGTTATCGGCGGCTACAACCCAAAGCTCCACGGCCCTGCCGCCTGATATGCGCGGGAAACTTATTGTCGTTGATGGTTCCGATGGCGTTGGGAAAGCGACGCAGACGAAGCTTCTCGTGAAGCGCCTCAAAAAGGCAGGAAAGCGGATCGAGACCCTGGATTTCCCGCAATATAAGGCAGACTTCTTTGGCCACTTCATTAAAGAGGCGCTTTCTGGAAAGCATGGTGATTTTATCTCGATGAACCCCTACCTCGTCTCTATTGCGTATGCCGCCGATCGGTGGGAATCGAAAGCGAAACTGGAGAAGTGGCTTGCAGAGGGCGCTACTGTCGTCCTCGACCGCTACGTGAGTTCCAATCAGATGCACCAAGGCGGGAAGATCAAGAGCTCAAAGGCTCGGACGAGCTTTCTCAAGTGGCTCGATATCATGGAGCATGAGGTCTTCGGCCTCCCGCGACCCGATCTCATTATCTTCTTGCATGTGCCGGTCGCACTCTCTATAAAGCTCATGCGGGGACGCTCGCGGAAGAAGGACCTCGCGGAACGGAATGCGAAACATCTCGAGCGTTCACAAGCGAGCGCCTTTCGGCTCATTAAGCGCCACGGCAACTGGAAGAAAATAGAGTGCACCGACGGTGAGAACATTCTCCCACGTGAGGCTATACACGAGGAAATGTATAACGTTGTAAAGAAGTTCCTCAAACTATGATCGACGTATGATCTAATGCACTGCACTCCCTATTGGCTCAACCCTAGTGGCTAACGACTATATCCTATGGAACTCTACCCATTCATCAAAAAACAAGACCCGCAGGTATATAAGGCCTTGCAGGGCGAAGAAAAAAGGCAGGCGGAAGGGTTGGAACTCATTCCTTCGGAAAATTATGTGTCGCGCGCGGTGCGCGAGGCAAATTTTTCCATCCTCACCAACAAGTATTCGGAAGGATACCCCGGAAGGCGCTACTACGGGGGGCAGAAATACACTGATGCTGTCGAGGTGCTCGCGATTGAACGTGCAAAGAAATTATTTGGCGCAAAGCATGCGAACGTGCAAACGCTTGGCGGCGCGAACGCCAATATCGCGATGTATTTCGCGCTTCTTGAGCCGGGAGACACCGTCCTTGGCATGGACCTCTCGCATGGCGGGCACCTCACGCACGGACACCCCGTGACGTATCTCACGAAAATATTCAGATTTGTCCGCTACAAGATGAAGAATCCTGACACCGGCGAGATCGATTACGACGAGATGCGCGATGTCGCTATGAAAGAGCGGCCCAAAATACTTCTTGCGGGGTACTCGGCCTACCCGCGCGAATTGGATTATCAGACATTCGTCAACATCGCCCGTGAAGTGAATGCCTACGCCGTGATGGACATCGCACACATCGCGGGCTTGATCGCGGGCCATGCAGTGAAGAATCCTTTTGACTATGGGTTCGACATCATGACCTCAACGACACACAAAACCCTGCGCGGGCCGCGCGGCGGCCTCATCCTTACGCGGGAGAGCGAAGAGCTGGCAAAGAAAATAGATAAATCCGTCTTCCCCGGCCTCCAAGGCGGCCCGCACATGAACAACATCGCCGCGAAAGCCGTGGCCTTCGGCGAAGCCTTAAAGCCATCGTTCAGAAAGTACGCAAAGCAGATATTGAAAAATGCCAAAGCAATGGAGAAAGTGTTCAAGACACACAAGGTACGACTTCTCACAGGCGGCACGAGCAATCACCTTCTCCTCGCCGACGTCCATGGTTCGCTTGGCATCACCGGTAAAGAGACCGAAAAAGTCCTCGACGAAGTCGGTATCACCTTGAACAAAAATTCCATCGCCGACGACACGCGAGGACCTATGGACCCCTCTGGCATTCGCTTCGGCACTCCCGCCATCACGACACGCGGATTGAAAGAAAAAGAATGTGCGAAAGTCGCCGAGTGGATGATAGAAGCACTCAAGAACAAAGACGACTCTAAAAAACTAAGAACAATAAAAAAAGAAGTCGAGAATCTCTGCAAAAAATTTCCGATTCCAAGTAAGTTTGTGTAAGAAGAAGTCCCTTGATGTTATCTCAGGACTTCTCGACAGACGCGCTTCTAACTAGCGGGCATTCTGTATTCGTTGCTCAAGTTCTTGCAGAACTTTTGGAAATGGGTGTTCGTCCTCCATCTCCGGTACAACCTCGTAATGTTGATCGCCCCAGTGTATGTTCCACATATTCGGGGCTGGCTCTCGTTCAGTGTCATGGCCTGGTCTGACAAGCCAGATGGTAGTCGGCCCCTCCCATACAAGCGCGATCTTCTGCAGTGGACTAAACTCGACTTCGACTTTCATGACGCTCCTCCAATCGTTGTCGTGTTATCACACTACCACATCTTGTAAATTTGTCATCTTACCAAAAAGCACTGGTATTTAGCCAAAAATGAGGCATACTCAAAGGAATGTTTTTTGGTATTGACTTAATCCAGGCAATACAAGCCATCGGTTACCCCGGTATTTTCGCGATCGTTCTTGCGGAGAGCGGACTTTTCTTCGCCGTTACGCTTCCCGGCGGCTCGATGCTCTTTACTGCGGGCCTTCTCGCCTCGCAAGGCATTCTCAATATTTGGATACTTTTCGTCACCGTCGTCGTCGCGGCAGCCTTGGGCGATACCATTGGTTACTGGTTCGGCGCGTGGGTGGGGCCCGCGCTCTACCGCCGCAAGGACTCCCGCTTCTTCAAAAGGAAACACCTCGAACAGACGAAGGTTTTCTTCGAAGAGCATGGTTCGAAGGCGATCTTTTTGGGGAGATTCGTTCCCATCGTGCGCACGTTCATCCCCATCCTCGCCGGTGTCGCTAACATGAAATACGGAGTGTTCCTCTTTTACAATCTCGCCGGAGCCGTCCTCTGGGGTGGCGGCTTTACCTTGGCCGGATACTTCTTAGGCGAGGCGATCCCTGACGTTGAAAAATATATCGAGGTCATCGTCCTTGCGATCGTCGTCATCACGGTGCTTCCGCTCGCTCATCAGGTATGGAGAGCGAGGAAACTGAAGGCTGCGGCTCCCGCGCTCGCGCGCCCCGCCGCCATCATCTTCGATCTCGACGACACGCTGGCTGATAGCTTCCAGCCGCCAGCCGCTGAAATCCTCGAGAAGATATTCCGGTTGGCCGAGAGAATGCCGGTCGCCATCATGTCGGGCGCAAGCTTTACGCGCATCGAGCGCGACATCCTGAAGCGCGTGCCGCACCAAGCCGACGCTTCGAACCTTTATGTGCTCTCCGACAACGCCGCACGTTGTGATGTGTGGAAAGGCACCGAGTGGGAAACTGCCTACGGCTTCCCTCTTGAACAACACGAGCGCGAACTCATCACGCGTGCGATCAACGAAACCGTCGACGAGACCAGTGTGTTCGCGGAAGACGGGCTTGTGCCGCGCATTATCGATCGCGACACCTCCGTCGCACTCGCGGCACTTCCCGCAGATGCGTCACGTGCGGAAAAACAAGCATGGGACACCGATATGAAAAAGCGGCCGGTCTTGGCCAATGCGCTTCGCGAGAAACTCCCCGGCTACGAGGTCCTTATCGGCGGCAAGACGACTATCGACATCGTGCGCAAGGGTGTGAGCAAGGCCTTCGGCGTCGAATGGCTCGCGAAGGAATTGAACATTCCCACAAGCGAGATGCTTTTCGTCGGCGACGCCTTTTACGAAGGCGGGAACGATGCCGTCGTCATCCCGACCGGAATACAGACCTACACCACCAGCGGCCCGGAAGAGACCGAAAAACTCATCGACGAAACGCTCGCGGCCTAAGGGAGCGCCTCGCACGCTTCGCCATCTTTGTTCGAGTCGAGCTTGTGGACGTCGTTCCCTGTCCCGCCGCACATGTCGAATACTGACTGCGCTTCGGCGTGCGTTTTGAAATCGGAACAATTGTAGGTGTTGGATGAGCAGGTGTAGTTGGAGTTGGTTGATTGGGTGGGTGGAGGTTGGGGTGGAGGTGGAGGTGGTGGCGGATTTTGTTGTGTTTGCTGCGGCTCCTGCGAAAGTGCAGTGGATTGCTCTGCCTGACCAGCGGACAGCGCCGGCGGCTCAAGAGCCGCCGGAACCGTTTCAACTTTCTTCGGCTCACTGACAGTCGACTGCCCTTTTACCTCCGGCTCCGAGCACGCATCCGGCGCCCAGAGCCCCCGCTGTGCCACCTTCGCAGAAGCTTCAGCGGCCTTGAATTCCTTTTGGTATTTGTACGGATCGTCGTAGGTGTATTCGTGCGCGAATCCCTGCTCGATCATGTATTTATTGAAAAAGAGGCCGTCATCACGATACACATACGCCAAGAGACGGTCGTATTTGTCACGCTCTCCTTCTTCGGCATCCATCTCAAGCGAGACTTTCCGACCCGAGAGAAGCGCTTTCGCTTTCTCCGAAGCTTCTCCCCCGAAGCATTGCACCTCTACTCGCGAATCGACCGTCTCCGGCGTATCGATGCCGATGAGCCGTATCGTCTCCGACTTCTCGTTCATACTAATAGCGATCGTATCGCCATCGACGACTTTAATGACATCGAACAACTCCTCCATCGGCTCACCCTCATCCCCCTCGCTCGTCACTTCAGTCTCTTCTTCAAGTACGACGCCGGCACTTGCCTGTGCCACTTCTTTGTCCTTAACCGAGGGTACGATAAAGGTAATACCGAGGCCGATACCGATCCCCATCGCGCCGATAAGCACCAAAAGAAATTTATTCATAACTCTACAAACCGAACATTTTCCCGAGAGCCAGTACCGGCTCGGCAAAAAACACCCAATCTGCGAGAACGAAGAGCAGTGACATCGTGGCGAGAAGAATGCCTGCCTTCATCGCGTGGCGGACATGATGCCAGTGCAGTTCCAGTTCCATGTCGAAGAAGAGCGCCGCGAGAATGAAGAGGCCGATAATGTAGTATGCGTAGCGGAGCGTCTCTTTGGGTTGGGCTACAAGATAGCTCCACCAGGGAATGCCTGCCCCGTAGGCAGCTTGCTGTCCTTCGGGATCTTCGTCGACTTGAACCGGTTCTTCCATGACGCCGGTCGCCTCACCAAGGACGGATGGTGTGGAAGTAGCTTGTGCGAGAGGAAGTGCGGGCGGCGAAGTCGCCCCAAGCGACTTC
>JBBTXY010000021.1:46644-50838 GCA_038062075.1 Patescibacteria group bacterium
GTCGCCGCCGCCATCAGCCTCAGCGTCAGCCTCGACTTCGCCGCCGCTTCCGCCTTCGGCGTCCCGAACATCTGCACGGCGAACGTTACCGTCTTCCCCTTATACGTCCCCACCGCGGTCGCGATACCTATCTCGGCATATTTCGAGCTCATGATGTTATCGCGATGCGTGGGCGAGCTCATCCAGGCCTTCTCGACATCGCTCGATTCAGAAAAATTCACCGCCAAGTTCTCGCCCGCGTACTGATAGTCGTATCCCGCCTCCTTAAACCAATGCCACGAGTCAAATCCCTCCGGCGAGGTGTGTGAGAAATAGCTCTTTGCCGCCATGTCGTTCGCTTTCGCCTGTGCGGCTGCCGCCAAAACGGGATTTACTTTCAACTCTGGAAGCGCGAGCGCCGCGCGGTCGTTGTTTGCCAAATCAACCAAGACCGCCGAAATCACCGCCGCCACGTAGGGTGAGCCCATCTCACGTACCATCCGCTCCACAACGCCTGCCGCGACAAACAAACACACGACTAAGGCGGCGGTGCCGAGCACTACCTCGTGCTTCAGATACCGCGGGTCGAAATACTGCGTCTCCTTTCTTGAAGTGCGCGAGGTGTGGCGCTCCCTGCGGCGAGTCATACATGAAAGTATGCCATGCTGTCAGACGCTCTCGGAGCGCGTGCTGTTCAAAACCACCAGAAAAATGAAAATACTTTTTTGAAGAAATTCGGGATCGTCTCCAGCGCTGCATCAAAAGCAGCTCCGAAAACGATCTTGATGTCCTCTTTCACCGAGGTTTCTTCAGCAATTGCAGCATCTTCAGCCGTCGAAGACGCGGCTTCCTCGTCACCCTGTGCGGCAGATGCTGCTTCCAGATTCGTCTCGATTGCGGATCCTTTCGAATCAACCGTCGCCGAGACATTCACATTCACCGGCTCATCCGGCGCGAGGTCTTTCGAATATTCTTTCGTTTCCACAACGCCGTCTTTCGATGTTTCGACTTTCACTTCGACGCTGCCCCCCGTTTCGCTGTTCGCATTGATGTGCGTCTCGACTTTCGACGAGGCGCTCGAATCGCCCGTCGAGACCGCCTGCCCAGAGGCCGCCGTCTGCCCACCGGTCGAGACCGATGAAGTATTCTCGATGATAACGGTCCCATTCCCCTCCTGCGCATCGTGAATGACACGTTCGATCCATGAGTCGGCAAATACCAAGCCTGGAAGAAGGACGAACGCCATAAAGATTGTTTTCACGAACGATTTCATATACCTCATTATCCTACCCATCATGGTCTTTGCGGCAAGTGTTTTCGAGGGTCTCTCGCAGGCTGACGAGCCGAGAGGGAGCGCTGGCGCAACAGCGCCAGACAGTGACCCGAGAAAGCACTTGCCGCAAAGAACTAAATCTCCAGCGCCTCAACCATCGGCAGCGCCGAGAGAAGCCATGAGGTGAGGAATTGCAGGGGCTGGCGCTTGAGGATGGATACTGGCTCTCCCTGCTTTTGCGTTCCCGAAACTCCGTCGATGTGCACGACCGGTATCTCAGGCATGGAGGGCAAGAGTTGCACGCCCGCCGAATAGCCAGGGTTTGCCTTCTTACCGATATCTTGCTGTTGCAAGAGCTCCTCGATCGTGTACGGCGCATCCGGAAGATGACTGCGGAAATTCATGATCTCTTCTTGCTGCGTCTCGGAGAGCTCGAACTTCGTCTCGTCGTTGCAGTAGAGGCTATTTACTTTTTTCTGCGTCGTGTAGTAGACGAAGGCCGTCGGTTGTGTAATGCCCCACGGCGCAAGAATATCACTTGCATACTTCGATTGGAACCGCTTCACGGCCGCTTGCGTCGCTGCGTTGTAGGTACCGTTCCCTTCAAGGCCTTCACCCTCGAATGTGGTCAAGAACGATTGCAGACGCTGTACTTGCCCCCTGTCGTTCAAGCGGCCGGGCTTGATGTACTGCGTGAGCAAGGGCTCGCAACTGATGTCAGATGTACCGAGGACCTCTCCTCCCGGTACGAGCTCGACGACATCCGTCGCCTTCATCTCATCGAGCCCGATGGCGAGATTCTTTTGCCCTGAGAGTGTCGCGGTATTGGTGTAGTAACCCGACTCCAAGTCACCCGCGAATTCAACAGTATAGGTGATGGTGACTTTCTCTTGCGCCGCCAAGGGGCCAAGATTCCACTGCTGCGTGCCGATCGCGCGGCCATCCGGGCCGGTTAAGGTATCCTGCACGACCACCTGGTGCGCCTTGCCGCCGGTGTTATCAACGACGATCTCATAATCCACGGTCGCGGGGACGGACGCCGTCTGCACCGACGCGTTTTTCGTGAAGGTTATGTTCGGCTGGTAGGTTCCCTGTATACCGCCCGTATAGGTGTTCGCTGCGGCCATGCGCTCTGCAATCTGCTCCAAGATATCAGGCTCACCCGGCTCCGGCCCAAAGGCGAGGTTGCCGTTCCAATCGCCCGTGATCGTAAAAAGCGCGAATATCCAATCCTGCCCGATAATAGTCTGATTGACGAGATTCAATATCTGCACGAAGGCATCGGCATCACCCGTCTCGATACGCGAGGCGAGGCCGGCCGCGGTGTTGTTGCCAGTCGTCGCCTCGGCGATCGCTTTGTTCAGAATCTTCGCGTAATTGGTCGTCGTCGCGTGGAAATTCTGCGCCCCCGCGTGGCCCGCAGCACCACCCGCGCCGCAGATGATCTCACCGAAGTCCGTTGTCTCCCGCGTGAACCCTTCAGGCAGGCGCCGTACCTCACCATTCCACTTCCCGCCCACATTCACGATAAAGCAGAGGGGCGCGCCGATCTGGTTCACGAAATTCATGGTGGTCGCGTTCGCACCCGCATTACCGGAATCGACGCTCCCCGTCGGTCCTGATGCCGTGTTACCTCCGGTCTCGGCCCCCGCCGAACCTTGATTCCCAATGTCAGCTGTATTGTCAACTACGAGCGATGAGCCAGCGCCAATCCTCGCGCCGGCGGAAAGCGTCTTAAAGAAATCGGCCTCGGGGAGAATGATATCGCCCGAGAGATTCCCCTGATTGGTCATGAGGATGATGAGATAGCGTGAGTCCGCGATCAAGAGATTGCCGAAATTCACGATGCCGGCAAATGCGCTCGCCTTCCCCGTGCGGATGCCCGCGAACCCGTCGGTCGACGTCGCACTGTTCTCTCCGCTTACCGAGCGCGCGATAGCGACGTTCGTGATCTCAACTTCATTGTGCGCGAGGATGCGGAACGCCGCGTCCGGAATGGAGCACCCCAGGAACGAACATGCAGCAGATGCCGCACCCAAGTCGCTGAAGATTTCCATGATGCGCTGCGTGAAGTCGAGGGCATCGCCCAAGGGATTACGCAAGAACAGAATGGCGCCCGTCGAGTTCGTCACTGCGACATTAAAGAGTGAGATGAGATACGCGAATGCATCCGAGCGGCCGGTGTCGATAATGGCGCCGTCTGGATCATTGATATCATTGTTGCCTGAAGAAGCATCCGACGTGCCAGTCGAGGTCGCCGTGAGCCCATTGTCGAGATTCAGTGTGACATCCGATGGCGTTCCCGAAGTCCCCGATGAGCCCGATGGAGCGCCCGATTCTCCTTCGGTTTGATTCCCTGCGACTTCGCCGGTGGTCCCCGGCGTCGTTGTTGCGTTATCTCCGATGGTCTCCGGTGTTGTCGTTGCACTGTCTCCAGAGCCGCCGCTCGGCGGATTGTTCGTATCCACTGCGGTGTTGTTCGCTTCGATGACCGCCGTCGTGCCGGCAGAGGCATTGCCCGTGTCAATGACGCTCGGATTGCCGTCTGATGGCGGCGTGGTCGTGCTCTCGCCGCTTTCCCCTGTTGCGCTTTGACCATCTTGGCCGGGAGCGCCGTTCTCTCCTTGCGCCGGCTGGGGATCGGTTGTCGTGGTGGATGTGCTCGGATCGCTCGTGGTTGTCTGGGTATCCGGAGTGATCGTCTCCTCCACGGTGGGGGTGGTAGTCGCTTCCTCGGCAAATGCGACGAAGGCAGGGGCGGGCATACCAGCTACCATCACCAGGATAGTGACGAGGCTCGCGAGGCGCATGTGCAGTGTATTGAATGTCATATTCTTAATATATGGTATTTAAAATCCCCCGATATCCTCAAAACACTCCTTGATAATCCCTCTCTGAAGATCCGATCCTTCGGATCCTCATGAGAAGGAGGGATGTTCCCT
>JBBTXY010000022.1:0-1755 GCA_038062075.1 Patescibacteria group bacterium
AAGCAATGAGGAGTGCGCCGAGCGAGACGGTGCGGGTGGGCATGCTTGTAGTGTATGCGATCACGTGCGGGCGTCGAGAGGAGAGGTGGGGATATCATTTCAGCACGTCCCACATTCCCTGATCTTCTCCGCCGTCTATCTTGAAAATGGCGACGCCGCGGATACCGAGTTTTTTCGCGAGCGCGAGCTTGTCCGCGATTGCCTGCGCATCGCTCCAAGTCACCATGCGATAGGTGAGATTGGTATTACTGGCATTCGTGAGAGCAGATGCCGCGCTTGCGATCAAATTCCACGGCCACGGAATGGCCGGGCGGCCCAAGGAGAGTGGAGAATCCTTTGGAATGTAGGTAAATCCTAATTCGCCTCCTTCGTTCCGCCCCGGCGTAATATTGTATTCGCTCGCGAGATCGAGGGCGTATTTTGGATTGAAGGTCCACAGGAGATCCACGACGTGTTCATTATTCGCATACGTCGTTACGCTCCATTCGTAGCCGTAGGTCGGAATGCCGATGACGATCTTTCTCTTCGGGATCGTCTTCATCGCTTCCTTGATCGCTTTCTCGACCCATCGCACGTCGGAAACGGGGCCGTAGGGCTGCGCCGCTTCGTTCCCGAGTTTCTGGTCCACCGTCTGCTGGTCGTACGTCATGAAGCGCACGCGGTCGCAGTTCTTCGCGATGACGGCAAAATCATTGGCATACGAGAGATCTTTCGGGATGTCTGCCGAATCGAGATAGCGCGAATCGAGGGGCGTGCGCGCTTCGATGGTGCACTGCACCCACTTATTCCCCATCGCTTTGTAGAGCTCCTTCAAGAAGAGCGAGAAATACGGCTTCGTCTCCGCGGATTTGTTCTCGAAATCGATATCGATGCCGTCATAGCCGTTGACATGTACCTCGTCGACGATGATGCGCACCAGAAGCTGGCGCTTCGCAGTATCTTTCAAGGTCGCGTAAATGGCATCGCGATCTGACCACATGACGGTCGGAATGAAGCGCACGTGATTTGCTTTCGCCTGCGCTTTGAGGGTTATCCACGGCTCCTGCGACATGACAGCTGCATCGGAAATCCGTCCTTCGGCCGTCACTGTGTAGCCGAACGGATTGATCTCCTTGAAGGTATCGATGTGCTGGATGGTCTCGGCCGTGCCGGTCGCCGCGCGCCAATACGGAATCCAGCCGGAAACCTCGAAGGGCGCTGACCACACGGCGGCGGAGACGGAGAGTGGCAGGAAGAGGAACAGCGCGGCGAGCGCCGTAGGAAAAGCAATAATGGCGGATGTGCTTTTCATACCAAGGTCCCCCTATGCAACCGAAGACGAAAGAGGTACTTTCAGCTTACCCCGCGCGCCGCGGCGTGGCAATTGTGAACTTCATGATGGTATGATAGTAGAAGCTCCGCCGTTCGCCACGGCCACAGCGGCCGGCGACGGCACTGATGAGGAGAATCGATGGATTCATTTTCCCCTCGATTCTCTGGCGGACACCTTCCCGGTGTCCGCATGTGTTACGCGACACTTGCAACACCCCCCGCAATGACCGCGGTCGAAGTGGCGACTTCCATCTCAAAAAGGCGCATCTGATAGAGGCCAAGGCAGATGAGCATCACCGCCTCGTGCGTATCGAGCGATTGGTTGAATGTCGCTTTGCCTCCCCGACCAAAACCGCCGCAGCCGGAGACGCGCACGACTTCCTTCCCATCGCCTTCGATCCAAAAATGGGTGCCCCAGGTACTCAAGCGCCACAGATATTCTTT
>JBBTXY010000022.1:1765-34700 GCA_038062075.1 Patescibacteria group bacterium
ATTCTTTTTCATAGAGCATGACGCGCGCCGAGTTGCCGCACCAACCCTTCCGCTCTATTTTCCCGACGACACGACCGGCTTCATCCTTCGCCTGCGACTTCCACGTATTCCAGCCGGAATTCGAGAACGTAAGTTTCTTCCCGCCGGACTCCCCTTCCGCGGTGCGGTAACTCCAGCGGCTCGTCATGCGGAACGCCCCTATTGTTGCGCCGTTCTCATCGATGATAGCGCGATCGCCGCTCCAGAATGACGGCTTTCGCACGATGAGCGTCTGCCCGGCTTCCATCCCGTTAGAAGTAGGAAGTTGGCGCTTCCGACTCAACATTAGATTTCGTAATCAATCGACCATATGTAAAATATATCGAGCTCATGCCTTGTTCCGAACTTCCGCGACTTCTAACGGGATCCATGCTTTCATCCTACTGCGAATGGTGTTGGGCTTCAACCTGCTGGTAGATAACGGCGCAACTCACGCTTGAGTGCTCGGTAATCCGGAAGCACTCGCGCGACGTTCTCCCAAAAGCGTACTCCGTGATCATGCTCCTTGAGGTGGCAGAGCTCGTGCACGATGACATAGTCGGCAAGCTCGCGTGGGAGGAAAAGCAGCGCATAGGAAAAGTTTAGGTTGCCTTTGCGCGAGCAGCTGCCCCAGAGACGCCTCGTATTTTTGATGGCAATGCGGCCGTAGGCAAAGCCGTATTCCCTATTCCAGTATTCCACTCGTTCGGCGATGTACGCACGCGCTTCTTCTTTATGTTTGAGATACGCGCGGCGGCCACTGACGGGAAGTGCCTTAAAATGCGACATGTGTGCAATAGCTCGTGAGAGCCAGCTCGCATGGGTGCGTACGAAACGCTCGATTGCGCCGAGAGAACTCCACTGTGGCGCAGTCAAGACGACTGCGCCGCCGGGCAAAACCCGCAACCGCATGTATTTCGCTCGCCGCGAACGCTTCAGCGTGTATTCCATGATTTAATTCTACCTTGTCGTTTCTGAATCAAAAGAAAAGCCGCCTTCGTGAGAAGGCGGCCATGCCAGTCAAGCGGAGACTACATCTACACTTCGTCCAAAAGTTCCTCGAAATGCGGATTATCGTTCGCTTTCGCGATAAGTTCCGCATCTTTTTCGTTCATCGCAAATGCCTCAGAGGCAAGAACGAGGACGACTGCTTCATCCCATTTCTCGGGAAGTCCCGATAATGAGACAATACAAGTACGCGCACGTATGGCACCACCATATTTGTGCTCCGCTTCATTGCGGCTCTCGAAGCTGCTGTTGTGATCGGGGTGCATAAGCAGGCGCTTTGCTTTTTCGAGCGAAAGCTCCCAATACCGCTGGCGTTTCTTCGGCGCCGGCGTCCCGATCATCGTACGGAACTCGAACGGAGACGCGCTGTCGAGCCCAACGACCGTAAGCACAGCGCCAGTTCGTGCTGAATCTCCAATAAGCTGCAACGCTCGCGGGAACACGTGCTCCACTTCATCGAGGATGTCATCCAGATCGCTCAGACCTGGCTCATTTAACAAAACCATCTTTCACCTCATTGTTGAAGCTTCGGCTGTTTTGCCGGCACATATTAAAATACCTCTTGAGATACAAGTCAATACAAGAATTACCGTACGCTCGAGACGAGCGTGTTCGCGAATTCGAGCATGAGCTTCAAAACCGCGATGAAGAAATTCACCGTCAAGGTGAAGAGCTGCAGGAGGAAGGAAAGTATCATGCCGAGAAAGAAAGTGAATGAATTCATGGAGAAAGTATAACAAAGGACAACCTCCCGCGCCGTCCGTTGACCGCCTGCATGTTGTGTGATTCCATTCCTAGAGCATGTTTGAAAACCTGTGGTACCCGAGCCGAGCCGCGCGTTTTTGCGGCGAAGCGCCGAGTCGGAGGCCGAAATGTGCCGGTGGCATATTGAGGACGAGACGAGTGCGCTGTAGCCCAAAAACATGCGGCGCAGGCAGAGGGAGGTTTTCAAAGATGCTCTAGAGCACAATTGCAGGGAGAACGAACATGCGCACCTTCAATCCCCTCGAAGCAGAACTCGCGACGGCGACGATCCTGTACAGACTGCCGGATTTCCCTCACATTCTCCAGAGCTATATCTGGCAGGATTATGATAACCCGCCGCAGTTCCCACGGTTGTGTGATTTTCTCGATTTCTGGAAGGCCGAGGTCGAAGGAGAGCTGTACCGCGTAGAGGTGACATCCTCAGGTCTTCTCGTTCCGCGAATCCGCACCGAAAATTTCTCGATACGCATCCATTGAGGAGCAGGTCGAGGCATCTGCCGCCCCGCAAGGGCGGCATTTGTTTTACTCAAATCGCTTGTGTCCTCAGGAACGTCTGGTCCGTTTCCCTCTATATTTAGCGCAGATGAAACAAACTCTCGATCACCGTGAGAACATTCGCAAGGAACGGATTACGTGCGCTCACCGGCTCATGGTATTCTTCCGGCGGCGGAGACGAACCTTCTGGCGGCCGAAACTCGCCCGGTGGCGGCATAAACCCATCTGGCGGCGGCATGTACTGCCCTTCGTAAGAACCTGGCGGCATGTGAGCACCTCCAGGGTACGGCATCTGCATATCACGATATTCCGGCGGCACGTTTGCGCCATTGAATTCACCACCCTGCATGCGCCGCTCCATCTCAAGACGCATCTGTTGTTCCATCTCCGCACGCCGCGCATCGAATTCCTCTCCGAACTGGCGCCGATACTCTTCTTCGAACAGCCGATGCGCGTCGCCTTCCGGCGGCCCCTCTCGCATCATCTCGGGCGGCGGTCCATGCCACTCACCTTCCGGTGGGTTTCCCATCTGCGGCTGCTCCCACCTGCCATCATCATTAAGAAAGCCTTCGCCCATCTGCTTCTGCATGCATGCACGTATCTCGTCGTCGTGTGCACCTGGGTCTATCTCGCCCCGCTTCATCCGCTCCTCGAAATCGGCGCCAAAGACTTGACGCATGCAATCCATCGCTTCAGGCGACATGCCCCCGCTGAACGGTCCGCCGCGCTCCTCGCCACCGTGGAATTGACTGAAGCATTGAGGTATGACTTCACCCATGCGCGGAGACGGGAATCCGCCGCTCTTGAATTTCGCATATGCCTCGGCGCCGAGCTCCCGCTCGATACATGCAAGCACTTCCGGCGGCGCATTCTGAAGGACTTCAGCTGCTTTTGTCTTACCCTCTTCCATCCGCTGCTTGTCCTCCGCCGACATCAGATCGTGCTCAAGCGCAAAGGCAATACATTCCTCACGATGCGCCTCATTCTCACAATATGATTCGCACTCTCGCCCGCGGCACCCACCGGGGCCGACGCCGCCCGTCTTTCGGAACATCTCCGCTTGTTCCGGCGACATGAATCCTGCTTGAATTGCGAACTCCGCGCATTCTTCCATGTGCTCGCCGCTCTCGCAGTAGGCTTTGCATTCGTGCTCACCGCGGCAGCCTCCCGGCATCGCGCCGCCCGTTTCGAGGTACGCAGCGACCTTCTCCGCCTCCGCGAGCTCCTCCGGGCTCATGAATCCCGCCTGTCGCGCGAAGTCCAGGCATTGCCGCATGTGCGCGGGGTCTTCGCAATACGCCTCGCAGGTGCGTTTCGAGGTACAGCCGCCGGGCAACTCTGCGCCTGCTTCGAGTGCGCGCGCGACAGCGCGCGCTTCCTCGATTTCCTCCTCCGGCAAGACGTCGTGTTCTTCGGCAAACGTGAGGCATTCATCGATGTGCGCGATGTTCTCGCAATACGCCTCGCAGGAATCGCGCGAGGTACAGCCGCCGGGACCCTCGCCTCCGAGCTTTGCGAATTCACGCGCCTGCCGTGCCTCCTCCGAGCTCATAAGGCCGTTCGCTTCGGCAAAGGCGACGCATTCGTTCACGTGCGCAAGATCATCGCAGTACGCATGGCACGCCTCCTTATCCTCACACCCGCCAAGCTCGGCGACGGGAAACGTAATGGTCGGCTCTTGCGCGCGCACGAGTGTCGTCGAAAAGATAAGCAGAGCGCTCGCCGCGAGTGCGAAAATGATGCCGACGATCTCAATACGCGATCTATGCATAGTTAGAACGGATTTTTGTAGCTCTTGAATGGGTTCGTTTCCGCCGCCTTGAAAGGGTTGGTCTCGGGTATCTTATCGGCGGGCGTCTCGACAGCGCTTGATACCTGCGCGCTCACATCCACAACCGGTATTTCCGGCGACGGCTCCGCTGGAGTGGAATAAAAATAGAAGTATGCAGCGGCCGCAAGGATAACGGCAAGCACCGCAGCACCACCAATCATGAGGGGCTGATTCAAACTCATCTTCGGTTCCATGCCCGCGATAATACCACCCATTCGGCACACGCACGGGAGTTTTCCACTCCTGCACCATTCGCCTGCCGCTTCCCCACAATCCGGCCGCCGAGATGAGCGTGAGAATGACGAACATGCCGAAGCCGTACACGCAGGCCGGGTAGCCAAGGATAGTTCCCAGCGCGCCAAGCGCTGGGCACGATACGCCTCACGAGCCGTACAGCTCCAAATACGAAAGCGTCCCGGCAAACACCGTGCCGAGCACCGAAAGTACGAATACGATTTTCAAAGCTGTGCCTTCTGCCATACGAGTATTGTAACTTACACAGGACTCCCGCCATTGACCACCTTCATTTGCAGCTGTCCCATTCGGCATTCGCGTCACATTCAGAACAGATATACTTTCCATGCGGATAAGGTCGCTGGTAGAAAATTTTCGATTCCAAATCATTCAAATCGGGAACGCGATTTATAAATTTCCCCGAGCCGAAAGTGACACTTTTTCCACAGCGATTACATATTTCTGTCGCTACCCCATTTGCACTCATACGCCACTGGATCACCGTTTTTCGATCAGTTCTTCGACTTTGCGCTTAGCGTCTTCCAAGAGCTGTTTTGCTTTCGCCCGCGCCTCGTGCGACTGCCGCACCAGCTCCGCGATCTTCTGCTGCGTCTTTTCTGACAGGATTGGAACTAAGATGCTTTTAATGCTCTCTTTTGGGACAGCGGTCAAAATTGACCCCGCACATCTTTGCTCAAACTGGCTTTCCAGTACGGTGCACTTTGCGATTACGAGCAACACTTCGGGCAAGATCTCTTTACTCCGAAATTGGAAGAACCCCGTCGAAGCAACGGCTCCTGAGTACTCCCTGCCAACGAGCGCAACCTTACCGAGCGAACCTTGCACGCTCGAAACAATGACATCGCCCGTTTTCAACAGCCGTCGCGCGCGGCTTGGCATCTCTTTGCCTAGTATGTCTGTGCAACTGTTGATAACCCCGAGTGAAGAATTGATATCCGAAAGCTCGACATATCGATACGTCTTGTTCGGCTCTGAAAGAAAAGTCGAGGGCACGTTATATATCACCTCGGACAAACTTTTGGTTCCGTACTTTTTTAACGCTGCTTCTAACTTCTCATACTTCGGCTGGAAATATTCTGCATCCATCCGGCTCGCCGTCCGCGCCTCCGACAACTTCACCACGCTCCACAACCCTGCCTCCTCCTCAAAGTCCACAAGCCCCAACTCCTCAAGCAACATCTTCTCGGCTTGGGAATATATTTTTATGGATTCACCGAGCTGCGAATGGGCTTTCAGTACCGCTTCGTCTATCGATTTCAGAAAACTGGAGTCTGGCAACGGAACGATAATATTTTCTACTTCTCGACAGTTGAGATTGACCTGCTCGGTTTGTCTGCTTTGTTGCCATAATTGATCGCGACCGTACCTTCCCTGCAGAAAGAGAGAAAGATAACTCGAGAGCGTTTTGTCTATCGGCCTTAGGAGAACGACATTCTGATTAATATTCATCCGCGGGTCGTCATTATAAATTCTTGCAACTCGGCCAACAATGTCATACGTAGCTCCTATAATCGTTATCAAAATATCCCCGCTCTTTGGTTCGCTGTTCTTTCTGCTTTCCTTTTCCGGTAGGCATTCCGCTTGATCAAATAAAATCATCCCCTCTCGTAAGACATCTGTTTTTACAAACTTAATGTCTGTACCGTCTCCGACACAATCTCGCTTCTTCGGTGTTGTTCCCGTTACAACCTGCCGAGACAACATGTCAGTGATTTGATGCGCTCCACTGGGAAACTTCCGTATTTTCTCAAGCGCATGGAGATACTCCGGTTGGTAGTATTCTGCATCCAGCCGCTTCGCGCCTTCGAGTTGAGATTTTTGGATAATGGAATAAATCAGCATGTATTTAGAACCTTATTACTTAATTTCTCAAGCGAGGTGAAAACTTGTTTAGTCGCCTGGTCAGTAGTCTCATCAGAGAATAGATCGTATCCTTCTCTAGGTTTCATTTTGCCCACTCCTAGCTCCCGAAGAGTCAAGGAATAAAAGAATTCTTTTACCAGTGGCCAATCATCCGCTTTTATGAGACCTGAATTTTGTTTCAAAGTTTCGCTAACTTTATCTATATAAAACCACCGCTCTACGACAGCAGGATTGCCAACCTCACTTGAAAATCTGCGGCTACCCTCGATCAGCATCTCCCCGGATGTGCGCTGGTCAAGACTTTTGGTCGTTTCCTTGTGCAGTTTCCGCATGTCCTCTCTCAGTCTAGTAGGAACATCCGCGTAATTTTTAATTAACTCTAGATAAAGTCTTAGCGGCCCGTATAGCTTTTCTCTTCTCTCGGTTTCTTTTCTCCTTTCCTCTATGTAAAGATTCCACGCGCCACTCACCAATGACGCAACAACGGATGAACCCAAAACCACGATAATTATGGTTTCCGTGGTCATAATCATTCAGAAATTAAGCTTCTGCTCCTTAGCAAACTTCAAGAATCCTTCGGCGATTTCGTCGAGGTCGTGGTCGAGGACTTTGCGGCCGCGGGTGTCGTGCACGTAATTGCCGCTCACGTCTTTTTTGTAGATGTAGTCGCCGGAGTTGTCTTTACCTCCCTTCTTCGAGACAGCCATGAATATTGGGTAGTTTTTTTGTGGCTCATTGCCATCGCCCCACTTCTGAAGGAAGAGCACGCTCGTTTTGGTACCCGTGTGCGGCTTGAATGTATTGCCGTGAAGGCCGACGACGGCGAGGATGCGCGCCTTGTCCATTAGGTAGTCGCGCACATATTCCATTTGCGTATTGTTCAAGACGCCTTGCGGAAGCACTATTGCCATCCGCCCGCCGGGGCGGAGCATGTCGAGTGTGCGTTCGATGAAGAGAATGTGTCGTTCGACGTTGTTGCGGAGTTTGCTGTCTTTGCGAGCAAGTTCGTACTGTCGCAAGAGCCCTGCATCCGGATTCTCGCCCGCGAAGGGAGGGTTCGTGAGAAGTAGATCGAAATTGAGGTAGCGATAGGTCTTTTGGTTTTCCCTTTCATCGACCGAACTCTCCGTCGGCGCAAGCAGCCGCTTGAGCTCGACACGCGCATCCTCGCTCTCCGGCCGCGTCCAGTCGCGCGCGTCGAGCGAGTCGCGCTTGAAGATGTGGTGCTTGCCGTCGCCCGCCAGAAGCATCAGGGCTTGCGAGATGCGGCGCATGTTGTCGTCGAAATCAAGCCCGAAGATTCGCTTCGCAGCGTACTCTTTGCGAGCAGCGTCTGATTTGAGGTATTTGTCCCATACGTGGAACATTGAGCGTAGGAGGAATCCTCCGCTCCCGCAGGCCGGATCTATGACAAACTCGTCTTGTTTAGGATCGAGCATTTTCACGCACATGCCGATGACGTGTCGGGGCGTGAAGTATTGGCCTTTCTTGCCCTTCGACACTTCGGTAATGAGGTACTCGAAGGCGTGATCAATAAGCTCGTATTCTGTAATGCCCGTCTCGAAGAGACGCACGCCTTCAAGGAAGCCCACGCACACATTGAGCCGGTCTGGTGTGAGACGAATGCGATCTGTCGGCTCAAACGTATCGGGCCATTCCTGTATCGCTTTTTTGAAAAGTTCGTCGTTGATGACGGCGTACGTCCGCTCCGGATCGCGGTACTTGCGAAAGAGAACCTCCTCGCCTTCGCGGTGCTCGCGCGCCATTTTTTCGTCATAAATCTTCGCGTAGATGATCTTGAAGATCTCCTCAAAGACGTTCGCGCCGCTCCCCGCAAGAGCGAGTTCTTCCATACGTTGCACGATGTGCACAAAATCAAACTGCGGGTTTAGTTCCGACCACTTTTTCTTGATCTCGAACAAATCATCAATGGTTTGATCGGCGCGTGGAATTTCAGAGAGCGAATCGTCGAACTCTTTTGGATAGGGGCGATAGAGCATGACACGTTCCTTGCCATTGGACCACACGCCAATTTCGACACCCTCCGCATTGAGGTAACTTTTGAGCTGGCCATGACCCTTTTTTTCGCTCGGCGCCTTTATCTCGAAAATAATGTATGGCGTGATTTTATCTTTTTTATTCACCACGATATCTGCGGCCTTTGCGTGGACCTCGCGACCGAACTGAACACTCTTTTCGATCTCAATTCTGTCGAGTGGATATTTATAGTGCGTCTGCAGTTTATGTATCCAAAGTTGGCGCACAATTTCTTCCGGTTTGCCAGAATCTTTCTTCTCGTCATACACAAAACGCGATTTACCAGTTTTTAGATCCTTGATGTAGTAACGGTCTTTCTCATCTTCGGTAATCTCGAGTACCTTGTATATCTCGGTACCCTCGAATTCCTTCAAACCGAAGGCTGCTTCCGGGTCACGGAAAATCTTTCCGATTATTTCTTCCGCACGATTGGGCTTTTTCGTCACCATAACTATTTAACCGCCTGCCAGTAATTGCCTTTGAGCACCGACATAACCTTCCCCTTGAGCCGTACTTCGTCGGTGAAGAGAATGTTCTCGTACTTTGGATTCTCCGGTTTGAGATATACGTATGGCGGCTTGTCCTCGGAGATGAAGCGCTTCACCGTTCCCTCGTCGCCGATTTCGGCATATACAACCTCACCGGAAATGAACTCCTTCTTGGTCTGCACTAATATTGCATCTCCATCGTCAATGCCGGCGTTTATCATTGAGTCGCCGGAGATTCTTAGCATAAATACCTCCTCTGCAAGTTTTGATACTTCATTCGAAAGACGCTGCCATTCACCGGCAATCTCTATCGCTTCAGCTGGCAAACCCGCTGTTGTGGTACCGAGTACAGGGGCAAGCGCGGGACGTCCCAATGCGTTATATCCGAGAGGCGTAATAGCAAGGCTACGTGCCCCCGTATTTTTCTTCACGTAGCCTGCACCAGAAAGCTTTACGAGAAGATCTGTTACCGACTGATTTGAAGCCACTTTTAGGCTCTCACGCATTTCCTCAAAAGTAGGCGGATAGCCCGTATCCGTCAAGAAGCCATAAATAATAGCCAAAAGCTTCTTTTGGCGCTCTGTGATTGGTTTTTTCATTATTAGAATTATACCCGACCATTTGTACGGTATTCTGAATTTAATGTGTGGATAAGTTAGTTGCCCCACAAATCTTCCACACCATACAGAGTACAGAGGGGCCACTGTTTGGAACTAAGACTGCACTACCGTTTCTTCACCTCGTACGTAAAGCGATACAGGTTGGAGCCGATGGCCTGCCCTATTTTCGGCGCGGGAGTTACCTGCGTGAGGGTGATGTCATCCGTGCCGACCGTGACGGCCTTCCCTAATTCGAGATACTTATCCGTCGTGCTCGTCGCGCTCTCGATCCTCGTGCGCACTTTAATCGTCCCCGCCTGGATGCATTGCGCATCGCTCGGACAGCGGCTGTCTTCCGCGACTTCAATAGGCGTAAGCGTGACGCCCTGGATACTGACTTTCTGGTAGTAGCCCGTCGTTCCGGTATTGTTTGAGCCGGCGGAGGCAGGAGCCGGAGCCGATCCTGAAGCCGAAGGCTTCGGCGTCTGTGTGGTAGGTGCCGCGGGCGTCCCGGTTTCCTCTTCCTCCATTTGCGCCGTTTCTCCTCCCGGTTCGGTCGGCGTGGTGCCTTTCTGCGAGAACCAGAACCATACTAAAACTGCGGCGGCGATGAGGACCGCGACCGCGATAGTAGTGTTCTTCATGACGCAATAGTAACAGGCACTGGAGCACGTCAAGCGTATTTCGCAGGGTTGACTCACACCTCTAATGATGTTATTATCACAACGCTATGAAATTCCCTACTGTCAATTGGGCCCAGGCTTGGGCCACTATCTACGGACGCAAATACCTCATCGCCGGAGTGATCGTACTTCTTATCGTTGGCGGTGCCGTCTGGCGCATGGTCTCGTCGGATTCAGTGGCTGCAACAGAGAATGCACCTCGCGAGGTCGTCGTCGCACGCGTTCTCGACCTTATGAATGGTGGCACGTCCCTCTCCGTCGTCGGCGACGTGCAATCGAAAAACGAGGCGAAAATCTCGACGGAAGCAAGCGGCCGCATCACGCGTGTGAACGTCTCCCTTGGCGACACCGTCGGCACTGGGACTTTCCTTGCGGAAATCGAAAATTCATCACAGCGCGCCGCCGTTCTCCAGGCGGAAGGCGCGTATGACGCGGCAAAGGCCGCCGTTCCTAATCTGGAATCATCGCTTGAATCCGCGAAAGGCGCTGCCGTGAGTACGCTCCTTTCCGCCTACGCGAACCTCGAGAGCGCCATCCGTGATGCCGCAGATCCGCTTTTTACGAATCCCAATAGTTCAGCGCTCTCATTCAATATCATCGTTACGACTGACTCTCAAGCCAAGCTCTCCGTCGAGAATACGCGCGGCTCATTCAACACGATACTCAATCGCCACAAGATGAGGAGCACTTCCCTCTCTCCGAAAAGCGATCTTGCCGCCGAGTTCGATGCGGCCGAGGCCGATGTCCGTGCCGCACGCAACTTCATCGACACGCTCCTGAAGGCGCTCAACAGCGGCGTCCCCTCGACGGAAGTGACCGAGGACGAACTTGCGGCATACAAGTCGGAAGCGGCCAGCGCGCGTACCGCGCTCACGACATCGCTCTCCGCCATCACTTCGGCGCGCAGTGCCTTGGAAGTCGCGACCAACAACGCCGAGAGCAATGGGAACGGGGGCGTCTCTTTGGCACAGGCCTCCCTCAAGCAGGCGGAGGGCGCCTATAACGCTGCGCTCGCGAACCTGGAGAAGACACGCATCCGCGCGCCGATTAGCGGCACCGTAACGCACTTTTCCTTGAAGCTTGGCGACAACGTCTCTCCCGGTCAGCAAGTCGCCATTGTCTCGAACACCGGCACCCTTGAGATCATTGCATCGGTGACCGAAGAGGATCGCTCGCAGCTCGCGGTCGGCGCGAAAGTAACAATCGAAGGCGGGTATATCGGCACCGTGACCCGTATCGCGCCGGCGCTTGATCCGGTGACCCGCATGATCGAGGTGCGTGTTGGCCTTACCGCCGATGTCGCGAAGAACCTCACGAACGGCGAATCTGTCCGTCTCAACATCGAGAAGAAATCTGCAAATACTGCCGCAGGAGGCAGCCTGCGCATCCCGCTCGCCGCTCTTAAGATGGGCACGGAGCGCAACGTGGTCTTCACGGTAGGCGAGGGCTTTAAGCTCGTCGCGCATGAGGTCAAAGTCGGCGCGCTCTCCGGCGACTACATCACGATCACCGAAGGCCTTTTTCCTGAAACCGAGATCGTTGCTGACGCGCGCGGGCTTAAGGAAGGCGATGTTGTGCAGAAAGGTTCTAGGGACTAGGTTTTAGGTTCTTGAGAAATGCATGTTAACCCTATCCCCTAGCACCTAACACCTAGAACCTATGCTTTCCTTCTGGACCTTCTTCCTAAAAAAGCGCCAATTCACGGTCCTCCTCATGGTCGCGCTTCTCGGCGCGGGCACGTATGCCTTGTTCTCCATTCCGAAAGAATCTGCCCCGGAAGTGCGCATCCCCGTCGGGATCGTGAGCGCCGTCTTTCCCGGCGCCTCTGCCGAAGACATCGAAACATTGGTCACCGACAAGATCGAAGACGGCGTCGCGAATATCGAGAACCTCTCGAAGCTCACCTCGACCTCGCGCGAGGGAGTCTCTGTCGTCACGGTGGAATTCGATGCGAACGCCGATCTTGACGCGTCCATCCAAGACCTGAAAGATGCGGTGGACAAGGTTAAGCCCGAACTTCCGCGTGAGGTGGAAGACCCGGTCGTGAGTGAGATAAACTTCGCCGACCAACCTATCCTCATCATCTCCATCACCGGCGAGTACGAGCCTGCAGCACTGACGCGCCTCGGCGATGAGCTCAAATCAGAATTGCAGGCGGTTTCCGGCGTCTCCCGCGTCGAGGTCTCCGGCGTGCGCGATCGCGCCGTGCAGATCGTCGTCAAGAAAGCGAAACTCGCCCAGTACGGCGCGAGTCTTTCCGACATTGTCGCCGCGGTACAGGCATCGAACGCCTCGCTCCCCGTCGGTTCTATCACCGTCGATGGCGTGCAGTACGCGCTCCAGTTTGAAGGCGACCTCGCAAGCTCCGAAGATGTCTTTGATACCGCAGTGCCGCTTCAGAGCGGGCGCATCGTGTATATCCGCGACCTTGCCGAGATCGTCGACGGTCTCGAAGATGCGACGTCTATCTCCCGCGCCTCAACCGGAGGCGAACCTTCTGCGCCATCATTGACGCTTTCCGTTTTCAAAAGTTCCGGCGGAAATGTCGTGACAGTCGCCGACGCGGTAAAAGAACGTCTCGAAGAACTTAAAGATTCGGTTCTCGACGGCGGCAATTACGTCGTCTCTCTGGATCTCGGCGAAGAAGTGAATCGCGACCTGCGCGAGCTCACACAAGTCGGCTTCGAGACGATGGTCCTCGTCGTCCTCTCCCTCCTCCTTACGATCGGCTGGCGGGAATCTCTCGTCGCCGCGGCCTCTATTCCGCTCTCGTTCCTCATCGCGTTCATCGGATTGTGGCTTTCAGGCAACACCATCAATTTCGTCTCGCTCTTCGCCCTCATCCTCGCGATCGGCATCCTTGTGGATAGCGGCATCGTCGTTACCGAAGCCATCCACACGCGCATACAACGCTACGCGACCAAGGACGAAGCGGCACGCGCATCCCTTGAAGAATACGCCTGGCCTCTTATCGGCGGCACCATGACGACGGTTGCTGTCTTCGTCCCCCTCTTCTTCATCTCTGGCATCGTGGGAGAGTTCATCGCTTCCATCCCCTTCACGCTCATATTCGTGCTTATCGCGTCCATCTTCGTCGCCTTGGGCCTCGTGCCTTTCATCGCTATTACGTTCACGAAGAAAGAATTGAACACACTTGAGAAACGACAAGAAGAATACTCGCATCGCGTACAAACTTGGTACAAGGAGAAGCTCCGTGGCTTCCTCGGCAATCGCCGCCTTGAGAACCGTTTTCTTTGGGGCATTATACTCGCCTTCATTCTCTCGCTCGCGCTTCCCATCACGGGCCTCGTGCCGAGCGTCTTCTTCCCGCAAGAAGACATTCCGTTCATCTACGTGGAGATCGAGAAGCCCGAAGGGACAACGCTTGCACAAACCGATCTCGTGACGAGACAAGTCGAAGAAAAGCTTTACGGCTACCCGGAGATCGAGTCCTTCGTAACGACCGTGGGTTCCGGAAGCGCCTTCAGCCAATCGCCGGGAAGCGGCGCGAAGCTCGCGAACATCACCATCTTGATCGGCGAGGCGAAGGAGCGTGATAAAAGCTCAAGTGAGATCGTCGCCGAGCTCCGAGCACGCCTGCGCGACGTGAAGGGCGCGGAAGTGCGCGTCTCGGAGCCGAACAACGGCCCGCCTTCGGGCGCACCCGTGCTTGTCACTTTTTCAGGAGACAGTCTCGAAGACCTTGAAGCGGTCGCGGACCGTGCGCAGCGCGTACTTTCGGACATTCCCGGCACAACCGATGTCACCTCAAGCATGAAAGACAACGGCCTTGAGTTCAATCTCGCCATCGACCGTGCGAAGGCAGCCGCCTACGGGCTTACGCCCCTGCAGGTAGCACAGACCCTGCGCACGGCGATCCATGGCACGACAGCGACAACCATCCGCGGGGATACCGATATCGACGTCATCGTAAAACTCGACTTGAATCCAGCGTATACCGACCCATCAGAGACGACCATCGTGAACACTGATGCCATCCGTTCACTGACGATAGACTCGCCGCGCGGGCCCGTGCTCCTCGGCTCGGTGCTCTCGACCGACATCCGCAAGGGAAATGCCGCGATCCAGCACGAAGACCGCAAGCGCATCGCGACCGTCTCAAGTCAGATAACGCCCGAAACGACCGCAGTCGCCGTGACAAATGCATTCACTGCGCGCGAAAGCGAACTGAACCTTCCGCCCGGCGTCTCGATGAAGATCGGCGGCGAAACGGAAGACGTAGAGCGCTCCTTCCGCGAAATGGGCTTCGCCTTCATCGCGGGCTTGGTTCTTATGCTCGGTATTCTCGTCCTCGAATTCAACTCTTTCCGCCACACGCTCTACCTCCTCTCTATTGTGCCCCTCTCCTTGATAGGCGTCTTTTTCGGGCTCTTTATCACGTTCCAACCACTCTCATTCTCGTCGCTTCTTGGCGTCATCGCGCTTGCGGGCGTCATTATCAACCACGCTATCATCCTTCTCGACTCAATGCATCGCATCGCGGAAACACGCAGCGATCTGCCGCACAAAGAGATCATCGTCGAAGCAGCCGCCTCGCGCCTGCGCCCCATTGTCCTCACGACCGTAACGACGGTCGTCGGCATGATCCCCTTGGCAGGTGCCTCGGCCCTCTGGGGCCCCTTGGCATTCGCCATCATGTTCGGCCTCGCCTTCTCCATGGTCCTCACCCTGGTTCTCATTCCGACCTTGGCGTATCGCTGGCCGGGGAAATGGAAAGGAGCGCGTAACGGCAACGAGCACATTGCGCTCCCGCCTGCTGCAGAAGCTATCCAGTTGCCTCAAGGGCACTAGCCTCTAACGCCTCTCTTCTTCAATAAAATCAAGCGCCCGGTCCGTTTTCCCTAGTTGCCGGTAGAACATCGCGCGCAAGGTCTTCGTGCTGAAATAGAGCGCAAAAAGGAACGCGATCGTGACCGCTTCGAGAAGCACGAATGCGATCATGTTCTCCGCGCGATAGGCGAGTATCGAGAGCCATTCGAACACGAGGACGCCAAGTGCCGCTGCGATCACATTCGCAACGATGATGAACTGCTTCCGCGGGCTTGTTAAGGCCGCCAAGACCACAAGCGCGATCGCGCCGCCGATCTGAAAAGGCACCAAGTCCGGGACGCGGTTGATGAGGAACGGCGCCCCCACGAGCATTGCGACTCCTGCGACCATGAATATCTGACGCACGTAATTGCCGTAATAGTGCGGGATGGAGGATTCTAGCGGAAAATAGGGATAATACGGAGGCGAATTCTCTTCGGTTACATTCGGATCCCCGCTTGCGTCGGAATCGCTCATGCCGTCACACTATCATGCCCCCGCGTTTTGTCATGCCCTCCGCCGCGCGTTGTGCACAACGAAGCAGAGCCTCTTGGTCGTCGTCTGCGGCAGCTTTCGTTGCACGCTCGATGCCGCACTTCGTGCAGTGGTGCACAATGCGATACGTCCCTGCCTCTCCCTCAATGCGCAACGGCTCCATCATCCCGCCGCACGTCTCCGCCCTGTCTCCCGGATTGACGTCCACATGCTTGCTCCAAAGGCATTTCGGGCAGTGGTTCGTGTAGCCGTTGCCCTTCACCTGTGCGCCGCAATGCTCGCACGTAAAATTCTCTTTGGTTCTCTTGAAACTCATAAATAAGCCGCAACCTGCCCCGTAGGAGGCTTCGCTTTCCTACTGGGGTGCTCACAGATAAAATCTTCAACGGTTTTCTGGAATTTGGGTGTTTGCATTGCCTTACTCTATCGTAATCGTCACCCCCTTTTCAACCTCGGTCCCCGAGAGTGATGTGCAGGTAATCTCAAAGACAAGGACACCGCCGGAGACGGCAGATGCTGGCACAGAAAAGCGTTGTGTACCGTCATTCTTCCCTTGGACAAGCGGCTCCCCACCACGTACGTTGAGCGCGCATGACCCTTCTTTCATGCCGACGGAGCTCCATGCGAGGGGCACCACGTACCCCGGTGCAGCACTTTTGAGTTGAGTAACGATAGTAAGCGCATACGGTTCTCCTGCAGTCGCACTTCCCGCTGCCCTACCGCTTCCTGTACCAGAAGAACCTGTAGAGTCTCCGGATAAAGCTCCTTGGGAGGGAGTTGCACCTTGAGAAGCCTCCGGGAAGTTTTCCTGCACTCGCGGATCATTCGGCTGGACAAATCCGCTCTCGAGAAGTTCAGAGATTGGGCCATGCGATACGTTCGGATAGTATCCTCCTTCGCCCGGCCGGAACGGCGGAGCGTCGAATGGCTCTATAGCGGTCGGTGCAAGCGTCATGTCATTCGTGACTTGCGCAAGATTCTGCATCATCGGTTCTATCTTGTGCCTCCAAGAGGCTCCTGCCGACTCAATCGCTCGCTCGACCGTTGCGCCACCCACTTTATTCTGGCCAAGCGCCCATGCTTCTGCACTTGAGATAGGCGCTCCGAACGCCCCGCGACGTATTTTTTCCTGCACGCTCCCGGAAAATTGCGCTGTGAGATGCCCTGCCGTCTGGTGCAGAGGCTGACCGGGGTACCTCTCGGCAAGCTGTTTATTGATCTGGATATGTTTCGCTGCACCAAGGATCACACCATATTCGGGATGGAAGCGCTTATCGCGCGATCCCATCGATTGGCCGGCTTGCATTGCCTCCTGAAAATGTTGGTACGCATCCGCCGGAATGGCGCCAGATTGCGCCAGCTGTTGTATCTGCGGCAACATACGTTGCAGGTCGTTCTCCGCCTTTCTCACTTCTCCACCATTTCCATCCTTTCCATTGTTCATCTGGAAAAGTCCCTGATACTGACTCCAACCGCCACCCGGAGTGCGGTGCGGGTATGTGGGGCTACAGGTAGACTCGACGGCGCAAATACCTGCGAGAACCATCGCAAATTCTTGCCATTTCACGCCTGCGATTGGCGCAAAAACCTTCGCAATATGAGGAATACCCTTAAGAACTCGCACTTGTCCGCCTGAGAGCGCCTGTGCCGTTTCCGCTCCCGAAAAAAGTAAAACGGCAATAAGAAGGGGTGCCGCGAGGATACGTACCATTTCTATATTGTACCCTTTTATGGAACGGGGAAATTTGATCGTGTTGAAAACTAGACGAGTACAACCGCGCGGGTGCCGGAGGTTTCGAGGACGCCGCTCTGAATGGGGATTTCTTTCGCTTCCTGGTTCGGGATGCGCACGGTTATCTTCCCTTTCTTAAGGGTCGTCACGAACGGCTCGTGGTTCGGGAGAATGGTGAATTCGCCCGCAGCGCCGGGGAGTGTCGCGGAAATCGCAGGACCGTCATAGAGATTTTCCCCCACGCTTGAGATGATGAGATGCATTGTGTTCGTACTCATAGTTTGTAGTCTGTAGATTGTAGTTTGTAGTCAGGGTGCAAGAATAATGGCAGGGGTATTTTCTAAAAACTACAGTCTACAAACTACTGACTTCTTCTATGCCGCCCTTCATATAAAACGCCCCTTCATCAACACCGTCGTGCTTGCCGTCGAGGATCTCGCCGAAGCTTCGCACCGTGTCGGCCAAGGAAACATACTTGCCAGGTTTCCCCGTGAAGACCGATGCGACATTAAAGGGCTGCGAGAGGAATTTTTGGATCTTACGCGCACGATACACGAGCTTGCGATCCTCCTCGGAGAGTTCTTCGATACCGAGAATAGCAATGATGTCTTGGAGGTCTTTGTAGCGCTGGAGAACGCGTCGCGTTTCGTTCGCGACACGATAGTGTTCCTCGCCCACGATGTCAGGCTGGAGGGCCGTCGAGCCGCTCTCCAAAGGATCAATTGCGGGATAAATACCGAGTGAAGCGAGCTGGCGCGAAAGGACGACTGTCGAATCGAGGTGCGAGAACGTGGTTGCCGGCGCCGGGTCGGTGAGGTCGTCGGCCGGCACATAAATCGCCTGCACCGATGTGATGGAGCCGGAAGTGGTTGAGGCAATGCGCTCCTGCAGAAGCCCCATTTCCTCCGCAAGGGTCGGCTGGTAACCGACGGCCGACGGGACACGCCCCAGAAGCGAGGAGACTTCAGAACCCGCCTGCACGAAACGAAAGACGTTGTCCATGAAGAAGAGTACGTCCTTTCCTCCCTCGTCGCGGAACGCTTCGGCCATGGTGAGGCCCGAAAGCGCGACGCGTGCGCGAGCGCCGGGAACTTCATTCATCTGGCCGAAGACGAGTGCGGTCTTTTCCAAGACGCCCGATTCTTTCATTTCGTGGTAGAGATCGTTTCCTTCGCGCACACGCTCGCCAACACCGGCGAAGACGGAATAGCCGCCGTGCTCCGTTGCGACATTGTTGATGAGTTCCTGGATGAGCACCGTCTTCCCCACGCCCGCGCCGCCAAAAAGTCCCACCTTCCCGCCCTTGATGAAGGGCGTCATGAGGTCGATAGCCTTGATGCCGGTCTCGAAAACTTCTGCTTTGGTGGATTGCTTGGTGAAGTGCGGAGGGTCTTGGTGAATGGGAAGCTTTTTTGGATTTTTCGGCGCGTCTTTGCCGTCGATAGGTTCACCCACCACATTGAACATGCGGCCGAGCGCTGCATCGCCGACAGGAACCAAGATAGGCGCGCCGGTGTCGATAACTTCAGCGTCGCGCGCAAGGCCGGCGGTGTCCATCATCGCGATGCAGCGGGCACGATTGAGCCCGAGGTGTTGCGCGACCTCGAGAACGAGCGTCTTGTCGCCATGCTTCACTTCGAGCGCGTTCTTGATCGGGGGTAATTTCTCATCGAAACGGACGTCCACGACCGGACCGATGATCTGCGTAATGATTCCTTTCATAATGAATTATTGGTTATAAACTTATCAAGAAAACGACTAAAAGTATAGTGATTATGGGAAAGAAGAAAGCCACGTTTCTAGCCAAAGAGTAATTATAAAGATAGGCAATGAGGCTCAGCACAATTGCAGAAAACTGTCCCACTAAGAGCAAATAGGGTGAATATTGGCCATACGCTGTGTAAAAATTAGTTGGACTCCAACGAGGGTCGTCGGTAAACGCTGTTGCCAGTACAAAATAGACAAACGCAATTCCGCTTATTAAACTCAAACAAACATTAATCAGGATAAGTTTAATAAGTGCATTCATAACTTTATTTCATCGCCTCGATGCCGGAGGTGATCTCGGAGACTTCGCGCGTGATTGCGGCCTGGCGGACTTTGTTGAATGTGCGCGTGAGATCGCGTGCCATTTCCTTCGCCTTGTCGGTTGCGCTCTTCATCGCGACCATGCGGGCGGAGTGCTCCGATGCTTTCGCTTCGAGAAGCGCGTGAAAAACGACGATATTGAGAAGCTTTGGCATGAGTTCGTTCACCACGGTCTCGATATCCGGTTCGATGGAATACGTCGCAGGTGTCCAATCCTCGCCCTGGCCGATACCGGCATACTTGCCTTTCGCCGGCACGATGCCCGCCACCATTTCATGGATGGTTTCCGGTTTAATAGGAAGAATTTGGCGGATAGCCGGCTTTTGATCGAAGGTTGAAAGAAAGTTTTGATACGCAACGAGTGCGGAGCCGATTTCCCCCTCTCGATGCATCGTAAGTACAAGGTCCGTAACGAAGCGCATTTCACTTTCGGAAACTGAATCCGAGAGATTTTCGTGCTTTGCGCGGATGTCGTATCCGCGGTTCGCGAAATAATCCCCGCCGCGGCGACCGATGGCGATGATAACGACGTCGTTTTTCGAGAGCTCTCGTGATTCGAGCTCGCGCTCCGTCGTGCGGATGACGTTCGAGTTGAGAGCGCCTGCAAGACCTTTATCGCTTGTTATCAAAACAAGACACGTTTTTCTCATGATGGACTTACGATGTCCATCATTTTCTAATGATGGACTTACGATGTCCATCATGAGGGGATGATGACGCAGTTCATGTGAGCTAGAAAGTCGTTCGAGGATCGTGAGCGCGGCCGCGGCGTAGGCGCGGCCGCCAAGTGCGCGCTCCTGGCTTTTTCGCATCTTCACCGCAGAAACGGCCTCCATCGCCCGTGTCACCGTCGAGGTTTTCTTCACCGACTGAATTTTGAGTTTGATGTGCTTGAGGGCCATATTTAACTATCAAGATTTTCTTCCAAAAGCTTCTGTAGTTCTTCGATATCGTCAGAAAACGACGTTATAAATTCAGTGTACTTCTTATCTGCTTCGTGCATGCGCGTTATGTTGTTCTGCAGTTCTTTGTAAGCTTTGATCGCGTTGGAAAGACGTTCAATGACCGCGGGATTGTTAGGGTGCGTCTCCAACAACGGTAGTCGTTTTTTAATAATCACCCGCGCTTTTTCAAGCGCAGCGAGAGACGCTTGTATTTGCTCCGAGCTTTCCTCGTGCGATTTCCTAATCGAATCAATTTCGCCTTCGAGCCGCTCGATCTCCTTTCTGATTTCTTCCGGAGGAATCTTTCCCTGCAAGGGTTTAGGGCTTTCAGTCATACAGGATGCTAATTAATTGAACAACTCCTTATGTGCGACACGAAAGGACTCCATCGCTTTGGTGAGGGTCTTTTTCGCGTCGTCGGAAACTGCGCCGGTTTGTTTGATTTCCTTCAAGACATCGCTGTGGCTCGCGTTTACGAATTCGAGCCACTGCGCCTCGGCTAGTTTTACCTTCGCAAGCGGAACGTCAATGTAGAGCTTGTTAACAGCGGCGAAAAGGTCGACGACCTGCTGCTCAACAGGCATCGGAGCGCCATTTTTCTGCTTCAAAACTTCTACCATGCGCTGGCCGACGGCGATGCGGTCCGCCGTCGCTTTATCCAAGTCGGAGGCAAATTGCATGAACGCTTCAAGCTCACGGAACTGCGCAAGTTCGAGTTTGAGGGTTCCCGCAACTGATTTCATGGCCTTGGTTTGTGCAGCGGAACCGACGCGCGAGACCGAATCACCAACGTTGATTGCCGGACGCACGCCCTTATTGAAAAGGCCGCTCTCGAGGAATATCTGACCGTCGGTAATCGAGATGACGTTCGTCGGGATGTAGCCGGAGATGTCGCCCTCCTGCGTCTCGATGATGGGAAGCGCCGTGATGGAGCCGCCGCCTTTTGCTTCGTTTAAGCGCGCAGCGCGCTCAAGGAGGCGTGAGTGCAAGTAGAAAACGTCGCCCGGGTATGCCTCGCGGCCCGGGGGGCGGCGAAGAAGAAGCGAGAGTTGGCGATACGCGACCGCCTGTTTGGAGAGATCGTCGTAAATAATGAGCACATCCTTCCCTTTATCCATGAAGTATTCGGCCATCGCGACGCCGGAGAAGGGCGCGAGGTATTGGAGCGCGGCCGGAGCGGACGCGGGAGCGTCAACGATGATGGTGTACTCAAACGCATCGTTGTCTTTCAACTGCTGCATAATGCGCGCCGTCTTTGATTCTTTCTGGCCGATGGCGACGTAGACGCAGATAGGGCGCGTGTTTTCCGGCTCGTATTTCTGGTTGATGATGGTATCAACAGCGACCGTGGTCTTCCCTGTCGAGCGATCACCGATGATGAGCTCGCGCTGGCCGCGGCCGATAGGGATCATTGCGTCGATGGCCTTGATGCCGGTCTGCAGGGGGACGGAAACCGATTTGCGGTCGATGACGCCGGAGCTTTCGCGTTCCACCGGCATCAGCGTTGTCTTTTTGAATGCGCCTTTACCGTCTTGTGGTTCGCCCAAGGCATTCACCACGCGGCCGAGAAGTTCTTCCCCAGAAGGCACCGAGAGGATGCGGCCGGTAGATTTCACCGTCATGCCTTCGGAAACACGCGACGTATCGCCAAGAATGACCGCACGGATGCCGTCTTCTTCAAGATTCAGGATGAGGCCGTAAAGCTTGCCTTCGTGCTGCATCGAATCCTTGAGTGACTTCCCTGCGTGTTCTTCAAATTCAAGGATCTCGGACATGACCGCTTTCGTAAGGCCATCGATCGCGCAGACGCCGTCGCCGACGGATGTCACGCGACCGATATGCGCGCTCTCGCCTTTCGGCGCGAAATGTTCGATCTCTTTCACTATTCTTTCGATTGCGGATGTATCCATAGAGGTAGGTTCTAGGTATTAGGGACTAGGTTCTAGTCGCTGCTCGATAAATCGATAGAAGAGAGCTTTTCCAGCTCGCATCAGTGAGCGTACCCTTATCTTCAAATGTCCACCCGCCGATGAGCGTCGGATCGACGGCCAGTTCTGCGTCCCTTGCACCAGAAGCTTCGCGTGCCGCCTGTTCGTCTTTGACGCGAGCGACGGTGAGAAGCGAGCGGCTCTTATTTGCATCCTTAAGAGCAAGCCGACGGAATGCACGGGCTATGTGCGGCATAAGGCCGACGCGGCCTTTCGCCTCGAGCGCCTTGTGCATACGCGTGATGGCCTCTCTGGGCGTCTCTCCCTTCTTGATCATGTGCAGTATTGCATGCGCGTAGATTTCGGGCTTCATATTATGTTATGCAGATTTTTCCTTGAGGATCTTCTCCGCCGCAAGCATGGCGGCGCGTGCGATCTCTTTCTCGCCTGCGGCAAGAGCTTGGCGGCGCGCTTCTTCCGCGCGTGCCTGCGCATCGGCAAGCACCTGGTCGGCGTGCTCCTGCGAGCGTTTCAGAATGTCGGAAGCTTGCTCGTCGGCGCGATTGCGCGCGGAAGAAACGAGGGCTTCCGCCTCCTTCGAAGCACTGGCAACGATGCCTTTCCCTTCCGAATCGGCTTCCGCAAGCCTACGGTCAGCTGCTTCAGCTTTCTGCACGCCTTCGGCTATTCTTTTGCGTCGTTCATCGATCATCTTAAGAACAGGATCGTACAAAAACCGCCACAACACATAGAGCAAGATGCCGAAATTGAGCGCCTGTATCAACAGGAGTTTCCAGTTCAGACCGAAGGCTGCAAACAACTCGCTCATAAGTAAAAAGTCAAAGGTTCAAGGGTAAAAGTAAAGGTAAGAAGCTATTAAGTAAAATTCGGATAACTTTTGACTTATAACTTGCACTTTTAACCTTTAACTTAATCACGTGAACTTGATGATAAAACCAATGACGAGCGCGAAAATGGCGAGTGCGTCGGTAACCGCGATGCCGATAAACATCGTCGTCGTGATCTTGCCGGAGGCTTCCGGATTTCGTCCGATAGCTTCCAAGGCCTTCCCGACAAGAAGACCGAGACCGATGCCCGGGCCGATGACGCCGAGACCGACGGCGATTGCCATGCCCAATGTCTTTGCTACTTCGAGTTCCATAAAACTGGTTGCTAGTTGCTGGTTACTAGTTACTGGTAATTAATGCAAAGATATTAGCATATTTTCAGCCTTTTTGTATAGTTGTGACTGGTGCCTCAAACCATGGAGGTTTTGATGGAGCAGGTGGCACGAATGGCATACCTACCGTCGGATATCGACAACGAATTGATCGGTTTATCCGAACAGACACAGGTCAATACTTCTACCATCGTCCGCGAATGTGTGCGGTTGGTCTTTGGAGAAGACATTGTGCGCAACGAGCTACTCAGGCGACTTGAGATCATTAAACAGAAGGACTTTCAAAGATCTTCTGCAGAGTTGCAAGTGCTCATTGAGCGTGCGGCAGTACTTCGCTAAACGTTGAGACACATCTCCAAAATACACCTGGAAAGGCGCTCGCTTTGGCGGGCGCCGATCTTTAATGCGCCTCCTCCCCTTGCGGCTCTTCAATGGCGAACTTGAAAAAATGATGTTGCTTTAGCATGGTTTTGGGCGGTATAAAAGGGGAAGAGAGATCAGCGAGGGGTGTGGCCGATCTCCCCTGACTCTCCGTTCCAGCCCGCAATCCACCCCACAGGCCTGCCTGGAGAGGGAGTGTAACTCTAGGCCATCCCCAGCAAAGTACAAGTCTTAGTGCGCTTCTTCGCCGTGAGGTTCTTCAATCGCCAGTTTGATGAAAAAGAGGGTGAGAAGCGCGAAGATAGCTGCTTGAAGGAGGCCGATGAAAAGCTCGAAAAGCATGAGAAGTCCTGGCGCGCCGTAGGGAGCAAAGAAGGTCGCGACCGAGATAATGACGGCGCCGGCAAGAATGTTGCCGAAAAGTCGGAATGAGAGCGAGACGACGCGCACCAGTTCGCCGATGAGCTCGATGAGGCCGATCGCGAAGCCGACGGGCGAGCGAAGCGGATTCTGCAAGAACTTGCTTCCGTACTTCCAGACGCCTATCGTCATGATGCCGGTTATCTCAATAACGAAGAACGACACGAGCGCCATCATTAAAGGCACGGTAAGATCGGTATTCGCGCCGCGAAAAAGTGGTTCGCTGTCGAAGGTGATGCTGCCAACGCCGGGAATGAACTCGAACCAATTGAGAAAAAGTGCAAAAATGAAAATAGTCATGAGAAGCGGGAAAAAGCGCCGCGCCATCTCGCGACTGCCGAGCGTCTCTGTCACGTAGTCGTACACGAATTCGAACATCGTCTCAAAGAGCGTCTGGACACGGCTGGGAATGAGTTTCAACCCGTCACGTATCAAGAATGCAATGACAATAAGAACAGCCATCACGACCCACGTTGTAATGAGCGTATTGGTGATGGGAATCCCCAGAAATGTGCCAAGCTGTTCAGCCGAAAGCGCGACATGGATGCCGCTTGCGGCATGCTCCGCTGCTTCTGCCACATGAGGTATGTTCTCTACCGCCATTGGCACGATAGTAGCACAACTGAGCCACGCATTCCATGTTTTTTGTTCCGTCTTGCCAGCACATTTTCCTATAGCACCGCAATCACGGCCGTGATTTCGGTGCTACAAGAAAATTCTCATCATAAAGAGTTTACGAAACCCTTAATGTGGTCGGCAACTTGTTTTTCGGCGCCCTTGAAACTATGTCCAACTCCTGGAACGATCTTCAGCTCAAAGCGTCTCGAACGAGCATGTTCTTTGAACCACGCGGCGATTTTTTTAGCGGGGCGGTCGGCATATTCGTCCTTTTCAGCCAGTAGTACGAGTACTGGTTTGCGAATTGAAGCAAATATCTTCGGCTTCCTCTTTGTATCGAAATAGGGAAAGATTGATTGCTCTATAGAATCTGGTGTGTGCAAAGAGAGAAAACGCTGCGCATCGGCGATTCCGGGCCATAGGACATATGGCAGAAGTTGATGGGGTTTCCCCCCGCGCACGAGAGCGCGCGCCATACGCGTTGCACGCGCTAAGCGTCCGCCACTGTCAAACGTTGCAGCATCGGCGTAATCCGACAAAGGCGCGAGCAAAATGATGCCTGCAATTCCTCGTGTTTTTTTCTTGCTCGCCCAATAGATAGACTTCTGGCAGCCAGTGGAGTGACCTGCGAGGTAAATCTGCCGTCCACCTGCCCGACGTACAAAGTCGATCGCGCCTTGGATGTCGTCGACACACTCCGTAAACACCTCATGTGCCTTGCCCATGAGAGCGCCTTTCGTGCCGTCTATTCGCGGCAGACGACTAATCACATCATGTCCTCGATTGCTAAAAGTGAGAACAGCCGTACCACGACTAATAAGTTCTCTTACGATCGGAAGTCTCGAAAATGCAGAACTGGTCAACCCATGCACCCAAATAATCACCCGCTTCGGCTTTTTCGGCTTGCCCGACTTCGTATAGGGCCCGAACCACAGGCCATTCAAGAGAAACTTCTTCGGCGTGACGATCTCAACAATATGCGCTGGATGTATTTTGTCTTTAGATTTCATACTAGTGACCAGCAACTAGCAACCAGTGACTAGTGACTAGTTAGGTTCCCTCCTGCCAACCGGAAAGATACTTCTTCTGCGCGGGTGTGAGCGTGTCCATCTCGACGCCCATTGAAGCGAGCTTCACGGTTGCCACCATATCCTCGATCTCTTGCGGGACATCGTAGACATTCGGCTTCTGCTTATTTTTCGCTATCCACTCGCACGCCAAGGCCTGTGTGGCAAAGCTCATGTCCATCACCGATGCCGGATGACCTTCGGCCGCTGCGAGATTCACTAAGCGTCCTTCGGCAAGAAGATAGACGGTCTTCCGACCGATATGATATGCATCAACGTTCGAGCGGACGCCTTTTTCGACCTTATCCGCCAGAGACTTGAGGTCGTTGATATTTACTTCGACATCGAAGTGGCCGGAATTACATACGATAGCGCCGTTTTTCATCATCTTGAAGTGCTTTTTTACGAGCACATCCATATTGCCGGTCACCGTGCAGAAAAGGTCACCAATTTTTGCCGCCTCATCCATCGGCATGACGCGGAAGCCGTCCATGACGGCTTCAAGCGCTTTAATGGGGTCAATTTCTGTCACAATAACATTCGCGCCCATGCCTCTGCCCCGCATCGCGAGGCCTTTGCCGCACCAACCATAGCCGGCGATGACGAAATTCTTCCCTGCGATGAGCATGTCCGTTGCGCGAATGATGCCGTCCAAGGTCGACTGCCCCGTGCCGTAGCGATTATCGAAAAGGTTCTTCGTTTTCGCGTCGTTCACGGCAACGACGGGAAATTTCAGTGCGCCCGCCTTTGCCATCGCGCGCAGACGAATAACGCCGGTTGTCGTCTCTTCCGTCCCGCCATACATGTGCGTGATGAGTTCCTTGCGCTTCGCGTGCAGTGTGGAGACGAGGTCCGCTCCGTCGTCCATCGTGAGATTGGGTTTTTGCGCAAGTACCGCTTCAATATGCGAGAAGAACGTCTTCCGATCCTCCCCTTTCTTCGCGAAGACCGGAATGCCGTATTCCTGCACCAAAGCCGCCGCAACATCGTCCTGCGTCGAGAGCGGATTGGACGCGCACAGATATACCTTCGCGCCGCCTGCTTTCAGGGTGCGCATCAGGTTCGCCGTCTCCGCCGTCACATGAAGGCACGCCGCAAGCGTCTTTTCTTTCAAGGGCTTCTCTTTCTCGAAACGCGCGCGCACCTGCGCCAAAACTGGCATGTCCCGCTCGGCCCACTGGATACGCTTCAGCCCCTGTGAGGCTAATTTGGGATCTTTAATATCGGATTGCATTGCGGAGAATATACCCTATGAGAGCACTAATGTCTCGCTGTAGGCGGATTCATAACGTTCTTTCAGCTCCTCAACGGTGAAGCGGTGGTTTTGCGTCCCCATGTGTTCGACGGCGTAGACGGCAGTGGCGCTCCCCAGCTTCGCGCATTGCGAGGGCGGCCAACCTAAACGAATCCCTTTGATATAGCCCGCGCGGTAGGCATCTCCCGCGCCAGTGGGGTCAATGTTTTCGGTCACTTTCACAGCGTGCACTTTGACTTCGCCCTCTTTGGTAAGCACGCGCGAGCCTTCTTCGCCGAGTGTGATGACGAGCGCGTTCGCGACCTTCAAGACCTCGGCCTCGCCCCAGCCGGTCATGTTCTTGATGAGCGCGAATTCGTAATCGTTCACGAACACTGCTTCGGCGTCGGTGATACCGTTCCGCAGGTCGTCGCCGGTAAGCGCGAGGATGGACTGCCCCGGGTCGAAGAGGAAGCGCGTGCCATTCCCGCGGTAGATATCGGGAAGCGCGCGGATATCGTCGGTGCATCCGGCAGAAATGAGCGCTATCGAATCGCTCCTAGCGGGGACATCTGAACCATACGCAACCGCGCCCGCGCCCGGATGATACGCGGCTATTTGATTATCGCCCTTATCAGTGATGACGTAGGCAAAGGCCGTCTGCTTCCCTTCTGCGACATGGATGCTCTCCGTCGGGATATTCAGCTCCTCCAGATGCGTGCGGTACCGCTCGAAATCATCTCCCACCGTCGCGATGATGGCGGCTTCTTCGCCGAGGAGTGCCAAGCTGTAGGCAACATTCCCTGCCGTTCCGCCGAAATGCTCCTGATGGTTCGGCACGGTGAAGCTCACATTGATGTTATGCAATTTATCCGGAATGAAATATTCCTTGAAGTACCCGGGGAAGACCATGATGTGATCGTAGGCCAAGGAGCCGGAGATGAGTATCTGAGACATCGCTTTGCACTATACCGCACCAGTGAGCAAATGTGGCAAGAACGAATCTCTTGACTATCACAGTAATGTATGTTATTTGAATGACGGCAGAAGTGCTGCCAGAAAGCATGAAGGGAGAACATCATGCGGATTTCCGGTCTTGTTTGTGCACTTTCGATCTTAGCCTTCGCCGGCTGGGGCGGTGTTCGTATCTACGACAACATTCAGTTCGATCGTCTCTGTACCGCACGCCTGACGAGGACGTCGGGTTCTGGTATCGCAATCTGAGTTCCTCTCTGAATGAACTCAAGAGCATACCGGCAGACGCCGCTCCGCTCGAAAAGTCGAACATGCTCATGAAGTTGCGGGAAACCCTGGTCGACCAGGGCGAAACCTCGGTCGTGGTGACCGTGCCCCCAGGCATCAGCATCTTTCCCTACAATACGCTGTTTGCCTTGTGGTGCGCCATAAGCGCCATTCTCGCGGTGGTCTCCGGCTTCGCGTCCTTTGCCTCTAACGACGACTAGAACGAACGTCTCGACAATCAAGGCCGCGCATTCCCTTTCAAGAATGCGCGGCCTAACTCATTCTTCAATAAATAACGGAGGATGAATTACCTCTTCTTCACCTCGTACGTAAAGCGATACAGGTTGGAGCCGATGGCCTGCCCTATTTTCGGCGCGGGAGTTACCTGCGTGAGGGTGATGTCATCCGTGCCGACCGTGACGGCCTTCCCTAATTCGAGATACTTATCCGTCGTGCTCGTCGCGCTCTCGATCCTCGTGCGCACTTTAATCGTCCCCGCCTGGATGCATTGCGCATCGCTCGGACAGCGGCTGTCTTCCGCGACTTCAATAGGCGTAAGCGTGACGCCCTGGATACTGACTTTCTGGTAGTAGCCCGTCGTTCCGGTATTGTTTGAGCCGGCGGAGGCAGGAGCCGGAGCCGATCCTGAAGCCGAAGGCTTCGGCGTCTGTGTGGTAGGTGCCGCGGGCGTCCCGGTTTCCTCTTCCTCCATTTGCGCCGTTTCTCCTCCCGGTTCGGTCGGCGTGGTGCCTTTCTGCGAGAACCAGAACCATACTAAAACTGCGGCGGCGATGAGGACCGCGACCGCGATAGTAGTGTTCTTCATGACGCAATAGTAACAGGCACTGGAGCACGTCAAGCGTATTTCCGATACGAAAAGTGGAAATCGTGATATACTCACAAGCGAGTTGAGCCTCTCAGTTTTGGCTGACTTTGTTTAGGTTCGCGCTTGAGCACTGCCGAAGAGATTGAAACTTGCTTGTACGAAACCGCCTCCGGGCGGTTTTGTGCTTTCCACACAAAAAAGGACGACCGGAGCACGCGAAGCGCTCCGGCCATTTATCTGGGCAAAGGAGGTACGAACCTACCGGTTGGTGGAAACGTGCTGCGCGTTGCCGCTAGGATACTCGCGGGATCGCCCGCGCGCGCCCCTACGAACGACGGTTTCGGCCAATGCGATCTGCTCTTCCGCCTTCTCGCAGTGCAGGCACTTGCTGGCACGTTGTCTCGGATGGATCGAACACATTTTCATCGTGCAAACCCCTTTTCCATTGCTCCAAACCCGAAGAGGATACTCCACCGCAAACACTCCGTCAAACAGGTTATGCACTTTTTTTGGCGGCCGTGATCCTATTCAAAATCTCCTTCACTTTCTTCAAACTTTCATCGTCGATAACCGAGATCGCGATAGCGTTCTTGTTCACCGTCTGTAGTGTCTTGATTTTCTCCTTCACTTCTTCGGGCGTGAGCATGTCTGCTTTCGTGAGAAAGAGCTGCTCGTCTTTCTTCAGGAGTTCCGGATTGAATGCTTCGAGCTCCTTGCGGATGATGTCGTAATCGAGAAGCACATCCTCACTCTCGGCCGAGATAAGGTGGAAGATGGAGCGCGTACGCTCGATGTGCTTGAGGAATTTGTCACCGAGGCCTTTCCCCTCCGAAGCGCCTTCAATAAGGCCGGGAATGTCCGCGAGGATCAGGCCGTAATATGCGCCGAGGTGCGGCTCAAGCGTCGTAAAAGCATATGCGCCGACTTTCGAGTGTGCGCCGGTTAAAGCATTCAGAAGCGACGATTTGCCGGAGTTGGGAAGACCGACGAGCCCCACGTCGGCGATCATTTTCAATTCAAGATGGAAATTGAAACTCTCGCCCGGCTGCCCCTCTTCGAACTCCTTCGGCGACGTGTTCGTCGCCGCGCGGAAATGGAAATTACCGCGACCTCTGAATCCGCCATGTGCGACGAGGAGCCGTTCGCCTTCTTTCGTTATTTCTTTCGCTTCGCCAGTGTCAAGATTCGTAATGACCGTTCCCACCGGCACTTTCAGTATCAGATCTTTCCCACGCTCGCCGTCGCGCAACTTCGTCGTCCCTTTCTCGCCATCCCCTGCTTTGAATTCTTTGTTGTAGCGAAATTGCAGCAGCGCCGAGATATCCGAAACGCCTTCCAAAACGATATCGCCGCCCGGGCCGCCGTTCCCGCCGGTCGGTCCTAAATTCCCCTTCGTCTTTGCGAAGCCGACGGCCCCCGGCCCGCCATTTCCCCCACTTAGTTTTACTGTGACATCATCGACTAACATGGAAGGAGTGTATCACACATTTGACATGCTTGTTCTATAATGTTACTAATTCTGTCGGCAAGTTCGCCAATGCGCTTATTGGAGGATATCTCATGCGCAGAACGATGCTTCTTGCAGTAACAGCTGCAGCCCTCGGTCTCGGAGGATGCGGTATCAATCTGAGCCACGGCGACGGAGACAAAATAGGACAAGTCATCAAGTTGAGTAAACAAGGTCTTTTCGTCGATACGTGGGAGGGCCAGATCATCCGCGGCGGCATGTCCGATGGCAGCGGAGGTTTCGGCGTCCAGCCTTTCGACTTCACGGTCGAAAGCGATGAGCTGGCGGCAAAGGTCCGCGGCTTCATGGAGACGCAAACGGAAGTCGTCATCAAATATCGGATCGAGGGCATCTACTCTGCCTTCCGTTCCGAGAGCAGCGGCCACTTCCTCATCAGTATCGAACCCGCGAAGAAGCCAGCGACGAACGTGATGCCGACGCCGAACACTTAAGATCGAGGCAGCCTAAAGCCACTCGGGGAAGCCACTCATCCCGAGTGGCTTTCTTTTTAAAGAAAATTACAAACCCTGTCCCTCGAATGCGTTCTCGATGCAGATACGGCGCACCGATGCGGCGCCGTCCTTTTCTTCGAGCACGTAGTATTCGCGCGGAAGGTTGTACCAATAGATCTTGTCGTCGAGCGTCATCGTGCCGAGGTCAGCCATGGTCGGGAAGTTCGTCTCCGGATTCGTGATGATGGTATTCGATTCCGGGTGGAATTGGAGCCCTGCCTCGCTCAGAATGCCAAAGACAATGATCTTTCCCGACTGTACATCGACGACAGCGTGCTCTTGGCAACTTGAGCCGCAGCCCCATTCGACGACCGCGTAGTGGCCAGCAAAATTCGCGCCGCCCTTCGCCGCCTTCGAGATGCCGTTTTTGAGGCGGTTGAGCTGGGGATATTCCACCCCGTTGAAATCCACTTCAGCGATTTCCCCCGCGTACGTCTCTTTCGGCGCGGCATCGGCAGGATGCGCCGCCTGCCACTCCTGAAGGAGCGCCGCACAAGCGCTGATGATAGGTCCTTTCTGCGGGGCTTTCCCTGTAAGGAGAAAGACGCCGAGGCCGATAGCGAGGACAAGAATAAGCCCAAGAAAGAGCTTCTCCCGCTGGGTAAGGCTCTGGAAATTGTGCATAGACAGGCCGACACTATGCACTCTCTTGGCTGAGGCGACAAGACGCCAACTCCCGCGAGATATGGTCTAACCGTTATCGACTTCGATGGGGTTCTGACGGGCGCGCGAGCGGTTTGCCTTGGGTGCCGTCTTCTCGGTGAGCATGTGTTCGCCTTTCCACATGTGCTTTACCCACTTCCAGACGAATTTCGCGACGAAAAGGAGGATGAAGAGATAGATGAGCCACTGGATGATGAGGAAGACGAGGAGGATGAGGTTTACGGTGAGGTCTTGCGCGATCTTGTTGACGTTGCGGAAGAATTGCCGCACCACCTCCTTCCACGAATCTGCAAGCTGTTCACCATCAAAGTAGCGGTTCTCGTACGCGCTCACGTTGAAGTAGGTGTAGGCAAGCCTATCCAGCTGCTCGGCCTTCGCGCGAGCGAGCCTATCGAGCTGCGTGTTGATGTTGATGCGCTCCTGGGTAAGACGCTCGATGAGCTGCACCTTCGAATCAATTATTTTCGCGAGCGAGGCCGCATCGCCGCTTTGCGTCGCAAGCTTCGTGATGTCGTCATAGGCCGCGAGCGCTTCTTCGAGCGTGTCGTCGATCGCACGGCGCTTATTTTCCAAAACTTCCGTCTCGCTCGTGTAGTTGTCGACGAGACTCTTGATGGTGTAGGTATTTTCGTTCAGATCCTTCGGGTCGAGGCCTTCGATGAACATGAGAATCTCTTGCACACGCGCGTGCTCGACTTTGAAACGATAATCGCAACCACGCTCGTACTCATTCGCGCTCTCGAAGATGACGTAGGAGTATGACTTGAGGCTCGCGATCGTATTGCAGGTCTCTTCTTTATTCTGCGTCTCGATAGAAGCGCTGTATTCCGTCACTTCGTATTCCTCTGCGGTGTTGCCCGTCGAATAGCTGCCGATTGGAGGGATGGGTGCGATGGACGGCTCAATCGCGACATTGCGCGCGGAGAGCCCCATCATTTCCATGCCATCGTAACCGTAAGAAGAAGCAACCTCATCGTAGTCATACATCTTCTGCATCATGCCTCCCGCCATGCCAGGAACCGAAAACGCAATGCCACTTTCGCCGCCGCCCATACCAAGACCAGCGCGGCCAAAGCGAGTGGATTCGAGCGAGTCGCGCACGAATGAAAATACGAATGATGCAAAAATCAGCGCGACCACACCTATCGCCACCCACTTGATGACTTGTTTAGGCGTCCACTCCATTCCCCGAAGGAGGTGCATACGGCAAGCATAGCATCGGCGCG
>JBBTXY010000022.1:34710-50962 GCA_038062075.1 Patescibacteria group bacterium
CCCCCACTGTGCATAGCTATTGTTTGGCGACTTCTTCCACCTTCATGATCCCCCTCACCGGATAGTTCTGCCATTGATCGCTCGATGTCTCTTCGATGGGAACCACGATGCCGCCGGCGAGAATTTTCATGCCGTTCGTGAGCGTCAATGTCGAGCCGCCTTCAATGACCGCCGCCATATCGAGCGCGTAATGCTCATCGCCAACTTTAATGCCAGGCGTGCACTCTTTCGCCTTCGAGCCGTCGGTGTGCGGCAGGCATACGTACGTGCCTTCGAGGACGGTCGCCTCGGACGTGTTCGCTTGGCGGCTTGCGGCCTCCAAGGGATTCCCCTGCGATTCCACGTACCACAAGTATCCGCCAGCCGCGGCAACAAGGACTACCACGACCACAAGGCCGACCGAAAGAATTCGCTCGAACTGGAATATCGACATAGGTGGCTATTGTAACCAAAGACGCGCAAAATGCCACGATATTACCCCTGCGACAGCACGGCGCAGCTAAAGAATGAACTTTTAGAACTCCCGAAATACCGTGATGGTCATCGTCTGATTGTGCAAAAGGCATTGATGCTCTTCATACGAGCCGGGGCACAGCTCGCCATACGAATAAAAGCCACCGATCGCGGTCCCCTCTCCAAGCACGCTGCGCACCGCTTCCACCTCCTCCGCCACCCGCTTCTTAAGAACAAGCTTCCGACCGACACAGCTGATAAGGATCGCCAATTCCGGCGAGACGTGCCCGACGCCTTTGAAGCTCATGGTGGCTGCAGCACCCGCGCCCTCTACCAATTTCTCAAGCGTCGCTTTCATGAATTCAGCCGTGACCCCTCGCGGCATGTCGCCAGCGAACGTCATGCTCTGGTCCACCTCGTTCACGCCAAGGATCGTGCGCACGACATCGGTCGTGCCGCCGTCAACATGGAGTTTAAGGGGAAACAGCAAGGCGGAACTGGGGAGACCGCTCACTTTGTCGCCGAGATACTGTTTGTAGACGGCAAGTGCGGGCTTGTCGTCGATCTCAAAGAGGATGTTCCCAAGGGAGCGCGTGATGGTGTGCTTTGCGCCGGATCCTTCCCATCCGCCGTACGAGCCGAAACCCACCTTCAGCGCATCACCGTAGAACCCGAGAAGTACCACTTTGCGCGGCTCGCCCGGGCCATCGCGCCCGACCAAGGTCTCCTTGAAATCGGCACCGTCGCCGACGAGCCCGCCGGTGACCGTCACGGAAACCGGCAGGTTGTCGTTGATGCCTTTCACAAGGAGCGTGCCGTTCACGCCTAAGCCGTCGGAAAAGACCATCGCGTGCACGAGGCCCTCGACGGGTAGGAATTCGGCGAGACGCTTTCCCACACCCAAGCTGTCGTCCACATTCGCGATAGTTGTCTCCGCGAAGCGGACAACGGATTTTTCGAAATGCACTGCGGTGAGCGCGATGGAGCCATCATGCACTTCGGTACCAAGGATCTCGCCTGCCGTGCTACACAGAACAATGTAGGCGCCCGGATAGAAATTACGTATCTGCTGATAGACCTCAGCTTTCCCGACCAGTTTCCGCGCGCCAAAGGCAAAGACAAGCTGAGGCGCTCCGTGCAACGGCACGTGCGTGATAGTCTCCCACCCCTTCGCCTCCGTCCAGAGCCGCTGTTCGGTGTGTATCATGTGTCACTATTATACCTCTCGGCAGGAGTGCAATGGCATCTATTGCCGGACTAGGATTCGGACCTAGATACCCAGGACCAAAACCTGGTGTCCTACCATTAGACGATCCGGCAGTGCGCCTATAGTGCCCTACTTAACTCATAACTTCAATTCCTCGGAGTGTATTGAAGATGATGCTACTGATACTTACCGTCCAAAAGAAAAGCCGGCTCCGGAGCCGGCTTTTCAACTACCTCGCGCCACTCTTCTCCTCCCTCTCCCTTAATTCGTTGGCTCCGGTGGTTCAAAACGCATAGTCTTTGGTGTTATTTTTATAATGCCTTAATGCTAGATACTGCCCCTTACCACGCAAGCCCAAGTCATGATGTGCTTGGTTTGTGAGCAGAGTAAGCCATTTTTTCTCCCTAAGGGGTGCGTTGGATCACGCGCTTTGAGTCTGTCAATGAATGTCAATGTCAACCTTGCGGCATCTACACATCCTTATGTCGTACGAGGAGTGGTGATATCGATGATAGCAAGTTCCAAAGGCAAGTGCGGCACGGCCGCGTAGAACATCGTCGAGTAGGCTTCAAGGATGGCGCGCAGCGTATCTGATGTGACGTTCGCGTTCTTTGCGACATCCTTGGCGAGCGCGAGATCCGCTTCCGTGAGCTCATGTGAGAATTCTTCCGCCAAGTCCGGCGCAAAGCGCAACAGTAAGACGACACGGAAGCGATGGATGAGGAGCTTCGTGAGGACGCGCGCATCGATATTTTCTTTCACGGCCGCGCGCACCGCGGCAAGCGCCTTCGGCGCATCCTTCTCGGCAATGGCTTTGACGATAGTACGCACGACCTCGCCCTTCGGGGCGCCCGTTACGCTCTCGACTTCCGCGACGTCAACCTTCTTGTCTTTCGAGACGGTCAGTACTTTCTGCAAAATGGAAAGCGCATCGCGGAACGAGCCTTCAGCAAGAAGCGCGACCAGCTCTGCCGCTGCGCGCTCCAGTGAATACCCTTCCGATTTTGCGACATCGCTCACTATTTCGGCAAGCACTGCGCGCGTCGGCTGCTTGAACGCATACACTTCGCAGCGCGATTGTATCGTGTCGGGAATTTTCTCGCGCTCAGTCGTCGCAAGGACGAAGATGACGTGCGCTGGCGGCTCTTCGAGGGTCTTCAGGAGCGCATTAAAAGCCGCTTTCGAGAGCATGTGCGCTTCGTCGATGATGTAGAACTTGTACGGGCTTTCGAACGGGACGACGTTCACGCCTTCGCGCAGGTCGCGGATGTTGTCGACGCCGGTATTCGACGCCGCGTCGATCTCATAGAGGTCTTTGTCGGAAACCCCGACTTCGCGCGCGAGGATGCGCGCAACGGTCGTCTTCCCCGTCCCTCGCCCGCCGGAGAAAAGATACGCATGCGCTATCTTTTTGTTCTTAATGGCGGCCTTGAGAGTATCCGTCACCTGGCTCTGACCGCGCACCTCCTCAAATCTTTGCGGCCGATACGCCCGGTAGAGTGTCTGATGCGCCTCTTTTTTCATGCGGGCAGTATACCAGAGCGCATCTTATTTTGGGCCGTATTATAATATGGGTTAACGAATTGACAGGTTATATCTAAACTTGTATATCTACTCCAGCTCACGTAGCTCGTTGATGCGCTATTTGGGCTCACTTCTCCATCACCTACGAAGGAGGATACGATGGGGCCTCAATCAAGACGCCATGAGGACAAGGCGAAGCCAACCCAGGCGTATTACTGGGATAACATGGACGGGAAGTGGAGTACAGTCATCTATTTCTCTGACGGCCATGAAGAAGAGAAGGACGGCGCGTACGAAAGTCCTCAAGCAGCGAGAGCTGCGCTCAAGAAACGTGCCGCCAAACTCGGCTACCCCGACCTACTAATCCTGGCTTCGGTCCTGTAAGACCTCGTCGTTGTTCTTCGGCAACCGACCCTTCTTTCGCGAGAAGGGTCGGTTTTTATTTTTGAGAACTAAGGAGTATGAGGGCTTCTTCGGCATTTGTCGTCTCCATAAGCTGCATCCGCAACTCCTTCGCATTATCCCAACCAGAAATGTACGCTTTGAAGTGCTTTTTCATCGTTGCGAAATTCGATGTGTCCCCGAGAAGCTCGTCGAAAAGACGAATGTGTTCTGCCAAAGCCTTAATTCTATCTCTCGGTTCGATGATGGAGATCGTAACTCCATCATGCTGGAAGCCTCGATACAGCCAGGGATTGCCGTAGATGGCCCTCCCAAGCATAATTCCATCACAGCCCCACTCTTTTGCCTTCGCGCGCGCATCATCCAAATCTTTTACATCGCCATTCCCCGTAAGAAGCGTCTCGGGGCTCATGGCATCGCGAATAGCAAGCGCGCGCGGCATAACCTCCCAGTGCGCCGGTACATCTGACATCTCCTTTCGTGTGCGTAAATGAAGTGTAAGATTCGCCGGTTTTTCTGCGAGTAATTCAGGAAGCCATGTATCTAATTCATCTTTGTTGTAACCAATGCGTGTCTTCACCGAAACAGGAAGTCCTTTCCCGCCCCGCTGTGCCGCGCGGATGATCGCACGAGCACGGTCAGGATGTTTGATGAGATCCGCCCCGCAGCCGCTTTTTTCTACCGCGCGATCAGGGCATCCCATGTTGATGTCGATGCCGTCGACACCGAGTTCGGCACATATCATTGCAGCTCGTTCCATCCGTTCAGGAATCGCCGAGAAAAGCTGTGCCACGACCGGCCGCTCGTTCTCGCTATACATCAACTTCTTCCGCAGTATTTTCTGCCCCCTCTCATCGGCCAAGACCAGGCCGTCGGCCGAGGTGAATTCCATGAACATCACATCCGGCTTCCCGAAGCGCACGATAAGCCGCCGGAACGCAACATCAGTCACATCCTCCATGGGCGCCTGTATGAAAAAGGGGTGCGGGAGTTTTCCCCAGAATCCCTGCATGCGCCGTACCATATCACATTGCGCTCTAAGCCAAGCTAGTGCAGTATTAAGACAGAAGCTGGTGAGGAACCGGCACATGGAGGAACGACTATGCAAAAAGAGAAAGTGGCGTGGTTTCTGCGCACGCAGATCGCCAAGTTCACCACCTTCCCCGAGGAACATCCATATGTGATTGACGGTCTGCGACTCTGTGCCGCTGCCGTCCTCACGCGTCCGGGGCCGCTTGATGTGTGGACCGCCGACCAACTGGTCGCCGCACTTCGGCGCGTGAAGGAGGACATGCTTGCAAATGAAGTGGCAGCATTATATCTCCCAAGCCAGCCCGAGCTGGAGGAGTATCTTGCCCCGGAAGATGAACCTGAACCAGCGGCAGGATGGCTTCGTTCACTGCTTGGTACGAAATGACATCTAACGATCGGCGGCTTCCGGGCCGCCGATTCGATTTTTTTAGCGAAACTTGTAATATATTCGATTGCCAAATCGTAGATCGATATATTCAATCTCGCTTTCACGTCCACGCACCGAATCAGCTTCAAGCGCAAGCACGAGGTTGCGCACCACACCATCGAGGCCCGCATCGAAAGGCACGCGCAGCGCGAAGCCTTGCTCGACCGTCACCGAGAAATCTTTTTCGTTCTCGACGCGGAATTCGCGTGCCGGGTAACCTGCTTCCTTGAGCACACCGAGGAAGTGCACGACATCGCGGAACCTCCCCTGCAGGAAGAATTGTCCTACTTCTGGCTCACCGGAGATCAGCCCACCGTGGAAGATGTACGGCACCGCGGGAGTTTCGTTCTTCAATTCAGCAAAAATGAATCCTTCGTTGTCGAGGAGAAAACACGTACTCTGAGAACACCATTTCGCGAACGGGGCACGCTCTTCGACTGAAACAACAACCGCCTGCGCGAGGAGCGCCGGGCGTGAAAGCCCGACGTTCTTGATGCGCGGGAATGCCGCTGCCAGGCTCTCCGCGATAGTGTTTCCTTGATAGAGAAAGATGTTGCGCCCTGAGAATATCTTGAAGAGATTGTGGTCGAGGCTGGTATTCACTGCGGCGACGAGCGCATCCGCAGGAAGTTCTTGAGCGCCGGAAACAGAAATGTCTTTGATCGCAAGCTGCTCCATATGCGACGCGAACCCCGCGCCGCCGACAAGCCCTGTCGCAGTGAGAAGGCAGATACCGAATACCACAAGGCGTATTTTGCGCCGACGCGCCCGCAAGCGCGTCGGCTTCTGCGGGAACAAGGGCGTCATAAAGGCGCGCGCTCGCGCGCGGCTCTGCGTCGCCCCCGCCTTCCCGGAACGCCTGATATCAAGAACTCTGTTCTTTCCGAATGACATCCTTCCCTATGTAGCCCCGGAGCACCTCCGGCACGGCGATCGAACCGTCTTCCTGTTGGTAGTTCTCCACGATCTGCGTGAGAATGCGCGGCATCGCGAGCGCGGTGTTGTTCAAGGAGTGCACAAATTTCAGCTGGCCGTCGGCGTCGCGGTAGCGTATGTTCAAGCGCCGCGTCTGAAAATCGTGGAAATATGATGATGAATGCGTCTCACGATAGCGCTTCTCGGAGGGCATCCACGCCTCGACGTCGTACTTCTTCACCTGCCCCAAGCCGATGTCGCCCCCGCAATTGAGGACGACGCGATACGGCAGGTTCAATTCCTGCAACAACTTCTCCGAATTCTCCGTCAATTCCTCGTGGTGCTTCACCGATTCCTCGTGGTTCGCTTCGCAGAGCACGACCTGCTCGTACTTCACGAACTCGTGAATACGGAAGATGCCTTTCGTATCTTTGCCGTGGCTTCCCGCTTCACGGCGGAAGCACGGGCTAAACGCAAAGAACTTCAGCGGCAAGTCTTTCTTTTCGATTATCTCATCCATAAAATATCCCATCGTCGCCACTTCTGCCGTCCCGGCAAGATAATCGCCATCCTGGGTTTTATAGAGATCGTCTTCGCTCTGCGGCAAGTAACCGGTCCCCACGAATGGTTCTTTTCGCACGAGAGATGGCACGATCAAAGGACTGAAGCCGTCTCGATTTTGGAATCGCTCGATGACGAAACGCTCCAGCGCCCACACCAAGCGCGCGCCGTCGTTCTTCAAAAAGTAGCCACGGAAGCCCGCGACCTTTGCGCCGCGTTCGTAATCTGCCATATCATGCACAAGAAGAAGCTCGACATGGCTCTTCGGCTCGAAGGCGAACTTCGGGATATCGCCCCACGTGCGAATTTCCTGATTGTCCGCATCGCTCTCGCCTTCGGGGACCGACACATCCGGCACGTTCGGCACGCGCACCATGAGGTTGCGCCACTCTTTCATGATCTCCACGAGCGACTCTTCTTCCATCTGCAAGGTCTTTTTGACTTCCGACATCCGCTCGATGAGCTTTTGTTTTTCGGCCGCGTCTTTCGCGGAGGCGATCGCGTTCGAGGCATTGTTCTGCTCCGCCCGCTTCTCGTCGATCATCGCCTGCAGCTCCTTCCGCTTATCATCAAGCTCAATGAGGCGGTCCAAGTCGATCTCGATACGCTTCTTTTTCGCGCCCGCAGCGACAATGTCCTTGTTCTCGCGGATAAATTTGATGTCAAGCATAGAGGGCAGTTTGTAGAACGTAGTTTGTAGTCTGTAGTATTGTACGAAAGTGCTCTGTTACTACAAACTACTTTCTACAGACTACAGACTGTGCGATGATGATAGCACCATGAAGGACGAGCTCAAACTGCTCGCCGCGGATGAGTTTCCGCCATTGTTGAACGAAATTCCCGATCCGCCGGAGCGGCTCTATGTGCGGGGGAAACTGCCGCCCTACGATTACGCCTGGCTTGCGGTCGTCGGCTCGCGCGCGCTCACGTCCTATGGCAGGCAAGCGTGTGAATACCTTATCGAGGGCTTGCGCGGCTACCCCATTGTCATCATCTCCGGCCTGGCCTACGGTGCCGATGCCTGCGCACACAAAGCTGCTTTGAATGCCGGCCTCCCGACGGTCGCCGTCCCCGGCTCCGGGCTTGATTGGAATGTGATGTATCCGCGGGCAAACGTGAACCTTGCAAAAGAGATCCTGAAAGCAGGTGGCGCGCACCTCTCCGAATTCGAGCCGGAGCAGGAAGCGCGCGATCACACATTTCCCCAGCGCAATCGCATCATGGCGGGACTTTGCAAGGCAACCTTGATCATCGAAGCGAAAGAGCGCTCGGGTTCCCTTATCACCGCGCGCCTCACCACCGAATACAATCGCGAACTCCTCGTCGTTCCCGGCTCTATTTTCAGCGCGACCTCTAAGGGAACGCATCAATTCTTAAAACTCGGCGCAACGCCCGTGACCGAGCCAGCGGATATTCTCCGCGCACTTGGCATCGAAATGATGGACATCGTAAGTCCATCATTGAGAAATGATCTCTCATCCACCGAACTTCGCATTCTTGAGATCATCGCCTCTCCTTGTACGCGCGACGAGCTCATCGCGACGCTCCAGCTTCCCATTTCTGACGCCAACATCCTCCTCTCAACGATGGAGATCAAAGGCCTCATCAAAGAAGAGTTGGGAGTACTCCGGGCAAGTTAAACCGCGCGCCAGCCGATATCGTTCCGGAAATGTGCGTTATTGAAATGGATTTTTGCTACTGCCTCGTACGTCTTTTTCTGTGCTGCCGCAATATTGGGGCCAAGCGCGGTTACGCCAAGCACGCGCCCGCCGCTCGTGAGGAGCTTCCCATCCGCTTCTTTCGTGCCCGCGTGAAAGACTTTTATATCGCCCACGCTTTCCGCTTCTTGAATGCCAGCAATCTCTTCCCCCGTCGCATATTCTCCCGGATATCCGCCCGACGTCATGACGACGCAGAGCGCCGCACGTTCATCAATTTCCATGTGTGCCGTATCAAGTTTTCCATCGAGTGCGGCTTCGATGAGTTCGACGAGGTCGCTCTTGAGACGCACCAAGATCGGCTGCGTTTCCGGATCGCCGAACCGCGCATTGAACTCGACGACCTTCGGTTCCCCGTCCTTGATCATGAGCCCGCAATAGAGGAACCCTGTGAATGGCGCCTTCGCTTCTCTCATACCCATAATTGTCGGCTGGATGATCTCATTGATGATGCGCCTCTCGACTTCCGAGGTTACGATCGGCGCGGGAGAATATGTTCCCATGCCACCGGTGTTCGGCCCTTGGTCGCCGTCAAAAACACGTTTATGATCCTGCGCCGAGGGAAACGCGAGAAAATGTTCGCCATCGACGAGTGCTGTAAAGCTCGCCTCCTCTCCTTCCATGAATTCTTCGATAACGACGCGCGTACCCGATTCGCCGAAACGACCGCCTGAAAGACATTCGTCTGTAAAGTGAATGGCTTCGTCGATCGTGCGGGCAACAACAACTCCCTTTCCCGCCGCAAGGCCATCGGCCTTTACGACAATAGGCGCGCCGCGCGCTCGGATATAGGCGGCTGCTTTCCCAGCATCATTAAACACTTCATACGCAGCGGTGGGGATGGAGTGGCGTTTGAGGAATTCTTTCGTGAATGCCTTAGACCATTCGAGTCGTGCCGCGGCCTTCGTCGGCCCGAAGATGCGGAAACCTTCCTTCTGGAACAGATCGACGATACCAAGCGCTAAAGGATCATCGGGCCCGACGACGATAAGGTCGGGCTTGTGCTCTTTTGCCCAGGCAAGTAGTCCTTCGAGGTCAGTCGCTTTGATGGCAACATTCTCGATTTTTGGCTCACGCGCGGTACCCGCGTTCCCAGGTGCTACGAATACGCGCTCGACCGAGAGCGACTGGGCAATCTTCCACGCAAGCGCGTGTTCCCTGCCACCGCTTCCAATAACGAACACATTTTTACTCATGTTCTGCGCGCGCTTCCTCCAATGAGCGCAGATATGCGGGTGTGACGCCTCCAGTCACATACTTCCCGGTAAAGACAGAATCCTCGAAGCGCCTGATGGGCAAGCTCCCTGCGCTTGCGGCCTCGATCATGTCGGGGATGGTCTGGTAGAACAAGCCGTCGGCACTAATGGCGCGACGCACTTCTTCGATCGTGCGCCCGTGCGCGACAAGTTCGCGCTTCGTCGGGATATCGACACCGTAGACGTTCTGGAACCTGACGGGCGGCGCTGCGGAGGCGACATGCACTTCCTTCGCCCCCGCTTCGCGGCACATGGTGATGATCTGCTTCATCGTCGTCCCGCGCACGATTGAATCGTCGACAAGCAAGACCCGTTTATCCTCGAACTCAAGCGGAACGACGCTCAACTTCCGCCGGACCGATGAGGTACGCGTCTTCTGGTCCGGCATGATGAAGGTCCGCCCCACGTAGCGATTGCGCACCAAGCCTTCGCGATACGGAAGCCCAAGCTCATGCGCGATCTCCAATGCCTCCGGACGGGCCGAATCAGGAATAGGCATCACGACATCGAAGGTCGTCCCCGCTTCGCGGATGCGCTTCCCCAACGCGCGCCCAAGACGTAAGCGCGTCTTATAGACCGAGACATCATCGATGATGGAGTCGGGACGTGCCGTATAAATGTACTCGAAGATGCAGGGATTGAGCTCTCCTTTACGCACGCGCTCCGCATGCATCCGCCCCGCGGGATCGATCAAGACCGCCTCGCCCGGACGCACGTCGCGCGCTATCGAAAATCCTATCGCGCCGAACGAAGCACTTTCGGAGGCGAACGCGAAATCGCGCGCGGCTCCCTTCCCCCGTGAGCCCACGATGAGAGGGCGAATGCCGTGCGGATCGCGGAACGCGAGAAGCCCCACGCCGTCGATAAGCGCGATACAGGAATACGCGCCCTTAAGCTGGTCCATCGTGAGGCCGACCGCCTGCATGACGGCAGCGCGCGCCGAAACCTTCGGCGCGCGGCGCATCACCCGCTCGATCGTATCGGCAAACACGTTAAGCAGGACTTCTGAATCCGAGCTCGAACGTAAATGCCGATGGAACTTATCAGCAACCCGCGTGCGCAAGCTCTCGGCGTTCGTGAGATTCCCGTTATGCACGAGATAGATCCCGAACGGCGCACTCACGAAAAACGGCTGCGTCGCTTCCAAGGAAAGCGCGCCCGCGGTGCGGTAGCGCACGTGGCCGAGGCCGGAGGAGCCGACCAACGTCTCCAAGTCCCGCGCGGCGAAGACCTCGCGCACCAAGCCTTCGCCGCGCTTTTCATGGAAAAAGCGACCGTTCAAGGTTACGATGCCGGCTGCATCCTGGCCACGATGTTGTAAGGAGACGAGGCCTTCGTGCAGATCGGACGCCACGGAACCATTTTGAGTGACGACGCCGATGATGCCGCACATGCGCGCATCATAGCATGATGATGCAAACGAAGAGTAAAAAACTTATGTGGAGTAACGATGCGGCTTGACACGTGTTAGGCTTGTAGTGTATTTACTGAACCTCATGCCCGCGCAGGGCATTCAATTGTATGAAGCTCGTCATCGTCGAATCACCGGCCAAAGCCAAGACTATCGAGAAATATCTCGGGAAAGGCTTCACGGTGTGCGCGTCGGTCGGCCATATCAGGGATCTTCCGAAGAGCAATAAGGACGCCGTCGATATCGAGGGTGGCTTTATACCGCGCTACCAGATCGTGAAGGAGAAAGAGGTTGTTTTGGAAAGACTGCATGAGGCCGCGAAAAAAGCCGACGAGGTCATTCTTGCGACCGACCCCGATAGAGAGGGTGAGGCTATTGCTTGGCATCTTTCGGAAGCAATGAAATTAAAAAAACCGAAACGTATTGTCTTCCACGAGATCACCGAGCATGCGGTGCAGGAAGCCTTGGCGCATCCGCGCGGCATCGACGACGAGTTGGTGAAAGCGCAGGAAGCGCGCCGCGTCCTCGATAGGCTTTTCGGCTACGACCTCTCCGGATTAGTGTGGAAGAAAGTGCGCTACGGCCTCTCCGCAGGCCGCGTACAATCACCCGCCTTACGCATCCTTATGGAGCGCGAACGCGAGATACGCGCATTCGTGTCAGAGAAATTCTGGGTTGTGAGCGTCGATCTCAAAACAAATCCGCCAGTTGGCGGACAAGAACAATTCACGGTCACCTGTGCCGAAGAACCGCGCGACGAGAAAGAAGCACGGCGCATCTTCGAGGCGGCGCAGAAAGGTGCCTGGCACGTGGAGGGTGTCGAGGAAACAGAGCAGGCGCGAACCCCACGTGCGCCCTTCACGACCTCAACATTGCAGCAAGTCGCTTCGACGCGCCTCGGCTTCGCGCCTTCGCGCACGATGCGCGCGGCACAAAAACTCTATGAGAGCGGCTACATCACCTACATGCGCACCGATTCCACTAATCTTGCGAAAGAAGCCGTCGGGCAACTCCTCCATGTCGTCGAAAGCGAATACGGGAAGGAGTATGCGCAGCCGCGCGTCTTCAAGACGAAAAGCAAATCGGCACAGGAAGCGCACGAAGCGATACGCCCGACCGACGCGCATCGGCACGCCGCCGGTTCGACCGATGACCAGAAAAGACTCTACGCTCTCATCCGCGCCCGCGCGCTCGCAAGCCAGATGAGCGATGCCAAAGTGCTGCGCACCAAAATCCTTACCAACATCGATGTAAGACACGGCGTGTCTGACATGTCTGAAATCCCGAATTTTGCAGCCAATGGTTCTCGGATTCTTTTTGATGGCTGGCTCAAAGCCGATCCGGCCGCGCGCGGCGAAGAAGTCGAGCTTCCGAAAGTCGCGAAGGACGACCCACTTACGTTGCTCGAAGCGCACTCGGATGAAAAAGAAACGCAACCGCCACCGCGCTATTCCGAAGCCGGCCTCGTCAAAGAACTGGAAAAGCGCGGCATCGGCCGTCCTTCGACCTACGCCTCCATCATCTCGACACTGGAAACACGCGGCTACGTGGAGAAGCAAGGCCGCACGCTTATCCCCACGCACACGGGCGACGTCGTCTCGTCGTTCATCGAAGAGCATTTCGGCGAATACATTTCCGACACCTTCACCGCGGAAATGGAAGATGAACTCGACGAGATCGCCGAAGGCAAGCGCGAATATGAGAAAACGCTGAAAGATTTTTACACACCGTTCAACAAAGCGGTGAAGTCGAAGAATAAGATAGAAAAATTGACGAACATGGGTAACGCGCCCGCAGAATTCCCCTGCCCGCTCTGCAAAGGGCCGATGGTCTACAAGCTCTCCAAAAATGGCCGCTTCATGTCGTGCAAGCGTTTTCCGGAATGCCTCGGCGCACGCAAAGAGGACGGCTCCGAGATCGCCCCGCCGAAAGAGATCGGCGAGTCGTGCCCAGAGTGCAAGGATGGCAAGCTCATCGAACGTGAAGGCCGATTCGGCCGATTCATTGCGTGTTCGAATTATCCTAAATGCAAATTTGTGAAAAAGGACCCTGCGGAGGAAGCGCGCGCGAAGACAGGCGTCGCATGTCCGGTGTGCAAAAAGGGAGAGATGGTAGAGCGTCGCGGCAAATTCGGCCTCTTTTATTCCTGCTCGAATTATCCCGAATGCAAAAATGCCATCAAAGCAAAACCGACGGGTCGCCTCTGCCCCGAATGTGGTTCTTTGATGATGCTCGGCACGAAAACAATTCCCGAACGTTGCAGCAATAAAGCGTGTCCGAATCACAACCCTCACAAGCTCGCAGGAGCAAAAAAGTAGCCCGCTGCGTGACAGTATCGCGCAGCGGGCGTATTCCTAGCGAATCCTCTTCGAGGGTTCGCACGGCATGTGGTAGTCGTGCGCACTGCATGCGCGATCGGCTACAAACGGCAATTTGCAATGGATGCACGTTTCCTGCGGCCTTTCGCGCGCAGGCCACAATTCCTTTGCAAGCGACGCATTGCCCTGCGCGTGATCCCAATGCCTTTGAATCTCGTCAGGCGAGAGACCTTGCGGCCGTAGACGAATGATGACAGCGCTCATCTGATGCTCCCTTCTCGCTTCCTAGCTGGAGTTGTGTGCAAACGCCAGTAAGGAGTATGATACGCTTCATGACCCCCGTCAAACCCCTCTCCGAGATATTGAGCGCGATGCAGAGCAAGGACGAAACGGACGTCGCGCTCGTTACGAAAGCCTACGAATTCGCCGAGAAGGTGCACGCGACCCAGGCCCGCTACTCTGGCGAGCCATACTTCATGCACACTGCGGAAGTCGGTTTCTCGCTTGCGCAGATAGGCATGGATGCCGAGACCATCGCGGCAGGCCTTTTGCACGACGCGCTTGAAGACGCCGGCGCATCCGCTGCCTCGATCGAGCAGCAATTCGGCCCCGAAGTCCTTTCCTTAGTGCGCGGCGTCACCAAGCTCGGTGCCTTGCGCTATCGCGGATTGGAGCGGCATACCGAGAGCTTACGCAAACTCTTCGCCGCGACTGCCGAAGACATCCGTGTCCTCATCATCAAGCTGATGGACCGCCTGCACAATGCGAAGACCTTGGAGCACGTGCCGGCGGAAAAGCGCGAGCGCATTGCACTTGAAACATTGGAGATCTACGCACCAATCGCCGACAGGCTCGGTATGAGCTTGGTGAAGACGGAACTTGAAGACGCCTGCTTCCCCTACGCCTACCCGGATGAATATGAAAAAACGCTCGAACTTCTTCAAGAGCGCAAGAACGAGAACGAGAAGCGTCTTGAAAAATTGGAAAAGGACGCGAAGCGCGAACTTGCAGAAACCGGCATGCGCAATTTCCGCACCGAAGCGCGCATCAAAGGTATTTACAGCCTCTTTCGAAAGCTGGAGCGCAAAAAATGGGATATCACGAAAATCTACGATATCCTCGCCTTACGCATCGTCGTTCCTACACTCGCCGATTGTTACAGCGCCTTGGGCGTCGTTCATAAGCATTGGCGCCCCGTCCCCGGGAAGATCAAGGATTACATCGCCTTCCCGAAGCCTAACGGCTACCAGAGCATCCACACGACCGTCTACACGGGGGATGGCGGTGCCATGGAGATACAGATACGCACCGAGGCACAGAATCGCGAGGCGCAGTACGGCATCGCCTCGCACCTCACGTACAAGGAAGTGCAAGGGTATGTGGATGGTACGCGCGGCGGCGGCTTGGAATGGATACGGCAATTTCTTCCTGGTAAAAGAGCCTCCGCTCCCGCACCGACCCTCGAGCCGTCAAAGAACGGGAACGTCCCCGAGTGGATAAAACAGCTCGCGCTCGCAAACAACGATGAGCACAAAGACGAGTACCTGAAATCGCTCAAATCCGACTTCTTTACGCACCGCGTCTTCGTCTTCACGCCAAAGGCCGACGTCATTGATCTTCCTCTCGGCGCGACGCCCATCGACTTCGCCTATGCCATCCACACCGAGGTCGCGAATAAGATGTCAGGCGCAAAGGTGAACGGCAAGATGGTCTCCTTGGAGACCGAGCTTAGGAACGGCGATATCGTCGAGATCATGACGAAACCGCCGGGGCACCCGACGCGCAAGTGGCTTGAGAACGCGAAAACGACCCTTGCACGCAAGATGATACGGCAAGCGCTCACTGCCGAAAACAAGCCGGAGAGAAACGCTAAACGGTAAAATTCTTGGCTGAATAAAGATCGCTCGATTCTGTTTCGGCCGCGGCAGCCGCCTGCCCGCCTGCCCGGCCAGGGGCCAGGGGTGCTTCTTGTATCTCCTCCTTAGGAGTAAGTGGCTCTTCGGATGCCGCAGTCTCAACTACAGGACGTGCTTCTTCTCCTTTCCCCGACAAGAGCGATCGAATGTGCGCGAGGTCTTCCACGGAGAAGAATTCAATGACCATCTTCCCGCCCTTTTCTTTCTTTTCGATGCGCACGCGCGTGCCTAAAGAATCGGAGAGTTCGCGCTCGAGAAGCAATAATTCCGGCGTGAGGTCGCCTTTCCTCGTCCGCTCGGTCGCGACACGCCGCGCCAATTGTTCCGCTTCACGCACGTTCAGGCGCCGCGTCATGATCTCCTGGAGAAGCGTCTTCTGTTCTTCAGGCCTATCAATGAGCATGAGAAGCGGCCGCGTGTGGCCCTCGTTAATTTCCCCCACCTGTAGAGCGTTCTGCATTTCCTGCGGAAGCATGAGGATGCGAACGCTGTTCGAGACGTACTCGCGGCTCTTTCCAACGCGCCGTCCGATTTCCACGTGCTTCAAACCGAATTCGTCGATGAGGCGGCGGAAGGCCTTCGCACGGTCCAAGGGATTGAGGTCCTCACGTTGCAGGTTCTCGATGATGGCGAGCTCGAGCTTCATTTGATCGCTCTCCTCCGGATTCCTGATAACGACCGGCACCTGATAGACACCGGCTAATTTCGCGGCGCGCAATCGTCGCTCGCCCGCGATGAGCTCGTACTCGACGGCAATACCTTCCCCCGGCTTCTCTATTTCCTTCCGCGTCACTGTCAAGGGCTGCAGGACGCCGTACGAGCGGATGCTCTCCGCGAGCGAAGCAAGCGCCGCTTCGTCGAATTCCTTGCGCGGCTGGAAAGGATTCGGCTTGATGCGGTCTACCTCGACCCAGAAGATCGAATTGCTGTAGTAGGCTTTCTTGGAAACATCGTCCATGGCGAGGATTATATCACGGTGCCGGGAGAGAGAATCGAACTCTCATGGGGTTGCCCCCGCACGATTTTGAGTCGTGTGCGTCTGCCAATTTCGCCACCCCGGCAATTACGACATCATACTTCAATAGTTGCCTCATATGAAGTAATGTGCCCCC
>JBBTXY010000023.1:0-1551 GCA_038062075.1 Patescibacteria group bacterium
GGAGTGCTCGCTAAAATAGGTTCGAGCGGAGTACAATAGAGACTCCATGGAGTCCACATACGTCATGTTAATGGTTTCAGTTCCTCTCGAGCATGCGGATGCGGTGCGCAGAGCGATGGGGGATGCAGGGGCAGGGATACTCGGCGATTACTCGCACTGCAGTTTTTCGTATTCGGGGACTGGGCGTTTTGTGCCTGGTGAGAGCGCACATCCTGCGTATGGGAAGCCAGGTGAACTTGCATCTGTCGCGGAAGAGCGCATTGAAATGTTATGCTCGCGAGCAAAGCTCGCGAGCATTATCGCAGCCATGAAGCGCGTGCATCCGTATGAAAAGCCGGCATTCCACTATTTTCCTGTTGAGATAGAATGAAGCATGCCGAAAGAAAAGATCAAAACGCGCATTACCGAGATAGAAGCTGCGATGGGCGCGGCGGATTTTTGGGCTGACAAAGAGAAGGCGCAAGCGACGCTGAAAGAGTATCAGGACTTGAAGGCAACGCTCGCGGGGGCAGGAGCGTATGAAAAAGGCGACGCGATTCTCTCTATTGTCTCGGGCGCGGGCGGCGATGATGCGGAGGATTTTTCGAGGATGCTTTTTGCGATGTACAGCAAGTACGCGGCGCTCTGCGGCTGGAAAACGGCACTGCTCTCATCGAATGAGAATACGATGGGCGGGTTTCGGAGCGTCTCGTTCGAGATAAACGGCTCCGGTGCGTATGGCGCTCTCAAGCGCGAAGCGGGAGTGCATCGCCTGGTGCGCCTCTCGCCTTTCGGCGCGGGGAAGCGGCAGACCTCGTTTTCGCTCGTTGAAGTGTTGCCGAAGCTACCGGATGTGGGCGAAGCTCATATTCCGGAGGACGAACTTGAAGTCACCGTGGCGCGTTCGGGCGGTCCCGGCGGGCAGAATGTTAATAAACGCGACACCGCCGTGCGTATGACACATACGCCGACTGGGCTTACGGTCCACGTGACAAGCGAGCGCTCACAGGGGCAGAACAAGGAGAAAGCGCTTGAGATGCTCCGCGGGAAACTCTTCCAGATGCGCGAAGAAGCGGCAGCGAAGGAAGCACGGGGGCTTTCGGCGGGAGCCTCGACGAAGATAGAATGGGGGAGCCAAATCCGCTCGTATGTGCTGCATCCCTATCAGCTGGTGAAAGACCATCGCACCGAGCATGAACGCCGCGATATCGAGAAGGTACTTGAAGGAGACATACAATCGTTCGTTGATGCGGAGAGGGTGTTGACAGAATAAGAAATTTCGACGATAACTTTGATGGATGTGGTTTTGTGAGCATCCGGTTTCTCATGGAGGCACCAATGAGTGGAGACTCGTACCTCGTTGAGGAGATCGAAAGCGCGCTTGACTCTGCGAAGGCACCCGACGACGACCGGCTCCTATGGGCACAAAGGTCTATCGTGGGCGTCAGCTCTGAAAAAGAGCGCTTGCGGCTGCAGGGCAAGCAGCATGCTATCGAGCAGCGTTTGGAAGCTGGCCGACTGGAGCCACAAGCCAGCTGACACAAATGCGATTCGACGTTGCTTCTCGCGGCG
>JBBTXY010000024.1:0-4054 GCA_038062075.1 Patescibacteria group bacterium
TACCCGCTTTCGACGGGGGCGGGAATAGGTTCCGGCATCACAATGCTGTTGCGGGGGCGGGACTTGCACCCGCGATCTTCAGGTTATGAGCCTGACGAGATACTACTTCTCCACCCCGCTATGAATAGCTGCGAGCTTATAGCTTACAGCTTGTAGTAGGATACCACGCGGCAACACGAAATCAAATTCGGAAAAAACTCTGCGCGCAAGAACGAAACCTTAGAGAGAACAATATCTATACCATGGTATAGATATTGTTCTCTCATTTTTAAATAAATCCAAACTCTCTGAAAACACGAGCATAAAGGCCGATGACACGGTTTTTCTCGCGCTCGGTGAGCGCGTACTCGATGCCCTCATGCGCGACGCGATTGCGTACCTTGTGCGCTTCCCACGCGTCATCGATGGAATTGAAATTGGCGCGATTGACCTGCTTCATCTTATCCGCCATCGTCTCCCCCTTGTAGCCCTGTAGATCGAGAAGCTCGCTCAGCATGATATCCGCCTCGAGGATCGCGAGGCGCCACTTATGCTCGTCGTCGGAATTTGCGTGCTCCATGATGCGATTCCAACGCAGCTGCGTCTGCGGCACGTCTTTCGCTTCCACCGTATGCGCGCGCTTGCGGAACTCGGCCCATTCGGCACGCCGTATTTGAAAGATACGGATACAGCAATATGCGATACCGACAGCAAGAACGAGTGAGATAAGGAGCGCGAGCGGAAGCAGTGGCCCCCAGAGCGCGGTCACGGTCTCAGGAGTCCAACCGGTCTTTACTTCGCGCTGTATGACCGTCGCCCAATCCGGGCGCTCGGTCGCTTGAAAAAAGTCCTGGAGAGACGAATCGTCATCCATAGTGGAATTATAACCCGTAACGATATGATGCCTTCTCATTCCGCTAGAATGTTTCTTTCTGAAACATTCTAGCGGGACTCAACATCCGCACCGACCGCAAAAAGTGTTCCCTCTCCCTCGTGAGGTGCGACGAGTTGGAATCCCACCGGAAGCGCTTTCCCTTCGCGCTCGACACTGCCAGCGGGAACAGATATCGCGGGCACGCCTGCGAGATTCGCGGTCACGCTGAAGATGTCTTCGGCATACATCGCCAAAGGATCATTCGTCTTCTCGCCTATTTTGAACGCGGGGCCGGGGGAAGTCGGGAGCGCGATTACATCAACTGATGCGAATGCCTTCAGGAAGTCCGTACGAATGAGGGCTCGCACCGCGCGGGCTTTGCGATAGTACGCATCAGCGTATCCCGATGAGAGGACGAAGGTCCCGATAAGCGTGCGGCGGCGCACTTCAGGGCCGAAGCCTGCACCACGCGTCTTTCTATAGACCTCACTGATCGTATCTGCGGGCATCGAAAGACCGTACCGAATGCCATCGAAGCGCGCGAGATTAGTAGAAACTTCTGCAGGACAGATAACATAATAGACTGGCAACGAGTACGGCAAGTTCGGCATCTCGACGTCATGGATCTCATAGCCGCGCTTCCGCAGGCTCTCAAGTGTTTTCTCGAACAGCGCAAGCACGTCAGGATTGACGCCGACATTGAGGAATTCCCGTGGGACACCGATCCGCTTCCCCGCCGGAGCCGCGAGCTCGTAGTCAGGAAGTGACGTGCTGTCGTACACATCATGACCGCGAATTGATTCGAACAGTATGCGGGCGTCTTCAACCGTTTTCGTCAAGGGGCCAATCTGATCCAGCGACGAGCCCATCGGCATGAGACCATAGCGCGAGACCGAGCCATACGTTGTCTTGAGGCCGACGATGCCGCAGTGCGAGGCAGGCTGGCGAATGGAGCCCCCGGTATCGCTGCCGAGGGCTGCAAGCGCCATCTCTCCCGCAACCGCCGCAGCAGAGCCTCCCGAAGAGCCTCCCGGTACCCGTGCTGTATCCCGTGGATTTTTCGTAACGCCGAATGCAGAGTTCTCGGTTGATGAACCCATCGCGAACTCGTCCATGTTGGTGCGGCCCAAAAAGACCGCTCCCTCCTCTTTCAGCTTCATGGTCACTGTCGCATCGTAGCTCGCACGGTAGTTTTCAAGGATTTTCGAAGCAGATGACGCAATGCGGCCGCGTATCAAAATATTATCCTTCATGGCGATGGGAACTCCCGTGAGGGACCTTGCTTCGCCGCGCGCGATCCGCTCATCGGCCGCCTTCGCTTCCGCGCGCGCTGACTCATCCCACACCTCGAGATATGCATGAATCTCTGTGTTGCGCGCGGCGATTTCCTGCAGGTACGCGTCCATAAGCTCCACCGCTGAAAACTCCTTTGCATCGAGTGCTTTGCGTGCTTCGGCGATTGTGATTGTTGTGAGATTCATACACGAAGTCTGCTCAAAAGCGCGGCAATATCGCGTTTTTGATGAATGATGCGAACTATCTCAATCGTCCCGCTTTGTATTCGATAACAGATGAAATAGGGCGGCGCGGGGAATAAACGAATGTCACCCAAATCCTCCCGTACACGCCACAAAAGAGGTAGGGCTATCAAGCTTTCGGCTGCATCATGAATAACGACGAGGAATTCTACCGCGCGCATCTTTGAATATGTCGCAGCCGCATAATCGCCAATGTCTCGCACATCGACACGAGATTCTGGCGACCAGATAATGCGCTTATCGCTTTCGCTTCGCATGCCGTTTTCTGAATTCCGTAATCAGCTCTTTTTTGCTGAGCGGTCGGCCTAATCCTGCATCCAATTGTCGGATACCTACTGCAATTTTCTCGCGGAGCTCTTCCCATGCGGCAATTCGATCAAGCATCTCAAATGCAAACTGATCTTGCGCCGTCGGCGGCATTTTTGCTATCTTTTTCATCACGAGTGAGACTGATTTGGTCATATTGTTACTATATCATATTCACTGTTTGCGCGAAATCACTTGCTTCACGACGATTTGGTCGTCCTTCTGCGCCGGAGCCGCATCAAGTAATTCCTTCGTATGCACCCCGCTTTCATGTGCCCCCTCGTCGTCCCGCATCACATTGTGCAATGTCGGTGTCTCTGCGGGGACGTTTCCGGAAACCTCTTGGATGGTCTTCACAAACTCCAAAATAGCCGGAATTTCCTTCTCCAGCTTTACCAGCTCTTCTTGCGAGACTTCGAGCCGCGCGAGCTTCGCGAGCGCGGCGACATTCACCCCGTTAGAAATAGGACGTGGACTATCACCCCTGCTTGATTGATCGTGAGTGTTCATAACAGTAGCCTTGTGCACTATAGAAATTCCGCCTGCCCGCGATTTCTAACGGGGTCTACCGGTACATCGTTCATTGCAACATCCTAGCAAATTCTTCCTCGGTAAGCACCTGGACGCCAAGCTTCTTCGCTTTGCTCAATTTCGAGCCCGGATTCTCACCCGCGACGACATACGAGGTCTTTTTCGAGATTGAGCCTGACGTGCTGCCGCCTAACGCATGAATTCTCGCCTCTGCATCAGGGCGGCTCATACCTGCCAAGGTTCCGGTGAGCACGAATGTTTTCCCCGCAAGGCGTCCGCTGCCCTGCGGCGCCTCATCGCGAAGAACCGTGAGATATTCCAGAAGTCGGTCGAGTATCGCCACTTTCTCTTTACGCCGGAACCATTCATGCACCGAGCGCGCGACGACCTCCCCAATGCCGTCGATCGCGACCAATTCTTCCACCGATGCCGCGCGCAGCTTCGCGAGCGTGCCAAAATGTTCTGAAAGAAGTCGCGCGATCTCCTCGCCCACATGGTCAATCGAGAGTCCGAAGAGAAGCCTTGCAAGCGTCACGCGGCGTGCTTTTTTGATGTGATCAATCAGTTTCTTCGCGGAAATTTCGGCGAATCCTTCAAGTGCGAGGAGATCACCTTCGGTGAGCGTAAAAACCTCGTCGAACGTGTTGACCAACCCCTCGTCCACCAACAACTCCGCTGTCTCCTTCCCTAATCCTTCGATATTAAGCGCCGCGCGCGAGGCGAAGTGTCGCAATCGTCGTTTCGCGAGGACTGCCGAATCACGGTTGACGCAGCGCCAGGCGGAGGTACCGGGAATCCGCTCGATGGAGCCGTCGCCGCCGCAGGC
>JBBTXY010000025.1:0-5155 GCA_038062075.1 Patescibacteria group bacterium
GTGCATTGATGCCAAGACCCGCGTTCTTTACTTGATCCGTGGTGCCGACATTAATAGGTGCACTGACGTTCCCATTGGGAGGCGCTGCGGTAGGACCGGTCCAGGCTTGCACAACGGCTATGCCCACCAACACGAACACCAATGCGAGAAGAGAAACAAAATGCCGAGAACGAAGCGTGATCATACAAATTATGCTACGTTGCGAATAATCATAACTCCTTCCACAAGGGGCTGATGTAGGCCGTTGCGGTTTCGGTGAGGGTGCCGCCGGGGCCGGTGCAGGTCAAGGTGAAGGTGGTCTGGGTGGTGATGGGATTGGAGACGCAGGCGTCTCCTTGGTGGGTGCAGTTCGCAGTCGCCGAAGAGGAGCCTGACCAGTTGACGCCGCCGCCTGTGACGGTGCAGGAGTCGGCGTAGGTGACGTCCCAGGAGACGGTGACGGTACCGCCTCGCCCAATGAGCCGGGGATTCACGGTGAGTTCGTCTCCGGGGGGAGTAAAGGGTTCCGGAGGAACGACACACTGGCCAGTAGAGCAGATGAGACCAGTGGAGCATGGTATGTTCTCGATCTCTACTGTGCACTCATTGTCGCGATGGGTCTCATCGGTGCAGACGTAGGTGGGAGTGCAGGGAATCCACGGAGTCACTGCCTCGTGATACGGAGAATTGAAGCTGATCCAGCCGAGGTTCGTGTCTCCCCAGGCGTAGCCAGTGATTTTGCCTGTGGAGAGCGTGGGACCGTAGGTAGGACTCGTGCCGCTTAAACTGATCCAGCCATCCCAGGCACTTTCGGCTTGATTTGCCGCGAGTACTTTCATCCAACCTTTCATCGCATTTCCTTCCATGCGCGCGGTGCAGGGTGATTGGGGGCAGCCGATGAGGTCGGCGCTGTTGGCACTGATCCAGCCCACGTTCTCGCTCCAAGCGTAGCCGGAGATGGCGCCGCTCTCGTCGATGTTCAGGCCGTATGATTGTGACGTGCAGGTGCCCTCGTCTGCTGCGTTCAGAGATATCCAGCCGATAGTATCCGACCAGGCCCAGCCCGAGATGTTACCGCCACTTGCGCCGGTTTGGGTGCAGGGCACCGCGGCAGAGTCTTCGTTGGAGTAGGCGCCATCGCCAGCGCTGTTCGTGGCTTTGACGCGGTAGTAGTAGGTGGTGTTCACGAGCGCGGTTGCGTCGGTGTAGTTCGTGACGTTACCGATGGTGTCGAGAAGAGTGGAGGCGGGAGAGGACGTGTCACGGTATACCTTGTAGTTCGTGATGGGAGAACCGCCGTCCGAGGCAGGGGGAGACCACGTGAGAGAGATGTTGCTGGGGTTGGCAGTGGCATTCAGCGAGGTGGGTGCGCCGGGAACGTTTGCTGAAGTAGCTTGGGTGCCCGTGCCGGAGTAGGGGCCATCTCCTGCAGCGTTCGTGCCGCGGATGCGGTAACGATACGTGGTGTTCGCGGTGAGGCCGGTGTCGTCGTAGTAGAGCGTGGTGATGCCAGAGGCAATTTGGGAGAAACTTGAGCAACCTGTGCCTTGGCAGCGCTCGACTTTGTAGCTCGTGACATCTGTGGCAGCAGTCCAATTCACACGCATGCTGGTCTGCGTCACCGAGGAGAAGGTGGGCGTACCGGGAGTACCAGGAACAGCAGTAACCACAACACTGTCTTCGTTGGAGTAGGGGGAGTCGCCGACTGCGTTGGTGGCTTTGACGCGGTAGGAATAGGTAGTGGCAGCGGTAACTGACGTGGCGTTGTAGGAAGTGGTGACACCGACGGTAGTGTAGAGCGTCGTTGGAGATGGAGAGGTGCCGCGATATATTTTGTACCCCGTGATGGCGGAGCCGCCGTTCGAGGAGGGCGCGGTCCAGGTGAGCGAGATGTTGCTCACTCCCGCGGTGGCGTTGAGAGATGTGGGAGCGGTGGGGGCGGTGGGAAGGTTGTAGGTGATAACGATGAGGCCTTGGCGTCCGGAACCGGCGGAGTATTGTGTCCAACCATTCGCGTCAGAGGCGCCGCCGCCACCGCCACCATAGACACCGCCAGAACCGCCGGGACCACCTATAAAGGACTCAAACTGGTTTCCACCGCCGCCACCGCCGCCACCAGGGCCTGCGGTCACGCCGTCGCTGGTTTGAATCCATATGGCCTCTCCCGCACCACCTGCACCACCCGTATCGGTCGAGGAATCACCAGCGGCGCCGCCACCACCACCACCACTCGAACCATTACCACCCGGGCCATTGCTGACACCGGCAGCACCTCCTCCCGATCCGAGACGGTTATTGCCTCCCGCGCCTCCTGACGATTGCGTCGTGCTATTCGATCCGACTGAGCCGCCGTCGGCACCACCGCCACCGCCACCGCTTAAACTGACGCCGGAGTTGCCACCATTTCCTCCATTGCCATGAGGCCCCGCTGCGCCACCGCCACCGCCACCGCCGTCGTGTGAAGTCGTGCCGCTACTACCACCTGTCCCACCCGAGTATTTGACCGACCCAATACCATTTGCCGCGGCACCGCCCTCGGCACCCGTTCGGCCGGTCGCGCCGACACCACCCTTCGCACCGACGACGCTACCCGAGATGGAGGCGCAGTTCAAGGTGCTGTTGCAGAAATAAGTATCTCCGCCAGCCGTCTCGGCCGCCCCCCCGCCGCCGATAGCATAGGAGACGTTGGTGCCTGCGTTAAGTGCAACATTTGTCGCCTTGGAATATGCACCTCCACCCCCGCCTCCACCGCCCGTTGAACCAGGTGTGTCTCCACCCCCGCCTCCTCCAACAACCTCGATCGTGTTGTTCGACGAGTTCCAATCACTCGGCACTGTCCAGCTGGAACCGGAGGTGAGGAAGATGACGACGGAAGAAGATTGCGATGCTACTGGCTGGGGTTCGGTAAGAAGTAAGCTGAAAAAAGTAATGAGTGCCACCACCACAAGAAAGAGCGAGATATGGTGGGCACGGAGCGCGCGTTTCCCCTCCATATGTTTATTGCGCGCCAAGCGATTCAAGCACTTTGAGTTTGGCCGCTTCGGTGGGCTTGCCTTCGGCATCCACTTCCTGCTTGGCAGCAAGCTCCTCGAGCACCTTGTGCTTCGCTGCGAGCTCCTCTTCGCTTGAGAAAACGTCGCTGTATCCGGGACCCGTCTCTTCGGGCTTTGCATTCATCACGGAGATAAGCCCCACGATCGTAATAAGCGCGAAAATGGCGGTGAAACCGATGAATGTGTTCCGATGCTCTCCAAGTTTTCCCCAATCGAGGCTCATTGCACCTATTATGGCATACGCCAGTGCGCAATGGGGGGGGGGATGTGGATTATCTCTCTCCATTCCTGCGATATACTAATGACGCCTCTTTCTCATGTCTTCTCATTCCCCGCACTCATTCGATACGCGTGCGTTCGTTTTCTCGCTCAAATGCCTTGTCGGCATCGTTATCCTCTTTTCAGCCGTGCGATACGGGACGGCTCTTGCTTCCGATGTGCTTGTGCCTGACGATTCAGAGGACATGCTCAGTACCGAGATCAAGATAGAAGAAGTGAAGGCAAAACGGAAGATGCGCTCCCAAGGAAGCCAGGAAGTCCTCACGAAGCTGCAGGAATACGAGAACACGCTCGCGACACGCACCATCGGCACGGCATCAGTTGAGACGCTCTCCGCCGCGCATGAGCGACTCATCGCGGCGGATCTCTCCGCGATGAAGCTCTATCTTTTTGAGAACGGCGTCGCGACATCCACTTTCGACATCCTCTCCAAAGGCAAGCGCGGAAGCCGCTGGGAGACGCCGACGGGACTCTATAAGATAGAAACGAAAGAGGAAAACCACTTCTCATCTATTGGCGAAGTACACATGCCCCACTCGATGCAATTTTTCGGTAACTTTTTCATCCATGGCTGGCCATTCTATCCGAGTGGCGAGTCCGTGCCGGAAGGCTTCTCCGGCGGCTGCATACGGCTCTCGACCGACGATGCGCAAAAGGTGTACGGCTTCGCGAGCCAGGGCACGCCCATCTTTGTGTGGGAAGGAGAAATGGCATCATCAACCTCTTTCACTGTTGGTCAGAAACCGCTTCCGAAGATATCCGCGAAAGCATTTATCGTCGCCGATATCCATTCGGGAGAAGTCTATTCAGAGCGCGGAGCCGATGACGTGTACCCCATCGCTTCTATCTCAAAGCTCCTCACGGCCTTGGTTGCGAACGAGACCATCCACTACGACCGCACGCTCGTCGTCACACGCGATGACAGAAAACAAACGGACGGGACGCCGGGGACCATTCAGCCTGATGATGTGCTCTCCGTCGGCAACATGCTCTATCCCCTGCTTATGGAGAGCAACAACTCGATCGCCTACACGCTCGCGCGATTCAACGGAACAAATAATTTTATGCAGTGGGTGAACGACAAAGCGAAGGCAATCGGCATGGAGCACACCTCGCTCGAAGACCCCTCGGGCCTCTCCGAGCACAACGTCTCAACCGCGAACGATCTTTTCAAACTCGCCCGCTACATTCATGACAGCCAGTCGTTCATTCTCAACATCAGCCGCGAAACGGAAAAGAAAATTACTTCAGAGACCGGGCACACGTATACGCTCGGGAACTTCAACCATTTCGCAGGTGCGCCGGGTTTCCTCGGCGGGAAGACCGGCTACACGGATGCCGCGCGCGAGACGATGGTGACGCTTTTCGAAGTGCCTGTTGATAGTGAGCAAGCGGCCATCGCCATCATCGTCCTCCAGTCAGAAGACCGCAAATCTGATGTCGAGAAGCTTTTGATGTGGTTCAAATCAACCGCAACTGTTGCAACTACTTCCTCGATGCAATAACTTCGTCAGCAACATTTCTGGGGACAACCGCGTAATGTGAAAACTCCACGTTGAGAACGCCCCGGCCTTCGGTGAGAGAGCGAAGTTGCGTGGTGAAGCCGAAGAGTTCCGAGAGCGGAACTTTGGCGGTCACGACGCGCGCCTGCCCGCGATCGCTAAATTCAGCCTCTTAATTCTTTCTTTAAACCCGCATGTACAAGAATAGCGGACGGTCGAATTCGCCTAGATACATCTTGCCCATCGACGCGCATCACTGCCCGCGGCGGTCTAGGATACGTGGCGTCGAGGTATCCAGATTCGCAGTAAAATTGCTTATCGTGGCTCCGTTATCCCCGACTG
>JBBTXY010000025.1:5165-14355 GCA_038062075.1 Patescibacteria group bacterium
AAAAGTCCCGCCATACGCGGCGTGCGCATATCCGTGATCGTGAGCCCGTCTATTACGATGCCGGTTGCATGGTCGATCATCACATTGCCCGTGAACTTCGATGGCCAGTTCGTATCATTGACGATCGAGTTGTTGCGGAGGGTGATATTGCGAGCGCCGTCGATTGTGATGGTATCGGCCTGCGCGTTTCTGAAGCGATTGTTGCTTATCGTGATGTTCGATATCGGCATCTCTCCGGCCTGATGAAAGCCGATATAGATAGGCCACGTCGCGTTTGTATTTGCAAAATCATTGTTATCAATTGTGATATTGCGGGACAGCGGTCCTCTTCTCCACGCAGAACTGTACCCAATTCTGATCTGTTTATCGAAGTTTGTGAATCTATTACCTTCGATGCGCGTTCCGATGCTGTTAATCAACACTGTACCGCGCGCGAAGGCAAATGTGTTGTTGCGGATAATCGAATTTAGTCCGGACGTATCTATATTTATCACTAAATCGCTGTCGTATGGGGCGAACGGACTTGTCCCACTAACGGTGCAAGTGGTGGTACCGCCCGAGGAACGCATGCCAAGAATCGGTGTCGCAAGCGTCACGTCATAATTCTTAGTCTGTTGATCCAGCGTGATTGCAGAAATTATTGCTTCGCCACGAAGTGCGCCGCAAGGACTAATGATCTGTAATAGATCTCCGACACGCGCGGGCAGCCAACTCGCCTCCATAGTGAGCCGCGTGTCGGAAAGTACGCTTTTTACGAATTGGCCGTTTGCCCCGATATCGATCACGTCATCGCCATTACCTTCGAAATAGCCGTTCTCGATAATAGGCTGCGCTCGGTTGCTTCTCATCATCGTCGCGTTGCTATTGGCGCTTAAAAGCCGGTTAGTGCCAGATTTGATGCGCACTTGTACGCCATCGAGACGTATGATGCCATAACTCTCCGTTGCGGTTATGCCGATACCGGGAGACGCGTATATAACAACATCGCGAACCGTCACGTCCTTGCTCTCGTAAATAGTGAGTACGTCCGACCCTGCGCGCCCGCCCTGTTGCACCAAACGATCTCCAACGGCAGCTTGGCTCGCAAGCTTTCCCGATGTATCAGTATAGCGCCACACATCGCCAGAAAGCGGCGTAGGTGTGGGATGAAAAGCCGAATCGGCCGTGAGTTTCATTTTCGGCGAAGACGGGCTGATGAGTATGCTGAATGGCTCGCCGTATGAATAGATCTGCGGCGCAAAACTGGCACTAGTGGGTAATGGCATGCCTGTGTCGAGACGGACATCGACCGAATTCGGCGCATTCACGGCAATAATGGTGCCTTGTGTGTATGGTAGCGGGTCGTAATCAACAGAGAAACCCGTGAAGCGGACATTTTCGTTGCGCACGAGCGACGCTGAAAAGATGTCGCCGGTTATGGAGAGCGAGAAGAGGCCGCTTGTTGGGGTCGTGACGATAATATGCGTACTGCCAGACCCCTTCCCCTCTATAGAAAGATCGCGTACGCCTTGTATATCGAAACAATGTTGCTTGTGGGTGCCTTGGCCCGGCGTACATGAGACACGGTACGTCCCAGCGGAGAGGATAACCTTGGATCCCGGTCCGCGCGCGATAGCTGCGGCAATAGCCTGTTGGATACCCACGGTCGAATCGGTTGTGTTATCGGCTACGGCGCCATAGGATTCGGGACGAAATTCATCTGAAAGCTGTTCGACTAAACAGCTTGTTTGTGTGTACGAACCGGAGAGCGCTCCGTTCGTGCACGTTCTCGTTTGCGAGGAGCATTGTTGTCCGGAAGGAACGGATGGAGACTGATGTGCGGTGATTGAAGCGTTGTGGGCGATGGTCTGACCGTTGAAGATGCACGATGCAGCGCCTGCGACGGTGCAGGAGGCGTATTGGTATGAGCCCGAGAGCGTGCCGTTGGTGCAGGTGCGATTTTCGGACACGCATTGCTGCCCCAAGGGAACGTTCGATGATCGGTATGCGGTGATCGATTGGCCATGGGCGACGGATTGATTGTTGAAAGAACACGCATGTGAAGTGTCGATAGGGGGCTGCTGGCCTTGGAGGCGTGCGAGAAGCGCCTGCAATTGCGCCACTTGCGCGAGGAGGGCGGCGATCTGGTCTGCGACACTCGTGCCTCCTGAGGCAGTGGCACAATTCTCGATGGCAGCTCGTGTCCTAGGTCCGACGGCGCCATAGCCGGTAGAGTCGGGTGTGCCGGAAGAGACGATGCCATTGCGCGCTTGGTAGCGTTGGACAGCCGCCTGGGTCACGGGGCCGAAGTAGCCGGTGGTCTGTCCGTAGGTGTAGTCGCCTGTCTCTGTAAGGTAGCGCTGGAGGGCAGAGACGTCCTCCCCCTTGGCGCCGAGCGTGAGCAAGCGTTTGATGATGGGGCACGTGCCGTTGTATGAGACGGTTGTGTTTGCGGGCTGTGCGGCCGATGTCGGTGAGGTAGCGGGCTTTGGAGCTGCGGGGAGAGGTGCCGGAGCTGTCGTCGCTGGCTGTGGCAAGCTTCGGCCTTGCTGTGCGGCCGCGTTGATCTCATCGATATACTGCTGGAGCTCGGCATTGGTCATTGCGAGCGCGGGGAGTGCGAACAGGACGAGTCCGAGTGCAATAAGTGTAGGTTTTCTCACCATACGTGAGGGTTTACTTCAGTCATGCAAATGACTTTGCAATGTCCTCATAGTATCCCACACGCCTCTCACTTCGGGGGTGCGTGGGGGATATGTGCCTTATGTCTTATTTTCCTCAAGATGATCCCCTCGTCGGCTACGTTTTTATTGGCGTGCAATCTCCCGAAGCTCTGCTTCGGGGATGCACACTAAACTCGAATCGGCGGTGGCCGATTCCTCTTCCAAAATAAAAGCCCCGGTCCCGCCCCGCGGAATACCTCGTCCCCTGTGGGGCGAGGATCGACGGGGCGGGCTTTTTTATCGAATTCCTGAATCGCACAAAATGTTAACAATCGTGTTCGTGCCGACTTTTGTGGTCGCGCTGACGGGATTGCATCGTGGGTAGAAGGATGATGAGTTCTCGTTAGCGCGCAGTTCGTACGTGCCCGCAATGAGTATCGTATTGTAATAACCGTTCATATCTGACCACATGGTTTTGACAAATGCGCCATTCTTGTAGACATTTATGCTCGTTTGGAGCGGGCGATCGGCACACTGCGCGGCATTGTCCGCGGAAACGACGGGACATGTTGGTCCGACGGTAACGCGACCGGCAAGATTACCGTTGTCCTTCATGCCGCTGACCTGCACATGCACGTTCCCCAGCGCAACTGGACCGTTAGAGCCGGTACAAGCGAGGACGTAGGATACCTCGGCACGCGCAAGTGTTGAGGGGTAGACGACGTAGTAGCTCTGCGGCGTGCCGAATGCGCCTCCGGTCCCGATATCCTTGGCGACTGTCTGGAAGGCGCCTGCGTTGTATTGGTCCATGTAGCTTGCGTTCGCGTCGTTTACGGCAAAGAGATCGCATCTCGCGGCATGTTCGGTGCCGAACTGAAGCGTTACGGGAGAATCAGGAGAGACTTTCGATTCGCCCTTCACGCTGAAGAACACAATGCGTGCACTCTGCGATGTCGTCGTGCCGGTCACCGTGATGGTGACCGGCTGCGCGTTCTCGTTCGTGTACGGCGTCTTATCCTGGTGCAGAAGCTTAGCTGTGTAGGTGCCGGGAGTATTGTAGGTGTGGATAATCGAGGTACTTACACCATTAACCAACTGTGTCGAACCATCGCCAAAATCGATTATATCGAAATTGGAGCCGCCGGACACATTAAACCAGAGATTGAGAGGTGCAGTGCCGGTCGTTGAAGGTGTCACAGTAAAGTGCGGCCACCCTCCTCCGACTCCGCCGGTCACGGTGATTGTCACCGTACCTACCACGTTGCAGTCTGCCACCACGCCCGTAGTAGCACACACGCGGCTATTGTCGAGGAGTTTGGCGGTGTACGTGCCCGCTTTCTGGTACGTATACGTCTCCGCAAAGGGATCCTCCCCAATGGAATTTCCGCCAGTGGCAGAATCAGCAAAGTTGGTGATCGTGCGCCGATTGCCGTCGCCAAAGTCGATAACGCCTAGCGTGCGAAAGAATCTGCCGGTGAAGGTGACGGTAAGCGGTGCCGGGCCTGAGGTGGGTGATGCGCTGAACGTTGCGGAGGACTGCCCGGTGACGGTGATCGTTACGGTGCCGACCACTCGCTTCGCGGGCATCACTTGAGCGCAAGCGGTTCCGGCTGGTCCATTGCACACGAACGGCGGCTGCTCAATAAGGGTCGCGGTATAGGTACCGGCAGATGCATAGGTGTGACTCACTGTGTCTTTGCCAACGGCGCTCGTGGTATATGATGCTGTACCATCGCCGAAAACGACTGCGTACGTTGCCCCCTGCCATTGCACATTAAGTTTCTCCAACGTGAACTTAACGGAGAGCGGTGCGAAACCGGAAGTTGGCGATGCGGTGATCGTTGGATGTTGGGCCGACGTTCCCGTCACCGTGATCGTCGCGGTGCCGATGATTTGCCGTGACGCGGGGGCGCCGAGGCATCGCGGATCGGTAGTTGCGCCGCAACCGCCGGGGTCAGACCTAATTAGCTGTGCCGTGTAGGTGCCGGCAGCGCTGTAGGTATGAACCTGTGTCCAAGAGGTAGGCTGTGCACAGCCATAACACGGAGGAGGTGGCGGCATCGTAGCCGTCGTGCCATCGCCGAAGTCGATTATATTCCCTCCCGTTGATGCCGTAAACCTGACGGCAAGCGGTGCGGTGCCTGATGTGGGGGAGGCGGAGAGGGTCGGCGATTGAGTGCCACTGTCCGTGACGGTGACCGTGCGTGACGCGAGTGTTTCAACCGTGTTTCCTGTTCGTTTGTATATCCAGGCAGTATAGGTACCTGGATACAAGTAGGTGTATGTGGCAACATAGCACGGTTTCCCATTGCATAGACTTTTCTCAAGTACCACTTCGCCGCCATTGAAACCGACACTCACTGTATGATCACTGTTCAACGGCGTTATGCCCATTGCTGTAAAAGTAACGGTGAGAGGCGCCGCACCATACGTGGGAGCGGCAGCGAGCGAAACGCCGCCTCCACCACATTCCTGTGCCATCCTCGCACGTGTCTGTGGGCCAACGGCGCCGTAACCGGTCGTCTCAGGCGTGCCGGAGGAGACGATACCGTTGCGCGCTTGGTATCTTTTGACGGCGGCTTCCGTGGCGGGTCCAAAGTAGCCGGTGGTCTGTCCGTAGGTGTAGTCGCCGGTCCCGGTCAGGAATTGCTGGAGCTTTGAGACCTCGCCATTCGTGATCGCATCAGTGTCGCCGAACGCCATGTTGTAGTTGAGGACAACGCATGAGGGCGCGGCTGAAGTTGCCGGCACCGCATCCACGGTGCCTTGCTGCGCTTGGAGCGCGACTATCCGGGCAAGGAGCGCTTGTATCTGCGCCTGGAGATCGCTGATGACGTCAGCCGAGGCGAGCAGAGGCGAGGCGAGTAAGAGAAGTCCGACGGAAACAGATGCAAGTTTCTTCATAAAAAGAGAGGCTGCGTGATAATGCCCCCATGATACCCCACACGCCTCTCATTTCGAGGGGCGTGTGGGGACAGTGCGCATTAATGAATGTCTTATTTCCTGCTCGCGATTACCTCATCCGCCACATTTCTGGGGATAACGGCCTATAGGAAAGCAGAGCTTCCAATGGGGCAGGCATTGCGCGGGACAACCGCAGCGTCGATATTTTCTCGGCAATCACCTCAAGAATATTTCTTGTATATCCGATCGTGGTGGTCAAAATCGATAAGGTGAACATCAAAATCTCGCACTTCGTACAAGAGCACAAATGATCCTTCGATCTGCAAGCGCCGAAATATACGGAGCGAGTGCCGAAGTGGCTTACCGAGTGCTGGCTCACGTTCGAGCTTTGGAAAATGCGAAACAAGTGCTCGCGCAAGGTCAGGATTCTTTTTCCGCAGGCGGCGGAGCGTGTGCTCAAATCGTCCGGAAAAGACGAGTGTATAATTCTCGTCTCCCATAGTGCTAGAGATTTGCCACAAACTTCATCGCCTCTTTCGCCGAGGCGAAACGTCGCCCTTTCCCCTTATCATACTCTCGAGATATACGCTCCCAGAGCCGCAACTTCTCCGGTCGCACTTCTTCTACAATCTCGAGAGAAAACGCCCCGTCGGCGAAAGCCTTCGTCGCATATTTCAAAACGGCGGCAAACGGCACCCCTTCGCGCTTCGCGCGCTGCATCGCGCGAGCTTTGATCTTCGCATCCACATTGAACACAACCTGCGTGGTCATGGATATAGCTTATATATAGTCCGCCTGTGTGTCAATGTGCGTACCGTGCGAGTTACTTTCGCGACGCAATCACCTCATCCGCGACGTTTCGGGGAACGACGGCATAGTGAGAAAACTCAAGATTCGGTACTGCGCGGCCTTCGGTGAGCGAGCGCAACTGCGTCGTGTAGCCGAAGAGTTCCGAGAGCGGCACCTTCGCGACAACGACTTTTGCCTGGCCGCGATCGCCCATTGATTCAATGAGGCCGCGCTTGGAGTTGATGGAGCCCGTCACATCGCCTAAGAATTTCTCCGGCGTCACGACTTCCAATTTCATGATCGGCTCCAGAAGTACCGGCTTTGCGGCTTTCATCGCATCCTGCATCGCGTTAATTGCCGCAAGCTTGAAGGCGATCTCGGATGAGTCCACTTCGTGATATGAGCCGTCGTAGAGATCAACGGAAATATCCACGACCGGGAACCCCGCAAGGACGCCGCGATCCATTGCCTCTTTGAGGCCCTTCTTGATCGGCGTGATGTACTCGGCCGGAATGAAGCCGCCCTTGATGTTGTTGATGAATTCAAAATGGTCTTCGCGCTCGACGTTCGCTTTCACTTTCTTCCCTTCCTCGACCGGCTGGAGCGGAGCGATGCGGATCTTTACGTGACCGTACTGACCGCGACCACCGGTTTGCTTGATGTGCTTGTATTCGATATCCGCCGTTCCCTGAATGGTCTCGCGGAACGCAACTTGCGGCTTCCCGGTCGTCGCCTCGACGCCGAACTCGCGCTTCATGCGATCGACGAGAATTTCCAGGTGCAACTCTCCCATGCCGGAGATGATGGTCTCGCCTGTTTCAATATCGGAGGTAACGCGGAACGTCGGATCTTCGTCTGAAAGACGTGAGAGCGCGAGTCCCAGCTTCTCCTGATCGGCTTTTGTCTTCGGCTCAATTCTCTGTGAGATAACTGGCTGCGGGAAGACAATTGCTTCGAGCGCAATCGGATGCTCGGGATCGCAGACGGTGTTCCCTATCTTCACCTCCTTCATGCCGACGAACGCGGCGATCTCGCCCGCGTAGACGGTCTTCACTTCCTCGCGCTTGTCGGCCTGGAGGCGCACGATGCGGCCGATGCGCTCTTTCTTGTTGTTCGCGGAGTTGTAGATAGTGTCGCCTGCGGAAACCGTGCCCGAATAGACGCGGAAGAACGTCAAGGCACCGACAAATGGATCAACCTGCAGCTTGAAGACGAGCGCGGCAAAAGGACCATCGTCCTTGGCCGGACGCGTCTCTTCTGCGCCGGTATCGGTATTGATGCCTTTTGCGGGCGGAAGGTCCAAGGGATTCGGAAGATAATCGATGACCGCATCCAAGACAAGCTGTACACCCTTGTTTTTGAGCGAGCTTCCAGTGAGAACCGGGAAGATCTCGTTCTTGATGACCGCCTTGCGAAGCGTGCTTTTCAGTATCTCGAGCGAAATTTCTTTTCCCTCAAGATAGTCGTGCATGACAGCGTCATCGTTCTCGACGATGCGCTCCACGAGTTCGTGGCGATATTTTTCTGCATCTGCTTTCAGATTCTCTGGAATATCGTACGTTTTCACCTCCTTCCCCATCTCGCCTTCGAACTTGTAGGCCTTCATGGAGAGCAGATCAATGACGCCCTCAAAATCACCCTCGGCACCGATAGGGATCTGCAATCGCACCGCTTTCTTGGAGAGTCGGTCAAGGACGGAAGCGTACGATTTTTCAAACGACGCGCCCGTGCGGTCGAGCTTGTTGATGTAGCAGATGCGCGGCACTTCAGCTTCTTCGGCGTAGCGCCAGTTGGTTTCCGACTGCGGCTCGACGCCCGCGACGCCGTCAAAAACGACGACTGCGCCATCTAAGACGCGCATCGAGCGCTTCACTTCCGAGGTAAAGTCGATGTGCCCCGGGGTATCGATGATGTTGAAGCGGACCTTCGCGGAGGTATCGGTCCCCATGTAGGTCGGGTTCCAGAAACAGGTGATGGCGGCGGCGGTAATCGTGATGCCACGCTCGCGTTCCTGCTCCATCCAGTCGGTCACCGTCGTCCCCTCGTGCACCTCGCCGATCTTGTGGCTCTCGCCGGTGTAGTAGAGGATGCGCTCCGACGTGGTCGTCTTCCCCGCATCGACGTGGGCGACGATACCGAAATTGCGGACTTTCTCTAGTGGGTAGTCTCTAGCCATAAATTAAAATCGCCCGCAGGCGTGGAGAGAGAATACCAAAATACTAAGGAATTGCAATAATATGTAGTTATTATAGTCTATCCTTAGCCTGAACCGTTGAAGGAAGGAGTAATATCCCATGGCAGTATTCGATGGCTTGGGAAGAGCTTGGTACCCTGAACAAATTGTTGATGACATTCTCGAGGCCATCAGCAATCGTACACACGCCAACTGGTCGAAAGACCAGCTAGAAACGGCCTTGAGGCGTCTTGAGGTCGCTTCGAGCATGACCACTCCAAGAAACAAGTACTACGAGCAGAAAGAAGCAATTCGAGCCTGTCTCGCAATCTACGAACCCTCTTCTGTGTTCAGGGTTTGAAGACTTGAAGAAGAGCCTGGTAAAGTACCTCCAGGCTCTTCATATTTTTATTCACCACTCAATCGGCGTTGTGCCGTGTTCCTCTAGATACTTATTTGTCTTCGAGAACGGCTTCGAGCCAAAAAACCCATTGTTCGCCGAGAATGGTGATGGATGTGCACTTTCAATAACATAATGTTTCGAGCGGTCGATGTGCGCCCCTTTTTGCCGCGCATAGTTGCCCCACAATATGAATACGATCCCCTCTCGTTCCTCGTTCAGCTTTTTTATGGCCGCGTCCGTAAATTGTTCACATCCCTTCCACTGATGCGAGCCGGCGCA
>JBBTXY010000026.1:0-3133 GCA_038062075.1 Patescibacteria group bacterium
AGCTGCCACGCTCAGGGTTCACGAAGAATGATGGGGTCTTCTCCTTATTGAAGGGAGAAAGGCCGCGCATATAGCGACCGGAACGGGTGAGCTTCACGTATCCCCCCACCACGTCAGTGATGGTGAGCTTTGCTTTGATTTGTTCGACGGTATCAGCGGCCATTTCCCTCATTCTAGCGCTTTACTCAATCGAATGCGCATATATTTGACAAAGCGATATATTGTATATATTATATTCCATGGAGCCTAGTGGCATCCCTCGAACATAAGGCCGCACAGCGGCACTGCTTCGAGTTGAACCCTACAGCCAGCCAAATCAAAGGAGCTGACTCATGACCAATCCGATCAACCCGATCCGCATCCTCAACGGTGCGCTCGACGAAGAGGAGGGTGGTGAAATCGTCCTCCGCGGCCGCATCGCGCCCGAGTCGTTCATCCACCTCCAGGTGGATGACTACCAGCGCGAGGTCGCCCCGCTCTCCAGCCAGTCGAGCATCCTCGGCGCGCTCACGAACGGCGGCACGCTGCCCGACATCGAGCTCGGTATGCGCGGCCAGAAGTTCAAGGAGGAGGCGGATGGCACGTTCGTGCTGACGGACCCCGTCTACATCGTAGACGGCCTCCAGCGCGTCTCGACCGTCGTCCACTACCTCTCGGGTCATCCCGATGCGGCGGTGCGCCTCGGCGCGAAGATCTACTTCGACACCGACAAGCCGTGGGAACGCGAGCGGTTCGGGATCTTGAACGGGAGCACCCGTGCCAAGGTCTCCCCGAACATCCTGCTGCGTAACTACCGCGAGACGAGCCGCGCCATCCTGATGCTCTACGGGCTCTCGAACACGGCGAAGGACTTCGTCCTCCACGATCGGGTGTCCTGGCGTCAGCGCATGACCCGCGGCGAGCTGATCTCGGCGCTGACCTTCGTCAAGCTGGTCGGCATTCTGCACTCGCACAAGGCCGCCGGCATCCACGCGCAGTTGAACATGCTCGTGTCCGCGCTCGATCGGGGTGTCGATCTCATCGGCATCCAGAACGTGCGCGAGAACATGAAGACGTTCTTCGATCTGATCGACGAATGCTGGGGCATCAAGCGCGTGCAGTATCGCGAGAGCGCCATCTACATGCGGGGCAACTTCCTGTACGTGCTCGCTCGCCTGTTGTCGGATCACACCGACTTCTGGAGGCAGCCGGACGAGAAGAAGCTCTTCATCGAGGCGCCGCTCAAGCGCAAGATCGCTCAGTTCCCCATCAACGACCCTGAGGTCGTTCGTCTGGCGGGCTCGAGCGGGAAGGCGCGTGAGATGATCTACCTGCTGCTGCGCGATCACATCAACAGCGGCAAGCGGACCAAGCGCCTGACGTCGCGCAAGCCTGAGAGCTCCATCAACTTCGAAGAAGAGGAGGAGCAGCAGACGGCGGTCAACGGCTAAGCGAGGAGTCTCCCGGGCGAGTTCGCTCGCCCGGGAGACTCCAAACTTAAAAGGAGGTATGGTTGTCGACTAAAATCACTGATCTTCTAAAGAGATCAGAAATCGAGATTCAAAAGGCCCGACGGAATATCGGAAAGGCCTGGCGGACTATCGAGGAGGCCAAAATTCAACTGGCTCACTCAAAAACTCGAGTTTCTGATCAATGACGGCTCGCTTCGGCGGGCCGTTCACCTTTTCCAGGAGCTCTCATGTAGATTTTCCTGCAGTGGTACGGCCGTTTTCTTTTATGCTAATCTTGAACGCATCCGGCTCGCCGGTATTTGTTTTTCCAGGGGGAATGTAATGACTACACGGAAGAAATGGAAGGGAGTGGCCCTCACTGCCGCGATAGCCGTTCTGATCATCGGCTTCATATACATAGAGAGGTTCATTCCGAAGGTGGATGCCCTCTCTGGACTATGGGGAGGCTGAACCAAGCCACGCGGGACGCCAGAAAGGCGTCCCGTTTTGTATATAGATAGACACCGAAAGCAAAACCGCCTCCCCATGGGAAGCGGTTACGCACACAGAACAGGTCTCCGACCTACCAGAAGATGAGGCGAAGGAGCAGCAGCAGAGCGAAGAAGGTGCCGATCCACAGCGCAGCGGTCGGCAAACGCTTATGGAGCGTGATGCCCGGAATCCACAGCCCGAGAAAGATGAGGGCAATGACTTGCCATCCCTTTGAGCTGAACCCTTGACCAAACACGGCACCAAAACCGCCACACACGCAAGCAGCAGCGAGGAAGATAATCCCGAGTACGAGACACGTGGTCGACCATTCCTTGAGTTCCTTGTCGGTGAGTTGCGTGTCCCCTTCCGAGAACAGGCGACCCATCGCCACACGAGCAGCGGTAAAATCGATGATCTTGGCCATTGCAGCCTCCCCATGCCAGTGCCGATGCGGCACTTCTGATTTGAATATAACTCACTAATCATACTTGTCAATAACACCATAAAATTCAGTACCTCTATTGACAATAGGTATCAATAGTGCTATAGTCGTATCAACGGCTGGTCAGAGCTTAACGATTCGTCCCCCTGGCACATCGGGGACTAGAAGGGAGCATATGAGTGAGGGCACATCGCTGTAAGCTCATGTGAAGACCGAATGTTCATTTATCAAAAGATCATCGGCAACGCGACCGTCGATTCGCGCTACGTCAACGAAGGTCGGGAGTATACAATTACCCTCCTGACTATCCGCCAACCGGCTCAAATGATTCCGAGCCACTGTGTGTTGGTAGGTGAGGTGACGGAGGACGACGGCGTCCTCGCGATCAGGAAGATCCCACCCGTGATCACCTCCTGGGAGCATTTCCCAGAGGAGACCGATGAGGCACTGCTGTCGTTCGCGAAGATCCTGCAGAACGCGGATCTCGGCGAGCATGAAGAAGTTAAGCCCGAGTTCGCCATGTACTTTAGCGGAGGAGGTTGGTGGTGTGAAGTCGTGGCGTACACGGCAGATGCGGCCATCAAGTACCTCAAGGAGCAGGGTTTCACCTTCTCCCATATCTCCTAGGAGAGATGACGGGTCGCACCAAGAGTGCGACCCGTCCTATTTTGTATACAAACAAAACACCCGCTTGTGGCGGGTGTTTTGTGTAATGAATGCTTACGCGTTCGCTTCTGCTGCAGCAAGCTCTGCGTCGCGAGCCTCGTCG
>JBBTXY010000027.1:0-30459 GCA_038062075.1 Patescibacteria group bacterium
GCAATGAATCCAGGGGCATTGAAATGTTTCCGAGAATTCTTTGAGATGGCTGAGCAAGCGGGATTCCAACCTTGTATCTCTGCCGCTCTTCGCACGCCCGCGCACCAGCGATCTTCATGTCTTGGTTCAAGCGGAACCGTATGTGGCCGCGGAAAAGGGTCAGGCCCGAAAGGGTGCCCCACTAATCTTCCCGGATACCTAGGGTGTCCGCACGTCAAAGGATACGGAATTGATATCAACGACAAAAGCGGTAAATTGAACGCACTGCTTGCTTATGCACGACAGTCAGGAAAATTCTCAATGGTGGGCGTCCCCGGAACTAATGATATATGGCATATTGAGGCTGCAAATTGCGGCAATCCTAACTTCAATCCGAATCCGAGCCTCCAGGATAACTGGTCGGGCGCGACAAGTCCGACCAGTTCTCTTTTTAACTCCCTCCGCCAAGCGCTTGGCATGAGTACACAACAACCTGTCGCAACACAACCCGCTTTTTCATCGCAACCGGTTTCCACGTCGCAATCTCCTATTCAGGCATTCCAAGAACCACAAACTGCATCACCGGGCGTCTCGTCGCAGATTGATATTACGAGCGGCGGGACAACACACGCAACATCGGCCGCGGACCTTCTCGAAGAACTTGCGTTCGGTCCAAAGAAACCAGCGCCAGTCACCGTAACAGGAACCACAGTGCCGCTCGTTGTCTCCGGAAGCGACGCTATCGGCATTTCTGGCACACAACAAACCAGTGGGCAGCAGAATCTTCCTCCGGGAGTTTCGGGAATTCCAGAACAAACATTCATATCCGGAGATTTGAGCTGGCAAGGCGGCGCTATCCAACCAACACAACCACTCACCGGCTGGGAAGCAATTATCGCCACCATCAAAGCAGTGCTCAATCGCATGCTGCAGTTGCTCGTGCCTTTCGGCGCACGAGATACGATCTATCTTAACGAAAGCGGCGAGTTCGAAGAAGTCGAATAAAAACACATGACAAAATCATGGACCCACTTTCTCATTACTGGCAGCGCGGGGCTTATCCTTTACGCGCTTCTTCTGGGGGGACACATCGTCCGAGCAGCACAAAGCACTGACTCTTGCACTGACATACAGCGCGCTCTGATCGCAAGCGGTGTTTCGATACCAGGCGCATGTGGTCGTCCTGTGGACACAAAAGTATTCTCGGGAGGGTGTCCGAATCCCGCGGAAGCGAAAGAGTTCTTGAAGACGCGCACGGATAATAAGCCAAGCATCGAGGGCCTTAATCCTGAATTTGCCTGTAATCTCATGAGATTCATTCAGGCAGCACCAGGAAACATCACGATAAGCGTGGGGGTCTATGAAGTGACCGAGAGTGTAGCAATAAGAGGTGTCGCATACTGCCGACGTTTCCAATGCAAAGAAGGAACGAACTCGCACCCACGCGGCCTTGCGGTTGACCTGATCTACAATGGAGACGATACAAAACCCTCAGGTCCGGGCTCGCCCGTACAATGTCAACGGAATCCTCTCTGCGTATGGGCGCATGCGAACGCTGGTGCGTACGAACTACAATATCGTCTCATGCCGGGACACCCCTGTTTCCCGGGAAGAGCGGAAGCCTGGCATATTGAACTCAAGGGAACCGGCTGCAACGGGGACGTGGGAACGTATGCCGGGAATATGAGCGGCGCACCGCTCGGCGGAGCGGTGAGCAACGCGCTTCGCAGTGCTCTCGGCATGTCGCAACCAGTAGCAACACAAGGCGTCATGCCGTCGCAATCTGTTTCCTCTTCCCAGTCTCCTATTCAGGCTTTTGAAGATTCGCAAACAGTACCGACAACCGGTGTTTCTTCGCAGATAGACACGAGTGGCGGGACGACACATGCAACATCCATCGCAGATCGACTTGAAGAGCTTGCGTTTGGTGCGACAACTCAACAAACAACACAAACTCAAGCCGGTACTTCTGTTCCTCTGATTGTCTCCGGAGGTAGTGCCGCAGGAATTGCAAGCTCACAGACTCACGACATAACGCAACAACCGCTGCCACCCGGTATCTCTGGCATTTCACAACAAACGTTCATTTCGGGAGATCTAAGCTGGCAAGACGCATCGCTCCATGCTACGCAAACACCTCTGCAACGGATTCTTATGGCTATTAAGGCAATTCTTTTGGGAATGCTCCAGTACTTACAACCTTTTGGAGGAAGGTCATTGCATGAGGAAGAATATGAATTATTGTGACGGTTCCTAAATGAGCGGCATCATGCTATGATGCTGACTCCACTCGCTATGCGAGTTTTTTAATCAAATGGGATTCACCAAATACACGACACAAGCCGAAAAAACGCGCGTGCGCATGAACGAGGGCATTCGCGTGCCTGAAGTGCGCTGTCTCGGCCCCGGCGGCGAGAATTACGGGGTAATCAAGATCGAAGAAGCCCTCCAGAAAGCCAGAGAAGCTGGGCTCGATCTCATCGAAGTCTCCCCGCTCGCACAGCCGCCAGTGTGCAAAATCACCGATTACGGCAAATTCAAGTACGAACAGAATAAAAAAGACAAAGAGATAAAGGCGAAGACCCGTGTGAGCGAGACCAAGGAAGTGCAGGTGAAAATCGGCACCTCGGAGCATGACATGGGCATCAAGGCCGGGAAGGCCGCCGCCTGGCTTAAGGAAGGACACCGGGTCAAAGTCGACCTTTTCCTCTGGGGCCGCTACAAATATATGGAATTCGGCTTCCTTAAGGAACGACTGGAGCGTTTTCTTGCTATTATCCCCGAATCGTATAAAATCGCGGACGAGATCAAGAAGAGCCCGAAGGGCCTCTCGGTCGCCCTTGAGCGGGATACGTCAAAAAAGTCAGCTCCCAAGCCACCTCTGGCCGCAAAGCCGATTGAGGCCCCTGCCGAGGAAACATAAATCTATGAAAACCAATAAGTCATATACTAAACGCCTTCGCGTCACCAAACGCGGCAAGATCGTTGCGCGTGTCCCGGGGCATAACCACTTCAACGCGAAGCGCAGCGGCAGCGAGCGGCAGCGTCGCGCCCGCGCGACCGGCTTCCATGCGACGATGACAGCAAGCGATAAGAGCCGCTTTCTGCTGAACTGAATTTTGTTTACTAGCAACTAGTAACTAGCCACCAGTAACCAGTTCTATGGCCCGAGTAAAACGCGGAACGATGAAAACGAAGCGGCGCCGATACATCCTGGCGCAGACGAAAGGCTATCGCTTCGATCGCAAATCAAAAGAGCGCGTCGCGAAAGAAGCCATCAAGCACGCCGGCTCCTACTCGTTCCGCCACCGCCGCACGAAGAAGCGCGAATTCCGCAACCTCTGGGCGCTCCGCATCAATGCTGGCGCACGTCCCTTGGGTCTCTCATACTCGAAATTGATCGGTACCTTGAAGAAAAAGAACATTGCGCTCGATAGAAAATCGCTTGCGGCACTTGCGAAAGATCACCCCGAAGTTTTTACGCGGGTTGTGCAGCAGTTGAGCTAGGCCGTTTCCCCTCTCCCAGGTTCCACAAGTCCCAGACATGGGACGCGACATTTGATGGCGTGCCGTAAAGTGGCAAGTAGTGGAGATCAATAAAGGGCAGACTGTTTGCCTCGATAATCCCCCACTCTTGCGTGTCGGGATGTGCTTCTGGATTCTCGATAATGAGATCAAATCCCACAACCGGCACTTGCAACACCTGCGCCGCGCGCTCAAGGTGAGCTTTAAGAGCAGGATGCACGGTCTCCAGAAGCTCGCGCGTCTCGCCGCCAAGTATCCTTCCAGTCCAGTGCGAAAGGTCGATCACCTTCCCTTTCTCGATAACCGAATCGAAACGGTACCCAAGCCGGCGTACAAAATCGGCATGTCCCTCGTTAAGGATAAGCTCGTGCACGCGCTCATGTCGTGAAGTGTTCTTCATGCGCACTAACTCTTGTATGGTAGACACACCATCCCCCGTCACCCGAGCTGGATCGGCCTGAAAAAACCCGACGAGTTTCCCATTCACGACCGTCCCCCGACACACACTTCCTTGCAGGTGCCGACTGATGAGCACATAGCGACACAGCCTCTGCGCAGAGCGAAATGCGCTCACCACTTCCTCTTCGGTCGCAATCCTGGTTGTGGTATGCCTGCCGCGCGAGCCCGAGCGCGGCTTCACAACGATCATTCCCTGCAGCTGCGCAAATGCGGCGCACGCTCCGCGGGCGCTCGTCACACTCACTGAACTCGGCACGGGAATCCCCTCGGAGTGCAGTATGCGATACAGAAGCAACTTATCATCGATCCACTGCAGTGCACTCTGTTCCAAGTGATGCGGGATGGGAAGGCTCTCAAAATAGATCCATTCGCCCATGTGCGCGCGGTAGATATCCGTGTACGCTCCCCAAAAAACGAGCTGCTCCATCGGTATCCCGCGCCGTCGCGCCTCTTCCCACACGACCTGTGAGCGATAGGTCTTTGCGCGCGTCGGGTCCGAGTTGTAGTTGATCAGGCCGAGCCGATGCCACAAACGGAAATTGAATCTTTCAAGTGCGTGTGAGAAGCGCCGCACAAAGTGGTCGAGGGGCCTGAAGAAACGATAGTGCGACAGCGCTCGAACTATCATGCCCTGCCAGATATCAATAGTGGCACTGCAATAGGTGATAACGTGATTAGTGGGACTATTGCCGCAGGCTTGGCATACGACCGCATCCCGCGTTGGGTATTGTTTAGGTTCTTGCGTGGCAGACGATACAGACATGCTTAACATTGTACGTGGAACGAGCATTGAGAAGAAGAAAGCCCCCGGAGGGGGCTTTCTTATGCGTGGCCTTGCATACGAAAATCATCTAACCACTATTCTCCCATCGTACCATGCCCCCAAGCCCGTCTACGAGGGGAGACTGGGGATATCACAATATGACTTCCGGTCACGCATAATTTTCTGCTGAAAATTATGCGTGACCCCACCTCGGCGCCAAGCGCCTCCGGCCTTGCGACGGGGCCCCACCCCCGTCTCACCCTTCCCCGTGATGAGGTGCAGATTTAAGCGAAACCAAAAATTTACAATATTACCTCTGCGCCTTTTCCTGTTGCGCTCCAGCCGTCGTGGCTGTCGAAGACCATGTTGCGCTCCTTTATTTTCTGCACCATCTGGATCAGACGCTCGACCAAGGCCTTCGGATCTGAATCAAAGACAACGAAGTCGTTCGGCCGGTGCGCGGCATCAATGACCTCGCGCAGGAATTCGTCGGTTTTCCAGCTTCCCTCCAGGACGCCAATGGGCCGGCGATCTTCGAATGAGACCGAAAATTCATTGAGTGTCCCGATCCGCCCGGGGCCGATGATCATCGCGTCCGACGAGCGTACAAAGAGAAGATCGCGGCCGGCGTAGCCGAAGCCGGTATAGACGACAACGTCCATGTAATCCAGAGGAAGATTGTACACTTCAACGTGTTCGCGCTCGGTCGAAGCGGGAGAAAAACCAATCGAGAAGCCGCACTGATCTTTTGCACCCATCGCGGCATACATGGGGAATCCGGTCGTCGCACCCGTCGTGATAATGCCGCCTTGGAGCGCGATCTCGCGCCCGACTTCTTTCGCCTTTTCAAACGCATCCAAGCCCGAATACGTTGTGTCAGCGGCACCCGAGACACCAATTTTCACAACGCCATATCCGTTCGGAAGCCGGCAGAAGTTTCGGGGAACTGCGACATGGTTAGGATGGATCAGTTTCTGCGCCATGAGCAGTAATTGTATCACGCCCAGCACAACACTTTGGCTCTGTTGGTAGAAACTTCTAGAGACTTCACAGTACACATGGCAGATCGTCTGCTATCACCCGATTCTTGGCGCATCCCAACAAAATCAAGGAGCCAAAGTGTGTTCACGGGCAGGCGTAACGAGTCGCGATGCAAGAAGAAATCCGGAAATACCGCCGACAACATCCATGAGAATGTCGAGTGTCGTATCGAGGGCAAAGTTCGCTTCGCGTAGGATGCCTGCCCATAACTCAAAAAGTTCCCATCCGATGCCGACGATCACAACGACGCTCAATATCTTCCAGAAAACTGCGGCACGCGCCGTCACGACGCAGAACCACACCACGAAAAGCGCGACCCAGACAGCCGCGAGAAAATGCACGAAGAGATCGAGCCAGGGGAAGTACCAGTAGGAGATAGTAATTGAGTGCGATGATATGTACCGCACCCACGAGCGCAATGAGACATGCCTGCGTATAGAAAAGGGTGCGCTCTTTCATGAAAACTAGTCCTACAAAGAAGCCCGCCTATGCGGGATCCTTTGGGGCGGCAGGTACGGCTAGCCTGGGCGTTGTGACCAGGTGGGTGTCCGCAGCATCCACGCCACGGCGCAGAGCTATATGAGACTCCCTTCTATTTACCAAGCAGGTTTAAGTACCGGCCGCTTCTTCTAGTATACCAGCCTCTCCTATTCGTCAACACCGAAGCGTTTGTACTGATGGATGACCGCCTTCCCGAACCAATGTTTAACCTCATGTTCCGCTTCCTGCGGCGTCTCCGAGCAGTGCAGGATATTGGCGACCGCGCGCTTTTCGCTGTTGGCGATCGCCGGAGAATCAATGGAGAAATCGCCGCGGATCGTCCCCATATCAGCCATGTAGGGAAGCGTGGGGCCTGCGATCTTGCGGACCACATCAACCGCATGTACGCCCTGTACGACCATGCGCACCAAAGGCGCCGACGTCATGTAATCGAGAAGCCATTCCCGCACCATCTTCCCCAAGACTTTGGGGTCATCGCTCCCCAGTTCTTTTTTTGGATCGATCGCGTATTTCTCATAGGTCGTAAGCGTCTTATGCCCCAGGCGCTCGATCCATGCCGGATCTTTCGGATAATGGTCGTCGATCATCTGCAGTGTCGGTTCGAACATCTCCAAGGCCACGATCTTCAGGTCGCGCTGCTCGAAGCGTTTAAGAACTTCCCCTATCAAACCCTTCCTCACCCCATCGGGCTTAATGAGTACAAATGTTTTCTCTTCCTTGATATGTTGCATACTCGTAGTGGTGAAGGCAGGTGTTTCTCAAGGTCGTGACCCAAAGAAACACCTGCCGTCTGTTAATAGCTCGGCCCGAGGGATTCAGAGACTCCGGCGTACCGTGCACGGATCTCCGCCTCGATCTCCTCTCGGTCCCGGCCGAACGTACGATACGAAAGTTCTTTGAGTGCGTCAACCCTCGTGTGGTCAAAGGCGGGCAAATCGGCAGTCCGAAGCGTAAAGGGCCGGGCCGGCGTCCCGTTCACGAGGAGCGAAACAGAGGCGTGGCGGTTTTCCTGATTTTCAAGATCCGAACGGGTAAAAACGGGATGGAACTGCTTCTCCAAAAACTCGGCATCGGTCGTGCCAATCCGGAATGCGATTTTGCTTCCGACGTTCCCGATCACGGCGTCACGAATGTCTTCCGGCAGCTGTGCGATGAATTGGTGTGCGACGGTGAGAGAAAGTTTGTATTTACGGGCTTCGGAGAGAATGGTCGAGATTGACGGCGTTGCAAAGTTCTGGAACTCGTCGATGTAAAGGTAATAAACGGGCAAATCACCCCGACTATCCACGCGCGAGAATGCCGCTTGCAGGAATTTCGAGACCAAGACAAGACCAAGGAGTGCGGCGTTGCGCTCGCCGAGGCGCCCTTTCGAGAGGTTCGCGAGAAAAATCTTTTTGCCGTCCATGATCTCGCGAAAATTGAACGCTGACTCCTCCTGCGCGACGATCGGCCGCATGATGTCATTCGCAAGGAAGACGTCGAATTTCGAGGTGATGTAGGGCGCGATGTTCTCAAGCGAGGGATCGCCGCCGGCCTTCTCCGCGATACCGCGCCAAAACTGCACGATGACGGGATTTGGGCAGTGAGCGAGTTTCAGATGGCGAAATGAGGTGTCGGCGAAAACCCGCGGTATTTCGAGGAAGGTGGAGCCGGTCGCCGGATCTTCCACCACGAGCTGCACGGCGTTGCGGTAATACTGCTCGAACATGGGGCCGAATGCCTCTGGCACATCAGCATAGAGCTTGCGGAAAATCTGATAGACCTCATCGATCACAAATGTCTTCATCTCCGGCCGCGCGTGGTCATACTCAAGCATGTTGAGGCCCATCGGCCGCGCCGAATATGCCGGGTCAAAATAAATGACATCTTGCACGCGCTCGGGGGGCACTGCGGCAAGCACATCCTGAATGTCGTTCCCGTGCGGATCAATGAACGCAACGCCCTCGCCATTCCGCATATCCTGGATGATCATGTTCTTGATGAGGCCTGTCTTTCCGGTTCCCGTTTGACCAATGACGTAGCAGTGACGGAGGCGGTCTTGCGCGCCGAAGCGCACGTCGCGCTCGTCGGCGCCGTAGCGGTTGATGCCGAGCGTGATGCCGTCCTCCGGCATCTCAACGGGCGCGGGTGCTTGCTTCGCGTGCGCTTTTTTCAGTTCGCGCGAGGTCGTGACGCGCTCGGCGGTGAAGTGCACCATGGTCGCTATCTCGGAGAGGCCAAGCGGGATGGAGAACGAGTGATCGAAGGTGCGATACGTGAAATCGCGCAAGAATGACGCGATACCCCAGCTGCCGAGCTTCTTGAAGACAAGCCGGTTGCCGCGCGAATCGTCGAATTGGCTGAACGGCGTGATGAGGTTATTGAGAAGAGATTCCGCGCGCGCGGCATTCGGTGCAGATGCGACGAGGCGGATGATCGTCGGCACGATGCGGCTCTTTATCTTTCGACCTATCTCTTCCGTCGCCACTTGGTCGCCTTGCTTGGGCATTCGCTGTTTCTCTTCTTCACGCGCCCGCTCCGAGGTAAGCACAGCATCGACGATGTCGTGCATCACATCGCCAAGAACGGTCTCGGGTGTCTTCAGCGCCTTCCCGATATGCTTCCCCTTCTCCAAGGCGCGCAAAATTTTCTTGTAGTGGTTGTTGTATCGCTCGCCTTCGGTCGAGACAACGATCTGCAGTGCCGCGCCCTCGCCGTGCTTCGCGATTTTTGCGAACGAGGCTAAAAGCACATTCATGGGATCGTGCTCGAACATCTCGTAGGTTTTCAGGGGGTAGGCGGGGTGCTCGTTTAAGGTCGCGTAGGCGCCGGCGTGGACACCAGAGTAATTAAAGATGTTGTAATCGCCGCGAAGTTCCGATATGCGCGCGTTGGGAAAGACAGATGCGATGAGGCGCTCGGCAAGCGCTTGCTTTTCGCGCGGGACCGCGGCATACACCGAGGCTTCTTCAGTGCCTTCCGGCACAGCAATTTCAATGGCAAACCCTTCGTGGGGCGTAATCAGCGAGAGAAATCCCGCGTAGAGCTGTTCTGACGAGGCGAGCACTTGTTCAAGCTTCTGCTGGCCCTGCTTCTCTGCATCCGCTTCCCCGTGCGCCTGCGGATGTATCTCAAAAAGAACCATGTGGAGCGCCCGCGCGACGCGCTCCGGAACTGGCAAGCCTTTCTGCGGCAGGCCTTCGGCGATATAGCGCACGAGCATGCGGTGCAAGTCGTCTTCAAGATGCGGGTTCTTGAGACGCGCAACAACAGAGAGCGCGTTCCTGATGCCTTTCTCGGCAACGATTTTCAGGAGTCCATCCATCTGCGTATCGTGTTCTTCCGGCTCAAGTTTCAATGCATGCCGTATCGTCTCATGCTCCGGCATCACGACCGCCTCGTGGAGGATGCTTGCGGGCGGCGTCGCGGCATATTCGGCGACCTCGCGCTTCGCGATGCGTTCCCTATCGATCTCATTCCCTGCGTCAAGCTCGCGTTCTTTCTCGGCAACGCGCGCGCGCAAGAATGCCAACTCCTCTTCGGGAGATTTGAATGTGAACGAAGGAGCTTTCGGCCGCTCCCCTATCCCTGCACGCGGAGGCATTCGTTAATTATACACGCTCTTTCTCGATAAAACGGGCTGCTTTTAAGATAAGAACGCAACTTGGGGCATGTGTTATTTCACTCTTTACTACCTTCTGGACTGCTTCATGGAAAGGAATTTTGTGAATGATTTTTTCTTCCATTTCATCTCGATTTTGTGTTATGTGAAGTTTCCTCACCAAGTAAAGCTGTTCTGGGTTAAAGACGACTGACGTAAGTACATTGACGAATCCTAGATCAATCCATTCGTCGCCCGTAATACCCGTTTCTTCCTCTAACTCTCGTTTTGCAGCTTCAAGCACAGATTCACTAGAGTCCTTCCCTCCACCAGGAACTTCCAAACTATTGCCTCCGATTGCATATCTGAAGTCTTCAGTTAAATACACGTTCTGACTATCATCCATTGGCAGTGCCGATGCACCACCGCCCATTACCACAACACCAAAGATCCCATCCTTTCCATTTGGATGAACAACTTGATCTTCCCGAACTTCAATCCACGGATTTTTATATTTGATCTCGCTGCTTCTTATTTTCCACGGGCCATTGCTTCTTATACCTTCGTCAAAACCTCCGGGCTGTTTTTTGTGACGATGATGGTGTGCTCCACATGTGCGGTGCGTGAGCCGTCTTTGGTGCGATACGAGAATCCGTCTTCATCGACATAGAGGTCTCCCGAGCCGCGCGCGAACATGGGCTCGATGGCGATTACCAACCCTTCTTCGAGCAGTGTATCGTGCCGCGGGTCGCGGAAATTGGGCACATGCGGCTCTTCGTGCACTTTTTTGCCGACGCCGTGTCCGGAGAGATTGCGCGGGAATCCTAATCCATATTTTTTCGCCACTTTCTCCACCGCTTCGCCAATGTCGCCTGTCGTGTTCCCCACACGCGCCTGCGCAATGCCCGCTTCAACCGCTTCATAGGCGGCTTTCACCATCTCTTCGTCTTTCGGATCATGCTTCTCGCCTGCAATAATCGTCATGGCGTGGTCAGTATAGAAACCTTTGTGCTTGACGCCAAAATCGAGTGAGACAACATCCCCCTCTTCAAATGCCTTCGTACTGCTAAAGCCGCTTCCGGGACAATGCACAATGGTATCGTTCACAGAAACGCAAATGACCGAGGGGAATTTCTCGCCATTCTTTCCCGAGCCGTAGCCTAAAAACGCCGCCTGGTCACCATCGGCTTTCAGAAGTTCGCGAGCCTTCGCATCTATCTCTTTCGGCGTGACCCCGGGCTTCACCATTTTTGAAAGTTCCTTGAGGTGCGACGCCAAGCGCCTGCCACTCTCACGCAAGAGTTCAATCTCCTTTGTTGTTTTAGCTACCATATCTTAGAGGTTCTTAGCGAGTATTCGAGCTTACCTGCCCGCCGAAGCTTCGGCGCAGGTGGGGAAACTCTTAGACCCACCTAAATTTTCTTCGAAAATTTGGGCGGGTTAAGAAATTAGTACCACAAAATCGTTAATTTTGTAATCCTAATTTCTTAAGAATGTCTTTGTGAATCGTCTCAATGTCCGGTTCGCCGTCGATAGCGTGGATCTTCCTGCCGCGCTCACGGAGAAGTTCGAGCTGCGGCATGACATTGGTCTTCGTCCATGCGAGGCGCCTGCGGATGGCCTCTTCGGTGTCATCGTTCCGGCCGCGAGCAAGCAGACGCTTCAGTACTGACGCTTCTGAAAGCTCTATGGAGACGATCTGGAAATCATGGCGGCCAAAATAGGTCATCGCGTCGTCGAACGCACGCGTCTGATCGGCACCGCGCGCAAGGCCGTCCGCGATGATATGCTCCTCACCTGTCAGGTTATCGACGAGCTTCTTCGTCTGCAGATAGGTCGGCATGAAATCAGGCATGAGTCCGCCTGCGTCGATGGTCGCCCCGGTCAGCTTCCCCGCGTACGAACCTGTGTCGCGCAGATTGCGAAGTTCCTGCCCCATGTCAATGTGAATGATCCCTCGTTGTGAGCGCGTACGAAGATACTCGATGAGTTTTTGCACTTGCGTTCCCTTCCCGGCCCCCTGCGAGCCGAAAAAAAGGACCGACAGCGGCCTTCCTGCTACGCTCGTCCCTGTATCAGTCATGATTCGAGAGTATACCTCGCGCACTGCCTTTTCGCTAGATATTTTCTCAAAAAGTAGAGTACAATGCCGAGGTGCATCCCGTTAGAAATCGCGGACGCGCATACTCGGGATTCGCATTAAATTTCTGTAATTATTGAGATTAACAAAGTAGGAAGTTGATTTGATAGTCCGCGTCCTATTTCTAACGGGATGAAAAAACACATCATCACCATCGCCGGACTCCCTGGAAGCGGCAAATCATCGACAGCAAACGGTGTGGCAAAGATCCTCGGATACGAACGGTTCTCCAGCGGTGATTATTGGCGGCAGATCGCGCAGGAGAAAGGCGTATCGGTGGAAGAACTAAATGTGATGGCGGAAACAGACCCCTCTATCGACCATCTCATTGACGATGCCGTACGCCGCTCTGGTGAGAAAGAAAATCTTGTCATTGACTCGCGGCTCGCGTTCCACTGGATTCCTGATTCATTCAAAGTATTCCTGAAGATAGACCCGAAGACCGCCGCAGAGCGCGCGTTTGCACACATGCAAGAAAGCGGGCGCGTGAGCCAGAGCGCTACGTCCGTGCAAGAGGCGTACGAGAAAGCGCTTGCACGCATCAAGAGCGAGAATCTGCGCTACAAAGAACTCTATGGCGTGAGTTATTTGGACGAATCCCAATATGATCTCGTCGTGGACACGACGAAAGATGATTTAGAGGGAGTTACGCGCACCGTCGCGGAAACGTACAAAAAATGGCTTAAAATGTCTTAATTTCGTACAATTAAAAACCATGCTAAATCACGTTTCGCTTCATGTGAACGATTTGGAAGGTCAGAAAAGATTTTACCTTGCGGCTCTTGCGCAGCTGGGATTTGAAACTATCGTCGAATTTACAAATGCTGTTGGAATAGGAATAGCGGGGAGACCTGAATTGTGGATCAAAGGAGACGGTGCGCGGGGACAAATGCACATTGCTTTTTCAGCCAACAATCGAAAAGGAGTTGATGCCTTTCATGCAGCGGGATTGCTAGCCGGAGGAAAAGATAATGGAACACCCGGAATCCGCCAACGCCCGTACGTGACAAATTATGCAGCTTTCGTTATTGACCCTGAAGGCAACAATATCGAAGTGGTTGCTGATTAGAACCGCGTACCTGTGACTTTAGTACTCGCGGATGGAAGTCTGTGCGTCAATCTTTTTCACGACATCCAAGACAACAGAAACCGCGATGAGAAGCGCGGTGCCGCCGATGGTGATGGTGGAGATTCCCGTCGCACCCTGGAGGATGATCGGAATGACCGCGATAGCGCCGAGGAAGAAGGCGCCGACGAGCGTGATGCGCGTGATGATGTTCCCCAGATATTCCGCGGTCGTTATACCAGGACGCACACCCGAGATGAACGCGCCATTCTTCTGGAGATTCTTTGCCACCTGGTGTGGCTCGAACGTAATCGCGGTGTAGAAGAAGGTGAAGATGAAGACGAGACCGAAGTAGAGCGCGCCGTAGACCCACTGGTTATTAAGCCCACTCAAGACCGCCTGGCCGCCCGCGGCGAGCCACGAGACGGACGACTGCGCGACAAAGGTCGCGATCATCTGCGGAAAAAGGAGGAGCGAGAGGCCGAAGATGATAGGCATCACACCTGCTTGATTGAGACGAAGCGGCAAGTACGTGGAAACGCCGCCCACAACCTTCATGCCACGGACGCGGCGCGCATAGGTGACAGGGATCGGCCGCTCGGCTTCGGTGATAAAGACGACACCTGCGGTAATCGCGACGCCGACCGCCGCGAATGCGATATAAGCGGGGAGCTGCGCGATGTCGAACGTGAAGAAGAGCTGTGCGATAGCCGAAGGAAGCCCTGCGACAATGCCCGCGAAAATAATGAGAGAGACACCGTTCCCCACGCCGAATTCAGTCATCAACTCCCCGATCCACATGAGAAGAATGGAGCCGGCGGCGATGATGAGGGTATTCACGATGACAGCTTCAAGATCGATCGCAGGAATGACGCCATTTTGCTGGAGGAGAAGGAGGAACGCGAAACCCTGCAACAAAGCCAAAGGAAGCGTCAAGTAACGGGAGTACGTCATGAAGCGCGCGCGCCCTGCCTCTCCCTCTTCCTGGTACATCTCCTTCAACTTCGGCACAAGGACCGTGAGAAGCTGCATGACGATGGACGCGGTGATGTAGGGGCCGACGCCGAGCATGACGATGGAGAGGTTCGAGAAGCCGCCGCCGGAAAAGATATTGAGAAGGCCGAAGAATTGATTGTTCGCAAGAAATGCTTCAAGCGCGCCGACATCGACGCTCGGAACCGGGATCGCCGCAAGAATGCGGAACACGACGAGGGCCGCCAAGACGAAAAGGATGCGCTTGCGGAGCATCGTGTCCTCGTACACGATCGTCAACTTGCGAATGAATGCTTCGAACATAGTTTATTGCGTAATGCTCCCGCCCGCTTTCTCAAGCGCCGCTTTCGCACCTACCGAAACAAGCGCGCCCTTGATGGAGAATTTCTTTGAAATGCTTCCACCGACGATCTTTACCGCGGGAGCGCGGTTCTTGAGGCTCTTTACGAGACCGTGCTCAACAAGCGCCTTCGGCGTCACTTCCGCCCCAGCCTCGAACACTGCTTCGATCTGCGCGAGTGTGACGGCGATCGGTCGCGGCTTTTTCTCCCAGACGGTGCGGCCGCGATTTTTACCAAATCCGCGTCGCTTCGGGATCTTCTTGATGATGTCACGCATCGCCGGGCGGATCTTATGACCCGCACGTGCGGTCTGGCCTTTCCCGCCGCGGCCCGACTGCTTCCCACGCGTCGAAGATTGCCCGCGGCCAACGCGACGATACGAACGCTTCGTCATTCGCTTGAGTGTGTGAAGTCCGGTCATACATTAAATTTTCTTATCGAGCGTAGCGAGATTAGTAAATCTTATGCCCCGCTGCACTTTTGCCGCTGTATCGCTCGCAACGCGCGTGGCCGAACCCCGAAGGACAGCAGAGCTGTCTACGGGGCAGGTAGGCCAGACATTCCAGAGTATCGAGGGCGACCTGCCCCGTTGCAAGTGCGAAGCACTTTGCTGCGGGGAGCGCGTTGCCGTGCTGTTTGCAACTGGATGCTGGTGTGTTGAATTCGATTGCATAGTGTTCCAAAAGTGCTGCTGGGATTATTTCTTTTCGATCTGCTTCAGCGCCGCCATCGCTGCGCGCGCATTGTTGATGGAATTGTGGCTGCGCGAAAGTATCTTCGCGGTCACGTCGGTCACTCCCGCAAGCTCAAGGACTGCGCGCACTGCGGAGCCCGCGACAAGACCGCGGCCGGGCGAAGGTCGTATCTCGACGACAGAAGCCGCATACTTCGCGCCGACGTTGTGCTTGATGGAATTCGTCTTCGTAAGGTCGAGTGTGATCATGTTGCGCTTGGCATGGCGCGATGCTTTCTCGATCGCAAGCTGCGTATCCATCGCCTTCCCAAGCCCTACGCCGACGCGTCCTTTCTTGTCGCCGAGAACGATGCAGACGGAGAAATTAAACCGGCGGCCGCCGGCCATGACGCGTGCGACACGGCGAATGCCGAGCATCTTCTGCGCGAATTCAGAGCGGCGCTCGTCGCCGCGGCGGCGAGGCCCACGTGGCCCACGACGGTCCCGGTCACCGCCGCGCCCGCGCGGTCCCCTTCCGCGCAGTGAAGCTTCTGGTACAACTGCTTCCGGCACGATAACTTCGGTCTCCACCGTCTCTTCCGGAATACCAACATCGATCACTTCTTCGTTTGTTTTTGGTTCTGCGGTCATATGAATATTTAAAATTCGAGTCCCGCCTTACGCGCCGCATCCGCGAACGCCTTGATAGTGCCGAGATACTGGAACCCTCCGCGGTCGAAGACGACCTTCTTCACGCCTTTCTCTCCCGCTCTCTTCGCAAGCGTCGTCGCCGCTGCTTCCGCTTTCTCACGAGGCGTCTTCCCTTTCTCTCCGGCAGAGCTCACAGCCGCAAGCGTGACCCCGCGCTCGTCATCAATGATCTGCGCGACGACGCGTGTGTTCGATTTGTAGACTGAAAGTCGTGGACGCGCCTCGGAACCAGCAACTTTAGCACGCACGCGACGGTGCCTGCGGTCTCTCTGTTGGCTTTTGCTTAAGGTTTTCATGGTTTTGTATTTCCTAGTGGCTAGTCGCTAGTGGCTATTTCCTATCTATGCAGCAGCAGCTGCGGCTTTCTTACCCTGCTTCATGCGTACGACCTCGCCTTCGTAGCGGATGCCCTTCCCTTTGTACGGCTCCGGCTTCTTCGTCTCGCGCACTGACGCGGCAAATTGCCCGACTGCATCTTTATCCGCGCCGGAAATGGTAATGATGTTCTTATCAACTGCAACCGCGAGACCTTCCGGAACTGCGACCATAACAGGGTGCGAGAAACCGACCGCAAGCTTGAGATTCTTTCCGGAGAGCTCGGCCTTGTAGCCGATGCCTTCCACCTGAAGCTTCTTCATGAAGGGCGTATTAACACCCGCGATCATGTTTTTGAGGTGCGCGGCGTAGGTACCCCAGAGCGCTTTCGCGAGACGAGTGTTGTTGGCCGGCTCGACTGCGGCAATGCCGCTCTGGACCGAGATTTTGATTGCGGGATGCAGTGGGCGCATCAAGGTTCCGCCTTTTCCCTTCACCGTCACCGCGTCAGTTGAGACCGACACTTCGGTGCCTGCCGGGACCGCTATCTGTTGTTTGCCGATACGACTCATAAATAGTTTGTAGTCTGTAGATTGTAGTTTGTAGAAATTACCAAATCTCAAAAAGTGCTTCGCCGCCGACTTTTTCTTTTCGCGCCTCCACGCCCGTCTTGATGCCCTTCGGTGTCGAGAGGATGAGGTGCCCGTGGCCGTAGCGGACCGGAACGATGTCTTTGGCGCCGCGATAGAGACGACGGCCCGGCTTCGAGACACGCTTCACACCCTGGATGACCGGTCTCCCCGCCTCGTCGTATTTGAGCGTGACGTCGATGGTCTTCTTGACCTTCTTTCCTTTCTTTTCTATCTGCTTCACCAGCCCCAAGTCTTTCAATTTCTCCGCGATAGCGAGCTTGAACATGGAAAATGGCACCGAGACAGTCTGCTTCTTGACCGCGCCGGCGTTCGTGAGGCGCACGATAAGGTCTCCGATGGGGTCGGTTACCATAAGAATTAGTTCGTAGAACGTAGTACGTAGTACGTAGTAACTACCATGAAGATTTCTTGATTCCAGGAATATTCCCTTCCAAGGCTTCCTCGCGGAAGCAGATGCGGCAGAGATTGAAATCGCGCATGAAGCCGCGCGGGCGGCCGCACTTGAAGCAGCGGCGAACCGTGCGCGAAGAGAACTTCGGTTTGCGGTTGGCTTTTACGATAAGTGATTTCTTGGCCATGAACTGGTTGCTAGTTACTGGTTGCTGGGTGCTGGTAAATCCAGAAACAGCCAGCTTCCTATCGCACAAGTAGATTTTGGAGCTCGTGCACCCCGTCTTACGACCAAGGGTTATAGAAGCTTCAAAGTGGCCTTGTTTCTCGCAGTTTCCCAAGCAGACTGCCTGAGACTTACTAAAAAACAGGGCCCCCTACGAGGCCCGGCAAATATACGCCAGAGACACTGGAAAGTCAACAAAATACCCGCGCTCTGGTGAGCGCGGGTGTTCGAGAACCATCATCCGAACCTTACTCTTGCTTGACAGCCTCGACCTTGATGAGATCTTCGAGGGTACGGCGGAAAAGGGTAGTAGAGACGTTCTTGTCAGCCTTCTTCACGCTATACCCCGGTCCTCGTGCATAGTCGTCAATGCAATACTCAACTGCGATGACGTCTCCGACGTCAAATGAGGCTTGTGGCACCGTAACGTCGTCGATGACGATGGTGTCCAGATAGATTCTGAAGGGTTTCAGAACTTGGTAGTTTCCATTCCTACCTGCGTTATTTTCCCATGCCATTTGCTTGCTCCGGGTTGTTCGCGACTGAGTCGCACCGGTGCCAATATAGTTCAGAATCACTCGGCGCGCAATGGAATGCCGAGGTGGCGCAGTACAAAATCGGCTATCATGTATTCATGTCGTTTGAACGGACTCCCCCCTTTCACGCATGCCCCCACAAAATGACGAGGGACATGAAAAATCATATAAGAACTTTCCTGTGGGAGCGAATATCGTATCGTGGCGGACGTTTACCAAAGGCATCGCCGCTGCGACGGCAAAAACCCGCGAGGTAAAACGCAAGCATGGGAAACCCGTCACCGAGGTCGTCGCCGACGCGTTAGATCTCCGGCCGGTAGATGTGTTCGAGACTCTGAGGCGTAGGCGCGGAGAGCCGGATTTCGATCAGGTGCTCGAATCAATGTTACATTGACAAGAATATACTAAAATATATACTTCGGTATATGACTACGACGATTCTTTTTAAGACCGATAAGAAATTAAAAGTTGCAGCGCAAAAGGCTGCAAAGAGAATGGGCCTCCCCTTTTCGACGGTGATGAATCACTTGATGCGGGAATTCGTTGAGAAAAAAGAGATTACATTTTCCGCCCAAGAGTATAACCCCACACCATACCTCAAGCGCATTTTAAAACAGGGCGAAAAGAACCTCAAAGAAGGAAAAGTTACCTACTACAACAGTTTTGAGGAAATGCGGGCAGCTCTCGATAAATAGCATGCGCTCCGTTGGCGATCGGGTGTTTGACCGACAGTACAAGAAGCTTCCTCGATCGCTGCAAGACAAAATGTGGGAACGGCTCACGCTATTAGTCGCCGACGAACGCAGTCCAATTCTTAACGATCATAAGCTCGGCCCTCCCTACGACGGATATCGAAGCATTAATATCACGGGAGACTATCGATTGGTGTACAAGAAAATCGACGCTGATACCTATTACCTTCGCGCCGTTGGCACACACCACCAACTCTACGGTTCGTAGAAAGTTACGCCCGGAGCGGAATTCCCAAGTGTCGGAGGAAGCTTTCGGCTTCCTTTTTGTTTTTTGCGGTTGTGGTGATAGTGACAGCGAGGCCGAAGATGTCCTTTGCTTCTTCGTCCGCGGTTTCCGGGAATACGGTGTGCTCCTTGAAGCCGAGTGTGATGTTACCCATCTCGTCGATCGCCTTCGGCGGAATGCCGCGGAAGTCACGGACACGCGGGTAGACGATGTGCACGAGCTTATCGAGAAAGTTCTGCATGCGCGCGCCGCGCAAGGTCACCTGGTAGCCTGCCAAGTCGCCGCGGCGCGTCTTGAAATTCGCGATGGATTTTGTTGTTGGTCGGGGTGCTGGTTTCTGACCGGTCAAGCGCGCGATGCGATCTGCGATCATCTCCAAGCGCTTCTTGTCTTTGACCGAGCCAACACCCGTCGAGACGACGATCTTCGTCACGCGCGGCGCCTGCATCGGGCTCTTGTAGCCGAAATCTCCCTTCAGAGCTGCGAAGGTCCCTTTAAATTTTTCTGCAGTGGTATTCGTAGCCATAACTTATGAGATTTTTGCCCCACTTTTGATCGCAATACGCTCGCGTGCACCCTCTGTGGTGCGCTCGATCTTAATGCGCGTCGGCTTGCCGTCTTTCGGGTCCGCGATCATCACGTTCGATGCGTGGATGGGCATCGCCTTATCAATGATCTGCCCTTTGCGGCTCTGTTGCGTCGCCCGGCGATGCTTCTTCACCATATTCACGCCGTCGACGACGACCATATCTTTCTTGTTGAGAACGCGCACGACCGTGCCCGAACTGCCTCGGTTTTTGCCCGCTATTACAACAATTTTATCTCCCTTCTTAATTTTCATACATTTGCTGATTGATTACTTTACCTGCCCCGTAGCCAAATCGAGCGGAGCGAGATTTGTGGTACTGGGGTCTCCTTTTTTTATACGCATACGCATTTACACTATTTCAGGAGCCAGCGTCCCAATCCTCTGGTAACCTCGTTCAACAACCTCGCGCGGGATGGGGCCAAAGACACGCGTTGCTTTGGGCTCTTTCGGCTCCTTGCCGCTCCCGACGACGAGAACGACCGCGTTCTCGTCGAAGCGGACATAGGAGCCGTCTTTGCGCCGTAAAGGTTTTGTTTGGCGCACGACGACCGCACGATGCACTTCCTTCTTCTTCACGGATTTGCGCGGCTGCGCGGTCTGAATGGAGATGATGACTTCGTCCCCGACGTGCGCATAGCGACGCTTGGAACCCCCGAGTACCTTAAAAACGCGTCCGATAGTCCCGCCGGAGTTGTCTGCGATTTTGACGAGTGAGCGATCTTGAATCATAAACTTAGCTTGTAGCTGGTAGCTTGGAGCTTGTAGCAGAAATCGAATGCAATACAAAATACTTGCGTTTAGACATCGGCTTGGTTTCCCGGATTGCGACTTTATCGCCCACTTTCGCGATGTTGCCTGCGTCATGCACGAGGAATTTCTTCGTGCGGCGGATGTACTTGCCGTACTTCGGATGTTTTTCATAGCGCGAGACCGCGACGGTAATCGTGTCTTTCATGGCGCTCTTTACGACAACGCCTTCGAGAATTTTGCCTTTTGTTCCTTGGTTGGTCATACACGAAGTGCGAATACTATGCGGATTCCTTCGCCGAGGCAAGTTTTCGAGCATTTAGTTCAGTCATCATGCGCGCGATCTCCTTGCGGAGGTTGCGGCCTTCACGGACATTGCGCGCTCTTGTGCCCGCAGAGCCAAAACGGAATTTGCGCAAGGCTTCGCGCTTTTCGGCGATTTCTTTCTGCAAATCTTCAACGGAATGTTTAGCGAATGTAGACATAGGAATTATCGGCATTATCGTGCGACGACGCGGACCTTAACCGGGAGCTTCGTTCCTGCCTTGCGCAAGGCTTCGCGTGCCATCGCCTCAGGCGCACCATCAACTTCGAAGATAACGCGGCCCGGGCGCACGTCGAAAACATAGCCCTGCACGTCGCCTTTGCCGGAGCCCATGCCGACTTCCGCCGCCTTCTGCGTGAATGGCCTGTCAGGAAACACGCGAATCCAGATTTTTGCCGTCTTCCCGGCAGAGTGCACAAGCGCGCGGCGCGCTGCTTCGAGCTGGTTGGAGCTCACGCGCGCTTGCGTCATCGCCTTCAGACCGAATGAGCCGAACGCGACCGTGATGCCGCGCGTCTCAGGCTTTACCAAGCGTTCGCCACGTCGGCGACCGGTTTGCCACTTGCGATATTTCGTTTTCTTCGGAGACAACATATTCGTTATGCGCGCGTAGCACCTTTATTCTTCTTATCCTCGAATATCTCGCCGCGATAGATCCACACTTTGATGCCAATGACGCCATAGGGGAGATACGCCATCTCGCGCGCAAAATCGATGTCGGCGCGCAGGGTCTGCAAGGGGACGCGGCCGCGCTTGATCTCTTCCTGGCGCGACATCTCTGCCCCGCCGAGGCGCCCCGCAAGCGCGATGCGCACGCCTTGCACGTCGCGATTCGCCATCACTTTCTCCACCGTCTGCTTCAGAACGCGGCGGAACGTCTGTCGCTTCTCCAAACCTTCAGCGACCATGTACGCGACAACGGGCGCTTGGCTCTCCGGCGAACGAACCTCTTCAATATCAAGCTTTACCGGAAGCTTCGGTGCACCTTTAACGACACGCACAACTTCCGTGATCTCTTTCGTAAGCTTCGTGGAACCCTCTCCCCCGCGGCCGATGACGAGACCAGGTCGGGATGTCTTTATCAAAATGCGGATGGCCTGGCGCGTGCGCTCGATCTCAACGGACGTGACGTACATGCCGCGCAAACGCTTCTTCAAGAAGCGGCGGATGGTCGTGTCTATCATCACGTTCTCGCGATACTGCTTCGGCGTCGTCGCGAACCAGCGCGACTTCCAGTCGCGGATGATGCCAAGGCGGTGCGCATAGGGGTGTACGGTGTGGGTCATACTGGTTGCTAGTTACTGGTTGCTAGTTACTAGTGAAGAACTCTTGGAGGACTTACGGAAAGTGGTCTTTCGGGCAGATTTCTTTGGTGTTGCAGACTTCACGGCTTTTTCAGCCTTTGAGGCCTGCACAGCAGGGACAGTGCCAAGCTCAAGCTTCACAATGGACATCGTGCGGTTAATGCGCGCGCCGCGGCCGCGGGCCATCGGCTTCATGCGGCGAAGAACAGTGCCTTTATCAACCGTGATGGCTTCCACGAAAAGATCTTCCGCATTCATACCAAGCGAGCGCGCATTTGCGATCGCGCTATTCAAGAGCTTATGCAACTCCGGCGACGACTTCTTCGGCGTGAATGCGAGCATGTCGCGCGCCGCCACGACCGACTTCCCGCGGATCATATCGGCGACAAGGCGCACTTTGCGCGGCGATTGTTTGAAATTGGAAAGAACAGCCCTCATACGTTGTAGTTGTTATATTTGTTGTAGCTGTTGTAATTGTGAATTTGCATATAGAACATTTAGAACATTTTGTGCATCTATAACGTTTACTTTTTCGTCTTCGCCTCACCTGTGGCTTTCGCCGCGGTCGCAGCTGCGATCTCGGCCTCCTTTGCTTTCATTTCTATCTCCTTCTGCATCTTGCCGCCATGGCGGCCGAAGCGTGTCGTCGGAGCGAATTCGCCGAGACGATGCCCCACCATATCCTCCGTCACGAACACGTCGTCGAAGTTCTTCCCTGTATGTACCGCGAACGTGTAGCCGACGAATTCGGGCGCTATCTGCGAGGAGCGGGCCCATGTCTTAATGCTACCCGCGCCCGGCTTACGTGCCGCAACTTTCTTAGCGAGCTTTGCGTCCACGTAGGGACCTTTTTTAAGCGAGCGTGTCATATTTTTATGGGAATTGTCGGCGTACTCTAACTGAAAATTGGCTTAATGTCAAAATAATTTCGTTATTTGCGTTTGCCGACGCGGCGACGGGAAACAATGAACACATTCGAATATTTCTTCGGGCGGCGCGTCTTCTGCCCCTTCCCCGAAGGCTTGCCCCACATGGTTTTCGCGCGGCGAAGGCCGCGGCCTTGGCGGCCTTCACCACCGCCGTGCGGATGATCCACCGGGTTCATCGCGCTGCCGCGCACGGTCGGGCGTTTCCCCAGCCAGCGCGAGCGGCCAGCCTTGCCGATGACAACGAGCCGATGCTCGTCGTTCGAGGCTTCGCCGACCGAGGCCCACGCAGTGCCGAGTATCTTTCGCACTTCGGTCGAGGGCATCTTCAGGTGTGTGTAGCCGGCATCTTGCGCAACAACTTCCGCATAATTTCCGGCGCTTCGCGCGATCTTGCCGCCACCTCCAGGCTTCACTTCGATGTTGTAGACGAAGGTGCCGACCGGCATGTTCTTCAAAGGAAGGCGGTTGCCGCGCGTGACGGGAGCAGTTTCAGAGACAGTAAATGTGTCTCCCACCTGTGTCTGCTTCGGCACGATGATGTAGCGCTTCGCGCCGTCTTGGTAGATTGCGAGGCCGATGAAGGCTGAACGGTTCGGATCGTATTCAATTGAGGTGATTTTTGCCGGAATGTTTTTCTTGTCGAACGAAAAATCAACGTCGCGCCACAGTTGCTTGTGCCCGCCGCCCCTGTGGCGCATGGTGATGCGGCCGAAGGCGTTCCTGCCGAAGCCGCGTTTTCCCCCGCTCTTGAGGCGCTTGTGCGGCGCATGACCGGAGAGCAGTGTGCGGTAATGAATGCGCGTCATTGCGCGCTGGCTCTTCGTCGTCGGTCTATACGTTTTGAGTGCCATAGGAATAGGTTCTAGGTGCTAGGGACTAGGTTCTAGGAAATTGTAATTGTCTCGCCTTTGGCGAGGTAGACGTACGCCTTCTTGCCGCCCTGCTTTACGCCGCGCTTTCCCGTACGCATGTTGCGGACGATCTTCGAGCGGACGTTCACGATGCGGACTTTGCGCGGCTTCACGTTGTAAACGGCATGCACTGCCGAGGCTATTTGCTTCTTGTTCGCGGAAGTCGCGACGTCGAAAACATACGCGCTCATACCACCCGCGAACGTCGCTTTCTCGGTGATGCGCGGATTCATAAGGACATGCGAGAGATTAGTCTTAGTAACAGGTGCAGTCGCGGTTTTTACAGCCGCAGGAGCCGGTGCCGCTTCGTCTTTTTTGATTTTGCGAGAAAAGAGGGCCATACACTAGTTGCTAGTTGCTAGTTTCTTGTTGCTAGTAGATGCGGAAGATTTATTCGCTCGGTGAGACAAAATTGCAACCGCCGCTTCGGGGTTTTCGATGATGACGAACGAGTGCTTGAGGACGGAAACCGGATTCAAGTCGCGCACCGCGCTCGAATCGACGTTCCCGATGTTGCGGAAGCTTTTTACGCTCGCCTCTTTTGCATCAGCAAAAGCGACAAGTGCCGCGTTCTTTTTCTTCGCCGAGAGCTTCTCGAAGCCGCTCTTCGAAAGCGCCACCAATGTCTTCTTCGCAGACGCCGTCGAAGGCTTTTCGATACCGAAAGAATCCACCAACACGACCTCGCCGTCCTTGAGTTTGCGCGAGAGTGCCATAAAGAGGGCTTTTGCACGCATCTTCTGCGGGATGGTGCGCGCAAAAACTTTTTCGTTGCGCGGGCCGTGAGTGACGCCGCCGCCTTTCCAGATAGGAGAGCGAATGGAGCCGTGCCGCGCGCGGCCGGTTCCTTTATGCTTCCACGGCTTCTTTCCGCCGCCGCGCACGTCGCCGCGCCCCATCGTGTGCGCAACATTCGTGCGTGCATTGTCCTGCATCGAGGTCACGACCTGGTGCATCAGAGAATCATTCCACGGCACACCGAAAATGGTCTCAGGAAGTTTGATATCCCCTGCCTTTTTCCCCATTGAGTTGTAGATTGGTGCTGCCATCCCCCACTTTCCGACAGCAGACGTGCCGGTGGTTTCTTTTTTCGCTCTTGTTCGTGTGTTGGCCATATTTTTTAGGTTTTTGAAAGTGGGGGATTAGCCGCGAATTTCAACAAGAGTGCCTGGTCGGCCCGGAATCGCGCCAGAGATGAGAAGCGTGTTTGTCGCAGGATCAACTTTCATCACCTTCAGGTTTTTGATCGTGATACGGTCGCCACCCATGCGCCCTGCCATGCGCATGCCTTTGATGACGCGCCCGCCCGCGCGGCCGCCGCCACCGATAGAACCAGGGGCACGCTCCTTGTTCTTCTGACCGTGTGAGCGCGGACCGCCATGGAACCCGTGGCGCTTCACGACACCCTGGAATCCCTTGCCTTTCGAGATGGCAGAGACTGCAACGATGTCGCCTTCGGCGAATGAGGAGACCTCTATCTTTGCCCCGCGCTCGTAAGCTTCAGTCGTCCCCTGGCCGGGAAGGCGGAATTCGCGGATGAAGCGCACCGGCGCGATGTCTTTGAGATGACCCCTCACTGGCTTTGAGACACGAGATTCCTTGCGCGTACCAGAACCTACTTGCACCGCCTGATAACCGTCTTTTTCTGTCGTTTTCACCTGGGTAACCGTCATCGGCTCGGCAGTAACAACCGTCACGGCAGAAACCGCACCTTTGTCGTCGAATACTTGGGTCATGCGACCCTTAACTCCCAACATAAACTTCATATGGCTTGAAATGAAAACGCCCCCAATGGCGAGGGCGAACCTCAAACCATTGCTCCCTATGGGGAGATAGCGTCGCGCACACTATACAGGAGGTTTTTTCTTTATGCAACCATCCCTGCCGAAGGCGGCATACTGCGGCGTTGGTTTCTCTGCCAGATGAGGTAGAGCGCAACTGCTCCAAGGACGACGAGAAGTGCGAGAACGGCGATATCCAAGGCATTTGATGCCGGAGCAGGTTCATAGATGGGCGCCTCTGCGGCCGCGAAGCTATTTTGCGCGTCAAGATAATCCTGCGCGACACCCTGCTCTTCTGCTTGCATCGCGAGCGCGCTCACCAATGCATCGATCTCAGTCGGCGACATTTCCGAGGAGCGTGGATCGCTCATGATGTCCGCGCGGATGGTTGCGCGAAGCGTATCTTCCTCCTGCGCAAGCGCGAAGAGAGGGAGAAGCATTGCGACGAGAAACGAGACGCTCAGACGAGAGAGAGTCATATAAACAGTATAGCCCCTTTTGCGGAGCTATGCTTCCTTATCCCCATTCGTTTATCACATCATTTTGACATCAATACTGACACCTGAAGGCAAATCGATGTTCGTGAGAGCTTCAATGACTTTGGCCTCGGGGTTGAGAATGTCGATCATGCGCTTGTGAATGCGCATCTCGAACTGCTCGCGTGAGTCTTTATCAATAAATGCGGCGCGATTGACGGTGTATTTCTTGATATCTATTGGAAGCGGCACGGGGCCGATGATAGTCGCATTGTAGCGTAGAGCGGTGTCGATGATCTGCTTCACCGACTTATCCAAAACGGCATGCTCATAGGCGCGCACCTTGATGCGCAGACGATGCGATGTTTCCGCCGCCTTCTTCCCCCGGCTTGTCCGGGGCTTTGCTGCCGTCTTTGTCGCTGTCATAGAACGTGCGGAGTATGCCCTATGCTTGGTAAAAATGCAACCTGAGTTACAGATAACATTCGAGCATCGTAATTCGCCAGGACGAGAAAAAAACCAATGAGTGCTGCGGATTTAGAGCTCATGGTATAGATTACAGATAAAAGAACTTGAAATACGGATTTATACCTAAAGACGAAACGAGAAAACAGGTACCGGAGATTTGAACAAATCGCGTAGAAAGACGTTTGTGAGTCAGTTTGTACGTGTAGTACGACGTGAAATTATATTCGTACCGCAATTTCGGATCCAACAGTCGACGCAAAGAAAACTCCCAACGGCTGAGAATGCAGTATCCGAGAATCAGATTCTGAAAAAGCACGATGACAAGAATCGAGACATAGAGTGGCCATATCTCCGGCCAAAGCCAGCCTAAAAAAATCACCACGCCGATTGCGCAGTGCAGTATGAATATTCCGACTGCTCCGGCATGCTCGAGGGTTTTCATATATCTATTTTAACGTACGGCTTCCTTAGTGAAGCGTTTGAATTCTTCCTCTGAATTTATCCCTATTCCTCGTATTTTGAACGATTCATAGTCAGACCATGCAAATAAGGTGATGTGAGGAACTGGCGCGGGGAGCGAAATACCGAACATATCGTTTAACTTCTCATAGAACTCCGATAAATCTGGTAACTCAACCTTTTGCACAATCGTGCGACGTGTATGTCCTGGTATTTCGTCACTATAGCCGTTATCTCTCAAATCATCTCTGGTGTATGTTCGTTCGTGTAAGAAATATTCATCGGTCAGAGAATACTCCCACAAATAGCTCTCAAACAAAGACTTAATCGAGTGCACAAACGCCTCGGGATTTTCTTTTGCTGCAACAGCTTCCCACAATAAGCGCGCATTCTTGGTGACAACTACGCTGATGTGCACCTTGTCCTTCTCGGTAAGGCCGTGCTCTGCGGCAACCTTTCTCACAAAATCAGGGATCTGCGGCTTCTCAACAGATACGCCCACGTGCGCATAATGCTTAAAATCCAGAGCAACAGGAAGCGTCATAATTAACTACTGTCGATCCAAAATCGGAGTTTATCGACACCGGTTTCGGGATTCGGCACTTGGTTTTCGAGCACGCCGCCGTTCTTTTCTATAATCTTTCGCGAAGCGACGTTCGTCGCGTCACAGGTGACAAGTATGTGTGAAATGCCGATTTCTTTTGCTTTCGGAAGTGCAAGTTCGAGAATTTTGCTGCCGTATCCCTTTCCTCGCTTGCTTGGACGAACGTCGTAACCAATATGCCCGCCAACCTTTTGTAGAAATTCATCTAGACGATGACGAATACGGACGGTACCAATGAACTCCTCGCCATCCACGAGCCAATATGTCGTTTGCGGCACGTACCCTTCCAGCAAGTTATCGCCTTTAGATTGGCCCAGAATTTTTTCGACATATGCATCGAAGGTCTCTGCTTCAAGCGTCGAGAACGTGTCGCCCACGCGCTCAATCATCTGCGGAAAATCCTGGTCAGCCTGAAATTCCTTCACCGCCTCGATATACGAGGTTTTGTGTTCTACTGAGGGCAAAACGAGTTCCATGGGCTATTCCGAGTGTGGATGATATAGATCTTCCTTCAAAAACGGCACCAGGGCGCAGATGATTGCTGGCGCATACCAGTCAGCATACGTTAAAGAGTCGTTGGTAAGGGGGCCAATCGTACCTGTCGTTGTTTTGGTGCCTGACTTCGCAAGCACTTTATCCGTCGCATGGCTTTGCTCCAGCCCTTCGTGCAATATTAGATGCCGTATCGCAGGCGGAAGTGCGAACGAGACTGTCCTGCTATGACCTTGTCGTTTGTTCTTTGATTCAACAACGACCCAGCCATAGTTATAGAGATCGCCGTACATTTCTTCGACTCCCCCTTCGAGACCAACGTAGAAATCAGCGTCAGGAGCGAGTTCACGGGCATGTTTGATCCTATTGAGCGCACCCGTACGAATTTCATCATTCGACATCGGTTGGTCGTTGATGCCTGAGTTAGCCGGAACGCATTCGAATGTGAATGTCATTCCAGGAAAGACTATCGTAAACCCCCGCTTTACCGCCTCCTCTTTAACGGGACTCTTCGACGCAATCACGACTTTCATGCCGCGCATTATAGCCGAAATGCGAAAAAGTGAGGCCATGCTAGACTGCGAGCTGGCACATTTACAGAGGAGAAAGCGTCGTGAGTGAACTTGAGAAGCTTGCACACGAAGCCATGAACAACGCTATCAGGCTTGCCGCCAATCCCTATCCGGGTCGCGGATTCGTCATCGGCAGGACAGAGGACGGCACCCACGTTGTTCAAGTCTATTGGCTCATGGGTCGGAGCGAGAACAGCAGGAGCCGCCGGCTTGTGCATGACGGCAACGTCGTACGCACCGAAGCGGTCGATCCGTCAAAGGTCACCGATCCGTCGCTGGTCATCTACAACGCGATGAGAACGGGTCTCTTTGAGCATGTCGTCTCAAACGGCAATCAAACTGACACGATTTGCGATGGGAATGATCCGCAAAGCTTCGTATGGGCGATGCGGAAACACACGTTCGAGCCGGATGCACCGCACTATACGCCTCGAATATCCGGCATTTGCCACACTGTAAACCGACCGAACCCCTCCGCGGAAATCTCGGTCATATCGAGATCTCACGACGGCAGTTGCCAGCGAACGCTCTATTTCTACGAACAGCTGCCCGTAGGGTTCGGTTATTGCGTCCATACCTATGCAGGCGACGGCAATCCGCTTCCCTCATTCCTGGAAGCGCCGTACGTGCTTCCGCTGCAGGACGACATCGAGATGGTCTCGCAATCGTACTGGGAGAAGCTCAATGCGGAAAACCGCGTCGCACTCGTGACGAAATTCATCAACGTCACGACCGGCGAATCGAAAGTGCACATCATCAACCGGTTCTAAGACGTCCTTCCCTGCCACCAAAGCCCGGTGGCAGGGAGCTTCTTTTTATTATTGAAGTATAGAGCTGAGAAAGGTGAGGCACGAAAAAATCCGCCTTGTGAGCGGATTTTTTCGTGCGAATCTCCAGTGGGAGTTACGCTGTAATCTTAGTTACAACTCCGGCTCCGACGGTCTTGCCACCCTCGCGGATAGCAAAGCGCTGCTGCTCTTCCATGGCGATGGGACCCACGAGCTTCACCTTGAAGGTGACCGTGTCGCCCGGCATCACCATTTCGACACCTTCCTTCAGCGTCACTTCGCCGGTCACGTCCGTCGTGCGGATGTAGAACTGCGGCTTGTACCCGGTGAAGAATGGCGTGTGGCGGCCGCCTTCCTCCTTCGTGAGAATGTAGACTTCCGCGTCGAAATCCGTGTGCGGCTTCACCGTTCCTGGCTTCGCGAGGACCTGACCGCGATGTACGTCTTCCTTCTTCAAACCACGAAGGAGAACACCCGCGTTATCGCCCGCCTGGCCTTGCTGGAGGGACTTGTTGAACATTTCAACGCCGGTGACGGTCGTCTTCTGTGTGTCTTTGATGCCGATGACTTCGACTTCCTCGCCGACTTTCACAATACCGCGATCGATGCGGCCCGTAACGACCGTGCCGCGGCCTTCGATGGAGAAGACGTCTTCGATGGCCATAAGAAACGGCTTGTCGAGTTCGCGGACAGGCTCCGGAATGTATTCGTCAATGGCCTTCACGAGTTCCATCACTTTGCCGCTCCACTCATTGCCGGTTTCCGGCGATTCGAGTGCTTTCAAGCCCGAGCCGCGGATAACCGGCGCGTTCTTCCCGTCGAAACCCTGCTTGTCGAGAAGATCGCGCACTTCCTCTTCGACGAGATCGATAAGTTCTTTATCATCCACCATGTCCACCTTGTTGAGGAAGACAACGATCTTCGGGACGCCGACCTGCTTCGCGAGAAGAATGTGTTCGCGCGTCTGCGGCATCACGCCGTCTGTTGCTGCGACGACGAGGATCGCGCCGTCCATTTGCGCCGCCCCCGTGATCATGTTCTTGATGTAGTCGGCGTGGCCCGGCGCGTCAACGTGCGCGTAGTGGCGATTCGGCGTCTCGTACTCGGAGTGCGAGAGCGAGATGGTGATGCCGCGCGCCTTTTC
>JBBTXY010000028.1:0-28370 GCA_038062075.1 Patescibacteria group bacterium
TGACTTTTCCAAACAAACACCACAAAAATAACGAAGCCAAAGCATGTCTTTGGCTGACTATATTTTTGTAGGAATCTGCGGGGGATCGAAAGACGGAGGCCGAGGCTCCGCCAGCAGGTGGAGGGCCGAGTCAGGGTCGGAGAATTTTTATGCGTGGCGACGCATAAAAATATCTCTGACCGACCCCCGCTGGTCCAAAAAAAACACAGAGCACGATGCGGAGCATTGGACAACAATGTTTTTTGAGACCACGCGGTGGGAAGGGGTCGGGAAACGGGAGTTTTCCCGTGGAGGAAGGTATGGGAAAACCGTGGGTTTCCCAGACGCGTGTGTCCACACTTATCGCGCTAATTGGATTATGTGCTTGAGAAAATCCTTCACCGACGAGCCGACGCTCTCAAGCATCCGGGGAAAAGCGGCGTGTTCATGCAGGCCTGGATAGGCATTCACTTCCAAAAGATAGGGTCCTCGGCGCGTGACGATAAAATCTGCGCGCGAGAAATGCGAGAGCCCAAGCGCGCGATGCGCAGCGCGTGCAGCATCAACAAGGGCCCGCTTCTCAAGGTCTGAAAAATCACTCGGCACCATATAGTTCACCTCACCCCGCGTATGATGTTCAAAATGCAAGAACGGCGCCTCTTCAGGATAGACAACGCGTGCCGGAGGCAGGACATAGAGTTCTTCTCCGCGAAAATCTTCAACCATGCCAACGGTCGCCTCATCGCCGAGGAGATATTCTTCAACGAGCGCCGAGCCGAACGCGTCCAGGGTGTCGCCGATTGCATCGGGTAATTCGATAATGGTCGCAACAAGCACGATGCCATGCGATGCGCCTTGGTTTCCGGGTTTGATGATATAAGGTGGACCAAAATTCGAGAACACGAGCCGCGCCATCTCGCCCGTATCAAGCGTACTCGCCGTCGTGAAGCCGACAGCGTGCGGCATCTGGAGTCCTGCATTTTTAAGCGCCATACTGGCATGGATCTTGTTAAGTGAGAGTGCGGCGGGCATCGCACCGGAGCCAGCATAGGAGATGCCCGCTCTATCGAGGATACGCTGCACCGTGCCATCCTCGCCCGCGCCGCCGTGGAGACCGCTCAAAACGACATCAACCTGCGAAAGCGCACGCGCTGGGTCCGTCGGCATGCCGCGCGAGTGCCAATAGCCGCCCTTATCGATGAAAATATCGCGCACATCGTACTCGTCTTCCGGAAGCGCGTTCATGATGGCCGCTCCCGTTTTCAAAGAGAGTTCGTATTCGCTTGATGCGCCGCCGCGCAATACGCCAACAACGGTGCGTGCCATCCTAAAAGTATATCACTTCATCAGAACGCTACGACGTTTCCGGTGATAAGTAATGGCAAATCGATGCGCCTCACTGTTGGCAAAAAGAATATCGCGCTCGAACGCCTGAATGACCGCCTCATCGCCAACGAGGCGCGAGGGGCGATGAAATTCGTCTTTGACGACACCGACGAGCGGTATTTCGATGCCAGCGCGGGCGAGCACCTTTTTTGCGGCATTCATTTGCGCCGCCCCACCATCAACAGCGATAACGCGCGGATACGGCCACTCCGGATGCATGAGGCGCCGCGAGAGCACTTCCGAGAGAGCACTAGGGTCATTATTTGCGAATCCTTTCACCTTAAATTTCCGGTACGCGCTTTTTAGAGGCTCCCCGTCTTCGACTGCGACCATCACCCCCACGGTCTCGGTGCCGGATGTATGCGCGATGTCGTATGCCTCAATGCGCTTCCCTGCGCGTGCCGCGATAGTGCCTCCGGTCGCAAAACGCGACTCGTCTTTGATAAGAGAAACATCGCGAATGTGCGTAAGCGCCGCGACTTGGCGGCGTGCCATCGATGCTTCCTCGAATTTCTCCAGTTTCGCATAGAGCTTCATATCGCGCTTCAACTGCTTCACGAGTGCTCCTTTCTTTCCCGAAAAAAGGAGGATGATGTGCTTGATGACATTCCCGTACTCCTTCGCGCTCATTTCGCCCGTGCACACACCGGGGCACAGTCCTATCTGCCGGTTAAAACATGGTTTGCATTCGGGAGATCGTAACTCCCGATATCGGGAGTTACGATCTCCCGATATTTGCTCTTCGCAAGATGTACATTTTGAATCTCTATACGGAAAGATGCGACGCACCAGCTTCATCGCTTCCTTGAGAGCCCCACCTTGCGGGAACGGACCATACACAGCTTTCAGCTTATAGCTTTTAGCTTCTAGGAAATTTGAATTGAAGAGTTCTCTGCCACGCATCACGAATACTCGCGGGAACTTTTCTTTCGTGATAATGAGGTAGTTGAAACTCCTGTTGTCTTTCTGGTCAATGTTGTAGGGCGGTTCGAGCTTTTTAATCGTATTTGCTTCGAGAATGAGTGCTTCGAGTACGGAATCGGTCGTCTCCCAGGTGAGGTTGTCGGCTTCAGCAACCATACCGGCTATGGCGGAGGAGCGCGCATCGGCAAGGTCCGTCGCGAAATAGTTGCGCACGCGGTCACGGAGTGACGTCGCCTTTCCAACATACAAAACCCGCTTCCCTTTTTGGAAACGATAGATCCCCGGCTCATCCGGGAGGTCGAATTTTTTGAGGTCGCCCCGTTGCATCAAAAGAGTGTGCCCTGCCGCATATGCTTTCGCAAGCGCGGCAGGGCAAGGACTTATCTCGCGAGCGAAACGATGCACGTTTCGCGCTCGATAGGAATGATGGTCATGACGAGTCGTCTGACATAATCGGGCGTAAAACCGGTTATTCGAAGGAATCTGGCGTCCCGTGTTATCCGTTTGTGGGCCGCCATCGAATCCGGTTTCCGACCATGGTGTTCCACCCAGCAACAATGTATGAATCGACGTTCCCAGCCCCAAGGATGCTGGTCACGTCGTATCTGTCTGTCGCGGAGTAAAATGTCGACAACCATGTCCGTACACCAGAACTCCCCAGCGTAGCAAAAGGGTTTTGCTCGCATATTATATCCCTCCTTGTTCAAACAACCTTAGGAGCAGTCCTAAAAATTCATTATCGCTGCAGTAGGGCTCGGACGCAAACGAAAGCAGTGGAAAACTATTTTCGCTTCTTTTTGAGAACGCGCTTCAGATAGTGGCCCGTGTGCGAGCCGGCAGTGGCAGCAACCTGCTCGGGAGTGCCTTTTGCGACGATCTGTCCGCCGCGCGCGCCGCCTTCAGGTCCCATGTCGATGAGGTAATCGGCTGATTTCAAAACATCCAAATTGTGTTCGATGACAACGACCGAATTCCCTCGCTCCACCAAGCGCTGGAGGATCTCGATGAGCTTTGCCACGTCGTCATAGTGGAGGCCGACCGTCGGTTCATCTAAAAGATATATCGTTTTCGTCTGATGCGGGCGATACAGCTCGGAGGCGATCTTCACCCGTTGCGCTTCTCCGCCAGATAAGGTCGTCGCGCTCTGTCCCAATTCAAGGTAGCCGAGCCCGACGTCGGCAAGCGTCTGCAATCTATCCGAAACTGCCGGAATGTCCTCGAAAAACGCGAGCCCCTCTTCGACCGTCATCTTCAAGATGTCATGAATGCTTTTCCCCAACGCCCCGACGTTACGTCGGGGGTCGGAGTCCCGACCTCCTTCGGAGCGTCGGGATTTCCCTATCTTCACCTCCAACGTCTCCTTCATGAAGCGGCGACCGTTGCAGACATCGCAGGTGACATAGACCGTCGGTAGGAAGTGCATCTCGACGGCGATGAGGCCATTCCCTTCGCACGTCTCGCAACGGCCGCCTTTTCTATTGAACGAGAAGCGGCCTGGCCCCCAACCGCGGGCACGCGCTTCTTCGCTCATCGCGAAGAGGTCGCGGATGTGCGTCCACGCGCCGGTGTAGGTCGCCGGATTCGAGCGCGGCGTGCGCCCGATTGGCGACTGGTCGATGAGAATGGAGCGGCCGAGATACTCGGTGCCGGAGAATTCCGCCACATTATATAGTTTCGCGGTGCGGTAGCGCTTGTCGAATCGCGCCTGAAGGTTTCGGTGCAGTATTTCGTAAAGAAAGGTGGATTTGCCCGAGCCGGAGACGCCGGAGACGATCACCAGTTTACTTAAGGGAATATCGACATTGAGATTCTTAATGTTGTATCTTGTAGCGCCGCGTATCTTCACTTTGCCGCGATCAGTATCGCGCCGTCGTTCCGGAATCGGAATCTCAATCTCTCTTCGTAGATACTGCAACGTGCGAGATGCGTGCGCGCCTGCCCCGTAGGCAGCTTTGCTGTCCTTCGGGGAGCCGCTTTTGTTCTGTTTCGCGGTAAGTAGATCCTCGAGCCAACCGGAAACAACGATCTCTCCGCCATGCACGCCCGCGCCCGGACCGATGTCGACGATGTAATCGGCGGCAAAAATAGTGTCTTCGTCATGTTCGACGACGAGCACGGTGTTGCCGAGGTCGCGTAAGTGCTGCAGGGTAGTGATAAGGCGATCGTTATCGCGCTGGTGCAAGCCGATCGTTGGCTCATCCAAGACATACAAAGCGCCGACAAGCCCGCTTCCGAGCTGGCTCGCCAGACGAATACGCTGCGCTTCGCCGCCAGAGAGCGTATTAGCACGCCTGTCGAGCGTGAGATATTCGATGCCGACATTGAGCATGAACTGTATCCGGCTCGTTATTTCTTTCACGACCGCCTTTGATATCTCTCTTTCTTTCTCGCTCAATTCAAGTGAATCAAAGAATTTCTTCGCCTCCTCGATGGACTTGCTCACCACGTCAATGATGGACTTACGATCTCCATCATGAGTGTAAAGGAAGACATTGAGAGCTTCACTTCGCAAACGTGCGCCTTTGCAGACCTCGCACGGCTCGTCGCCCCAGACGTATTTCGTGCCGAGACCGTTGCAGGCCGGGCAAGCACCGTAGGGCGAGTTGAAGGAAAAGAGGCGCGGCTCGACTTCCGGGAACGAAAAACCGTCGTAGGGGCACATAAATTTCGCGGACACGATCCTTCCCTCTCCGCCCGGCTCGGTGATTTTCACCAGGCCGTCCGCTTCGTGGAGTGCGCGCTCGATGGCCTCCGAGGCCCTCTCGCGCGCCGCTTTCAGGTCGTCGTGAAATTCGCTCACAAATATCTCGTCGACAACGATCGCGATATCGTGCTTGAAATGCTTTTTAAGCTCGATACGATCGCGCAGCGACTTCTCTTCATCGTCGATGATCGCCTTCTCGAAGCCTTTGTTGAGCATGTCGTAGAGCAGTTGGTAGTATTCGCCCTTGCGGCCAACGACGACGGGAGCCAGGATGCGGATCTTCGCTTTAGAGACGCCCGCGGTGAGCGCTTTCGGATTCGCTTTCTTGAGATTCTTACTTGTCTTTTCGACAGATGCGAGAATGCTCTCAAGAATCTCTTCATTGGAGAGTTTGCGGACTTCCCGATCGCAGATCGGACAGTGCGGATGGCCAATGCGAGAATAGAGAACGCGCAAATAATCATAAATTTCGGTGATGGTCGCAACCGTCGAGCGCGGATTATTCGAGCGGCTCTTTTGATCGATGGAAATGGCCGGCGAGAGGCCGGTGATTTCATCCACATCCGGCTTCTGCATCTGACGCAAGAATTGCCGCGCGTACGCTGAAAGCGATTCGACGTACTTGCGCTGACCTTCCGCGAAAATGGTGTCGAATGCCAAAGACGACTTCCCCGATCCAGACAAGCCTGTAAACACGATCATCTTATTGCGCGGAATTTCGACGGTGATGTTCTTAAGATTATGGGTCCGCGCCCCTTTCACAACGATTGTATCTTGCGACATATGAAGCCGCCCCCACATTGGAGATAGGGGGTAGGTAGGAACACTATAACACAACCGCCTCCTCGTGGAGAGTAACACCGAATTGCGCTTTGACCGCCTCTTTAATTTTTTCGGCGAGCTCGCGAACCTCGCTCGCCGTCGCCGAGCCGGAATCGTTCACGAGGTAATTCGGGTGCATTGTGCTCGAGAGCGCCCCGCCCACGCGCGCGCCTTTCATGCCGGCCTTTTCGATGAGCCAGCCCGCGGGAACACGGCCGCCGCGGCTCGCGACACCCTTCTCCGCCTCGAATTGCGCGACAATCGCGGCAGACGCGACGGGATTCAAAAAGTACGAGCCAGCCGCGCGGACATTCTGGATGTGGCGTTTCTCACGCTCTTTGATAGTCTCCTCAATCAATACGTGCGGCAAGGCCCGGCCTTGCCGCACTTTCTCAAGCTTTATATGCACTTTCGTGATTATCCATTCAGGGTTCTTTTTGAAGTAGCTCATACGGTACGCGAATTCGCATTCGACATTCGAGAATTCATGAACTTCTTCTGTTTTTGTGTTAATGGCCTTCGCGTAGATGAGAAAATCTTTGATCTCGGGGCCGAAGGCACCCGCATTGCCACGGACCGCCCCGCCGATGGTTCCCGGAATACCCGCGAGCTTTTCCCAACCGCCGAGGCCTTCGTCGGCCGCAGCGCGAATAAGCGAGAGCAGGTTGCATCCCGCATCGGCCTCAAGCGTTGAATTAGTAAATCCGGACTGATTGCTGACGATATGAATTACCAATCCATCAAAGCCTTCGTCGGGAACGAGAAGATTGCTCCCGCCGCCCATGACGAAAAATGGCACATTATTCTCTCGCGCCCACGCAAGCGCCTCGCGAATGTCCTCTTCCTTTTTAACCTCCACAAAATATTTCGCCGCCCCGCCAATTTGGAAGGTGGTGAGGTCGGAAAGAGGCCTATTTTGCTGGATTTCTAGCATATTGACACAGTGTTCTATTGTGGTATTCTATTTTGCTCGCGATGAACAACAAATGATATCGCGATTTTGCTGGTAACTACAGAGGAGAATCGAGATGTGGATCGAGTCCGTGATGAACGTGTTTGTGCGGCTGGTGCTGTGCGGAATGGCCGTATTTTTTATTGGCCTCGCTCTACATCAAGCCGATTGGGACTATCAGCACGGCGACTTCATACTCGTGCCGGTAGACGTTCTAATCGCCGTCGGCATCGCAAGTATTCTGCCGCACCTTTGGCGAGGACCACCTCGTGACTGAGGTTGAACGGGCTGAGCATGTTCGCTTGGCCCGTTTGCTATTTTCCACTTTCCAAAGTCCTTATCTCATCCCTTAGTAATGCCGCCGTCTCGCCCAGCACCAAACTTTGGCTTTGTTGAGAGAAACTTCTATCATCTTTGTATTTCAAATGGTAGTGCGCTCTGTGCCTTCGAAACTCTTGGCGCGTCTCAACGTGAGGAAGCCAAAGTTGGTGCACGGGCTTCGACTTGTTCGCAGTGCCTATTTCCCTTTCGTTACAGTACCAGCTTCGAGGGTTTTGAGCTCATCGCGAAGCAATGCCGCCGTCTCGAAATCCAGTCTATCCGCTGCTTCGTGCATTTCCTGCCGCTTTTGTTTGATAAGCTTTTTAACATCTCCCCCAGCGGCCGAAAGTTCGGTCGTCGCAAGCTCGGTCACTGCACGTTCGCGGGCACGTTGGATGTCACCGATGATGTCGTGGATTTTCTTGGCGATGGTTGTTGGCGTGATGCCGTGCTTTTTGTTGTAGGCGATCTGCTTTTCACGACGACGATTCGTCTCCCCTATCGCGCGCTCCATCGAGCCCGTCATTATGTCGGCGTAGAGAATGACGCGGCCAAGCACGTTGCGTGCCGCTCGGCCGATGGTTTGGATAAGCGATGTTTCCGAACGGAGGAAGCCTTCCTTATCAGCATCGAGAATGCCAACGAGTTCCACTTCCGGAAGGTCCAAGCCTTCGCGCAAGAGGTTCACACCGACAATCACATCGAATTTCCCTTTACGGAAATCCGTGAGTATCTCGATGCGCTCTATCGTCTTTATGTCGCTGTGGATATAGCGCGCGTTTATTTGCTTTTCTTTCAAGAACTCCGTGAGATCTTCCGCCATCTTTTTCGTGAGCACAGTAACCATCGAGCGCCCGCCGCGCTTCGTGACCGCCTCGCACTCGGCGATGAAATCTTTCACCTGCCCTGGATACTGATATCGGGAGATCGTATCTCCCGATTTGCCCAACAACCGAAGTATATCAGGAGATATATCGGGAGATCGTATCTCCCGATATTGGTTAGTGTTGCGCGCAGTAATCGGGCGAACGATGATCTCTGGATCGACAAGACCTGTCGGGCGAATGACCATCTCGACCGGCTTCTCGCTTTTTTCGAGCTCGAATTCACCGGGTGTCGCGGAGGTGTAGATCGTCGCCCCCGTTTCCTTGCGGAACTCATCGAATTTCAGAGGCCGATTATCGACTGCGCTGGGGAGCCTGAAACCGTGTTCGACAAGTGTGAGCTTGCGCGAGCGGTCGCCGGCGTACATGCCGCCGATCTGCGGCACGGTAACATGCGACTCGTCGATAATCGTAAGAAAATCGGGAGAGTCGTCCGCTTTGTGCGGAAAATAACTTAAAAGCGTATACGGCGGCTCGCCGGGTTGCCGCCTGTCGAAGTGACGCGAGTAGTTCTCAATCCCCGAGCAGAAGCCAAATTCGCGTATCATCGCGATGTCTTGCCGCGTGCGGCGTTTCAGGCGCTCTGCCTCAAGGATCTTTTTCCCCTCATCCAACTCCTTCAAGCGTTCTTTCAACTCTTGTTCGATATCGGCAAGCGCCGCTTCTAAAACATCGCCCGGCGTCACATAGTGCCGCGCCGGAAAAATAAAGGAACTCTCGAGCTGTGTGGTGATAACGCGAGTGATCGGATCCATTTCCTCAATGGTCGCGACCTTGCCGCCAGTGAGGTTGACACGATAAATAACACGCTCGTTCGCGGGCATGATCTCCACGTTCGAACCAAGTGCGCGGAACGTCCCTGGTGAGAGATCGCCCGGCGTGCGCTCGAAATACATCGCGACAAGACGGCGCGTGAGTACAGCTCGCGTCATCTCTTCTCCCTTCTTGAGCGCGAGATTCACTTTTTCGTATTCGATGGGCGAGCCGAGACCGTAAATGCACGAGACCGACGCGACGATGATAACGTCATTGCGCGTCAGTAACGCCTGCGTTGCCGCGTGGCGAAGGCGCTCGATGTCTTCGTTAATCATCGCTTCTTTTTCGATGTAGGTATCCGTTACCGGCACGTACGCTTCCGGCTGGTAGTAGTCGTAATAGGAGACGAAATAATGCACGGCGTGGTCGGGGAAAAATTCGCGATATTCGGCCGCAAGCTGCGCAGCCAGGGTCTTGTTGTGCGCAATGACGAGCGCGGGCTTTCCGTGTTGCTGTATGACATTCGCCATCGCGAAGGTTTTCCCCGAGCCGGTGACACCTAGGAGCGTCTGGTCACGCTTTCCTTCGTGGAGACCTTTGACCAACGCATTAATGGCGGAGGGTTGATCCCCTGCCGGAGCGTAAGAAGATTTGAGGTTGAACATAGACATCCCCCCATAGTGGCCGAAGTGGCCGAGATTTACAAATCTTGATAAAATCCTGGTGGGCAACAATGCCTCAACGGAGGGCTTCCCATGAGCGGGAAAAATAAACAGTTCCGTAAAAAAGAACCGTGGTTCCGCGCAGACGAGCCGGTGTGTCCTCCTTTGCTCGCACTCATACATTCCCAAAGTGAGTGCGAAACAAAGGACCCACCGAAACACTGGCAGAAAAACGGCAAAAGATGCCCGGAGACTGATTGATGCCGGTCAAGAGGGCGACTGCGGTCGCCCTCGCGTTTTTTAATCCAAAATTAGCACCGACGCGTTTCGCTTCCCCCGTTTCAAGAGCGCGAGTTTGCTTTTAAAATCTTTTTCTTGCAGAACTCTGTTGACGTCTGTAACCGTCTCGCCGGAGAGTATGACAGCACCGTCTTCGATGAATTGCCGCGCCTCGCGCTTCGAGCTTGCAAGGCCTGCCGCGATCATGACGTCAACAATCGGCATCCCGAGCTTTACGCCGGCGCTCGGCGCTTCTTTCTCGAGAAGGCGGCGCACATCAGCGGAGACCTCCGCAAGCTCTTTGCGGCCGAAAAGGACCTCGGAGACGTTGTGTGCATCCTTCGTCGCTTCTTTTCCATGCACCAACTCCGTCACAGCGTTCGCGAGAGCCGCCTGTGCATGACGCTTGCCGGGCTCCGCGCTCTGTTTTCCCATGAGCGCATCGATCTCCTGTTTCGAAAGCAGGGTGAGCTTCAAAAGCAGCTCTTCAACCGCATCGTCCTCGACATTGAGAAAGAATTGATAGAACTGGAAGGGCGCGGTTTTCTGCGGATCGAGCCAGATCGCGCCAGATTCGGTTTTACCGAATTTCTTGCCGGTTGATTTATTCACGATCAAAGGCCACGTGAGCGCGTATACCTCTTTTCCTTCTTTACGGCGAATATACTCCACTCCCGCTATGATATTGCTCCACTGGTCGGAACCGCCGACTTGCACGTCGGCACCATACTCCTCATTGAGATGCAAATAATCGTATCCCTGCAGAAGCGAGTAGCTGAATTCAGTGAACGAGATCGGGGACTCGGCGTCGAGGCGACTCTTCACGATGTCTTTCTTTATCATCGCGTTCACGGTGAAGTGCTTCCCAACGTCACGTAGGAATTCGAGAAGATTCAGTTTTGAGAGCCAGTCGGCGTTATTTACTTCCGTAAAATCAGAAGAGCCAAAAACCTGCCGTATCTGTGCGGCCACTGCTTTCGTGTTGTGCTTGATAGTCTTCTCGTCCAGAAGATTGCGCTCCTCGCTCTTCCCTCCCGGGTCGCCGATCATACCGGTGCCGCCGCCGGTGAGAATAATGACCTTGTGACCATTTTCGAGAAAATGACGCAAGACGAGGAGTGGCACGAGATTGCCGATGTGAAGCGAATCGGCTGACGGATCGATCCCGAGATAGACCGTTCGCTTTGGGCCGTCGGTTATTTCTTCAAGGGTTCCAGAGGAGTGTTGATGAACATAACCGCGCTCACGGAGGATTTCTGAAAGTTTTGTCATGACGAGAATATAACACAAAAAAGGGTCGCCTGTCGGCGCAGGCGACCCAAGGTCTAGGGAGGAAACGAGCCCCCATCGAGGCCCGCAGCGAGTCCAGCCAACAATCCCGGGAGGAAGAGACATGCTGGACTTCTAGCTTTTGCAACTGTAGCAAGCGAGCCAATTTCGTCAAACGTGGCCATCGCGAATATCTTCCCGCAGCCGCACCTCATGCTCATCCATACCGAAATGGTGCGCGAATTCGTGCCAGATGGTTTCAGCGATGACCTGCGCGATGGGAAGATTATCTTCCTCAGCAGCTTGTTTGATCGGGATTTGGTAGAGCGTGATGGTATCCGGCATCGTCGCGCCGACGCCGTAGTGCTCGCCGCGCTCGGAGAGCGGAATGCCGTGATAGTAGCCGAGGAGCGTCTCGTCAGCATCGAGACCTTCACGCTCGCGCACCTCCTCGGATGGCTCGTCTTCGATGAGAAGCGCGACATTCCGTATCTTCTGCCGCACCCATTCGGGCAGCTTCTCGTAGCCTAGGGCGGCGAGCTTTTCGAATTCTTCGCGTGACATCGACATACTGTACAGAAAAGACCGCCGAGCCGAAAGGGCCGAGCGGTCTTCATGGTCGCGTGGAAGTCAGGACGTGATGTATCCATGCTTCCTCATTCGAGGTGCGAAGTTCTCTTCCCGATATCGCCGCTTGTGCTGGTTGTACATCTTTGCTTTCTCGGCGCTGATGATGTGAATCGGTACCTTGAGAGCCGTCGCAAGCATGTAATAGACGATCCGTGCCGTCCTTCCGTTCGCATCGGCAAACGGCTCGAGGCAAATGAGAAAATCGTGCTGCTCCCAGCAGAATTTTTCCCGTTCCTCAAGAATGGCGTTGCGGATCTTGAACACCTGCCACTCTACCAATATCCACCAGAGATTGAGCAGGTGTCGAACGTATTTCGCATCAGGCAAATACTCCGCTTCGGCTGCACGGATGCCCCGACGATACTCGGGCTGCATGCGGTGGCCGCAGAGATCCATGTTGATGATAAGGGGATGCGTCAGAGCGCCTGTGGTACATCCCAGTATATCAGCCATGAGTTTCCGATGAACATCATAGGCTTCGCTACCGTTCGTCCGCGGATCAAAACCGCTGATAAGCGCGCTTTGCAAGGCTGCTTGTTCTGCAAGTTCCGTCATGAGATGATCCTCCGCCTTCCGGTTGATTTTTTGGCACGTGCGGTGCCCTGCGACAACTGTAGCGCGCCCTGGGAGGGGCCGGATCAAGCGGACTGGGGATTCACAAGTTCGGCGAAACGTTTCCTGACTTTCTCCAGCTTTGGCTCGATAATGAGCTCACAGTACGGCGCCGAGGCGTTCTTTTTGTAATAATCCTTGTGATAATCTTCGGCCGGGAAGAAATCCTTCAAAGGCTCTATTTGTGTCACGATACGGAGGCCGTCTTTCGCTAACTCCTGGAAGCTCGCGATCATGCGCTCGGCCGTTTTCTTCTCTTCCTCGTCCTGATAGAAGATAATGGAACGATATTGCTCGCCAATGTCGTTCCCTTGCCGATCCGGCGTCGTCGGATCATGCGAGCCGAAAAAGACGGTGAGAAGGTCTTCGTAGCTGATGAGTGATGGGTCATATGTCACCCGGATGACCTCGGCGTGCCCGGTGTTGCCCATGCTTACCTGTTCATAGCGAGGATTCACGATTGTCCCGCCCGCATATCCTGGTTCCACGAGGGTAACGCCCTTGAGCATCTTGAATACGGCTTCGGTGCACCAGAAGCAACCCCCTCCAAAAACAGCAGTTTTCATTGCCCTATTTTAGCCACACGATACATCGCGAACAAGAGAACGAAAGCCGCCACGTACTGCGTCCAGGCGAGCGTTGTGTCGTAAAGGAAGTAATCAATGACAACTGCCGTTGCCGGAAATGCAAGTTCGACGATAGTGGAGACGCGCGCCGGTGTGGTTTTGAGTCCTTTGTAATAGATCCATAAGGCGAGCATGCCGGTGGAACACGCGATTGCGGCGAGTGTGAGGAGTTGCGATTGTGTGATCGTGCCCAAGGATGGCGCTGCGCCGAGCGCGAGGACGAAGAGAAACGCGAGCGGCACGGTGAGCCAGAAGCGAAGGCCGGTGATGAAAGTGTGCGAGTGGTTCAGAAGTGTGTAGCGCGAAAAGGCCGTTGAGGAACCCCACGCGGCAGCGGCGAGAACAGCGAGGAGCGCGGCCGTCACTTGCGCCCCGCCATCAGCCAAACTGATGATGCCGTAGGGAAACGTCACGAAATACCCCGCAACCAGGGCGAGTGCAGCCCAGCCGAGGTAGCTCTTCGTGACGTGCTCTTTGAGGACGATTGCCGCCGCTGCGACTGCGAAGATCGGCTGCAACTTTTGTAAGAGAATCACAACGGAAAATGGGATGAAATTTACTTTAAGAAGCGCCGCGGTGAAAAAGAGCGTGCCAAGAACTCCGCTTAAGAGTGCGACTCCCGCGACAACGCCCCACTCTTTGCGCGTGAGAGTCTCCCGCCCCCACGCGCGCCAGAGGAATGGGAGAAGAATGATTGCGCCGATAAGATGTTCGTAAAAAACAATGGTCGAAGCTGGAAGACTGTAGAGTGAACGGCGCAAGATGCCATCAAGCGCCCAGAGAAGCGCGGCGATGAAAATAAAGAGGGGGCCGTAAGACATGATTAACGGCCTGTACGGAGACCCAGATGTTCCTCTATTTTCGCAACACGGTCAAGCAAATGATCGATTTCCTTTGAATAACCCGTCATGCTTTTGACCTGCTCTTCAAGTACTTCAAGCCTACGGCGTATGTCGCGCACCTCGGTCTTAATTTCTGCAAGAGTGAGCGTGTGGACCTCAAGTGTTTTTATAATGGGTCGTAGTTTGATATTGAGTTTTTCCTCAAGATCAGTTTTAGTCACCATGTGATCGCGAATGAACTCCGAGAGTTCTTGGAACTCCGTCCTTTTGTGTGTACGCTTGACCGTCTTTTTCATACACGCAGTGTATCATACGTCAATTTTTCGGCCGCAGAAGCGGAAACAGCTGCGCTTCGTGGGCAGGTTTGTTCTCGAGAAATGCGAAGAGACGTTCCGAGACGCCGAAACCGAAGGCCGGCGGCATGCCGTATTCCATGGCTTTCACATACTCTTCGTCGAGGCGCTGTGCTTCTTCGTCGCCTGCGTCGCGCAGTTTCTGCTGTTCTTCAAAGCGCGCACGCTGATCCTGCGGATCGTTCAATTCACTGAATCCCTTCCCTACCTCCGAGCCAGCGATAATGATTTGGAACCGTTCAACAACATTCGGATTTTTTTCGGAGCGTTTCGCGAGAGGTTCCAGATACACAGGAGTATTGATGAGAAACGCTGGACCTGCAATCGTCTTCCTGATGGATTTCCACAAGTGATCAGTGGCGCGGATTTTATTTGGTGCTTTTCCAAGCTCGAGCTTCGCACCTGCTTGCGCACCGCGCGCAGGCAAGTCACGCGCCGCCTGGATCGCTTCCTTTTCAGAGCACGTGAGAGGGTCAATACCAAAGCGCTCTTTGAGGATCTCGTTAAAATCAATTAAAGGCCATTCTTCTGCGAAATCCACGGTGTGATCGCCTATTTGGAACGTGTATTTACCATAGACTTCGTTCACAATGTGGCGATACAGCTCCTGCACGAATTGCATCCCCTTTTTCATGTCGCTGTACGCTTCGTACGTTTCCAACTGCATGTAATCTTGCAAGTGCTCGCGCGACTGGCCTTCATTCCTGAAAATGCGCCCTATCTCGAACACTTTCGGGAAACCGGCGACGAGCAAACGCTTCAACCAGAGTTCGAGCGAGATGCGCAGATAGAGATCGATATCAAGCGCATGATGGTGCGTTTCGAAGGGTCGCGCTTCGGCACCACCGGGCGATGATTCGAGAACCGGTGTTTCCACTTCGATAAATCCTCGTGCATGCAAAAAGTCCCGTATTGCTTCCCAGAATCGCGCCCGGCGCTCGAACATCTCGCGGATGTCTTCGTCCAAAAGAATAGTGAGATAGCGTTGACGAAGCATTGCTTCTTCGTCTTTGAGGCCGAACCACTGGTCGGGAATCGGTATGAGGGACTTCGTGAGCATCTTCCACGACGTTGCTCTCAACGACTGCTGCCCGCGCTGCGTCATGTATGCGACACCCGACGTCTCGATAAAATCCCCCACATCTACCGCGTCGTTAAACAGTTGGAACAAAGCATCATCCATGTCGCTCTTTTGAAAAACCACTTGCGTCTTTTCGGCCCGCCCCGTAGCTCCGCCGGAGGCGGATGGTAGCGGGGTACCATCGAAAATGTCGGCGAACACGATGCCGCCCTGCCCGCGCTTGGACATAACGCGTCCCGCAAGCGTCACCTTCTGCTTGCTCGCGAGCAAATGCTCGAACTGTGAGAGAAATTCGCTAATGTCCGTATCTTTATCCGTGTGCGCGGGGTACGCCTCCATTCCCACGAGCTTGAGAAGCTCCAACTTCTTCATCCGATCGGCCCTGATGTCATCGCCGCTTGCCATAATTTCGACATCATACCATGCAAACAAAAGGTCCCGCATGCGGGACCTTTCTCTCTGAACGGAATCTGGGCGGGCTCTGTCTACGCGAACATGACTAAACGGAAACCTAAAGCGATAAGAGCAAAGCTCGCAAATCTTATCGCACCTATCATCGGTTCTCCTGCGGGCATCTGATCTGCAAGGTGCAGAAAGACAAGCCCCGCAAGACAGCTCCCTGCCCCGAATCCTATCTGCTTGAGACTTTTAACGAGCTGCGGATCCACTGCACTCCTCCTCTCAAGAACAACGTAGCTTCATTAATATAGTAACCGCGAATTGTGTCAATATGTAGCAATACAGTGCGTATACGTTGTGGTTCCATTCTCGATGACAGATGCGGTGTTGCCTTCTCCGCGAAATTCAATCGTTTGTGTGCTATTGAGATAGCGAATACCGGCCTGCCCGGCCAGGGAAGCGGAGGCGGCTTCCCGAAGCGTTATTTGCCGGCCGTCGGAGAGCGTGAGGCCGACAATATCGCGTGCGAAAACCGCCGTGATCGTTTTGCCGTCCGCACATGCGAACTCGACGGTGTTCTCTTTTCCGATCCCTGCGCCATGCTCCAACACCGCCGAAGGCGGTGGACCATACGGGCCTTCGGTGCGCGGCTCCGAAGTCGGCGGCTGCCAGCTATTGCGCGCGGTTTCGGTATTCATCCGTGCCAAGTACCACCACCCGCCCGCGAGAATCAGGGCGCCGATGCCGACGATGATAAGAGCATTTTTCATACAATCATGGTAGCACGCGATGCTATACTCGTGCCTATGTCCGTCGCACTTGTCTCGCTCGCCGCCGCGGGAGCCGTCATGCTCATTTCACTCTCCGGCGTTATCTTCGCCGCAGGACCTTTACAGCGCTGGATGCAGCGCAACCTCCCCTTTCTCGCGACCTTCTCGGGCGGTGTCTTTCTGATCGTCGTCTTTCACTTGCTAGAGGAATCATTGCGTGAAGGATCCGTCGCGCTTGCGGCGAGCGCCGTTCTTTTCGGCGCGGCATTGATAGAGGCATTGCACCATCTCCTGCCGACGGCCCACCATCACCACAGCACGGAACATGCGCATACCCACACGTCCATCGACGGGCGGCGCGTCTTGGTGAGCGACGCCATTCACAACGTCGGCGACGGCGTACTCCTCGTCGCGTCATTCACCGTCGGCTGGTATGTCGGCCTCGCGGCGGCGATCGGTGTCTTGGTTCACGAATTCGTCCAGGAGATCTCCGAGTTCTTCGTCTTGCGCGAAGCGGGCTACTCCATCCGCGACGCCTTGGCGCGCAATCTCCTCGCTTCCACGACCATCCTCGGCGGAGTCGCGATCGCGGTCTACCTCGCGTCAGCGGAAGAGATCGCGGTCCTTTTTGCGGGACTTGCTGCGGGGGGCTTCCTTGCGGTCATCTTGCGCGACCTTCTGCCGCACACGCTCGGCGCGATACGGGCGCGCGGCGGTGCTTCACTGCATGCGCTCGCGCTCATTCTGGGCATTATGCTCATGCTCGGTATTCAGGCGGTCTTTCCCGGACCTGAAGACAGCGGGATCGAAGAACACCTCGGCATTTCGCACGAGGTGTTCCTAAACTAACGGAAAAGTGAAAAGCTTACTGGCGACGTAGAGCGAGCGAGATGCGAAAGCCGCGCTTTCGCATCTCCGAGCCGAGGAGCCAGAAACCGGTGCAACGCCCTGCGCTGTGCGCAGGATGTCTTTCGAGCCGCAGGGTGAGCGCCCTGCGGTCTCGAAAGAGCCGGTTTACGAAAGATGTTTGGAAACGAGCTTCGTCATCTCGAACATCGAGACCGTTCCCTTCCCGCCGAAGACCTTCTTCAACTTCTCGTCGGCATTGATGTTACGCTTGTTTACCGAATCCTGCAGACCATGCTTCTTAATGTACACCCAAAGACCTTTCACGACTTCCGAGCGTGGCATCGGACCCTTGCCGAGGACCGCTTCCAAGTCGGCGCTTAACTGCATCGGCTTCATGAACGCTGAATTGCTTTTTGCCATATCGTTATAATTATTACGCACGCGTTAGTAATAGTGGTACGTGACGTTATTCTAACAGTACCGTCCCTCTTGTGCGAACGTCAATTAGGTCAGTGGGATAACTCAAAGCTCTTGTGGGAGTGGCTATCTCGTGGCGTTATCTTCTTCGAATTCGAGACGGATCGATTTCGTAACATCAAAAGCATAAAAGAGCGGCCGCACCGGAAAACCGATGCGGCCGCAAGGCATAATTCCACGATGCCTGTTTAGTCCTTAAGCCTCCGTAGACTCGCCTCCTCGTCGAGACGCCTTTTTTCGCTCTCGATGAAGAAGCAGAGCATGCTCTCGGCCTGACGTTCCATATCAGAGGACGAATACCAATTCTCGCCGATACGAAGAATCGGCGCTACGTACCCCTCCGGCTCAATGGAAAGTCCGGCATTCCGGCGAGCCATGATGGACCATTCTAATCCAATGACGGCGATTTCGCCGGTCTCCTTCGTCATGTAGCGCAACGGTCCGTTAGCGACAACACGAATCAATGATTCGTTTTGGTTATCTCCTTCCGGTATCGCGACCAGGATCTCCACCAGGATCGTGAACTGCGAAAGCGGACCCCGGCTGCACGGCACGTCCCCGTAGGTCGTATGCGTCCGCAACCGGTACTGGCGATACGGCCGATCCTGCGGCACAAGCGTGCCGTTTTCGCGTGCGTGCTTCACCAGCCAATCGAATTGCTCCGTGGTAATCCACGACAGCGAACTCTTTCCTTCCTCAGCCTGTACCGAGAAAGCGCAGATAAGGATCAAAACGACCGCCATAAGGCGGCTTTTCATATAGCCTGTCATGTGTTCCTCCTAAATCTGACAGCCTATGATGTAGTCTGCCTCACGTTAGTGGAAACGTCAAGAGTTCCCTGGTTCGAAATCCAAGCACACTGAGTTGATACAGTGCCTCTTGCCAGTAGGCGTCGGACCGTCGTTGAAGACATGTCCGAGATGCGACTTACATCGGGCACATACGACTTCAGTACGCTGCATCCCATAGGAACTATCCTCAACGAATTCGACTGCCCCAGGGAGCGCCGTATCGAATGAAGGCCAGCCGGTTCGGGAATCGAATTTATCGCCTGAAGCGAAGAGTTGGTTGCCGCACGCGGCGCATGTAAACATGCCTGTGCGCTTTTCGTTCAAAAGTGCTCCCGAAAACGGCGCCTCCGTCCCCTTCTCGCGCAACACGGCGTATTGTTGGTGGGTTAACTTTTTCCTCAACTCCTCTTCGCTCTGTGGTATGTTAGTAGACATGTGCGTAGCCTAGCATTTTATGATGCGTACATCCTGTCCTTGACGAATTATTGCACGTGTCCTATAGCATTATCCCCAGGATTTACAGGCTTTCTGTATGGGTGTACGGTGCAGAGAGCGATTCCTTCAGTGACGGGGGTCGCTGGAAAGAGAGGTAGCGATGGAAAAGATAGTCGCCATCGTGTTGTTTCTTTGGGCTCACAACGCCGAGGAGCAGAGGTGGCTTCGGTTCCGAGTGGAACTGTCACCTCCAACCATGATGAACTGCGTGATGTCCCAGGTTGATTTCAATCGGTGGGAGACGCAAGTCAAACCCGGCTGGAAAGTTCTTTCCTGGAGCTGCGAACCAGAGCGGCGTGAGAGATACACCGCCTGGTATCGTGGTCAATAGATCCACGGAGGAAACCCATGGTTGGGGTAACATCAAAGAGGCCGAAGGGGCGCACAGACAAAGTGTGCCCCTTCCCATTTTCTTCATTCGAATTGCATGTGGTACCAATCCAGTCCGTAAACTTTTTGGATTAATGTTCGTTCCCCTTCAGCCCACGTGCGATTTTTCTCAAGACCCAATAACTTAATCGCCTCGTTCACATGCTCTTCGCTTGAGCCTTCGATCTCCAGAAACGGCGGCATGCCGGGATAATCGTCTATCTCGAACAGCCAATCCTGCAGTGTGAAGGATATGCGGTCTTTTTCTTGACGGGCGTATTTCTCCAACCCAATTCCCTCAAAAAGATCGGAGAGCTTCTCGGGTTCGTCGACATGAAAATTGATTTCCTTATGTTTGCGTGTGGTACCCGAAATTTCCGACTTCGCTTTCCACGTCACTTCATGCTCCCCCTCGCTGTTCGAGCGAATACGCAGATACCACGCGTCTTCGCCTTCTTTCGTCCCCACCGGCCGATACCAATCAACGATGAGTCGCGTCTCACGCAGCTTTGTGGCACCTAATTCAGTAAGCTGTTTCTGAACCTTGGCAGAATCAATATCCAAAACCTTCGTTTCTATCTCGTGCGCCATGCCAGCAGTTTACAGCACGAACTCGCCGTCTTTGTAGATAATTTTCTGCGAACCGTTTTTGAGATACGCTGTCACGGTGCGGCGGGTGGTGGAGATGATGTCGGTGTGGACGGATGAGTCATTGAAACCCAGCTTTTCCGCCTGCTTTTTCGAGAGTTTCGAGACGTCGCCTGCGAAGGTATCTTTATAACTCATGCCGACGGCAAGGTGCGTATTGCCATAGGACCCGCCCATATTCTCGTCATACAAGGTCTCCGCCATGAACTTCGTGATGCGCGAGTGGCGCCTATCGGTGAGCGAGTACTCCCCCATCTTGTCGGCGTTCTTCGTCGCTATCATCTGCTTTAAGAGTTTTTCGTTAGTCTTCGCCGTCGCCTTCACGACACGACCCCTCTTCCACCAGAGCTGTATCCCGGTGATCTTCGCGCCGTAGCGATAGAGCGGCTGATTGAAACGGATCCACCCGTTCGTCCCGCGCCAATCAGGGCTTGTGAATATTTCAAAACTGGGCATATTAACACCGCGTCCCGCAAGCCACTGGCGCTTCTCGCCGAGGCGTATCCACAGGTCGGCATCAGGGCCCTTCACATGAAGTTTGTCGGTCTTCGGCGCAAGTTTGTTGAGCTTATTCTTATACATTTCTATCTCACGATATACCTCTTTCCATTTTGCGATAGGGTCCTTGTGGTCGAGAAAACACGCCTTGATTATCTGGTCCCAGTATTCTTTTTCGCTCAAGCCCGCCTCCTTCGCCATCGCAGGTGTGCCGTAGAGCGCAATGGACCAGGTAAATTTACCTTTGTGCTCTTTCTCGTGCCGCCAATCCATGAACGGTTTCAAAGCGACTCCGCGCTGCATGAGTTTTTTTGGGTCAACGCCTTCGAGCGCGTGCGGGTCCTTATCGGCAAGGAGAAAGAGCGAATGGTCCATCACGTCGACGAGGCCGCGCAAATATTTCGCCGGAAAGAAATTTATCTGCTCGGGAGAGGCGTGTTCGTAAAAATAGCGCGAGACGCTGATGTTGCGGCGCTTGTCGCCTTTCTCCTCATCCGGCGTGTAATTGCCGATGACGTGCCCCCCGGCGTCGACGATAGCATTCGCGACCGCTGTATACAGAGGCTTCGCCGCCTCGCTTGCCGAGAGCCGGACGACGTCGCCCTTCTTGATGCCCTTCCCCATGCCGAGAGCAAAATTCACGAGAATGTCAGCGTATTTGGTAAGGATTTTTCCGCTTGGCGTGTATGTACTTTTTGATGACATCTTCAAGAGAATACTCGCACGTGTGCGAGTTGTCCAGTTTTTGGCTTACTGCAGCGCTCTTCTAAGCAGTCCTTCTCGATATTTCCGTATAGATCGAAATAAACGCAAAAAGAAGACTGAGGGACAAGGGGCCGAGGAAGATGCCGATGGGGCCGAAGAACGCCAGGCCGCCCAAGACGGAGAGAAGGACGAGAAGCGGGTGCAATTTCACCCCCGCGCCGATGAGTTGGGGCGCGAGAAAATTATCGATGAGACCGACAGCAAGAATGCCCCACAGCGTGAGGCCTAAGGCAGCGCCGGGGTGCCCCGTAAAAAGCATGAAGAATACCGTCGGAATGAAAACGAGCCCCGTGCCGATGCCGGGAATGAGTGCCGCGATCGCGGCAACGGTTCCCCACAAAACGGGATTCGGCACGCCGAAGATCGTGAAGCCAATGGCTGTGAGGACACCTTGGATGAGCGCGATCATGAGGTTGCCTTTAATCACGGAATTCACGGCAAGTTCGAGTTTGTTGAAGATAGATTCGTCGTAGGCGTCGCGCAGGGGGCTAAGCTGCACGATGCGGTCTTTCAATTTTGCGCCGTCTTTCAGAAGGTAGTAGAGCGCGATGAAAAAGAGGAAGAATTTGAGAACGAGCGATGCCGCGCTGGAGACCGCGCCGCCGAGGTTGCCGATAAGCCACTGCAAGCCAGTTTCAGCGTAGGTAGAGAGATTCGCGCTTAATTCGGCGGAGAAGCCGCGCGCGGCGGGGATGTATTGAATGATGGCACTCTCAAGATCGCGCGCGGTGCCGAGCAATGCGGCGCGCGTCTCCGGGCTGCGGAGATCGGTGTAGAGATTCTGCGCTTCAAGACCAATTTGCGTACCGATAAGCATGAGCGGAACGAGGATCGCGACAACGCTGATGAGAACGGTAAGGAGCGCCGCGCTCGACGGCCAGTGTGGGATCGAGCGGTGAATGCGCTTGTAGAGGGGCTGCAACACGACCGCGAAGACGGCGGCGAGGATCAACGGTGTCAAGAACGGCTGAAATATGAAATACGTGAGGACCAAGGAGCCCGCAAGAAGGATCAAGAGAAAATAGTGCCCGAGCCACGGGGTGTTCATACGACCATTATACCCGCTCCTCTGAAGACCATCGACCGCCTCGAAGCACAACTGGTGCTATTGTGTGAGGAAGTTCAGGATTCCTTTGAGTGCCTCTCCGACCGCAGTCAAGGCGTTCGCGAGTTGCGAATAAGTCCCGCTTGTAGACACCGAACACGATGCAAGTAAATAACTTCCGGAGAGCGTTCCATTGACGCAGTAGCGTGTTTCCGATGCGCAGCGCTGCTGTGGAGGATAGGTCTGCAGCTCCATGAGCTGGTAGGCAGTCACTGATTGGCCGCTCATGAGCGTGGCCCCCCAGGGAGTCGTGCACGAATTGGAACCAGGTTGTGTCGGCCCGGCCGAGCCTCCGCCATAGCAGTTGTTCCCCTGGGAATCACAGGTAAGCCATGCGCCATTGTCGCAACGCATGAGAGGGACGGTAGAGCCCGTGTACATGCCGCCCGAGAAGTACGGCTGCGACGAGACGCTGCCGCCGCTTGCAATAACCTGGCCTCCCCACGGGGTCGTACAGGAGATTCCCCCCGTGCTCCCGCTACCGCCGCCGCACGATGCGTAGCGGTAACTCCCCGAAAGGACACCGTTCGTGCATGTGCGGATTTCCGAGGAACATCGCACCTGCGGCGGAGATGATTGCAACTGAACCGCATTGTCATATGCCGTTACGGACTGGCCATGCGCGAGGATGGTGCCCCAAGGAGTGATACAGGAGGCGCCGTACGGTGGCGGAGGAGTGGGGGGCGGCGTGGATGCAGTGCAAGCGCCGTTGTAGAGCAGTGTGGCGCCGGCCGCGCGCAACTTGCAGGCGTTCGCATACGTTTGAGGATTACGCAGCATGCACACCTGCGGACACACACCCGTGTAGCCCATCTCCGCGCAACTCTTGCACCCTGGCGGAATACCGCACACTGGCTGATATTCTTCGGTGCAGACGGGCGGGTTCGCGTCAATAACGCTAGGACCGGTATTGGGGGGAGAACCCTCTTCTAAAACCGAGCCGGGTGCGCCGCTGCCATTGTACGGGATGAAGGAGTTCGTGCATCGCGCATTGATCGCTGCCCGTGTCCGCGGGCCCACGGCGCCGTAGCCGTTCGTTTCAGGTGAGCCGTCGCAGAGCTGCATCTCGCGGCATTGGAAGCGCTCCACGGCTTGCTCGGTTGCAGGGCCGAAGTAGCCGGTGATTGTGCCGTAGGTGAAGTCGCCCGTTTGCGTGAGGAAGCGCTGGAGAGCGGAGACTTGTCCGCCGGTTTGGGCGTCATTGAGACCGAAGTAGAGGTTCCGTGTGAGGCGGGTGCAGGTGTGTGCTGCCGGCATTTCAGCCGCCCGTGCCGATTGCATCCGCTCCGGCGTCCAGTAATTAGGATCTTCGCCTGATGTTGTAGTAGAGACCAGGCCGCTCACCTGCGCGGTGAGAATAAGAGGAGTAAAGTTAGCTGCTAATACAAGCGCGCCCGCTATAAGGAGTGCGCCGAGCGAGACGGTGCGGGTGGACATGGATATAGTATGTACGACCACGCCCTACTATGCAACGCGAGGGTGTGTATAAGAGACTGTCTAAAGAAGCTTCAACATGATCGTGGGAGTAAATCTATTGAGCGTGTTCAAAATATCATGCCCCCCTCTTAAAAAACAGATCTTATATGGAAGTCGGCAAAAAGCGGATAGGCACTCGCATGAGATCAAACCCGCTACCTCCCTCTTCTCGAACGCTGTAGTACAGGTAGGCCGTGTTATCGGAGCGCTCGAAATTTCTCGTCGTATCGTCGTGATCGATAAGTGTGTAATAGACCCGCATCGGACCCTTTTCATCTGTCATCGAGCGTTGCGATTTCATGATGAGTTTTGGCGCAGACCAATGGACGAGGTCGTCGGAAGTGAGGTAAAAGGCTCCGATCCTTTTGGTGCCGGCCGCACTGCTACCAGTCGCAGTGCCATGTACCAACACCCATTTATTGAGGTAGGTGTTGAAGGTAAGACCTCCCCCAAGAACAACTCTTCCCGTCCCCTCGTCCCCTCCTCCTGCTGCCGTGAGATCTCCGCATACTTTGGAGGCCGGATCGGTAATGGTTTCTTGGTATGGATTGTATGCCGCCTTGAGGTTAAAACCGGTGCCATCCCATGCCTTCCAGCTCGTCGGATCGGCGATGTTGTTGGTGCGGAATGCGCAGGCTCTTGCCCCTGCGTCGCCTAACCCCGGCAGAATGCGCTTCGCGAGCATGTAGTAATAGCCGTCTTTAAAGACTATATTGGAAGGATTGAATATTCCCGACACTAGCATCTGCTTTTGATATATGTAGGGTATCGTCGCGACGAGAGCAGATGGCGTGGATTGGGCGTAGGCAGCGCCGCCATTGGTGGAGCGAGCGTAGGTTATCGCGTTGTACCAGCACTTAGCCACCGCTTCCTGACTAGGGGGAATCCCGCACATAGTGTTGTTGTCAAATGGCGGGGTAGTGTGATCCCATGGATGATACTCTTCATGGATGAGCGCGTGGACGGTCGTACCGTCGTTCGTATACAAGCTTGATATCCACTCTCTGTCGTTGTATTTCGAAGGATCGGGATCTTTGCTTGAAGTAAATACCGACGCGCAATCGCGCGCGAGATTCGAGAACGCAGTCCCTATCATCCGCGTCGTTCCTTCAAGAGCGGTGACGATGAGCTGGATTCTGCCGTTTGCGTCGCGGAACGCGCGTGCATAGGAATCGGCGGAGGGATTCGGTGACGCGCATTGTTGCGCATGCTGATCATACACGACCTCTTCGGGGCCCGCGATCTCGACGCCTTCACCCTTCGCGTACATGATAGATGTGGCGCCCCCGTTCGATGCCTTGAGCAGGTTCGCATCGGAGCCGCTGCCGACAATGACGGAGATATAGTATATGGTGCCGTCTTGATACTGCGCGGGAATCGCGAACGAATAGCCATGCGCCCCCGTGATGCCCGCGGAGCTATTGACGTCTTGCCGCAGCACGTCGGTATTCGCCGACCCGATGACGATCGGTGTCGCGCTCTCTTGCGTATTTCGAGCGATGAAGGTTACGGGTATGGATGCGGACGGCGTTCGCTTGTCATACGCCCATCCATTCATCACGCCGCTGTTGACCGTCTCAATCCGGCCGTCGAAATTGGCGGAGGCTGGCGCATTGGTCGTGAGGGGTGCGCAGGAAGTGTGTGCGAACGTTCCCGAAAGAGCTCCATTGGAGCAGCTTCGGGTTTGCGAGAGACATGTCTGGCCAAGAGGCACGGTCGTTGATTGGTAGGCCGTAACCGATGCGCCGTGCGCGACCGTTGCGCCCCACGGGGCGGTGCAAGCGCTGTTTGCAGGAGGATTATCTAATGGGGTTCCGTTGAATAACGACTGTATCTCCGAAACAGATAGCGTCGTGTTGTACAGGCGGACTTTGTCCATCCTTGCAGACGTGTAGTTGCCGGTATTGAGGTTCGCTCCGATAAGAACATCCGCGGCATTCGACAGCGTTCCGGCCTGGTTAGCGAGCACGCCCGTCCTCGTTGTCGATTCTTGCACGCCGTTGACGTAGAGACGGTAGCCGTTTGATCGGTCCCCAATGCCAACCACGAAGTACCATGTATTGGAGGCGAGCATTGTCGCTCCGATTTCCGCATAACGCGCGCTTGCGGTAGTGTCTTCCCCCTGCAGAGCAAGATGCTGATTTTGATCGAGAAAGAATGCGTACCCAACACCATTCGCGTTCTGTTTTATGAAAATGGGCTGCGACTTCCCTGCCGTGAGAGCGGCGAATCGTACCCACGCCGCGATGGTGAAATTGCTGGTGCCGGCATCGAGCGCATCGCTTTCGGGAACGCGCAGGTAGTCGTCGATGCCATCGAGTTGCAGTTTATTGCCCTCCTGGCCACCGACATAGCGCGTGGCACCGTTCATAAGGATGCCGTTGTGGCCGTTCCCCGATGAATCGAGTGCGGTCGAGCCGGAGACTTCGTCGAATTTCCATTCGGCAACGAGAGTGGAGGGTGCGTTCGTTACGGTTATTGTCGCGCTGCAAGTCTTGGCACCGCCAGGCCCCGCGGCCGTGAGCGTATAAAGGCTCGTCTGCTGCGGAGAAATGACGAGAGAGCCTTGGGAAGAAACCGGCCCGACGCCTTGGTCGATGGAAACGTTCGTCGCATTCTGGGTGCTCCAGCCGAGCGTCGACGATTGCCCGCGCGTGAGCGATGCGGGACTCGACGCAAGCGTGCAATCGGGAGGAGAGATCGGATCGACAGGTGCTGGCCTCACGTAGCACGATGCGTATTGATAACTTCCCGAAAGCGCCCCAGTGGAGCAGCTTCGGGTTTGCGAGAGACATGTCTGGCCAAGAGGCACGGTCGTCGATTGGTAGGCCGTAACCGATGCGCCGTGCGCGATCGTTGCGCCCCAGGGCAAAGCGCAGGAGGCGACGGGAGAACTACTGGTACTGGGAGGGCTGCCAGACGCTATAGTTCCACATACATTTTGTATCGTCGCCCGTGTCCGCGGCCCCACAACACCGTAACCATTTATATTAGGAGAACCACTGCAAAGTTGCATCTCGCGGCACTGGAAGCGCTGGACGGCCGCTTCCGTGAGAGGCCCGAAGTAGCCGCTAATAGTACCTTCAGGATAGATGCGCGGATCGCCTGCGAGAAATATTTGGAGATTGGTTACATCAGCGCCCGACATCCGCCGTTGGAGCGTACGCGTTAAGGTTGGACACGGCCCGTAGACAGAACCAGCGGCGGCGGGAATGGCGTTCGATGCACCGGTGCGAAGTTGCGCCTGCAGCACCGCGAGCTGCTGGAGAAGCGCGTTCACTTGCGCTTGCAATTCTTCGATACTCTGCGCCGACGATATAACCGGAGCGAACATCAATACAAACAAACTTGCTCCTCCAATCACGCGAGTGCGGAACGACATACTGTACAGTATGCCTTGTACACCTCTCCTCCGGCTATGAGAAGGTTGTGAATAGCGAAGAGATCTCGCTATCGCGTCAGATACTGCAGAATTCCTTTGAGCGCTTCTTCAAGTGCGGTTAGGGCAGAAGCGAGTTGTAGAGAAGCTCCGCTATCTGCTTGCGTTCCGGAAGTGACTGTTATTCCCCCTCTCCACACCGTTTTGGACAGTCGGTAGTCTCCAGGGATGGGATTTGACCCCGTTAGCAGGACGCCTGCGTTGTAGCCAGGCAAAGAAGGCGAGGCTGTCGTATACGTATATACCGTATTGAGATTGCATCGGCGCTGCGCCTGCCCGCCTGTCATGACAAATTCACATGGTTGCTCGAGTGTCGGCATCGGGGACTTCGTAGAGTCACCAAAGTAGACGTACAGCTTGTAAACGCCATTTAGAGGAGCGACGATGTCACTCTCAAACTTGACCGCAAGTGGTGCCGATCCCGCTATCGGCATGACAGTAATGCCACCAGACCACTCTGAAGATTTTAAGAGTGTTCCAAATTCCCATCTGCTCCCTGAAACCCACTGGCCGTTGGTGCACTGCTTAAGATCAAGACAAACAGTTGGAGGAAGCCCGTCGTAATCTGGTCCCAATGGGCACTTCACGGGCTCCCTCCTCACCTGCCCATTCGCGTAGGTCTGCCTGTTGTAGGTGCAGGAGGCGCCGGCGTTCGAGCCTCCGGCTACACTGCATGACGCTCTGTTGTAAGAGATACTGCCCGAAAGGGTGCCGTTCGTGCACGTGCGAGATTGAGAGACGGATGAACATGATTGGCCTGCGGGAACGGTGTTCGTTGAGTAGAAGGTCCATGATTGGCCGTGTGCGACGGTGACGCCGTCGAGGGTGCAGGAGGCAGTATAGATGCCTCCAACATTTTTGAACAACGTAATCTGATCCCCGACTGCCTGGACTGTAAATAAGGAGCCGTTTGAGAGAGAGGCAATTGAAACGGTATCGCTGAACATATTGTTTATACAATGTAATGTTGTCCCGAATATACTGTTATTGATGTGTATGCCCAAGTATGGATTGTCGCCGTTAACGGCACATGTCCCGCTTACGGTCAGCGAATTACTCGTTATCGTCGCGCCGTCTATCGGTGAAGTGATTTTGTTCACTGAGGTCGGGGTATCATCTATCCGAGTCCCGTTGTAGAGCGCCTGTATATCTGAAGCGGATAGTATCGCATTGTAGACACGCACGATGTCCATGCGTCCTTCGTACG
>JBBTXY010000029.1:0-6774 GCA_038062075.1 Patescibacteria group bacterium
TTCTTCGGCGGGAGCACCTGGGGCGCGGCGCATTCGCTTTCTGTCGCCGGACGCGGCTGCGCGGCGCGACCGTGGGCGACCGGTTTTATTGGAAACGTCATTCCCTCATCGTTCTTTGATGGACTCTGCGAGTGGCGCGGATATCAGGTGGGCGTTGCGATCAGTTCACAAGGATCGAATACGGGTTCGGGGAGCACTGCCTCATCGCAAGCAGGCAATAAGCAGCGACCTGGCTTCCAGCTCCCGGAGTTCGATATGCCACCGGAGGCTGACATTTGGGCGGAACCTGCGTCGGTGCGCCTCGGTACGCGCACGTACATCTTCTGGAACGCGCGCGGTGTTATCTCGTGCGCGGAGAATGGTCCGAGTTTCGAGCAGCGCTCGCTCTCCGGCGGCGCCTCGACCGTACCCCTTTCCGGCCCGACCACCTTTACCATCGAGTGCCTCACCTCTGCAAGCTCGACTATAAAAGATAGCGTGACGGTGCAGATCGCGATTTGAGATAGTTAGTAGCGACTAGCCAATAGCCACTAGGAAGAGATTCGAAATCCAGATGCGGTCATGGTATAAGTTGATGGACCGCCCGTAGCTCAGTGGTAGAGCAGCTCGCTTTTAACGAGAAGGTCGTTGGATCATTCCCAACCGGGCGGAATATTCTTTCTTAGAGCGGTAGATCAAACGCGAAGGGACCTGCGCCCATGACGATGAGCGAGAGGGTCATGACAAGTGCAAGCGCGACGGTGCTTTTCGGAAGAGGGCTCACATCCGACTTGATGAGCCAATAGACGGTGCAGAGCGTGCCGACGATGGCCGCAAGCTGCGTATAGATGCCGAGAAGGAGCATGATGGCAACAACGCCATCGACAGCACCGAATACTTTGAGAAGCACTCGGTCGCTGCGGATACGCGTCCATGCGCTGTATCCGAAGACGGCCGTGAGCGCGATGCGGAGCAAAAATGCGGCGAAGGGGGCGAGATAGAGGAGTTCGGGGAAAAGGGACAACATAGCTTGTAGCTTACAGCCTGTAGCTTGTAGCGGCAAATAGAGATACTTGATAGGGTGCCAGCATGCATACTGTTGCGGTGCTTCTTCATAATGTGCGGAGTGCGCATAATGTGGGCTCGATATTTCGCACTGCCGATGCCGCCGGTGTTGAAAGAATATTTCTCACGGGCTACACGCCGACGCCGCGCGATCGTTTTGGAAGAACCAACAAGGAACTCGCGAAAACCGCGCTCGGCGCCGAGCAGTATCTTCCATGGGAGTATGCGCGTACTCCAAAGACATTTCTTAAGAAGTTAAAGAAAGAGGGATCTCGTGTCGTTGGCGTTGAGCAAGATGTGTGGGCGGTGAACTACCGAACCTACACTGCGACTACTCCGACCGTTTTTATCTTCGGGAACGAAGTGCGCGGGCTCTCAAGAGCTCTCCGTGGTGCTTGTGATGTGCTTATCGAAATCCCCATGCGCGGGAAGAAAGAATCATTGAATGTCTCTGTCGCCGCAGGCGTCATTCTCTTTTCGTGCATTCCGCGTCAGTAGACGAATACATCAACGGTGCGGCCTTGGGCGTCCAATAATCGGATCGCGTCATGCGAATTGCGCCACAGTTCTCCCGCGCCAAGGTAGATACGCCAGGTGGTGCCGTTGAACGAAGGACGAGAGCGCTCGCGTGCAACGCATCCGTTGTAGGAAAAAGTGTCGGCGAGGAATGCACGGCACGAGGGCCAGAGTGTGTCGGGAAGATTCTGCGGGAATTCGCACGGCGCGAGTGACGAGAGCGTATCGAAGCAACTGTCGCCGTAGAGTCGCAGATTCTCTTCGGTGAGTGGCAGGATGGCGCGCGGCGAGGGGCACTCATGCGGGAGGGAGAGTTCGAATGACTGGAATTGCTCCAAGTAGCCCGTACACGCATTCTCTCTGAAGGAGATGCCGACCGGTGAGGAACCCGAAACGAGTACGACGCGCCCGCCAGGCTCCAAGGTGACGGGAACGAGCGTATTCGTCGCGCCGGCGATGAAGGGAGCTGCAGCCGGGGGAATGGGGATGCGCGTGCGCGAGAGCGCGCTTTCAAGGTACCAGCCGGCGAGGCTGATAGGTGCATCATTTTGATATCCAGCGACGATCTCTACGTATTCGCGCTCCGGCGTGCTCTCGCGGATGCCGAGCGTATCTTGTGCGATAGAGACGGCGTCTGCAGAGGGCGAGGGAGCCCCGAAGGTGCGCAGTTGCGACGCCTCCCGATTGAGGCGTTCATATTCGGCCTCGAGCGCGTCGAGCTCGTTCTGAGCCCCCAGAAGGCCGCCTTCTTCTCCCACCGAAACCGAGACGTTCAGAGCATTTGTAATGTCGAGTGTGGGAAAGAGCTCCACGGGCTGCCAGGGAAGGCGAAAGCTCACCTCATCCTCTGGAGTGCCGGAGCCAAGAATCTCGATGTTCGAGATACGTTCGAACGTGCGCCGCGGCCCGCCGCTTACAACCCAGAGGCCGATGAGCGCCACCAGCGTGAATGCGAAGAGTGCGATGATGATCGGTCGGATCATGAATGCATTATAAGCGACGTAGGACGAGTGAAATACTTATGGCTTGCCATGGGTATTTTTGAGTCGAGGAGTTTATATCTCCGCGCAAAGCGTGGAGTATCTAGTATCGTTTTAAGCGCTTGTAGGTTTAGTTCCCAAAAGCCGTCGTAATTCTTCTCGCGCGACGCCAGCGTCACTCCATGGCACAGATGAGCCACGAGGGCCCTGCATGGTAGGGTCGGTCCCTTTGCCGGTAATGAGGACGACCTCGTTCGGGCGCGCCAAGGAGAGGCCGCGACGGATGGCCTCGCGCCTGTCCATGATAATTTCCGGTTTCTTTTCTTTCATGCCGCTCGCGAGCATCTCAACGATCGCATGCGGGTCTTCGTCATAGGGGTCTTCGTTTGTGAGAATGACGGTGTCACATGCCGCCTCCGCAACTGCACCCATCACGGGGCGCTTCCACGTGTCTCTCCCGCCGCCCGTTGCGCCGATGACGCATATTTTTCGGCGCGGATAGGCGCCATAGATCGCGCGCAAGGAATCAGGCGTGTGCGCGTAGTCCACAACGACGGTGAAGCCCTGGCCTTCGTCGATCTCTTCTGCGCGGCCGGGGATGCGAGTGAGTTGTGCCAAACCCATGCGGATCGTGTGCAGGGGAATGCGCATCGCATTCGCCAAGGTCGCCGCCGCCAAGGCATTCTTGAGTGAGAACGCTCCGGGAAGCGCAATCTCCATACGCTCTCCCGCAAGCGTAAAGAAGCCGCCGCGCTCGCGCGCCTCGTACGGAGTGGCCGCCGCGAGCGAGAAGGGAAGGATGTGCTCGACGGGGAGCGTGAGGTAGCGACCGCTCTCCGGGTCTTCCGCGTTCGCGACGATGTAGCGTGGGCGCTTTCGCGAGCGCGCGAGCTGCTTCCCCAGCTCGAACTTTGCATCGGAGTATGCCTGCAAGGAGCCATGCGATTCGATATGCTCCGGTGCGAGATTAACGAAGAGCAGAGCGTCGAGATCAATGAAGCGATGTCGGTGTTGCCGTGCGCTTTCGGAAGTGAGCTCGATGAATGCAATCTGGCAGTTCGCATCCACTGCGCGTGCGAGAAAATTCTGAATAAAAAAGCGGCCCGGCACGGTCATCCGCTTCAGATTCGGCCGCGACTCATCACCTACTTTGAAACGAATAGTGCTTGAGAGCGCCGTTTTCCACCCCGCAGCCTCGAAGATGGCGTTCAGGAATTCGATGGTCGATGATTTGCCTTTCGTCCCGGTTACGCCGACGACGATGATGTAGCGCGAGGGGAAACGAGCAAGGAGCGCCGCGAGCGTTGCGAGAAGGAAGTGATAGGCGGAGAGAATGGGCGCAGGGAGCGCAGCGACCAGCATCTTTTTAAGTTCGTGCATATCAGGAGCCGAGCTGTTTCAACGCTTCGCGCAAGCGCGCGCTTGAGCCGGTAACGGCTTCTGGCACTTTACGCAGCGCATCGCGCGCCTCTGTATGCGAATAGCCTAAGGCGCGCATTGCCTCAAGCGCTTCTTCGTCGCCCTTGAAAGTTTCTGACAACCCTTCCGAGCCGGTGCCAATTTTGTCTTTCAGCTCGAACACTATTTTCTCCGCGGTCTTCTTCCCGATGCCGGAAACCTTGGTGAGATATTCCGAGTTGCCTTTCGCGATCGCCGTGCGCAGGGTCTCGATCGAGGCGATGTCGAGGATGGCGAGCGCTGATTTGGGGCCGACGCCGGAAACGGTGATGAGCTGTTCGAAGAAGCGGAGCTCTTCTTCCGTCTCGAAGCCGTAGAGGTCTAGGGAGTCCTCGCGCACGGCAAGATGCGTCCAGAGCGCGGTTGATCCGCCGAGGGAAAGGCGCGCGAGGACGTACTTAGTCGTGGCAACCTTATATCCTACGCCTCCGGCGGAGATGATAGTGAAGCCTGTCCGCAGTGCCTTCACGGTGCCTTCGAGGTGCCCAATCATAGACACAGCTTACAGCTTCTAGCTTCTAGCTTCTAGTCCGGAAGATTGCGTATCGGCTTCATATCATGTAGGATGCCGCGCATGGCAAAAACAAGTTCCGCCAAAAAGGCCCGTCGCGTCGAAGCTCGCCGACGCATATTCAATCTGCGTCGCGCGAAGGCGATGCGGGACGCGGTGAAGGAACTGACGAAATCGAACAACGCGGCACTCCTTCCGAAAGCGCAAAAAGCGATCGACAAAGCGCTCAAGCGTGGCATCATCAAGAAGAACACGGCTGCCCGCATGAAATCGCGCCTCGCGAAGCGAGTGGCGGCGAAGTAGTTTTTACTTTTGCCCTCGTGAGGAATCGAACCTCAATTTTTTCCTCCGCAAGGAAATGTCCTATCCGTTGAACGACGAGGGCAGGGCGCCCGCGACTTTTTCTTGAATCGCGTACGCAAGCCCGAGTATCTCTTTTCTGATGCTGCTGTCAAGGTAGCAGATAAAGCAAAGGCCCATGAAATTTTCTCGGAATTTTCTGGTCTTGCTGCGCGGCTTGATCCAAACTTTGCCGAATTGGGAAAGGGGAATTTTGGTGAGTTCCGACCAATACCGCCTTGTCTTTTCTATATCATGGTAGTGGTGGAAGTGAATTCGTACTCGCAATCTTGTTTCGTCAATGCGATAACATTTACGAAGCATCGCCATGTAGAGCCATATCATCTTGGGGTCAGTATTGGCAAAACGTAGGCCCGACACTCGGTGATGTTTCGTCCCTTCTGCCCAGTAGAGCATTGCGAGCATTGATTTAAGATAGAGCACGTCCTTAGTATTGATATATTCCGCCATTTCTCTACCGCGGAGCGTGTATACATAATCACGTTCCTGTTTTGCTTTTCGGATGGATATAGACGCGATTTCCCGAGCATGTCTCAGATGATCCAAACGAAGCTTCTCGGTAAAAACTCCAGGATATTTATGTCCAAGCCATGTACATAACGTGCTTCGGGGAACCGAAAGCTCCCGTTGTATTTGCAAGTACGACTTACCACTTTTGCGTAGTCGAGCAGCCTCTTTTTTGATGTGTTCGCTATATTCAACTCCGCGCATAAGAAGAATTGTATACAATGCATATAAAGAAGACCACTATCTTTGTACGAAGTCTGTGGATAATAAAGATGCAAAACCACCCTACTTTTTTCTTTGGGGTCAAGAAGAACAGGAGATTTTGGTTTTGAGTTACCGTGACATTGTCCTCAAACCGCGGAGAAATTTAATGTTTCTGGTTCGCCCAGCACGATAATCTGCCTCGGCGCGACTCAAGCTCGCAAGAAAGTCGGGATTGAACATGCCGAAAACGGCGGCAAGCCGCTCGAAGCGGTCAGCATCCACCTCCACGGCGATTTTGCCGCGGGTTCGCCTCGCAACAGTTGCTGTGAGCATTTTTGCAGCCATGAAAAAAGTATAGCACATTGTTGGTTTCCACATAAGCGCATTGCATTGGGGGCTTCTGGGCCGCATCATGTGGGCATGCATATGCACGACTCCTCTCGTGGCGCTTCAATTGTTGGAGTTGTTTTTCTACTAGTGCTTTTGAGCACGGTGGCAATCGCGCTTGATCGCGCATCGCAATTTAATACGCAATCCCAAGTCGCTGCTGCCGAAGGCACAGAGCCTGATCCAACGGAAGCTGAGCAACGTCTCCAATCATGCACTCTAGGCTACGACTACATTGTGAAAGTAAAAGATAATGATCCCACGATTGGATTATTATCCATAAGTAATTCAAGACAGGCGGCGGATCCAAAGAAACCGCAAACCGCAAACCGATGTCCGAAGGGCGAAAAAGACCCCGCTCCCATTGATGGGGTTCCAGCGCGCTCATGTTCAACGTCAGGACCTAGCCCGTGGTGCTGTCGCCAGGTCGTTTGCAGAACACTTCCTTCAGATAAATCGGAAAAGTGTTGGACACTCGACAAATGCGTGCCCGTTGGGCAGTCACTCGATTCTCCGCAAAAAATGGCGGCAAACGCGGAAAGTGAGGCCAAAGACATTCTTCTTAAAAGTTCTTCGAACGACGCAAAAAGTGAAGCAGCACAATTCCTCTCGTCTGGAGCGTGTTCAGATTGCCAATCGCTTATTCAGCCACTTGAAAAGCAAAATACGACGGATATTGAAAAGGCAACAGCAGATTTAAAAGCGGCAGAAGCAGCTCGCCAGGAAAAATTACAAAATCTTGCTGATAACAGAACCGCTTGTGCTGGTGATGGGTCGCCAGTCTCATATTGGCTTTCTTCTTGCGAT
>JBBTXY010000030.1:0-9875 GCA_038062075.1 Patescibacteria group bacterium
TAGCGCGGCATAACCACAACATGCCTCGCAGCTCTGCTGCGAGGTAGTTGACTGCCAAAAGTGCGATACGATGTACGTTCATGAGTAATGCGTTACGGCTCACGCAGGGCTACTCATTCAGGCATCTCGTCTGGATTCTGTGTGGTATCACGATACTGTGGGTCGCGGCATACGCGGGCTTCATCCTTATCCTGCCGTTGCTCGGCCTCACGCTTTCTTATACAGAAACACCGCTTCTTTCAGCTGCGTACTATGTTGCGTGGATCGCGGTCGCCCTTTTCTTTTTTCCGAAGACCTTGACACGAGTGCATCTTGACCAGAGCAGGAACGCCTATGTGGCGCTGGCGGTTTTTGTGAGCCTCACCGCTTTCTTTTACAGCTCGGTTCTTCCTTCACTTTCGGAATATGGTGCGATCACGGTGCAATCAGGCAATTTCTTTCTCGGCGCGACGCCGGCGTTCTTCCTGCCGAAAATGGCGGAGCTCGTATTCCAGCAGTTGCTCATTGCAGCTCTCGTGCTCTCGATTGCATCATTTGATAACAATGTGTTTTTTGTCTCACTTCTCTACGGCCCCCTCTTCGCGATAGGGCATGTACTCGTGCTTCTGGAGGTTCCCGCAGCGTTTGTGGAATTAGTGATCGTGGGCGCAGTCGTCTCGGCGGCGACGTTTCCGTATCTTATTCTGCGCGTTCGAAACGGCTTTATATATTCTTTTATGCTGCACTGGGCGTTTTACATTGTTCTTACGGTATTGTTTCTTTCGTAATCAATTTGGGTGGGGGAACAAGCGATGCTAGAATGGCGCGACCATGACGAATCCCGCGATCCCGGGCCCCTCATTTTTCATCGGCAAAGGCGATGACTCGCTCATTTCCTTCGGCTCGGGGCAGCCGGACTTACCGCCGCCGGAAGAGGCGTTCAAGGTCTTGAGCACCTTTCGCGGATTCAAGTATGGTCTCGTGCAAGGAAGTGTTGCACTGCGAAGTGAGCTTGCGAAGCAGTATCCGGATGCCGAGCCGGAAGATTTCGTCATCACGAATGGTGCTTCCGAGGCGATCGACCTCGTCTTGCGTGCAATATCCGAGCCGGGTGGAAAGGTACTGCTCCCGCGGCCGTACTACTATTCGTATCCGCATAACGTGACCTTGGCTGGGATGACGCCGGTCTACTACGACCTCGATGAGAACGGGAAGATCAATATCGAAGTCTTCAAGAAGGCCGCGGAAGGAGTGCGCGCAGTCATGATAAATTCGCCCTCGAATCCGACGGGAACGGTGCAGGAGGTAGAGACCCTTAAAGAAGTAGAGCAATTCTGTGCGCGGAAGAGTATCTATATCATCTCGGACGAGGTATACAAGGACCTCATCTACGTGCGGGAAAATTATCTCCTGCATGGGCCGCACGTTGTCACGGTGAATTCCTTCTCGAAGACGTACGCCATGTGCGGCTTGCGCGTAGGGTACCTCTATTCGAAGGAGCGAGAACTCGTCGAAAAGATCATTGAGATGAAAACGCACACCGCCATGAATACGAGCATCCTCGCGCAGGACATGGCGCTCGCAGCACTTGCCGCGCCACGCTCGTATGTGACGACGTATGTGGATATTTGGAAGGAGCGCCGCGACATGATGTATGCAGGCATGAAAGGCTTAGGTCTCGATCTGTGGGAACCTGAAGGAGCATTTTACGTTTTACCCAGGTTCACACAATCGGGACGTGTCGTGAGTGATTTATACTATACCTACCGCATGATCACGTACGATGGCGCGTGGTTCGGCGCGCCTGATCGGGTGCGGTTCAGCTATGCACTCGATGTGTCGAAGATCGAGGAGGGCCTAAGGCGCTTACAACAGTTTCTTGAAAACGAGTACCGAACGTACTAACACATGGTCGGCCTATTTGATTCGGGATCAGGCGCTTACAACCCCGACCCCCTGCTTTCCTCGGAAACCCTCGGTTTTCCGATTCCTTCCGACACGGGAAACTCCCGTTTCCCGACCCCTTCCCTTACGTCGCTGGCGCTCCTATCCTCCTGTCACGGGGTTGTAAGTCGCCAGATCGCCGATCGATTAAAATACTTTGCCGGTACTATCACAAATGTATGATTGGTCTATTTGATTCAGGATCTGGCGGGCTTTCAGTGCTCCAGGCACTGCGCAAGCGCAAACCCGATGCTGATGTCGTCTATTTCGGCGATATCAAGCATGCGCCCTATGGTGTGCGGGAAGAGCACGAGCTCGTGCATCTCACCATTGATGGACTTCGCACGTTGCGCATGTTCGGCTCGGAGGAGATCGTGAGCGCATGCAATACCGTTTCCCCGGTGGTCCTCAAACAAGGCGCTGAAGGCGCCGACGTTATTGAGATGACGCGCCCGGCGGCGCGCGCGATGCGCCAGTATGCGGGCGGGCGGGTGCTTTTGATCGCGACTCCCGCGACCGTCCATTCACGCATTTACGAGAGTGCTTTTGGTGGCATGGTCGTCTTGCACCAGCATCCGATCCGCGATCTCGCAGGCGCGATTGAATTTGGCGCACATGATGACAAAATCCGCGAGATCGTACGACACGAATTCTCTAAACGATGGGGAGAGTCGTTTGAGCATCTTTTTTTGGGGTGCACGCACTATCCATTTGCGCGCCGCATCATCGAAGAAGAGGCGCATGCGGTCTTTGGCAGTGTTGATATTCTCGATCCGGCCGATGCGGTCGCCGAAGAAGCTGAACGCCGCTTCAATACGCGCGGCTCGGGCAAGATTTACTTCAGAGTGTCACAGGATTCCGAACATTTCCGGCGCCGCGTCGGCGAGTTGTTTCCGGAGCACGAACATACTATAAAGATACTTCCTCCCTATGGCTCCCTATGAACCGTTTTTCAAAGGCAAGCGCATTACGATCTTAGGTTTAGGATTGCTCGGACGGGCGGTTGGGGATGCCGAATTTTTGGCTCAACTGGGCGCTCAAATAGTAGTTACGGATACGAAGCCCGAGCACGAATTGCAGGAGTCAGTCGAGCGTCTTAAGAAATATTCCAACATCACATTTCACCTCGGCGGCCATACAAAGGACGATTTCACCGATTGCGACATGGTGATTAAGGCCGCCGGCGTGCGGCTTGATTCGCCGGAAGTCGCGGTCGCGCGCGCCGCCGGCGTGCCTGTCTACATGTCGACGGCGCTTGCGGCGAAGTTTGCTTCTGAAGCGGGGGCGATGATCGTTGGCGTTACCGGTACGCGCGGCAAATCAACGGTTGCGCACATGATCCATCACGCGCTCATTTCCGCAAGGAGGCGTGCGCATCTAGGAGGGAACATCCGCGGTGTCTCAACACTCGCGATACTGCCCGAGGTCAAAAGAGGCGACACATTCGTCCTCGAACTCGATTCGTGGCAGCTACAGGGATTTGGTACGTTCGAGATGAGTCCGCACATCGCGGTATTCACGAACCTCAAGCAAGATCACGTCAACTACTATCCGAACGAAGCAGTCTACTTTGCAGATAAGGCGAACATTTTTAAATATCAGAAACCGGCAGACTATCTTGTTGCCGGGGATAGTATTGCGAGAAGAATCTATGAGGTTAAACCTCATAGTCAGGTGGTGTCAGCAACGCCGATACCGAGTGAATGGAAACTGCAGGTGCAGGGCGAGCATAATCGAGAAAATGCAGCGTTTGCCGCTTGCGCACTCAAGGCACTTGGACTTTCGAAGCGTGAGATTAAGGATGGACTTGAGTCATTCGCTGGCGTCGAAGGTCGTCTCCAATTCTTGCGCGAAGTGAACGGTGTGAAGGTATACAACGACAACAACGCGACGACACCCGAAGCAACCATTGTAGCTCTCCATGCCCTCAAAAATGATAGAGATCGTAACTCCATCATCTTGATCATGGGCGGTGCTGATAAGGGGCTCGATATGCGGGAGCTTGTTTCGGAAATAAACCGTGTCTGCAGGATAGTTGTTTTTCTCGCTGGTTCCGGCACTGAGCGTTTCTTGCAAGCTGAAAGCCAAAAGCTGAAAGCCACTCACCATGGCCCGTTCAACTCTCTCGACCAAGCATTCAACAAAGCCCTCGATCTCGCCAAGGAAGGCGACACCATTCTCTTCAGCCCCACCTTTGCTTCCTTCGGCTTATTTAAGAACGAGTATGATAGGAATGACCAGTTTCTGAAGATCGTGAACGCGCTATGACCCCGTTAGAAATCGCGGACGTGTAGACGCAAAGTATATAACAAAAACATCGTTATGAAGCACATGGATCGAGAAAACAGACCTGGCAGTCCGCGCCCTATTTCTAACGAGGTGATCATTCCGCAGAATATTTACATGGTCGGGATTGGAGGGATAGGAATGTCCGCGCTTGCGCAGATGCTTGTGTCTCGCGGCCACTTGGTTTCCGGTTCGGACAGGGAATCTTCCCCGGTGACGGACATGCTTACAGCGAAGAGGATCGAGGTATTCGTCGGCCAGGATATTTCGCACTTGCCTCCTGAAACGGAATTGCTTATCTACAGCGATGCCGTGCCGGCGGAAAATCCGGCACGCGCCGAAGCGAATGAGAAGAAGATAAAGCAAATCTCCTATTTTGAGATGCTCGGCGTCATCAGCCGCGCGATGCGCACCATTGCCGTTTCAGGCACGCATGGAAAGACGACCGTAACCGGCATGCTCGCGGCAATTCTCAAGGCCGTGGGGAAAGAGCCGACGGCAATCGTCGGCTCGATTGTCAAAGATTGGGGTTCAAATTTTTTGGCAGGTAGTTGTTTAGAACGTGTCAAAAAGCCCTCAAATCCGAGGCGTGGGGAAAACGGCGATGGGAGCGTACAAATCTGTACGATGACAGCGACGCAGGGGTCCCGCAACGAAGTAGATGAGGCTTTTGGACATGCTCTTTTTATTGTCGAGGCATGCGAGTATAGAGACCACCTCCTCGAGCTCTCGCCGGAGATCCTCGTCATCACGAATATCGAACTTGATCACACCGATTTTTTTCCGTCGCTTACCGCGCTCCAGAGCACCTTCTGGCAGGCGGCGCGCCGGGTGCCCGCGCACGGATGCATCATCACCGATCCGAAGGATCCGAATATCTCACCCGCGCTCGATAAAGTATCGGCGAAAGTTCTCGACTACACGATCGAGGAAGTCCCTAAACTTTCTCTCATCGGCGAATTCAATACGATGAACGCGCGCGCCGCGAAGTGCGCCGCGAAGGCGGCATTTCCTGACATTTCGGGCGAGGTTATCGATGCGGCACTAAAGGATTTCAAAGGCTCGTGGCGCCGGTTCGAGTACAAGGGCGAGACCCCGAACGGGGCCCTGGTCTATGACGACTATGCGCATCATCCGACCGCGGTCAGGAAGACCATCGAAGCCGCGCGGGAGAGATTTCCGGGGAAGCGCATCGTGGTCGCATTCCACCCGCACCTCCATAGTCGCACCGAGACGTTCCTCCAGGAATTCGCAGATGCTTTGGATACTGCCGATAGGGCAATCGTTGCACCGATTTACGAAGCGCGCACCGAGAAAGTGCATGCTGTGTCGAATCACTCTGTTGCAGAAGCCGCGCAGCATGTCGAGGCTCTGGATTCATTCGACGAGATCCGCGACGAGCTTCTCCAAGAGCCCGAAGGGACGCTCATTATCACCATGGGTGCAGGGGATATCTACAAAGTGGCGGAGCAGATTGTCGAAGGTGGGTATAATGTATGGAAACAAAAACACGGTCATTAGTAAAAACAATACTGTGGCGTATCATCGCGACCTTGGTCACATGGGTTGTGGTGTTTGTATTTACGGGAACGGCAGTAGAATCCCTAAAAATCACGCTGGTTGCTGCAGTTGCCAGCATGACCGCCTATTATGTGCACGAAAGAGTATGGAATGTTGTCCGATGGGGCAAAGAATAAAATGGGAACACTTTTTATTGTCGCCACGCCGATAGGGAATCTCGAAGACATTACGCTTCGGGCGTTGCGGACGCTCAAAGAGGTAGATGCCATCTATGCTGAAGACACGCGCGTGACCGCAAAACTTCTCGCGCGATACGAGATCAAGAAATCCGTATTCCGGCTTGATGCGGAAAAAGAACATAAAAAAGCGGGGGAAGTCATCGCGCGCTTAGAGAAAGGCGAGAAGGTTGCATACGTTTCGGATGCGGGAACGCCGGGAATCTCGGACCCTGGCGCGCGGCTTGTTGCCGCATGCCGTGCCGCGGGGTTTCAGGCTGTCACGATTCCCGGGCCATCGGCGCTCACGTCAGCGCTTTCAATCGCAGGAATTGCCGACGACCAGTTTTTGTTTTTAGGCTTTCTGCCGCACAAAAAAGGCCGCCAGACGGCGCTTAAGGAAATTGCTGGGGAGAAACGCACGGTCGTTCTCTACGAGTCACCGCATCGCATCGAAAAGTTGATGGGGGAGTTGGATGCGGTTGTGCCGGAGCGGCAGGTAACGCTTGCACGGGAACTCACGAAGATACATGAGGAAGTGCTGAAAGGAACCCCGTCGGAATTGCGGGCGCGGCTTGAAACGGATGGCAGTGCTCGTGGTGAATTTGTCGTTATTGTAGAGCGTGCGTAAGCACGTTATACTCCTTGCCATGATCCCGTTAGAAGTCGCGGACTTGCCCCGTTAGAGACCATGTCTCTAACGGGGCGGGCGAAATCGGGGTTTTGATATGATAATCAGGCTTATTAACACTAGCAGAGTGGGGGGCGGCACTTTGTTGTCCGCGTCCTACTTCTAAACAGGATGACTCTCGATGCACTCATCATGGGGTTAGGCGTCTTCGTCGCCGTGTTGCCTTTTTTGGGGTTTCCCATCAAATGGGACACGATCTTGATGGTCGTTGTGGGCTTCATCATCGTGGTGCTTGGTATCATCGTACGTCGTCGGGGCTTAGGCCGTCGTGCGTCGCAGCCACGCAGTGGGGGTTCCTACGTAGAAAGTTCTTCTTCTGCGGCGGATACGCATGAAGCGAACTAAACAACGGGGAAAAGTGACCGCATCGCTTGCCGTGGGAGTGGTCGTCCTCGGTGCAGCATTCTTTGTAAGTGGCAAGGCCGGTTCTTTCGGCGATGCACTCGCATCGGCCTCGTTCGCACTCTCTCCGAACACCATGACCTACTCTCGCACGGGAGCTTCGACGGAAGATGGTACGGCCCTCGAACCTCAAAAGCCGCAGGTGGCGCATCTACCGACGCCCGTTCCTCTCAAAGCGATCTATATGACGCAGTGCGTCGTTGGAACACCGAGTTTTCGCGAGGAATTAGTGAAGCTTATCGACGAGACAGAGCTGAACGCGGTCGTCATCGACATCCGCGACTATTCGGGCGGTATCGCGTTCCCGACCAACGGTCCTTCACTCAAGGACATGATCTCCGATAAGTGCGGTGCACGCGACATGAAAGAATTCGTGGCGCTCTTACATGAGAAAGGTATTTATGTCATCGGCCGCATCACAGTTTTCCAGAATCCGCTCTACACCACAATGTTCCCCGACCAGGCGGTGCAGAAAGCGGGTGGTGGCACGTGGAAGGACTACAAAGGCCTCTCATTTGTTGACGTCGGCGCGAAGCCCTACTGGGAAACGGTTGTTGCCTTGAGCAAAGAATCATACGAACTTGGCTTTGATGAGTTGAATTTCGATTACATCCGTTTTCCCTCTGATGGCCCGATGAAAGAGGCGGTCTATGCGTGGGACGACGGCAAATCGAAGCCAGAAGTCTTAGAAGAGTTCTTCAAGTATCTCCACGATGCGCTGAAGCCGACGGGCGTCGTCCTCTCCGCAGATCTCTTCGGCATGGTCACGACGAATACCGATGACCTCAACATCGGGCAGGTCCTTGAGCGGGCGCTTCCATATTTCGACTACATCGCCCCCATGGTCTATCCATCGCACTATCCTTCGGGCTTCCATGGCTATACGAAGGTGAATGAGCACCCGTACGACATCGTGCACTTCTCGATGAGCGAGGCAGTGCGACGGGCGGGAGCGACGACGACCCCAGTCGCGGCGCTTGCGCATACGCGCATCGGCACTTCGACCCCGGCCATATACGAAAAGCCGACCTATGACCCGAAGAAACTGCGGCCGTGGCTCCAGGATTTCGATTATCCGGTCGAATACACGCCGGCGATGGTGGAGGCGCAGATCAAGGCGAATACCGATGCGGGTCTTGACTCGTATATGTTTTGGGATCCTGCGAATAAGTACTCAAGCCTGCGGCAGATATTAAAGTCGCCGTAACGTCGAAAACGTCGAATGACAATATCTATACCATGGTTATAGATATTGTCATTCACGCTAAGGGACCATTATTCCACCTGTTCACCGCTCACGGTTAGCTGTACACTATTTCTATGCCTCCCACGGGAAACGGCCTGCCCGGCCAGAGGAATAAAACGGACGAACGTCGCATCACGTACTTTGCGACGACGCACACCCGCGGCAAACGCGAGATGTTCGGCATTCGCGCTGCGGACCGCGGCAAGCACATGTACGTCATCGGGAAGACCGGCATGGGAAAATCCACCATGCTCGAGAACATGGCTATTCAGGATATCCAGAATGGCGAGGGCATTGCCTACATTGATCCGCATGGCGCGACGGCCGAGCGTCTTTTGAATTTCGTCCCGCATGAGCGCATCAAGGACGTGGTCTACCTCGCGCCTTTCGATACCGATCATCCCATTGGTTTCAACGTGATGGAAGATGTCGGCTACGATCAGCGGCACCTCGTCGTCTCCGGCCTCATGGGCGCTTTCAAGCGTATCTGGGTGGACGCGTGGAGCGCACGCATGGAATACATCTTGCAAAATACCTTGCTTGCGCTCCTTGAATATCCCGATTCAACCCTCCTCGATGTGAATCGTATGCTCGTTAATAAAACGTTCCGTGCGGCCGTCATCGAAAAGATCACCGACCCCATCGTCAAGGAATTCTGGACGGTCGAATTTACGACGTACACCGACCGCTACACGCAGGAAGCGACGCCCGCCATCCAAAATAAAGTCGGCCAGTTCGTCTCGAATCCCCTCATCCGCAACATTGTTGGGCAGCCAAAGTCGAGCTTCGACCTGCGGAAGATGATGGATGGGAAAAAGATATTTATCGTGAATCTCTCGAAGGGGCGCATGGGTGAGTCGAATGCAGCGCTTCTGGGTTCGATGCTTACGGTCAAGATCTATCTCGCCGCGATGAGCCGCGCGAGTGAACCGCCAGCGCGTATGAACGTCCTGCCGCCCTGCTATTTCTATGTCGACGAGTTCCAGTCGATGATGAACGAGGCGTTCGCCGATATCCTCTCCGAATCGCGTAAATACAAACTCGCGCTTACTTTGGCGAACCAATACATCGAGCAGATGGAGGAGAATGTGCGTGACGCCGTCTTCGGGAACGTCGGCACCTTGATATGTTTCCGCGTCGGGCCCTTTGATGCGGAGGTCTTGAAAACCGTTTTCGAGCCGACGTTCATGGCGGAGGACTTGGTCGGGCTCGGATTGGGGCAAATCTATTTGACGCTCATGATCGATGGCGTTGGCTCCGCGCCGTTTTCGGCGGAGACGATTCCGCCCATCGAGGCGCCGCCAGTCTCTTATCGCGAGGACGTCATCCAACATACGCGGGCGACCTACGCGTGCTCGCGGACTGAAATTGAGCGCATGATCTTACAACGCCAGAACGAGTTTCTACCGCCGCTAAAGCAGCCCAAAGAGCGGCGTGAGCATGGAGGCGGGCAAGGAGGAGGCAATCGTGCGGAGCGCTCCCGTCCCGCAGAGAGCACGCCGCGTCCCGCACCTGCGCAGGAAGCGCCTGCACAACGTCCGGCACCTCAGGCGGACCAGCGTTCTGCCTTGCGCGACGCCATCCTTTCGGT
>JBBTXY010000031.1:0-27834 GCA_038062075.1 Patescibacteria group bacterium
TTGGCGGCCAAAGAAAACCACTCCGAAAATGACCTCGTTCCGATACTTGTGGACCCACGGGGAGTCGGACCCCGACCTCGTCCATGCCATGGACGCGTTCTACCGCTGAACTATAGGCCCTAAACAGGGAGATATTACATCACTTCGAGCTGGCTATCCATCGTAGGCGGATTCGCAAGGCAACGTTGTAAATCGGAGGTTTGTGTCCAGCCGCACTTTCCATCAGCTTGCGGCTCGCACGAGGCTTCGCGGTAGCAGGCATACTCGGCGCGATATTCGCAGGTCGTCACGATGGTCCCCGCTTCATCCGCAGAAACACAGAGCTGCCCCGAGCAGCCGGCAACGGCACAACCGTTGAATGTCATTCCCTCGCCTGGCTGCTCGATCGGCGGCACATCCTCGACGAACAGACGACCATCGGCCGTCCGGCACTGGCGCGGATACGACTCCATTATTGGATTCCCCGCCGTCGCGCATTCATCGAAATTCGTAATGACCGCCTGCGGCTGCACAGGTGAGAGCGGCCCGATCTTCGGCGCCATCCGAAAGATGACCAACCCTGCAAAGATGAGAATGCCGGCCACGATGAGAAGCCCGAATATTTGTAGGACTTTCATGCAGTTAGTATAACAGGGCGCCGTAGACTCGGCTCTTCCTTTGGTATATTCTTCCCCCACGTGCGCATGCAGGGCTCATAGTAAAGTGGCATTACGCGGCATTCGCATTGCCGAGGCCCGGGTCCGATTCCCGGTGAGTCCAAAACGTAAATTATGTTAGTCTAACGACACCTCTCGTCGTTCAACGGATAGGATGGCCCCCTCCGAAGGGGCTGATGTCGGTTCGATTCCGGCCGAGAGGAGACGGGCCGTAGTATAGTGGTAGTACGCAAGCATGGGGTGCTTGTAGTCCGAGTCCGATTCTCGGCGGCCCGATAACAAGAATTGACAAAAAAGAAGACGCCGATCATCCACGGCGCCTCCTCGCCTTCGTGCCCGTTTCAACGGTAAGGCAGTACCCCTTCTTGCAGTGTTTCTCGAAAGCCGACATCAGCTTCTTAAGCTGTTGTCCGTTGCGCACAACCCAAACGGTCATGCGTCGTCCACGATGATCCGGCAGGATGACTCGCGCCGGAAATCCGACGAATCCTTCAATAATGTCTTGCAATCCTGCTGCGTTTCCTGCAAGGAAGGTCGTTTTTCTTTTCTTTCGTCTAGGCATCAGCGGCCTCCCGGTTTACAGACATGCCGATATAGAGTATACAAAAAGATCTCCCGAACGAAAGCCGCTTAGAGACAGGCTCTCAATTTATGCACAGTGACGATCTCGAACCCATTGTGCGGAGAAAAATATTTTGTATGGTGATTGCAGTTCGCACAGGGCGAATGTAGTCGAGAGGATGCAGCGATGTCCATAAAACCTCTTCGCTATGATGAGCGATTCATGACCGAATTACTGATGCTCACGGTCCAAAATGAGCCGGGGTTATCAGCACCGAATATTGCGCACAAGCTATCTCAAGTGATGGAACGTGCCGTGAGCGATTCATACGTCACGGGCCTCTGGCAAGAATTCGGAGGACGAGAGAAGTTTGTCGAAAAGGCGTCTCAAGACATCAGGGAAGGACGGACGCTTGCTCGCCAACCTGCTGAACCCAAGGCGGATCCGATGAGCGAAGCTGAACTACGCACGTTCGCGCAACTCTACAGGGTTAAACCGTTCCGTGTTGCCTTCGCGGCACTGCGGCCGAACGGCCCGAAGATGAGCAAGTCGTGTGTGGAAGCATTTCTCAAGAGGAAATGTGGAAGCCTTACGGATTTCTTCATCCAGTACGGATGAATCGCAAGGGGGACGCCCGTTTCGGCGCGGCGTCTCCTTTCATATACATAAAAAAGCCTGCCCCGTCGATCCTCGCCCCACAGGGAACGAGGTATTCCGCGGGGTGGGACCGGGGCTTTTATTTTGGAAGAGGCATCGGCCACCGCCGATTCAGCTTTACTGTGCATCCCCAAAGCAGAGCTTCGGGGTATTGCACGCCAATAAAAGGAACTTGAGCATCTTCCGATTTTAAGCAATACTGCCGTCACACACCTTTAGCTCCCCAGTACCACAGCAAAGCTGGCTACGGGGCAGGCAGCTGGTTAGAGCGTTCGATTTTCACCCAGCACTAAGTGTGCGATTAGCTCAGTTGGTAGAGCGTTCGATTCACATTCGAAAGGTCACAGGTTCAAATCCTGTATCGCACACTTAGTGCTGGGCACGCATTACGAAAGGTCTCAGGTTCGAATCCTGAAAGGTGCACTTAAGCGCGGATTCTGCTACGATTAATTCCAACGGGGTATAATATAATAGTAGTATACATCCTTCGGGAGGATGCGGTCTCGGTGCAATTCCGGGTACCCCGAAAGAAAGGAGATTTGTTGTCCACAATTTCGAGTCCCCTCAGCCCGATTTCTGATTGCTTCCTACTTCACGCTGACAATCTTGTACTTCTGCGCGCCCTTCGGCGTTTCAAAGGAGAATGAATCGCCTTTTTTCTTCCCCATGAGCGCGGAACCGAGGGGTGAGAGATGCGATATTTTATGTTCCTGCATGTTCGCCTCCGCGCTCCCGACTATCTCGTAGGTGTGCTCGTCTTTCTCGCCTGTTTTCTGGATAGTCACTTGGGAGCCGAGCGAGACGGAGTTGCCTTTCGTGTGCTCGATGATGCGCGCGCGGGAGAGCTGCTCTTCGACCGCGCGGATGCGGTCTTCCGTCGCAGCCTGCAAATTACGCGCCTCTTCGTACTCGGCATTCTCGGAGAGATCACCCAAAGAGCGCGCATATTCAAGTTGCTCCGCGATCTCACGCCGGCGCACCGTCTTTAAATACTCAAGCTCTTTGGTGAGCTCGTCGAATTTCTCGCGCGAAAGGTACGTGTTGTCGTCGGCGATCATGAAAAATGAAGAGGCGTCCGTATTGTATCCCGCCACAATTTGAGCGCAAGGAGCGCGAAACAGGGGCTCGGTTCTAGGTGTTAGGTTATAGGGATTTTGGATTAAATTTTCCTAGCACCTAGTCCCTAACACCTAGCACTTATTCAACGTATTCCGGTTTATTCGCCACAAGCCACGAGAAGAACGGTTGCATCGCGGGCGAGGCGCCGGAAAGTGTGCCCGCCGGCGCTTTCTCAAGGACGACCGCGAACGCATAGCGCGGCGCATCGGATGGCCAGAAGCCAATGACCCACGAATTCATATATTCGTTGCGCTTCCCCACTTGCGCCGTCCCCGTCTTCCCCGCAATCGAGATGCCGGGCATGTATAGCGCCGCCGCCGTGCCGCCGCCGTCGACGGCGGCACGCATGCCTTCGCGCACGACTTGCAAGTCTCCTTCGGAAATGCCGAGAGGCGCCGCCACAAAGCGCGCGCCCGCGACGAGCTGCGGTACGAGAAGCTGACCGCTCGCGAGCGCGGCGGCATACCGTACGACCTGCAGAGGCGTCACTTGGAATCCATACTGGCCGATCGCCGTATTGTAAGTATCGCCGAGACGCCACTCGTCATCAAAAACTTCGCGCTTCCACTCCGGCGTGGGAATGGTACCGACAGATTCTCCTCCAAGAACGATGCCTGTGGGAACACTCAAGCCAAATCGTCTCGCATATTCATCGATTTTTTCGATGCCGAGACCTCTCTGATCCTCAAATCCACCGCCGATGGTGTAAAAATAAACGTCCGACGATACCGCGAGCGCACGGCGCACATCCACCCATCCGTGCGCCTTCCAATCTTTGAAAATTGAGGGCTTCGACGGATCATACGGATTTGGAATCGAAATGGAGCCCGTGGAGAGAATTTCTTTCTCGGGATCAATAAGGTCTTCGTTCAGGGCGGCGGCGGCCAAGAGAGGCTTTACGATGGAGCCGGGTGCATAGAGCCCGGCGACTGCGCGGTTCAAAAGCGGCGTTAAGGGATTAGTGTTCGCTGCCACCACCGTCTCCGCGTCGCCTTCAGAAAACGCCTGATTGTCGTATTCGGGGAAACTGGTGAGTGCGAGGAGCTCTCCCGTGCGCACGTCCATGATCGCTGCAGCGCCCCCTTGGAACTCGTGCACTTCTGCATGCCTCTGCAGTGTGCGCGCAAGTTCAGCCTGTACATCAGCGTCGATGGAGAGCTTCAAGGCCCCGCCATCGACCGGCGGATCGATGATGTCCTCGCGCACTAATTCACCCCGCGCGTCAATTTCCGTCATCTGGCTCCCGTTTACGCCGCGCAAAAGTTCGTCGAACGCGTGCTCGACTCCGGAGATGCCGACGTACTCCTCGCTCCACCACTTCCCCGCCGCATCCGTCTTCGGATAGCGCACAAATCCAAGGAGGTGCGCGAAGCCCTCGCGCTTGATGTAGCGACGCGCGGGGAACGGCCGCGACGAAGTCGCTGCGGTGTCTGTTTCCAACTCGTTCCACGCTATCTCGGTGCCATTCCTATCAGTGACAATGCCGCGCGTCGCGAAGAGGACCGAGCGCTCCAGACGATTGTTGCGCGAAATATCGGTATACGCTTCCCCCGCGAGTATCTGGAGCATAAAAGCGCGACCCACGAAGATGAGCATGACGAGCGCAAAGACGCCGCCGAGAGCGAGGAATGCTTTGTGCGAAACTGGCCGCTCGACGCGCCCCTCGAACTGCCCGCGATCGAGCGACGGCAGATTAGATGAATCGAGAAAAATATCTTCAGGGTTGATCTCCGAGCCGCGCCTGCCGCCATTGAGTCTCCACCAGACCATTCCCCCACTATATCAAAATCAAAAAGTTGAGGGGCCCGTGAGTAAACGACGTCTGAACGGCTCCAGGCCGAACACGAGAATGAGCGCGACGATCGTTCCCCACGGCAGCGTCTCAACAGAGAGCACAAAAGGAAACGGCATGTACAGAAGATCCATAAGAAGGCCGAGCCCAATGACTTCCCATGCGCGATACCGTAGGCACAGCGCGAGTGCGAGAATAAGCGTCGCCCACCACGGCCCTACAAAAACACTGACGAGTGCGGCAAGCGCGAGAAGCACGCGAGCCGTATTAGGGCGTGACCACATAGACGTATCGTAGCACGTTTACATTCACCGGCAGGTGGATGTAAACACTCGTAAAGGCGCTTGACGAAGCCGATTCGACCGCGCCGACGATCCCTGCGGGACGGCTCGCAAGCCCTGGCACGAGGACAACCGCGCGCGCCTCTACCGCAGCATCGCGCGGGACGCGCGCACGCGCGTTCCCGCCGCCCTGTCCTTCGGCAGTAAATGCAATGTCACTCGTCGTGAGCTCGATCTCCTTGCCTCCTGCAAACAGGGCTTCAACGAGCGACGTACGCGCCGCGACATTCGTGACGACCCCGAGAACGAACCCGCCCGGCGTCAAAACAACGTCACCCTCATGTACTCCCGCATCGGCGCCGATGCCGATAGTGAAGGTGCCATAGGGAGATGACCAAAGCGACGAAAGTAAGGAAGCGGTGATGCCGGACTCGTTCGCGGCAAGGTTCGCCATTTCGCGCAGCGCCGCGTTCTCATCTTCGAGCGCTTCAAAGCGTGCGAGATATTCATCGCGCCGCCCGAGTTCGCCTTCAAGCGCCTTGTTCTCTTCTTCGAGCGCTCGTTTTCCGGAGAGCGCTCCGCTTTCCGTCACGAATGCCGTTGCGCTATTCGCGAGCGCCCAGAGCGCACTACCGCCTTCGCGCGCATACCCGCGCACGAGGCCGCCGGAGAGCGTATCGACACCGAAAATAGCTCCCGCGACGACGAGTATCGCGACGAACGCTACGAAAAGCTGCGGTTCATTCTGTCGGTACAAGTTCTTCATCATTCTTTACGAGCGTCTCGCGATATTTCTCCATATCATCCAAGATGACTGCCGTGCCGCGAACAACGGCCGTCATTGGGTCCGGCGCGACGATGACGGGAACGCCGAAGGCCGCTGTAAGGAATTCCGGAAGCCCGCGGATCAAGGCACCTCCTCCCGCAAGATAGATGCCGCGCTGCATCACGTCGGCGACAATTTCCGGCGGCGTCGTCTCCAACACTTCTTTCACCGATTCTACCAGTTCGTCGACGGAGTGGCCGATCGCGGTGCGGATGTCTTCGTCGGTAATGACGATCTCACGCGGGAGACCCGTCACGAGATCTCTTCCGCGTGCGATGGCGCTCAACGGCTCTTTGCTGCGCGCAATGGAAGACGCCGCGATCTTTATTTCCTCGGCGGTATTATCGCCGATCAACACTTTGAGTTCGTTCCTGATGTGGCTCGAGATGTCCTGATTGAATTTATCGCCCGCGATGCGGATGTTCCGCGCGTTCACGAGGCCGCCGAGAGAGACCACGCCGACGTCCGAGGTGCCGCCGCCGATATCCAGTACCATGTTCCCCCGCGGTTCATGTACCGGAAGCTCGATCCCGATCGCCGCCGCCATCGGTTCTTCGACGATGTGCACCTCGCGAGCTCCGGCGGACCTCGCGGCATCCCTGACTGCGCGCACTTCAACCGAGGTGATGCCTGACGGGACGCCCACCACCACCCGCGGCCCAAGAAGTTTCGTATGCCCCGCCTGCGCTTTATTCAGAAGATACGAGAGCATCTCGCTCGTTATCTCGAAATCGGAGATAACGCCGTCGATGATGGGCTGTACCGCAAGAATGTGGGGCGGCGTGCGGCCGAGCATGTTCTTCGCCTCTTGCCCGACGGCCACGACCTGCCCCGTCTTCTGATTCAGGGCGACGACCGAAGGCTCGTTGATGACGATGCCACGCCCCTTCATGTAGACCAACGTGTTCGCCGTGCCAAGGTCGATCCCGATGTCATTCGAAAAAAGCCCAAGTATTTTGTCTTTCCAACGTCGCAAGATATCCATAGAAATTATGCATGCAGTCGGTCAATAAGGTCGCTCTCCGCGACAAGGGTTCCCTTCCCGTTCTTCCTCTCGCTCATCTCGACGCCGCCGGCCGCGACCGTCTTTTCCGAGACGACAAGCCGCGTTGGGATGCCGATAAGATCGGCGTCGGCGAATTTCTCGCCTGCGCGCACGTCGCGATCGTCGTAGAGAACTGCGATATCATTCTCCTGCAACATCTCATACATGCGGTCTGCTTCTTTCTGAATGTCCTCATCACCACCCGCAATGGCAAGAAGATGCACGTGGAACGGCGCGACTTCCTTCGGCCAGATGATGCCTGCTTTGTCGGCAAAAACTTCCACCAAAACTCCCATAAGCCGCGTCGGCCCCAAGCCATACGAGCCCATGATGACGGGATGGTCTTCTCCGCCTTTGTCTTTGAAAGTAAGACCGAGCGGCTCTGAAAAACGCGTCCCGAGACTGAAGATATTCCCCACCTCGACCGCCTTCTCCTCTTTGAGTTCCGCTTCCGAAAGACCAAGGTCGGCAAGCACTTCAGCATTCTTCACCTCTTTATTGACGGCCAACTTCTTCTCCGCGCTCACATAGATAGTATCTTCGCCGACAGGCAGCACGCATTGGAATTCGTGGCTGTATTTCGAGAAGACGCCGCCGGAGGCGAAAGTGCGATAGGTTTTTTCGCCGATGCCCAGGCGGCTGAAGACTTTTTCGTAGCTTTTTGCGACTTTCTCATACAGTTCTTCGTGCTCTTTCTGCGAGGTTGCGAACGAGTAGAGGTCTTTCATCAAAAACTCACGCCCGCGCATGATGCCGCTCTTCGCGCGCTCTTCGTTGCGGAATTTCCACTGGATCTGATACACCAAGCGCGGCAGATCAGCATAGGAACTGACATACGCATGCATGATCCGCGTGAGCGGTTCCTCATGTGTGAATCCGAGCCCAACTTCCCCACCCGTTTTCAATTGTGTTTTAAACCAGTTGTCGACGACCGAATCACTCCAGCGGTCCGTCTGCTCCCACAATTCCTTGCTCTGCAGGGTCGTCATCAAGAGCTCCTGCCCGCCGATCGCGTTCATTTCTTCGCGAACGACATCGCTTATCTTATTCAAGACCCGCAACCCCAAGGGCAAGAACGAATACACGCCCGCCATTTCCTTGTGGATAAACCCAGCACGAATGAGAAGCTGTGCGTTCTTCGCGACCTCGTCCTTCGGGGCGTCTTTCCGCGTCCGCGTAAAAAGCTGTGATTGCCGCATGATTTCAGCATTGTACGCGCGATTAGAGAATCACCAAAGTTGACAAAAAAATAATCCCGGACATAATGCCAATGGGAAAATCTCCCTAAATTCACCCCCGAATGAGGAGGACTGAAGAATGAGAACCTTATTGACAGCGCTTGCGATCATCGCTCTCGTCTTACTTTGGGTATGGCACGACCTTTTGGCCGGCATCGCCTCATGGTCAGTCATCTGCGGCCTATTAGCTATCGGCTTCATATCGGCATGGGCCATGATGGACTTACTGTGGGCGGCGTGGCAAAAGAAGTGGGTACACACATACAAGATAGGATGAGCGTCAGCATTTTCGTGGTAACTCGCTCTTTATCTTCATTGGGGCCGATTCCCATAATCGGCCCCTTGATTTTATGCCAACAATCGCGCAATGTCGTTGTACGTCACCGTGACCATAAGAAAGATGATGAGCGCGACGCCAAGGAAATTGAACGCCTGGACGGCAAAGCGATGCGGCGACCGGCGGATTACAGTTTCGATGCCGAGAAGGAAGAGCCGGCCGCCATCCAATGCCGGAATAGGAATAAGGTTGATGATGGCGAGATTGACGGAGATGAAGCCGGCAAGTGCGAGGACGTGGCCCATGCCATGCCGCGACGCGTTCCCCACGAAATCAACTAAGCCAACCGGCCCCACGATACTCTGAAGACTCGGCTCACCGGCAGCAGCGTCGCGGAGAAGCCCCCACAACCCGATACAGGTCTCTTTGAATGCGGCACTAGTGCGCGGTCCTGATTCCTTCAAGGCCGCCCAAAATGAAAGCGCCTCGTCGGTCACCAAGACGAGTCCAAGTCCGATCGCCGGCCTATCGGAACTTTGCGCCACGACCGCGTGCGCGGGAATAATAGTTGACGTGAATACATTTTCTTCGCGGCGATAGGTAACCTCGATGGGCTTTCCACCACGCGCGCCAACGAACGTTACCACCTGCGCCGGCGTAAGCTCTGCCGTCGTCTCGCTTCCGGCATCCACGATGCGCGTGAGCTCATCGCCCACACGGACGCCCGCGGCATCGGCGGGAGAGCCGGGAATGACGGTGTTCACGAAAAGCTGGGCCTCGACAAGTTGCCCACGCTCCGTGATGACGCGAGGAATGCCGATGGAGAGCGCCCCTGCAAAAAGAAACCACGCGGCGAGCGCATTCGCCGTAACTCCCGCGAGGAGAATGATGGCCTGCGCGTATTTCGGCGCACCGGCGAAACTTCCCTTGGTATGAGTCTCTCCATGCTCGCCGAAGAGCCGCACGAAACCGCCAAAGGGGAGCCAATTAAGCGTATATTCCGTCCCTCCCCACCTTCCGAAGGTGAACGCCCGCGGCGGGTAGCCGATACCGAATTCATCTACCTTCACTTTAAAGAGTTTCGCCGCAATAAAATGCCCCAACTCGTGCGCGACGATGAGGAACACGAGAATCCCAACAACTAAAAGAACGGTAGTCATGAAGAAAATAGTTTGTAGAAAATAGTTTGTAGTTTGTAGTAATGCATCATGATGAGCGTGTGACTACAGTCTACAAACTATACACTACAGACTAACTGCGCATCTCCTCTTCTTTTCGCTCAAAACTCTTCTCCAGCTCCTCATTCGCCGCGTCCACCTTCTTCTGCATCTCCTCCTTCAAGCGGAACTTGTCGTCTTCGGTCAACTCCCCGCCTTTTTCCTTGTCCTGGATGTCCTTCCAGCACTCATCGCGCGCGAGGCGGACACTCGTGCGCGCTTCTTCCAACTTCCCCTTCGCAAGCTTTATTAATTGCTCGCGCCGCTCCGAGGTCAATTCCGGAAATGCGACGCGCACGCCCGCAGCGTCAGAGCCAATGCCGAGGCCCAGATCGGCTTGTGTGATAGCACGCTCTATATCTTTCACGATGCCCGGATCGAACGCTTGCACGCGCAGAGTCCGCGCGTCTTCGATGCCGATGGTTGCCAACTGCTTCAAAGGCATCATGGAGCCGTATGCCTGGACGGAAATACCGTCGAGGATGACCGGCGTCGCGCGGCCAGTACGAAGCCCTTGGTATTCCTTCTTGAGCCACTCCTTCGCCGCCGTGAGTTTCCCTTCGAGCAATGAGAAATCGTATGCCATATCATTTACCGAATACTTTCTCTTCTAGTTTTTCAATACGTGCGAACAAATGATTGACGTCGAGGCGCTGCGTCTTTTCTTCTTCCAACATCCGATAGATGCCAGCCACCTTCATTTCGAGTGCTGCGATCCGGCGCTCCGCTTCTTCTAATCGTTTTTCAAGCCGATCGAACCGTTTATCCATCTGATCAAAGCGTTTATTAACCTCTTCTCGAAAATCACCTACCTCCCCTACCAACAACGTGGCCAACCCGTCGAGAGTGGTCACTTTTGGTCTTCGTACTTTTCGTTTAGCCGCCATATCGCCTCAAGTATATCATTAAGGTATACGAGGTATTAAGAGCGCCATCTGCTCTAAAAGCGCTTTGAGAAGCGAGCCCTTGTCGCCGACAAATCTGCGGGCGCGATAGATGGCTTCAAGACCTTGTTTCGACGCGGGAGAAAGTTTCTCTTTTGCGAACTGCCGCTCCAAGGCCTGCAAGAACCCTATAACAGCCCCCATGTCACGGCCTTCGTCCTCATCGTACTCGTAAAGAGGTTTCAACATCTCGAGACGTTTCGCGACAGGAGCCGCAAGAAAGAGGCCTGCATCGACGAGGAGCGCCCCCACTTTCCCTCCTTCCGGAAGCGTCATCATCTGCATCCTTGAACGTAAGGTCGAGAGCAGGGTCTCGGGCGACGGCACGACAAAAAAGAAAACGGCTCTCGCCGGCGGCTCTTCCAGAACTTTGAGAAGCGCATTCTGTGCATCGCTCGTCATGCCGGGGGCGAAGAGCGCGAAGACGCGCCCTTCGCCTGAAAGAGACTTGCGCTGCGCGCGCTCACGGAGAGCGCGCGCCTCGTCGATGCCAAAACTGCGATAGGTGTGGACGTAGACATCAGGGCTTCCCCTCTCAATGAACCCTTCCTGCACGAGCTTTGTGGTGAGCGCCTTGAGCGCTTCTGCATCGCCCTGCACGAGATATGCACCGACGTACGAGCTTAGGAACTTCGTTTTTATCATTCACACAGTATAATCGCGACATGCCCGACCCGCGAGATATCCAGAGAACCGCGCTTTCGATCACCCGCGTCGTCGGTTCCCCCGCGTCTATCGTGCTCCACACACTCGTCTTCGCCGCGAGCTTCCTCGCGGTGACCTTTGACATCATTGATTTCGACCGCATGCTCCTCATCCTCACGACCATCGTCTCCCTCGAAGCGATCTATCTCGCAATCTTCATCCAGATGACCATCAACTATCAGGCGCAGAGTATTGCCGCAGTGCAGGAAGACGTTGAAGAGATCACCGAGGATGTCGGTGCGATCCAAGAGAATGTCGAGGAACTGCAGGAGAACGTCGAAGAGATCAGTGAGGGTGTCGAGGAGATGTCGGAAGAAGAGGAATCTGAAGAAGCGACCGAGGAGCGGCGGAAATTAGAACAGAAAAATACGCTCGAGAATATCGAGACGAACTTGCAACGACTGATCGCTGACATCGAACACCTTAAACAGACGAATCAATCGAAGGATACAAAGCCGCTTCTCTGACAAGTATCAAGCATACGATTACCACTCACGACCGTGAGAAGTAATCGTATGGAGTGCGCGGGAACGAGCCGCAAGGAAAGGTGAGTCGAAGCTCGTGGCAAGACGTTTTCTCATCTTTTACTAATGATGGCTTTCTTATACACATCGAGGTGCTTCAAGGCTTCCCCCGTCCCCTTCGCCACACAGAACGGCGCATCCTTTGCCATCTGCGCTTTGACACCCGTGCGACGGAAGATAAGTTCGGGGAGATTGCGCAACTGCGATGAGCCGCCGGTCATGATAATGCCGTTATCAATGATGTCGGAGGCCAATTCCGGCGGCGTCTCTTGGAGAACGTCTTTGATGGCGCCGATCATCACGCGTAATTCTTTCGCGATGGCGCGCACAATTTCGTTCGTGGTGAGCTCGATCGTGCGCGGGAGGCCCGTGAGGTGATCTCTCCCTTTCACCATCATCGAGAGTTCTTCTTCGACGGGAACCGCCGAGCCGATCTGTATTTTTATCTCCTCGGCATTTCGCTCGCCGATGGAGAGATTGAAATTCTTCTTCAAATGATCCGTGATGGCGTGGTCGATACGGTTCCCTGCGCACTTCACCGAGGTCGACGCGACGATGCCGCCTAAGGAGATCACCGCCACGTCCGTTGTCCCGCCACCGATATCAACGACCATATGCCCGCGCGCCTCGTGGATGGGGATCCCCGCGCCGATCGCGGCGAGAATGGGCTCTTTGACGACATACGCGTGCCGAGCACCCGCTTTCGTCGCCGCCTCGATGACCGCGCGGCGCTCCGTCGACGAGACGCCGGCAGGGACGCTAATCATCACTTCCGGCCTAAAAAGATTCCACCTGCCGAGCGATTTTCTGATGTAGTAGCGCAGCATCGCCTCCGTCACACGATAATCCGCGATGACGCCGTCCTTCATCGGGCGATAGGCGCGGATGGCATCCGGCGTCCGGCCCACCATCTCCTTCGCATCGTTCCCGACCGCAAGAATGCGGTTATCGGCAACAGAAACCGCGACGACGGAAGGCTCGTTAAGGACAATGCCCCGCCCGGGCGCGAAGACGAGGACCGTCGTCGTGCCGAGGTCGATGCCGAGTTTGGGCTTGAAGAAAGACATACGAGTAGGCGCATTCTACTCTTCGTCCCTGCTTTGACAAATATCTTGCAAAAAACGGACTGTTGAGTAATATGGCGGCTGATTTGGACCCGTCCGCTCCTCCTCGCACCCCGCCGGGAGTGTCGGACGGTACAGTCGGCGCAAGCCGAGACTGGGGGGTCGCCGCGGGCGCACGGCGGCCCCTTTTTATTACAAAGAAAAACCTCCGGCTTTAGCCGGAGTGTATGTTTGAAGGCGAAGCCGTATGCTAAAGCCGTCCGGCAGGACGGCTTTAGCAATAATCATACGCATGTCTTCACACAAACGTACAATACGCACATTATCACACTGTTTTTACGACCTGAAATACCACCTGATATGGACGCCGAAGTACCGGGGGAAAGTCCTCACGAACGAAAAGGTCAAAAGCGAATTGCGAAGGATCTTCGAGACGATCTGCAAGTGGAAACACTGGGAAGTGATCGAACTCAACATTCAAGATGACCACATCCACTTCTGCATCCTCACGACACCACGGGACTCTGTCTCATATACGATGCAGATACTGAAGGGGAAGTCCTCCGCCTGGCTCAAGAAGAAGATCAAACGTGCCCACGGTCTCTACGAAAAAGAATCGCTCTGGGCACGCGGCTACTTCGTCTCGACCATCGGACTCGACGAACACCTCATACGCCGCTACGTCAAGCACCAACACCATCACAACCAGACTGACCAACCATCGCTCTTCGAGAAGCTAACCTCTTAACAACCACGGCCGCCCTGCCGGCGTAGCCGGCAAACACAAAGCCACCGGACCTAAGTCCGGTGGTCGTTTACTTGTTTTCTCTCTGGTGCTTTTCAGGGTCTAATTCATACCAGAATTTTTTGCTGAAATTACCCGCATCGTTGCAGACGCGCTTCAAATAGTAGAGATCTTTCGTCGGGATTTGCTCCAATATCTTTCCCATCCGCGCCATGGTGATCTGGGGCAGGCCGTCGCGCTTGCGTGTGGCATTTAGATGGTCACAGAAGTATTTCATCAATTCGCCGCGCTCCGTCGCGCGGATGCGCGCGCGCGTTTGTCGCAAGTTCGCACCAATGTGTCGCATAGATGGCATTGTATATCATCGCCTTCTGTGATAAGAATGGAGCAGATGATTTGGATGCAAATGTCTTGATGCGAGCCGAGGCGGCATCCAGGGGGCAGCGTGCCGCGCAAGGTGACGAGATGTGTGGCAGCGGGTGGGGCCGAGGGACAGATGCACATAGCCCTATCGGGGGTCGTATGCATTTTTCTCCGCCCACCCTTGCCCTTTTTTCTCACCCGATCAACTGGGTTTTTTCTTTTATGCAACTGCGCGGTATACCCCGTGAGATAGCGAGCTTCACGAGCTCTATCTCACGGGGTATAGTCGTAGCAATGTCACAACGGAAAATAGTACAGGCTGGGGAGTCGGTCTTGCGCTCGACCGCCAAAGAAATACCACTTACCGAGACCGGCTCTGCGCATATCCAAAAACTCATCGCCGACATGAAGGCGCTCCTTGCGAAAGAAGAGTATGGCGTCGCCTTAGCCGCGCCGCAGGTGGGCGAATCGCTCCGCCTTTTCATCATCTCCGGAAAAGCACTCGAAAAACGCGCAGAAGCCTCGCGCAAGCGAAAGGTGGATGAACCGCATCTTGAACTACAAACTACCCCGAAGGACAGCAAGCTGTCTACGGGGCAGGCAAACTACGAACTGCAAACTGCCCCCGACCAGGTTTACATCAACCCCATCCTCCTCAAGCTCTCACGCGGGAAAAAAGAAAAACACGAAGGATGTCTCTCGGTGCGCGGCAAATGGGGCATGGTCCCGCGCGCGGAGAAAGCGAGCATCCAAGCATATGACGAGCATGGGAAGAAATTCACCCGGGGTGCCTCGGGACTCCTCGCGCACATCTACCAACACGAGATGGACCACCTCGAAGGCATTCTCTACACCGACAAAGCGAAGGAACTTTTCGACGAATCCACAGAGGGCGGTCGACAAGACAGTTAGCCGCGCTAGAGTGATGGCATGTTTCGCGAGTCCTTGACGACACTCCGCCTCGTCGTAGCCGCCTTCGCGATCGGGAGCGCGGTGGGCGCCGTCCAGATAGTTCGCGCGCTCATGCAGGGCATGCCGGGCGATGCGGGCATCTTCCTTTCCCTCATAACCGGCATCTTCTATGCGGGCGCCCTAGGATACCTCGCACTCATGCTTCCTTCGCTCCTCCCGCGCAAACGCATCGTGGCCGTGCGTCTTCTCATGGGTGTTCTCGTCGTAGGTATCCTCGAGACGCTGTATTCAGCAGCATTCCTCTCGTACCAGGCGACTCAAGGGAGGTACGCGGCGCTCTTCGTACCGAATTATCCTTTTTTTGATATTGCGATCATCGCAGGCGGCAGCATCGCGTTCTCGGCAGTGATTACCTGGATCCTCGTAAGCAGCATCAATCGCCTCTCACGGCCTGAGCCGCTTCGTTATGACTGGCGCTTTCAGATTCTCGCATGGGGCGTGCTTCTTCTCATCGCCGGCACACTCATCGGCATCATCCTCTCGATGAGCGAGATCGTGCTATAAAGGCACGATGAAGTTCGCTTTTTTCGGCACACCTGCGCTCGCGGTCGAGATACTCGATGAGCTCGCGTCGGCTGGCTACATTCCATCACTTGTCGTTACCATGCCCGACCGCGCGAAGGGTCGCGGTATGACGCTGCAAGAGACACCCGTCGCCGCATGGGCACGTGAACGCGGAATTGAGACCCTCAAACCTGAAACACTGGATTCTGATTTTATCTACAAACTACAAACTAAAAACTACAAACTATCCATTGTCGTTGCATATGGGAAGATCCTTCCGCAAGCACTCCTTGATGTCGCGCCGATGTACAACATTCACTATTCCCTTCTTCCCCGCTGGCGCGGGGCGACGCCGGTCGAGAGCGCAATACTCGCAGGCGACACGGAAACCGGCGTCGCGATACAAAAAATAGTGTACGAACTGGATGCGGGGTCCTTAGTTGCGCTCGAGAAAACGGCAATCGGTGCTGATGAAGCCGCGCCCGCGCTGGGGGCGCGGCTCAACGGGATTGCAAAAAAACACCTTGTCGGCATCATGTCCCGCCTTGCATCCGGCGACATTGAACTGACAGAACAAAATAGTGCAGATGCCACGTTCTGCGGAAAAATCTCCAAAGAAGACGGGCTCATCGACCTCGCCGGCAATGCAGGAGAAAATTACCGCAAGTTCCGCGCGTATTTCGGCTGGCCGGGCATCTACACTTTTTTCGAACGAAATAGAAAGCGCATCCGCACCATCATCACGGCCGCACATCTCGAAGGAACAAAGTTTGTCATCGACACTGTCAAGCCGGAAGGAAAAAGTGAAATGCCGTATGCAGATTTTCTGCGCTCCGGCGCAAAACCAATTGCGTAACAATATCTGTATAGATATTGTTACGGTGTGCATAACTCATTGACTATTTGCGTGTTTGTACCATAATGTCGCGAGCTGGGGAAGCAGTTGTTCGTAACCTAGTGAGTGGGAGTATAGCCATGCATACCGAAATGTCCCCGCAAAAGCGGGTACGATTGCAAACCGCCAAAAAGAGAGTCCTGCCGCAGGAATTCCGCGCGGCACGGATTGTTGAGGCCCATAAAGAGGGTCGGAGCTGGACAATTGAGCTCATCCTCCGGACAGGTGAGCACTGGGTCGCGCACATCACGCGCGGCCGGTTGCAGGATTTACAACCAACCACGTGACGGTAACTACTATCCGGTTCCTCTGCGCGCCGCTGTACTTCGTGTACGCGGCGCGCTCTGTTTTTATTTCACAATCTCAAATGTCTTTGTTCTCCCGCGGACTCCCGCGAGAAATCGCACTGACGTAATCGGCACACTGAAATGCTCCGCGACGAGCTCCTGCACGCGCGCATTAGCCTCGTTGCGTTCGGCCCTCTCTTTCACTGCGGCAGAAAACTCGTTCTCGGCTCTCTTTTCAAATCGCTCTCTGCGCGCGCCGGGAGTAACGCGCACCCGAATCAGACGAGTCTTGTCGTTGTTCATACGGCATCAGTGATACAAGCACGCAAGCTGCTGACTCGCGACGACATGCTCGTGAGTCGTCTGAACGAGCAGGCCTTCACTTTCATATTCGCCGATATCGTCCCATTAATTCCGCCTCTCCTATCATGTGCCCTTCCATTGCCTTGAGTACGTCCGTCTTGCTCGCACCATACGGAAGCGAGAGTTCTGTGTCCAAGGCATAAAGCCTAAAGAAATATCGATGCTCCGAAGGCTCGAACTCTTTAGGCGGACACGGCCCCGTGTACCCGTGATTCCTGCGACTGTTAAGACCCGGAACTCCCACCGATTCACCCTCCGGGATCCCGGTAAGGACTGGCGGAATGTTGAAGAGCACCCAATGATCGAACATGTCGTCCGGCTTTGTCTTTTTCGGTATGTCCGGGTCTTCCATAAGCAAGACCAATGATTGAGTGCCACCGGGTATACCGTTCACGATAAGCGGCGGGTTGAGCTCGCGCTCACCATCACAGGTGTATTTCGACGGGATACTGCCGCCATGTTCGAATACGGAACTTGTGAGAGTCAGCATTCATAAATGGTACCATTTTCGCACACAACCCTCGAAATATTGACAATCTTTATAGTAATGTCTTGATATATTACCCCTTGCGCACCAGGCGCATATGAGGTATAGATTGAGGCGTCAGAACTCTACCTGAACAACATTCCTTGCTCTTTAGCAAGGATTTTTCGTTTGGGAGCTCTTTTTTAATGGCTTATTCATTAAGCAAATTAGATATGTTTTCTACGAACAATAGGGATTCGTGGGCAGTTAAGGCGGCAAGCATCATCAGCGCGCTCGTACTCGTGGGAGTATTCCCCGCCGCAGCGTTCGCCAATATGTCATTCACCTCCAGCACACTGGATGGCGGCAACAGTACGACCGTTGCCCCGAGCGCATCGGTTTCTGTTTCTCTCACGGTAAACCTTACGAGCGGTGATGACTGGCGCTCAACAGGCTGGCGCATTGCAGATGAATTGAACTCGAATGGAAGTGGTGGCGGCGCATACACGTGCATCGACACGCCTGATCACAATACGTCATCCGGCAGCCACTCGTTCACCGAGACATTTTCGATCACCGCACCAGTGATTGAGGATACGTACGATGTGCAGTTCAAAGCGTACGACCAAAACGGGTGCTCTGGCTCACCGAGTGTGTTCGTCCACAAGAATAACGGGATCACTGTTGAGATACCTGATGTCTGCCCAAATATTGCGGGCGATCAGGAAACCGTTCCGGAAGGAATGGAAATTGTGGCAGGTCTGTGTATTCCGATCGTTGTTCCTAATACACCGCCAATCGTCACACTGAACGGCGATGCGGAGATGAATATAACCGTTGGTGGTACCTATACTGAACTTGGTGCTTTCTGGATCGACGCTCAAGATGGTTCCGGTTCGGCAGTTGTCGGCGGAGACAGCGTTGATACAGCAACTGTCGGCACCTACGTTGTCGAGTATTCTTACACTGATGTCGGCAATCTGACTGACACTGAAACACGTGTCGTGAATGTGGTGCCTCTTACCGACGAAGAGCAGTGCGCTCTCGACGGCGGGACATGGCTTGGTGAAGAGTGCGACTTCCCGCCGACGCCGGAAGAAACGTGCGTTACGGAAGGAGGCGCGTGGATCGAAGGTGCCTGTGTCTTCCCTCCCACCCCCGCAGAACAATGCGTCCTCGATGGCGGCGTGTGGATCGAAGGCGAGTGTGACATACCGACACCGCAAGAAACCTGCGAAACAGACGGCGGTTTCTGGAACGGCACCGATTGCGAAGATATCGCGAACTGCGATGAGGAAACGCAGACGTATGACGAGGAAACGAATACATGCACCGATAGTCAAGAAGAGCCGGTAGATACCGACGGCGACACGATCCCAGATGCGACAGACAACTGCGACTCTGCAGCGAACGTCGAGCAGACTGACACCGACGAAGACGGCATTGGCGATGCATGCGACAGCAATGAAGGTGAAGAAGAAAACAACGAGGGGAGCAATGAAGAGAACGAAAATCCAGTAGCAGAAACTCCCGCGAACGAAACGAGTGGCAGTGACTACTTCGCAACCTGCATGAATAATAGAGATGATGATAACGACGGCCTTACTGACATGAATGACCCTGGCTGCGGTAATCCGTTCGACAGCTTCGAGAACGACGAGGTGCCGAATGCACCTGTAGTTGGAGGATCCGTTGAAAGTGATGCGGGCGGTGATACGGAAAGTGAAGTGTTAGGCACTTCGTGCTCGATACTTACGAATTACATCGGTCAAGACACAGACAATGTGGAAGATGTAGTCTTCCTCCAGAATTTCCTCAACAAAGAATTGGGCACAACGCTCGACGTCAATGGTATCTTCGACGAGATTACCAAGAAAGCGGTCGAGGCATTTCAGCTCAAATATTGGGAGGAAATCCTTAAGCCGTGGGTGCCATTCGGTCTCTCCGTGGATGAGCCGACGGGCATCGTCTACAAGACGACCCAGCGCATGATCAACATGCTCTCCTGCCCCGGAATGGAGATTCCAATGCCAGAGCTTCCGTAATTAAGCTCACAGGCACCAAAAAACCCCGCATGTGCGGGGTTTTTTGGTGCAGTTTATAAAGCAACAAGAACTGTATTTGTGTCAATACCTTTTCTCGGGTAGGGTTATCGGCGTCCGGGGAACCCAACCAGCGTTTTCTGCCATATGGGGCAGGAAGCGTTTTTTATTTGGACCGCCGGCACTAGATATGGAACAAAAATCCAAAAAGAGTTCGCGGGTGAGGGCTTTCAGCGTCATTAGCGTACTCGCGATTATGGGAGCGGGCATCCTCTCCCCCTTCGCAGTCTTCGCCGCGATGCTCTAGAAGTCTATTTTGCGAACTCACACACACCCCGCCTCCCGGCGGGGTGTGTGTTTGAAATCCTTCCCTTTTTGGCTATACTGCGGCCACGCCGGAGAGCAATAACGAACCTCGCGCTCCCCGGTAACTCAATGGTAGAGTAACTCCCTGTTAAGGAGTGAGTTGTAGGTTCGAGTCCTACCCGGGGAGCGCGAGGCTTGTTGCTGTTGGTTGTAGGTGAGAGTCCTATTGGAATGAGAGCGCGGCTCTCACTAACATCCTGTGCGAGCGGTGGCGAGCGCCTATCCAAAACGAGGCGCCTGGTTCCCGCCTGCAGCGGGACGCCGACTACCCGGGGAGCAGATTAATCTTGTGGATGTGACCCACCTGCGTCAAAACAGTCCTATGCCTCGACCAGATTTTGAAGAGATAATAAAGTCGCTTGAAGGATATGCGCAAAACCTGAAAGATAATGTGCGACTTGGCGAGAGTAAACTCGTCCTTGCCATTAAGGAGTTGGTTAAAGTAATGGGGTGGTCAAGTACGCAAGCAGATACAAATAATATTCAAGTCGCCAACCTAACTGACGAAATTAAGGAACTAAAGGGGAATCTTGGCGTATACGCTGAATCGGCAAGGTCTGAAAGTAAAACCATGCTTGGTCTAACATGGGCCCTTGGGATGGTTGCTGTTTTGCAACTTCTCACTGGAATCGTGCAGATATATTTGGCCAAAATTCAGGTAACTCCGATTTTGGAACAACAATATCGGGCGGAAAAGAATTTGTATGAGTTTTGCAAAGAACCAAGTAATTGGGATGTTGATGATGGCGGGGCAACACCCGGATCAACTTGCATGGAGTCATACACGGCATATAGGAATAAATTTGGCGAATACGAGCCAGCTGAACAGGCGCTTCGTAAATAATTTAGCAATCAGATTGACCTCTCCTGCTTTAACCATGGTTCCGTATTACAAATTCTTCGAACACGACTTTCTACCGGCACTTGGGGGAAAGAAAAATCTGGAGCTTTGGGCAGCTTATCATTTTCTTGCGAACGATGGTGTTAACCCCATAAATCGAGATGCCTTTAACGCCGCGCCTGCGGAGCCAGCGGATGTTGTTTATAACAACCGCAAATTTCAAATAACCACTGGATCTCAAGACCAAGATGCAGTAATAAATATTCTCGCTAAAAGCACGATTGCACAAAAAGGTAACACTCGCGGCAGTTGGCATGAACTGAGCACGGGACAGAAAGTAAGAATGTACGAAACGACACGCAATCTATACGAAGGTTTGGATAGTGATATTTTACGGCCTATACGAAATAAGATAGACCAGTACGGAAGGAATAACAACGCACTCAACGATGTTACTTTGGTCATTTTCTCTTTTAGTGTCCCAGTGGATTTGCATGAAGAAACGCTCTGGCGGTCTTTTCTCGAACAAAACGAATCCCTATTCGATTCTTCCGGCTTTAAAGAAATATATTGGGCGGATCAGAAAAGTAATATCCCAGTGTGGAAAAGGAGTAATTGAGGTGCTTTGAAAAAGCAACATAAACTGACCCGCCCCCGTCCAAAACACTTCACCAAAATCGCCAAAGAACCCTTGCCTGCCCGTCCGAAGCTTTAGCGAAGGAGGGCGGTGCTTGGAGGCTCAAAGTTGACGACCTGTGCGGGGAGCTCGATCACGACTCAGTTTCAATCTTAATGCGAGGGTGGGCGAACAATTCTTCAGTTGTTGCTACATCAAATTTGCTTTCATTCTGCTTATAATAGCCGACCAGTTGTTGCAGGCTACTGAGCGCGACGCGATAGCGAGGGACACCGTTCACGCAAAGTGCCACCACCACTTTTGCAGTGCTACCCGAATAGTTACTAGGCAGAACTTTTCCAGATGCTTCAAGTTGGATAGTTATGCTGTCGTTCTTGTGTTCGCCAATTATTCGAAACGATTCACGGATGAAATCGTACGCATCACGCTGTTTTTCTCTGAACTTGTGCTTCCAATCCGTAAAAAGTATAACGTCGGTCTGGTAGGGTGATTGCGCCGTCTCACTGGCGTATTCATAGCGTCGTAAGCCGCTGAATGATACAGAACCAAGAGATTGGTCCACGACCGTGGAAAGATATCGGAAGAAGCCTCTCTTCCCTTTATCTGAATAATGAACTGTTTTTTCTTGAGAGTCCCTGTCGACCCTCGGCGTCAGTCTGTCGAATAATTTCGGATATTTTTTGATTTCTTGTTCAATTCCTGTGGAAAGAAGTCGAGTGGCATGCCAGGTGAATGCAGCGCTTTCTTGAGATGACACAAAAGGAAACGATTTGTTCACTTCAGCGTAGAGCTCATCCGTTGCGTGTTCAATTCGACCCATCATCACAGATCCTATAAGTATCATCGCCATACCTTCGTCCCGTGCTTCTGAAAGCTCGGCCGGTTTCATTTGTCGCGTCACGCGCGCAGTATTCCCAAGGTGCAATAAAGATATCAAATTGTCATGGCTGCCAAGTATCGGTCTTGGATATTTTGTCTGATTACTTTCAAGAGCCCGCTTGACTAACGTGAGTGCCTTCAGTGTATCTTGGGAGAATTTTTGTTCACGTTTTTGCAAAAAATTGGTTGCGATCATGAATGTGTCGACCGCACGAAGTCGCTTGATGCTTTCTAAAAAACCCTCATGAAGTGGCCCCAGAAAATCGAATGAGGCGATGGACACCGGTTCATGCGAGCCTCGTAAAAATTCGTCGACGGTCCCTTCGAAAATCTTGACGGGAAGTTGTCGCAGTCTCGCACTTTCCTTCATGGCGCGAACTGTCTCCGCATCTCGTTCGATGCATGTGATATTTTCAGGCCGAATACCGAGCGGCAGATACACTTCAGTCAATTCTTGAAGAGCTCGACCGGGCATACAAACGACGCGAGCATCACGTAGCCGCTCGGATGTAAATTCTGATTCGATAGCTTCTTTAATTTTCTTTCTCCATGCTCGTTTTGTCGGATTATCGTATATAGATTCGATTTTCGGAAAAATCACATTTGAGGCCGATAGCTCTGTGGATGTTGGTTCGTGTAGCTGCGATTCAGTTTTCTCACGAGGTGGAGTACGTGACGTACCAAATTGAGGTTTTAGGTCCAAGGTACCGTCTTCCTTGAGTTTGTACGCCGAAACTCCCGCAATTTGCTGCACTGTTACGCCGTAATATTCGGCGAGGAATTTGCGATGGACTCGCGCTTCCTGCCCCGTCGTGCATTTACTCATTTCTAACCTGATCTCGGCTTTTTGTTCATCCGTCAGCGCAGCTTTCGTTTTTTCCATCCTCGACTTACCTGGTTTCATCTCATCCATAATCGCTATTGTAATAGCGTTAGAGTGTTTCCCACAAGCAACCGGGCGAAGAGAAATTATTAAGGTCAGGCACGTAATAATTAGAATGGTCCCCCAGCGCCCATGTTCGAACGAGCCCAAAGTTCGAAGCAAAACTGTTCGGTTATTTCACCGATGAACGCACCCGGCCCAGCAGCACGGCCGGCGCATTCCTTCTTTGAGCTCTGTACGCACCCTTCCAATACGGCGGTTTCTCGTCTCTAGTTGTTTGGCGTTCTCGACCCAGCAGAGCCATTCGTTGCGCGCCAAGGGCGTAATATCCTCCCATGCGGCGAGCGCCGCTTTGTCAGCCGTAAGGGTCTTTCGCAAATCCGCCGGAACACTATGCACCGTCCCAGTAGCGATTCCTTTTGTGCTCATACCTATTGCCGAATTTTATCCCGATAGATTATGGAAACAAGCGCGAAGCTCAGCATGAGAAGGAGGAACCACGAGCCCATCTTATTGAATGACACGAGGTGCCAATGCGCTATTTGGCTTGGGTATAGCCAGATTTTCGTAAAAGTCCCGACATTTTCCGCTATCCACACAAAAAACGCGGTAAGTACGGTTGTTAATAGAAGCGGCATGCTGCGACGCTCTTTGTATACCTGAAAACTGACCTTCGTTCTCCAGAAAATGACGAACGCGTACGCAAACAGTGCGTAGCGGATATCATAGATGAAATGGTGCGTGAAAAAGTTGATGTAGATGAGCCCCCCGAGGATCCAAAGATGGTGATACGCCGGGAAGCGCTCGAAAGAAATTTTAAGGAAAAGAATGGCGCGCGAAATATAGCTGCCGACCGCAGAATATAGAAAACCCGTAAAGAGCGGCACCGTACCGAGTACGATGCTTGCGCTCGCGAGACCTGGATACGTCCATGAGCCGATAGCCGGATGCGTCTTAAAGAGTTCCATGCCGGTCGCAAGGGCGTGGAAAACGAGGATGACGAAAAATTCCCTGGGTTGTTCGAACCGAAACAGCAGCGCGCATATCTGGAACCCGACAGCGGCAAGGAAGATGAGATCGTACCGGCTGATAAAAGGGGCCGTAACGATTTCCGTCAACAAAAACGTGGCGAGGAGAAATGCACCAAAATAGCTTGCCCGCAGGTTGGCGATGAAAAAATACCAAAGCTCGATCACGATAGATTGCACTCTATCCTTATAGGACATAAGGCGTTTAAGAATGTTTGACATAGGTACATGAAAAAGTGTATAACAATAATAATATATTGACAAACGATAAATATCAGCTAATCTCGACACTATGAATCGGGGATCAACGTTTTTCTTGAAAGTGGTCATTTATCTCATCGGCCTCGCGGTGTTAGCGCTCTTGGTCATCTTCGCGAGCGTGATCTATGCGGGAAACGCTGGAATGTATCTTCCGATGCTCCTCGGAATGTTTGTGCCGGCAATCCCCTTCTACATGGCGCTGTATCAAGGCCTGCAACTTTTGAAATACATCGACACGAACACGGCGTTTTCAGAGAAGTCAGTGAGAACGCTGAAGACAATTAAATACTGCGCATTCACGATCAGCGGTCTCTACGCTCTAGGAATGCCACTCATTATTTATGTTGCTGACAAGGATGACGCACCCGGAGCCGTCCTCGTCGGACTCGTCTTTACAATAGTACCCCTCATTGTCGGCGTGTTTGCGGCGGTCTTGGAGCGTCTGATGCAGAACGCGCTCGACATTAAATCCGAAAACGATCTCACTGTGTAATATGCCCGGTAGGACAATTTGGCATCACCATGTCGAGACTAAAGCGAGATATATGAAAAATCATTACGAACATACACGATTCAACATTACGAGCGCTTCGCATGGTAGAGACCATGCCAAATTGTACTAACCGGGTATGGCCATTATCGTCAACATCGACGTTATGCTCGCGAAGAGAAAAATGAGCGTCACGGAGCTTACCGAAAAAGTCGGCATCACGATGGCCAATGTTTCTATTTTGAAAAACGGCAAGGCGCGTGCAATCCGCTTTTCGACGCTCGAGGCGATCTGCGAAGCCTTGCAATGCCAGCCGGGCGATTTATTAGAATATGAAAGGTAAACCTTTGCCTGGCTAGCGACGCTTGGAAGCGAAAGTAAACTTTCGCTTCTCTCGCTATCCTCGCAAGATAAAAAATAAATATGGAGCGATTTGTAAAAATATTTGGGTTGATTGTGATCGTCGTTGGCATCTACATGGGCGTCCGATACATCTCGACGATAATTCACTACACATGCGCAAACACGGCAGAAGATTGCCCGCCGCCCTTTTACATCCTGGCCCAGATCGGATATTACTCGACTGGCGGCAGCCTAGTCCCCTTTTTCGAAACGAAATTCCAGCATCTACAAGGTAATTACTGATCATTAGTGCATGAAAACCCGTTCACGCCGTGGTATACTGTGTGCATGAGCAAAGGACGCATTCCGGACATCGCGCCGCGTAAGTCGCATTCGCGCAAAACGAAAAAGAGATTGCGGATAAAAGCTGCAATGCTCGCCGTTCGCGCAGCGCGAAAGAAAGGCAAAGGACGCAAGTAATAATTTCATACCATACACAAAAAACCACCGCGCTGTGGTGGTTTTTTGTTCTGATGAGAGACTACTAGTCATCATCGTCGTCGTCGTCATCGTCATCGTCGTTGTTGTTATTCGAATGCCCCCTTCCTCTGTTATCGTTGCCATTCCTGCCGTTATTTCCTCGATCCGAATTATTCCACTTCACCGGTGTCGAGGTCGCGTTCGGATTGAACGGGAAGCGGTCGCTCAGGTCTGGCGTCCCGTCATTATCATCGTCCGAATCTGCAGAATTCACGGCTCCATCGTTATCGGCGTCTCCATTCGAGCACTGCGACGCGAAGAACGCGCGGCTCTTCATGCCGAAGAATCCCGTTCCCTCCACATCGATGCCGAACCGCCTCTGGAACATCTTTAGCGCCGCTTCCGTCTTCGGGCCAAAGAAGCCCGTGATAAGTCCTGGCGGGAAGAGCGTCGGATTGTCATGGGCAAGTTGCTGTTGCAACTCCTTCACGTCGTCGCCGAAGTCACCGTGCTTCAGATGACGCCAGAAGCGAAAACAGCTCTGTGGTGTTGAGGTGGCCGTTCCTCCGCTTCCGCCGCCGGCCTGCTGTGCAATGAGTTGAAAGATCTGCGCCTGCAGAGCCTTGATCTGCGCGAGAAGCGCTTGTATCTGGGCAGCAATGCCGGTAGGAGGCGTCGTCGTCCCGCTTACCGTCACCGTTGCATTCGCCGTCGTCGTCCCGCCCGGATTCACGGCTGAAAGCGTGTAGATCGTCGTCGCGCTGGGCGAGACCGTCACTGACGTGCCGGTAACCGTCCCGATTCCATTATTGATGCTCGTCGAGCTCGCGTTCGCGACGACCCACGAGAGGAGCGAGTTCTGCCCTGCCGTGATGGACGAAGGCGTCGCGGTGAACGACGTTATCGTCGGCGCGGATTGTGTGACCGTCGCCGAGCATGTCGTCGTCGCGACCGTCGAGGATGCATCAGTCGCCTGGAGCGTCATTGTATGCGTGCCGGGAGCCGCTGCGATCGTCTGCGACGTCGAGGTGCTTCCGTTCCCCCAGAGGAACGCGAACGGTGCGACGCCGCTAGTTGCAGCGGCAGTCCACGTGATGTTCGTTGCTGTCGGCGCGCCGGAGCAGATGGCTGTTAATGCAGATGCAACTCCGACGAGTCCGAACGAGAGCATGAGCGCCGCGACGGCAGTCGAAGCAAACAATCTTGAATAAACCATAGTGTTTATTATTTATTCTTGTATCAACTACTAATGCAAGAGTAAGTATACCCCCACGACTGCCCCCAAGCAGCTTCCCTCTTAGACGCACGCGTATATCTCCTCATTACTGCTTGAGTGAGGCGGGCGTGGAAGACGGCTTATTTTCTATACTGTGGCGGTGAATACGACACAAATAAAGGCACGTGTCGAGCTGTCGCCATACAGAATCGACGGGCTCGAAACTTAATTGGCTGCACGGCGCGGTCCTGCAAAATGGGGTCAGCAAAATGTCAGGCCAGGTACCATTCTTTCATGCCTGGATTTTGTATGCACCCGGCGACCAGAGCAGATATGAGCGCCGTGTATCTTTTTTTTATCCACAGCGGGAGATAGACTGGCGCAGAGATAGGCACATACTTGCGGTGTATGGATGTGACACTTTTTCTTGCGCAGTTCTGGGGCTGGCTCCTAGTCATCTTGGGTCTTATTTTCCTTCTGCGGCGAAAGGCTCTGATGGATGTCATGTATCAGCTTGTCGGCGACAAAAGCATGACGATGCTCACGGGATACCTCGCTTTAACTATCGGCCTCGTGACCGTCCTTCTTCACAACGTGTGGGTAGCAGACTGGCGCGTCATCATTACCATCTTCGGCTGGTTCTCACTCTTGAAAGGCATCGTGCGGATCGGTTTTCCCGACGTAACGCAAAAAGCAGTGGCTCCATTTAGAGATAATCCGATGTTGGTCCAGGCATTGCTCGTCATCATCATTGTTCTGGGCGGATGGTTGTTGTGGATGAGTTATTGAACGCCTCTCCTTAGCACGCTGTCATCAATTTCATCTCGCATCATCATTGTCCAACTCTCTCGCCGCCCCGCCCCCCCC
>JBBTXY010000032.1:0-11451 GCA_038062075.1 Patescibacteria group bacterium
TCTCCGTTGCTTTATCCTGCGCATCCGCTACTTCAACAGCTTCTTCGCGGACTGTGACCGTAAATGTCGCGCGATCCGGCACGGCAAACACTTCGCCCTGTCCGGAGACAGTAATCGTGTTCGTCGCCGTCACGCCGCTTCCCACATAGCGATACTCTTTGAAAATCTTGAGTGTTGCACCTAACAGAAACAAAACGAGCATGCCGAGGACCGCTGCCCCGACCCGAACGATGAGATCCGGTGGTATGATGCGGATTTCCCGCCTGCCCGAACTAAATTGTTCATCCATACGTACGAAAAAAGGTTGCTAAGAGCTACTGGTAATCATAGCACATGCTGCCGCATAAGACGGAAATCCCACAAGTGGCTTACGCGGCACGGCCCGCCGTCGGCGGGCCGTGCTTCAATCCCCGAGAAAATCAACTACATCGCCGGAGCAGACGAGCTGCCGCACAGTTTGCAGGTGTTTCTGTGCGTTACCAGTTCATAGATCGCGGCGAGACCAACGAGTACATAGATAGCACGTGAGATTATCGCGCTCATGCCGCCAAAGAGAGCGCCAATATCCCATCCTACCGCACCAACGAGAAGCCAGTTGAGGCCCCCGACGATGAGGAGGATCCATGCCACCATGTGTAATGCCTTGTTACCTTGCATAGAGAAAATAGTGAATGCGCACTATACCGACCTTTGAAAATCATTATAGACGACCGCAGCAAGCCGGCGGAAGAGCAAGTGCATAACTACGCGCGGGGCGGATGAATCGAGAACTCAATGTGGCTTATTTCCTCGGATTTGTACTTCCCCTCAGCCCCCACAACGTACACCTTAAGACCGCCGCCGTGGCTTTTAGTGTTCACAACCGCGATCTTAAACTTGATCGGACTCCGCAGCGAATAGCCCTTTTTTGTCTTGAGCGCATCCTCAATATCGTCCAGAACGGACGATATGTATTCTTTGAATACACGAGGCTTTTCTTTCATGGGCGACTATCGAGAGTCGAACTCGAATCGAGAGCTCCACAAGCTCCAGTGTTAACCGTTACACCATAGTCGCCATAAACAGAACAGTTATAGCAAATCAGAGACATAAATGCGACTTGTTCGCCTGCTGGCAGGCGAGCAGGAACGAACACAGCCGCCCCAAGGGCGGCCGCGCCTTTCGTTTGCAAACGAAACTTAAACCTTACATCGCTCCTGCCTGCATGCCGCCCATCGCCAGAGGCGCTTCCTCCTTGGCGACGAAGCCTGCCCAGAGTGCGACCGCCGCGATCACGAGGTGGAGGAGATTATCCGCCATATTAACTGCGAAGAGGCCAAGTACGCTGTCCCCTTGGACGAAGCCAAGGACCGTCACGAGCGCATAGACAACGCCGAAGACCTGGAAGTAGAGGCGGGTGCTATACATGCCCCACGCGGCTGCAAGCGCCGCAAGGCCGGTCACGATGTGGATGATGCTGTGCAGCATGTCCACATGGAAGATGCCGAGGAGTAGGCTGTCCGTGGTAATTCCTGGCACGAAGCCCAAGACCCCGATAAGAAGGAGTACGATACCGAAAACCCATGCGAGTTTTTGGACCATATACGATTATTGGTGCACTACCTGCTAAATAAATCCTATTGACCCGCGACCCTAAGCGACGCCAATAATCGACCCATAACGTCATTGTGAAGGCTCCCCACCCCCCGTCAAGAACAAGAGGTGCACAAATTCAGCGTATTTCTTCGACCGTTTCGACACGTGTCTGCACCTCTTCGATCGCAAATGAAATGCGCCCGATGAGACGCCCGTCGCCCGTGCGCACGTTCACCCGCCAGTTGCCCGGCACGGTTACGTCCTCCAAAGTGTAGCCGCGGTAGCCGCCATCGCGCCCACCTTGGATAGGAAAGCTTACTTCACTTGTCGTGAGCCACTCCTTGAGCGCAGGCTCGTAGAACTGCCACTCGTGCGTGATGGTCGTCGAAAGACGGGTCGGCGCAAAAACCGAGGTAAAGACGTAAACCGTCTCCCTCGGAGCCTTGTGAAAAACCGTGTTGTAGCGGAGGTAGCGCTGGTACCATTTCAGAGGCTCTGCCTGCAGGTGATATTCACCGCTCACTCTCTTCACCGAGTGCGCCACTGCTACATCCTTGAGAGCGAGTGGCAAGGGCGGGATAGCATTCGTGAAGTAGAGAAGGTTGAATACGAGGAATATGGAAGCGACGCTCTGGAGGAGCCGCAGGTGAGACTCACGGTAGACTTCGGGCGCAAACGCCAAGAATGCACGCACGAACCCGAACATGATAAGTATCGCCAACCCCTCACTAAGAAGGAACATCATCATACCGATTCTTCCTGATACGACCGGCACAAAGAAAATGAGGAACGAGATGAGAACGGCGAAGAAAATGCTTGCTTGGAACACAAATCCGGTATAGAGCTTGCGGAACCGCTCATTCCCGACTAAGAGAACCGCGAGAACACCGACGAATATCCAACTCAATGCGTACGCAGCACTTTGGCTGTAGAGAATGACGAAGGCACTGAAGAGACCACCGAATCCAAACTGCATCGCAACGGGGATGAACGGAAGCACGGTAAGAAAGAACGTGCCCCGCACACGACCCGATTGGATCAGGTGATAGAAGATAATGCTCCCCGCGACAATAGTGAGGTAACCAAAGAGAAGAAGATTGCTCAAAAGGAGGTCGACGCGGCGAAACGCGAGTGTGTCAATCGCGAAAGCCACGATGAGTGTTGCGGGAGAAATAAAACGTTCGTACCAATGGAGCAACTCCTCGGTTGATTTGGGAAGGTACTTTCGCATCCCGTAATACTATCAAAAGTTGATAGGACTATTTCGACAACAGGTGCTTTATTTTTTCGATAACAGCAGACGTATCATTATTAAAGTGAACAATATTCATCCCCGCTGTTCGTGCCGCTTCGTTATTCGCATGTTGGTCATCAATATACACAATGTTTGATGGGTTCGTATTCAGTTTTTTTGAAATAAGTACGTACGCGGCCGGATCTTTCTTACTAACTCTCAAATCATTCGCGGCAAAGATGTTCTCGAATACCGCCTCCAGCTTAGGTCTAATATGCGGATGGTTCTGAATAATATCCGTAGTAAATAGACTCACGGACACGTCTGTCAAAGAACGATAAAAATCCAAAAGCTCAGTGTTAAACGCAAAGTGATCGAGAACATGGTATTTCTCTCCCAACTCCTCGATGAACTTCTTGTGAAGCACATTAAGACCTCCTGTATAACCTTTATCTTGCGGATGAAGAACCGTTCGAGAAAAATCAGAAAGAATCGATTTTTTCTCCATAGTATTGTGCGCAGAGGGGGACTTGAACCCCCAAGCCTTTCGGCACCACCACCTCAAGGTGGCGAGTTTGCCAATTTCTCCATCTGCGCATTAAAGCCTTACAGCTTCTCGCCTACTGTACCCAAAATCCGCTCTATTTTCAATCTTTTTCGAGATGTGCTTTTTACAGCTCATTGAAATCCTTTGGTTTGATGCCAGCCTGCTTCAGAATCTTGCCGATGAGTTTGCGGCCGAGATCACCCGGGTGCATCGGGACTCCCGTGCGCTTCTCGGTTACGGGATGATGCAATTTTACGTGGCTTCCTTTGGTTGCGACAATGCGAAAGCCGGCGCGCAAGAGACGGCGCAGCACTTCCCGTGCCGGAAGAATCGGCACGATACTCATAGGCTATGCATGCGCATGCTGTTTGCGGAGCGATACCAAGCCTTCTTTTTCTGCGGCGATAAGCACGTCGCCCTCAATAGAACATTCGATGGCTTCTTTCGCCATGCGTTTTGCGTGTGCGATGGTTTTTCCCCATGTGACGACATCCGCCACTTTTGGCGCCGTGACCATGTAGCCGCCGATATCCGGCTCGCGCTCAAGCACAACAGAAAAAGCGCCGTAATCGGTTTTGATCTGCACCTGCATTTTCTTCGCAGCCTTGAACATGGATGTACTATAGCATATCCATGCTTTTCTCCATTGCTACGCACTCTTTTCTTCAGGAATTCCAGCGTCTGCGGCCACTGCTTCAGCTTCAGAAACTTCTGCAACTGGCTCTTCAGCGTTTACGTCAACCACAACGTCTGATTCGCGGACGAGCCGCGCGCGGCGGAGCTGCCGGCGCGCTTCGCGCGCCACTTTCTCGCGGATGTAGTACAGTTTCGCGCGGCGCACGCGCGCGCGCTTCACCAGTTCGACTCGGTCAATCATCGGCGAGTGGACGGGGAAGATTTTCTCGACGCCAACGCCCGACGTGACCTTGCGCACGGTAAACGTGCCGCCCAGCTCGTTCCCATGCTTGCGTGCGAGCACGAGGCCCTCAAACGCCTGCAAACGTGTCTTTCCTTTTTCCTCGATTTTCTGCCAGACGCACACGGTATCCCCCGGCTTCAAATCCGAAATTTTGCTGCCCGTCTTGGCTTTTGCGGCGGTCATAGTTGCGGCACTGTACCACAGTGATACTGCCCGCGCAACGGCTTATTTTCCCATCCTGCGCTCTCGCGTACTGAATTGTGCGATGATTTCGTCTAAAAGTTGCTCGCTAAAATCAGGCCAGTACGATCCGACAAAAAAGAGCTCGCTGTACGCCGCCTGCCAGAGGAGGAAGTTGGAGAGGCGTTTCGCACCGCCGGTGCGGATGACGATATCCGGATCCGGCATCTCTGCGCTCCACATGTGCACGCGAAGCGTCTCTTCGGTAATTGCGCCCGCTGCCGCGGCTGCTCGAGCAGCCGCGGCAATTTCCGCGCGCGCACCATACGACAAGCACACCCATAAAGTCATCTGTGTATTGTCCTTTGTCTTCTCTTCTGCATCACGCATTCCCTTCTGGATATCATCCGCAAATCGTTCACGCTGACCGAGATATCGCGTTCGAATTCCTTCTTTTCCCAATTCATCGATCTCATCGCGAATTGCCGTGCGGAAAATATCCATCAGGTAACTCACCTCTTCCTCGGAGCGCTTCCAGTTCTCTGTTGAGAAGGCAAACACAACGAGATGTGAGACGCCGCGGTCACGCACCCAGCGCGCCGCCTCTTTCAGCTTTTCAAATCCCCGTCGATGACCTTCTAGAGTCGGCAGTCCTTTTTCTTTGGCCCAGCGGCGATTGCCGTCAAGAATAATGCCGATACATTCAATCGGTTTTTGTTGCGGCTCCGTTTCAGACATCTCTGTAAGCTAATAGACTATCCCGAATGAGTCAAAGTGCTTTTGTGGGTCGCGCCATTCAATTTGCACGTGTGCAACCTTCGCGAGAAACGGCCCCTTGTGCAAATACTCGATGAGTTTCTGTAAGTTGTCCTCGTATCCTTGCGCCACCACTTCAACCGTGCCATTCGTGAGGTTGCGCACAAAGCCAGTGAGCGCCAAACGTCGCGCCTTCCGCGTCACAAAATCACGATACATCACCATCTGCACTCTGCCGGAAACTATGGCGCGGAATTCTGCCATACGTTAATTATTGAAGAGCTTGGGCCGAAGTTTTTCGCTCTTCTCTCCTAGCATAGAGAAGAGTTGCCAAAGAAACAACGAGGGTGACTAGAGTTGTGAATAGGTATGTCTCTATCTCTGCCCCCAAAAAAGTTGTGTGAAAAGTCCTCTCCGGATTATATGTCCACGCACGCCATGTTAGTGCTGCCCACTCAGCCGGGCTCGTCGCAATTATGTTGATGAGGATCACTGCAAGAACAACCTTCCAGTACTTCGCAGGGAGCCTAGCGCTCCGGCGTGAAAATTTAAAAAGCATGAGGAAATAGAGCAGAATCGCCAAGCCCGTGAAAATCAATATTGTTGCTGTATACGAAAATATTCCGAAATGCATATCTATTGTTGTTCCACGAAATCAGGACTTCTTTCGAACCTTCTCTTAAGAAGCAGTGTGGTTGTTGAAATTAAAAAAGTTACAAAAATCATGAATAAGTATTCTTCAAGAGGAAGACCTCCAATCCAGATTCCAAGATTAGTATCTTGGGGAAATTGCCAAATCTGCGTTTGAACCGCCAAAATATCCCACGGAACACTGAAAAGAAGGGCAAAAGCGATGCAGTACAGAAAAGTCTTCTTATATTTCGAAAGATAGCGCCAGTTGAGAGCCCACAAAAATAGAAGCGGAGTCCAGACAAAGATGGTTAGCCATTGTATATATTCCATATTTTGCGCGGTGTAGGATTCGAACCTACGACATCTTCGGTGTAAACGAAGCGCTCTACCACTGAGCTAACCGCGCATCTCCCCTCGGCTGGAATCGAACCAACATCAGCGGCTTAGAAGTCCGCGGCTCTGTCCATTGAGCTACGAGGGGTAACGTTTTCCATCCTACCAGCTACAAGCCCTGCCCGCACGGCAGGCGGGTACAAGCTACAAGCTCGCTCACGACGGATCTTTAACGGAAACCGGTGCGAGCATCCGCTCGTCGAAGCGCTCCGCGCGGGCGTTAAAGCCTTCAAGCGTCTCTTGCAACTGCACCCGCGTAAATGCCGCCTGCGGCCGCGCGCCCACGATCGTCTCGTTACTTACAGGCGTCCAAGAAAATTCCCACAATCCAAATGCGAGACTTGCGATGACGATGATAACAAAGAGTGATACCAGCACACTCCAATACAGGCTCGCAAGGAGATATTGTGCTTCAGGCTCGTGGCGCGCTGCTAGGGCATCCCGTACGTTCATCTGGAAGTCGCTGGAAAATCTCATAAGGCAGAAGCGGCGACTATAAGCCGCAGACGCGCGGTGAAGCGCCAGGCATTGTCGACGTGTTCGAGCTCGAACTGCTCCACAGTCGACGGGAGGGAGAGCGTTTCAAAGACGCGGAGGGTGCGTATGAGCGCGGCAAAACTTCCACGCGCATTCACGACAACGGAAACCGCCATGACGCCTTCCGGCATTCCTGCGCCCGTTGGCGATGCGTTCCCGATGGAAACTTCTGTGGCTCCCGCCTTCTTCCCTGCGCTCTCGATTGCTTCGACCGCTGTAAGGATGGGAACCTTCACGACGCTCTCAAGTGCTGCGCGCTCCGCTTCGGTGTCTTGTATCGTCGCGCGCAGGCGCGCAGCAGATTCACCGCGCAGGCTCTCTTCGCGCGCTTCTGTTTGTGCAAGTGCTAATTCCGCCCGCGCGCCATTCAAGTCGTAGACGAGAAATCCAAATGCTCCCCACAGTGCGAGTGCGACAAGAAATGTCATTCCAGCAAATAATCGCATCATACGCCTCAAAACCTACCCGTCAGCGTAATAGTAAATTTGCCCTCCTGCGTCCCCACGAGCGCGGAAACCGGCACCGCAACTGACGAGAACCGCCCTATCTCTTCGAGCGCATCGCGGTACTCGCTCACCGCTTCCCGCCTTTCCGATACACCGGAGAGGACGAGGCTCGAACGGTCACTGGTGTACGTGATGGTCTCTATCGAAATATCCGCGGGTCTGGGCGCAAGCGCGACGACAAGGGCGTCGGTGGGCGAACTCGTCGCAGAAGCGATGGGGTTCAGAACGCTTAGGAGTGCCTGCGCGCGCTTCGCGGCGCTCTGATCCTCGCTTGCAATGCGCGCACTGTCCGACGAATGGATATTCGTGCGCGCGACGCGCACCGAAATGAGTGCAGGAAGAAGCGCGAGGAGCGCGACAATAGCGCCTCCTGTAAGGACGCATGCTCCAACGAAGAGAAAACGCGTCCAGAGACGGCCCACTTCTATGCTTCTGTACTTGAGAGGAAGGACGTTCGACATACCTGTCACACGAAATGGCCCGCCACACGAGCTTTACAAATTCTAATGAGTCTGAAAATCGTTGTTGTGTTCATAATACGTTTATGCACCAAATTTACTTGCTCGTGTGTTCGGGCTATGCCATTTCGTGTGTACAGGCATACTTATCGGTTGCGCAGCGCGAGCCCAACTGCGGTCGCATATTGGAACGATGTGCGGAAATCAATAGGTGGGATGTAATCGTCGAACGAGAAGACGTTGCGCCAGACATTCGGTCGCTCGGTAAGAGCGCGGACTTTCCCCGCGATGAATTCGGGGAACCCTTTCAAATTTGCACTGCCGCCCAAGAGGAACACGCGCTCAACTGGCATCGAACGTTCATTCCGCTCGCTGCGACGCGTCTCCCAAAAGCGGTAATGCCGCCCGATCTCATCGGCGAGCGTGCTCGCGACCTTCTCAAGCGCCTCAACCCCCTTTTGAACGGACGGGTCGGGCACGAGGCCGTGTTCGTTCTTGAAGACCTGCGCTTCGTCCTCCGAAATTGAGAGTGCATCCATGACGGCCTTACTCAAATGCTGCCCGCCGATGTCGATCGTCGAGGTAAAAATGGGAATGCCGTGCACGAGGACGGCAACGCCGGTGCGCGCATGACCGCAGTCCACAAGCAACGTCGTGAGGTCGCGCCCCTTCTGCGAGACCGCCCGCGCGATCGAGCGCGCCTCGATCTCCAAGGAGAGCAGTTCGATGCCGGCTTTCGCGAAGCTTTCAGTGTATCCTTCCGCGAGATCGCGCGGAAAGACGGAAACCGCGATCTCTTCGCCGTTCTCGTCATGCCGCGCGACGACATCGTAATCGAAGACCGCTTCACTCGGAGGAATGGGAACGCGGCCTTCAAGCTCAAACTCGATCATGGCGCGCGCCTGTGCGGGCGGGCTTCCGGGCGGCACATGCATGCTGAAAACGTACGCGTCTTCTTCAGGAAGCGCCGCGTGTGCAAAGAGAAGCTTCTCGCGTTTGCGGATATCTCCCAAGACTTCAGCCAGTGTATGTGTGTCTTTGATCGTTCCCCGCTCGACTACTCTCTCGGGAATTTTCTGGCTACCGTAGGATGCAAGGCGCAAAGCCTCTCCGCGCGCGTCGAACAAGAGCCATTTCACCGACGCATCGGTAATATCGACGCCCGCCGCCTGGGGCGCGAGCAGGTGTGGTACCGGAAACCACCGCGCGAGCGTGCGCGAGAATTGCATAGGAGAAATTATACCCCAGAGAAAGGGCCCTATGGCCATCTCACGGGGCCGGCACGTAAAAAACAGGGCTTCAGCCGATCTTCGCGCCAGGAGGAACAGGAACATCAGGTACCAAGAGTGCGATACCGTCGTCTGCATGCGTCGCGAGGAGCATCCCTTGGCTCTCGATGCCACGGAGCACCTTCGGCGCAAGGTTCACGATATAGGGGAGCTGCTTCCCCACGAGTTCTTCGGGTTTTCGGAAAAGCGCGATGCCGGAGACGATGGTCCGAATGTCTCGCTCGCCGAAGTCGATCGTGCACTTGATGAGCTTGTCGGTCTCCGGAACGAGCTCGGCCGCGATAACAGTGCCAATGCGAATATCAAGTTTCGCGAAGTCGTCGTAGGAAACCCCGTTAGAGGCTTGTACCAATTCTGAAGCGTCTGATTGCGTAGTTTGATCGTGCATGAGTTATGCTAGAGCATGTTTGAAAACCTCCCCCTGCCAGAAATGTGTGGTTTTCTATTCGACACTTCTCCTCGCCCTCAACGTAGCGCAGCTACGTTTCGGACTCCGGCTCGTGTCTCATAACGAAAACCGCACATTTCTGCCTGGGTGCCACGGGTTTTCAGACATGCTCTAGAGATACGCTGGCCTCTAACGGGGTCCACATGCTCGCTACAACAGCCCCGCGAGCATCTCTTGCAAAATGATCTCGACCCCGCTGAGTATCTGGCCGACGATATCCCAGAATCCTGGCGAGCCGCCATCGGCCGATGCATCGGCGTCAAAGCCCGTCACCGTTTGCCCGCCGGAGAAACTCGAGCCTTGCCCCGCTTGCGCCTGCGCGCCGCCTGCTTGCGCATTCAATTGCACAGAACCGCCGGTTGTAACGTTCGACGTTGAGAACGGCGAGTTTGAGGTATTCGTCTGCGTGCTTGCGCCGCTTTGAGAACTGCTCGTTTGCGTGCTTTCGCTCGTATCACCGCCAGTAATGAACGACCAAAGCTTATCGGCAACCGATTGGGCCGTATTTTGCAAAGTGCCTCCCGTGCCTAACGTATCGGCCCCGAACCAGCTATTGAGGAGACCGCTCACGCCGCCCTGTCCACCTAAGCTTCGACATTCAGTACTTGTCGGATGTTTCCTGCACTCATCATTCTGTTCTGGTGGCATCGGCATGTCAGGTTTTGGCATTCCCATCGGAGGCATTGGCAACATCGGCGGCATGCCACCTCCTTCTTTCGGCATCTCTTTCGGTTTGCCTTCAAGACCCTTCCCTTCACACGCCTCACCCAAGCATTTACCGTCAGCCCGACACTTGCCAGTACAAAAGCCTCCTGTTTGTGTTGGCTCTTTGCACGGCTTCCCAATTAGACACTGTTTGCCAGTTTCTGGATTCTTGTTTGGCCATTGACAGGAAGGATCGTAACCCACGCAATCCGGATTTATAGCTGCAGCTTGTACTATCAATTGCCTATCGTCTGAACTATCGAAAAAAACTAAAACAAAACCAAGCACAACACCTGCCATAATCGCCCCAACTCCTATAAGTGTATGTATCCCTCTGCTGTGAGTATCTTTGGCTCCCATTACCTTGTATGGTACCAGGAAATACCCCTCGTACATACGCTGCAGTGGATTACTATAGCGACCGTAATTGATACTCAACCGCCTCGGAGCACGTTTTTCGGGCTTCGGCATCTCCTCTCTGGCACAATGCTCGCGCCGCTTCGGCGCCGGACGACTGGATAAAATCCACCGCCGCCCCGACAAGACAATATGTTTTCTGCTCGGATGTTCGTCCATTCTCGCAATATACAAGCACGTCTTCCTGAGAGCCAAACGACCACCCTGATGCGTCACGCCCGAGGCTCTGGTAGCAGGTGGTGCGGTACTTCTCCTCGACTGACGCACATGCATCGAACACCTTTCCGAAATCACCATCGAAAAGTGTCAACATGTGCGAGGTCTGCATGAGGTAGCATTGGTAGCGATACACGTCGTCGACTGCATTGCAAGGGTAGAGCGGGTCGTCGCGTTTCAAGAACTTCGAAGGCTCGTCGGGGCTGTCACTGATAACGTTCTCCATAAAGACACCCCCGTAGCAGGTCGATTGTTCCCATGCCCCTGAGAGCTTGTCGCAGCCTTCAAGTGATTCGAAAAGCTCATGATCGAAGTACGCCATGAGCCCGTGGCCGACGCCGTGCACGCAACTGAAATAGCTGTACGAGTATCGCTCCTTCCCTTCGATGTCCTCGCATATCGAGTCCAGATGCGTGAGCAACCACTCTGCACCCTCCTCGCCAAACACTCCTTCTAAAACGCCGTGGTAGTAGCCGGCGCGACAAAATGTATCGCCGCGCGCATAGGCTCGCGCAACGCTCCCATATTCTTTGGCCGCCGCTTCTCCAATAGGATGCAAAAGCGTGTGGCAGAAGAGGCGCGGATAGTCAACTACCTCGCAGCAGAGCTGCGAGGCATGTTGTGGTTATGCCGCGCTA
>JBBTXY010000033.1:0-3621 GCA_038062075.1 Patescibacteria group bacterium
TAGAGCATCGTCTTGACGTGACGAGGGTCGTGGGTTCAATCCCCTCACCGCGCACTGAAAGTACAGAAACTGTTGAAAAAGCTCTGGATGCGAGGCGCGGGGAAAGCGGGTTCGGAGACGTACTTGAAAGTACGGCGACGAAAACGCTGGGGCCCCGCAACGATGCAGACAGACTTTTTCAGCAGTTGTTCATTCATCCTGCAGGAATCCGCCCGCCTGATGATTCCAAAGGTCAGCGTATGTGCCCCGTTTCTTCAGAAGCTCCGCGTGCGTGCCGTCTTCGATAATCGTCCCCTGCTCCATCACGATAATGCGATCCATCTCGCGCAAGGTGGAGAGCCGGTGCGCGATAGCGATGACTGTCTTCCCTTCCATAAGCGCATGGAGCGCTTTCTGGATGACGACTTCGCTCTCGCTGTCGAGCGCCGAGGTCGCCTCGTCGAGGAGCAGTATTGGCGCGTTCTTCAGGATAGCGCGCGCGATCGCGATGCGCTGACGCTCGCCGCCGGAGAGCTTCACGCCACGTTCGCCGACGAGTGACGCATATTCTTCCGGAAGCCGCATGATGAAATCATGCGCCTGCGCGAGCCGCGCCGCTTCCATCACTTCCTCTTTCGTGGCCCCCGGTTTCCCATAGGCGATGTTGTCTTGAATAGAACGATGGAAGAGTAAAGGTTCTTGCGGCACGATGCTGATATGCTCGCGCAGGCTCTCCTGCGTCACCTTCGCGATATTCATGCCATCGATCCTGATAATGCCCGTCTCGAGTTCATAATGATGCAAAAGAAGGCGCACAAGAGTCGACTTCCCCGCGCCGCTCCGCCCTACGAGTCCCACGCGCTCTCCACCCGGCACCATGAAAGACAAGCGGTCGAATATCCGGTCGGTGCCGTAGCCGAATGAGACGCGATCGAACTCGATCTTCCCCGTGGCCACTCTCAGCTCCACTGCATCAGGCGCATCCGGCATCTCGTGCGGTAGGAGTATTTCCTCGAGGCTGTCCTTCATCTCGCCCCACGTCTCGCTCAAATGATTGATATGCGACCCTATAAAGAGAAACTGGTCCTCGACTCTGAATATCATCGTGATGATGAGGACCACATCACCTGCCGAGATGGCGCCGGTCGACGCAAGACGCACGGCAATAAGCACCATGGCTGCGGCAAAACATGCCTGGACAAAGCTGTTGAAGGTAAGCACATGCTCACCAAAGTGCCAATTGCGCAGACCCGCCTTGCGACGCTTATCAATGATGTCCTTCAGGCGATCCATCTCGAACATGCGCCGCGCATACTCCTGCATCGCAGTGATGTTGGAAAGAAGATCAACGGTAGCACCGGTGAGCTTCGTTTCGATCGCTTGAGCCTTCGCAGAGATTGCAGTGCGTTTATAGCCAAAATACACATTAATAAGCGTGATGATCGTGACCCACGCAAGAAACATCACGCCAAGGAGCGGACTCGTCAGAAACGCGATCGCAAAACTGGCGATGACGGAAACGAGAAGTGCAAGGAATTCCCAGAGCACCTTATCGACCAGATCGCGAGCTCCATTTGAGGCGTGGCCTATTTTGTTCGAAATGGAGCCAGCGAAACGATCCGAGAAATACGCGCGACTATGCAAGGTGACATAGGCAGTAAGCGCGTGCCGTGCTGTCGCTCGCGCGCCCGTCGCCCAATACGAACCGCTGTAACCGCTCACGCGCCAAATAAGGTGCGACACGGTCGTGATAATGATGTACATGATCGCCGCGAAGAGAACCGTTTGATACGTTCCACCGCTCCCGAGCGCTGTCACCGCGTCAGTAATGAGTTTGAACGAATATGGTATGCCGGCGGAATAGATCGTCCCGCTCACAACGACAGCCGCGATACTGCAGACGGCCGCAAACCAATGCGGACGGGACGCAAACACAAAAAATTTCAAGGGATTTGTGCTTGTGGGAAAATCATCACGCCACTGACTGCGCATAGCTTCCTATTATGACATGGGGCTTTCACAGAGTAGCTTAAGCCGTGGATATGCGTTATATAGAGAGCTATGCGTATCTTGGGAATAGAAACGTCATGTGACGAAACTGCTATCTGCATCATTGAGGCAGACGGCGATTTTGGTGTGCATTTCTCATTCAAAATCCTCGGCAATGCCCTTCTCTCGCAGACGGATACGCACGCGCCCTATGGCGGCGTCTTTCCGAATCTCGCGAAACGCGAACATGAGAAGAATCTCGTGCCGCTTCTGGAGAAAGCCCTCGGCGAAGCTCGCCTCAAATGTCAAGGTGTCACCTTGACATCAGATGTAGAAAAAATCCTTGAGCGGGAAACCGAATTGCGCAAACAGCTCATCCACTTTCTCAAATCCAACGGGAAGCCTGCTGTAGATGTAATTGCGGTTACGCACGGCCCTGGCCTCGAGCCCGCGCTCTGGGTCGGCGTCAATTTCGCAAAGGCGCTCGCCGCCGCGTGGGAACTCCCTCTCGTCCCCGTCAATCATATGGAAGGCCATGTTGTACTTTCAATGATGGACTTACGAAGTCCATCATTAGGGAAGCTGGCAAAATTCAAATTCCCGCTTTTGTCGCTTCTCATCTCCGGCGGGCACACCGAACTCGTGCTTTCGCGCGAGTGGATGCAGTACGAGCTCATCGGGCAAACGCGCGATGATGCCGTCGGCGAAGCATTTGATAAAGTCGCGCGCTTGCTTGGGCTTCCCTACCCGGGCGGGCCGGAAATTGACCGTCTCGCTAATGAAGCTCGAAAATACGGACTTCGTAAATCCGTAACATTGCCGAGACCAATGATTGACGATGAGACGTATGATTTTTCGTTTGCAGGGTTGAAGACAGCGGTGCGGAGAATCGTCGAGGCAAACCAGCCTCTGTCAGATGAAATGAAAAAGGAAATCGCGCGCGAATTCGAAGACGCTGCCGCCGACGTGCTTATCGCGAAAACAATGAACGCCATCGAACAGTATGGTGCCGAAACCGTCCTCATCGGCGGCGGCGTCTCGGCCAACGAACACATCCGCAGCCAGCTCGCCTCTTCAATCAAAGACTATGGTCTCGGCACGAAACTCCTCATCCCTCCGCGTGAGCTTGCAACCGATAATGCGCTTATGATAGCCCTCGCCGGCTATTTCCATGCCCTCAAAAAAGAATTCGCCGACGCGAGCACACTCCGAGCACATGGTAACCTCACGCTCAAGACAACATCTTAGAACACGCCAGCACCATACGTCACTGCCCCCACGAACACCGCTACGTTCATAAAAAACCAGAGCGAATAGGTGACAATAATCGGACGTTCACGATGGACGACCCCATAGGCAATCCACGGAAAATCGAGAAGGATCCAAACACCCCACGAAATGACCGAGACACCTGTCGCGTCTTGCAGAATGTAGATTTTCAGGATCTGAGGTACCGCTGTAAGTGGGCCTATGATACCGACCGCAAGAACGAGCTTGTCGAGCAACCGCATCCAACCCGTCCGCGCCGGAAATGGCTCCAGATGTTTCTGATGCATCCTCTTCCGAAGATGCACGTGATGAAGTCCTTTCATTGCTCGTCAGTCAACTACCTCGCAGCAGAGCTGCGAGGCATGTTGTGGTTATGCCGCGCTA